>JAWVFJ010000035.1:0-27996 GCA_033856275.1 Solirubrobacterales bacterium
CCCAGCAGCACCGGGTTGTTCTTGGTGCGGCGGGAGAGGATCTGCATGATCCGCTCGATCTCGGTCTCGCGACCGATCACGGGGTCGAGCTTGCCCTCCTCGGCGAGCTTGGTCAGGTTGCGGCCGAACTGGTCGAGCAGCTTCGAGGACTTTTTGCCCTCGCCGGAGCCGCCGCCGCCGGGACCGCCACCCTGGCGCCGTCCGCCGGGGCCGGAGAGCATCCGGATCACCTCGTTGCGGATCTTGTCCGAGTCGGCGTCGAAGTCGAGCAGGATGCGGGCGGCAACGCCCTCGTTCTCACGCACGAGACCGAGCAGGATGTGCTCGGTGCCGATGTAGTTGTGGCCGAGCGAGAGCGCCTCGCGCAGCGCCAGCTCGAGGACCTTCTTGGCGCGCGGCGTGAACGGGATCTGACCGGAGGTGACCTCCTCACCGGAACCGACGATGCGGACGACCTGCGAGCGGACGCGCTCGGTGGTGATGTCGAGCGACTCGAGGACGCGGGCGGCGAGCCCCTCCTCCTCGCGCAGCAGTCCCAGCAGGATGTGCTCGGTGCCGATGTAGTTGTGCTTCAGCGTGCGCGCCTCTTCCTGGGCCAGGACGACTACTTGACGGGCTCGCTCTGTGAATCGCTCGAACAAAAAGCCTCTCTATCTACTCAACGCTGCATCGCCGAGTAAGTATCGGTGGGCGCCCTTCGGTTATCGGCAAGCGCCTATGTGCCCCTAACACGATACCGAGAGCGTCCGCCCGGCCCCGCCCCGCAAAAAAGCGCTCAGAGCGATCTTCCAGGCCGTTCCGGTGCGCTTTATCCCTCAATGGACCGGATAAGGCGCGCCGGAAGCGGGAGGCTAGGAGCGCATCGCGGGGAAGAGCACGACCTCGCGCACGCTCTTGGCGCCGGTCAGCAGCATGACGAGGCGGTCGATGCCGATCCCGACGCCACCCGTCGGCGGCATGCCCTGTTCGAGCGCGGCGACGAAATCCTCGTCATAGGGCTGCGCCTCCTCGTCGCCCCGCTCAAGCTCGGTGGCCTGCTGCTCGAAGCGGCGGCGCTGCTCGTCGGGGTCGTTGAGCTCGCTGAAGCCGTTGGCGATCTCCATGCCGCCGGCGAACGCCTCGAAGCGCTCGACCAGGCCCTCCTCGGAGCGGTGTGACTTGGCAAACGGCGAGAGCTCGACCGGGTAGTCGAGCACGAAGGTGGGTTGGATCAGCTCCGGCTCCACCGACCTGGAGAGCAGTCCGTCGACCAGCTTGCCCCAGCCCTCCTCGGGGTCCGGCTCGGTTTCCATCGCCGCGGCAAGCGCCTCCCGAGTCGGGTGCTCGGCGATGTCAATCCCGCTGCGCTCACGGATTGCCTCGCGGAAGGTCACCCGCTTCCAGGGCGGCGCGAAGTCGATCGAGGCACCATCGCGCTCGACGACGGTGGTCCCGAGCACGCGCTCGGCAACCTCGGCGACCATCGTCTCCACCCGGTGCGCCGTGGCCGAGTAGTCCGAGCACGCCTCGTACCACTCGAGCATCGTGAACTCGGGGTTGTGCTTGTGCGAGATCCCCTCGTTGCGGAAGTCCTTGCCGAGCTCGTAGACCCTGTCGATGCCGCCGACGACGAGCCGCTTCAGATAGAGCTCGGTGGCGATACGCAGGTAGAGGTCGCGGTCGAGGGCGTTGTGGTGAGTGGTGAAGGGTCGCGCCAGGGCGCCGCCGTAGAGCGGCTGCAGGACCGGCGTCTCGACCTCGACGAAGCCGCGCTCGTCGAGCCAGCGACGCACCTCACTGACCGTGCGGGCGCGCAGCGTGAAGAGGCGGCGGCTGTCCTCGTTGGCGATCAGATCGAGCTCGCGCTGGCGGTAGCGCGTCTCGACGTCCTCGAGGCCGTGGAACTTGTCGGGCGGCGGCCGCAGGCTCTTGGCCAGCAGCCGCCAGTGGTCGATCGCCAGCGAGAGCTCGCCGCCGCGGCGCGTCGCCAGCGCGGCGCCCTCGACCCCGATGATGTCTCCCAGGTCGAGGTCGACCAGCACCTCGTAGGGCTCCTCGCCGAGCAGATCCTCGCGAGCGTGCAGCTGGATCTGGCCGCTGGCGTCGCGCAGGTCGAGAAAGCAGGCCTTGCCGTGGCCGCGGCGGCCGACCAGCCGACCTGCAACACGATGGCGCGACTCCGTCTCGATCCCAGGCGCCAGCCCCTCATGCGCCGCCCGCACCTCCCCGATCTCCTCCCGATCGACGAACTCAGGAGGAAACGGATCGACCCCCGCATCCCGAAGCCGCTCCAACTTCTCCCGCCGGTCACGGAGAACGTCTGAGATTTCAGCTTTTTCAGTCTCGCCCATGAACGAGTGCGAGCCTATCGAGCGTCAAGAGCCAAACCCGGCAGGGGTGAAGCGCCTTGTACTTTTTCGGCAATTCCTCACGGCGCCAGCCCAGCGCGGTTCCATCGAAAAAGTTAAGCGGAACCCCTGCCGGGTTTGGCTCCGGCCACCTAGGCCGTCTCGATCTTGGTGATCTTCAGTTTCTTCTTCGGCCCGCGCGGCACCTCGACCGAGACGATGTCGTTGCGCTTGTGGCCGAGCAGGGCTTTGCCGATCGGCGACTCGTTGGAGAGCTTGTGCTCCAGCGGGTCGGCCTCGGTCGAGCCGACGATCTGGAATTTCTGCGAATCGCCGGTCTTCTGGTCCTTGACGTGGACGATCGAGCCGAACTGCACTTCGTCGGTGCTGATGTCCTTCTCGTCGATGACGGTGGCGCGGCGCAGCCGCTCTTCGAGCTGGGCGATGCGCTGCTCGAGCAGCGCCTGCTCGTTCTTGGCGTCGTCGTACTCGGCGTTCTCGGAGATGTCGCCGAACTCACGCGCCTCCTTGATCCGCTCGGCGACCTCGCGCCGCTTCACGGTCGTGAGGTTTTCGATCTCCTCCTTGAGCTTCTCGAGGCCCTCGGGTGTGATGACGGACTGGCGACTCACTTTTGGCACTACCTCGCTTTGGTGGATTGAGAACGGCCGAAACGGCTCATAGACTCAAAAACGCCCAGGTGCGGTGGCGTTCAGATCACCACACCAGGGCCGGAAGTCGCGGGATTATAGCGAGGGCGCTGGAGCGGCTAGATCGGCGATCAGGCGGCGGGCCCGGGGCAAGTCGGCGCGGCGCTGCAACTCGTCGGCAAGCTCTGGCGAAGCGTCGAGCGACTCCATGTACCAGGGGTAGAACTTGCGCAGGTAGCGACCGGCGCGCTCGCGACCGAGGTGCTCCTCGGCGCTGTCGATCACCCAGAGCAGCTCAGCGACCACCTCGGCGCGATCCGGTGGCGACGTTCGCCGGCCGGTCAGCTCTTCGAAAACCCAGGGATTGCCCAGCGAGCCGCGGGCGATCATCACCGCGTCGGCACCCGACTCCTCATACGCGCGGCGCGCCGCAGCAGCGCTCTTGAGGCCGCCGGAGACGATCACCGGCACCTCGATCCGCTCGACCAGCTCGCGGGTGAGAGCGTAGTCGGGACTGCCTTTGTGGCCGACGGTGGCCGCCCGGGGGTGGAAGCCGATCGCGGCGACGCCGGCCTCCTCGACCAGGCGCACCGCCAACTCGAAACCGGAGCGGTCGCCGACTTCGATTCCCGAGCGCAGCTTGACCGTGACCGGCAGCTCGCCGCCCTCCACCGCGCCACGCGCCAGCGCCAGGGCCAGCCCGTGATCGCGCAACAGCTCGGCTCCCGCGCCCGTCTTGCGCACCTTGCGCACGGGGCAACCCATGTTGATGTCGATCAAGTCGGCGCCGGCCTCGGCGGCGACCGCAGCTGCCGAACGCATCACCTCGGCGTCGTGCCCAAAGAGCTGGATCGAGACGGGATGCTCGTCGGGGTGGATCCGCATCAGCTCGCGCAGGGTGCGCTCGTTGCGGTGATGCAAGCCGAAGCTGGAGACCATCTCCGAGACGGCCAGTCCCGCCCCGTGCCGCTTCGCCTGCAGGCGAACGAACCAATTGCCGATGCCCGCCAGGGGGGCGAGCAGGACTCTGTTTTGAATCTCGACTCTGCCGATCCGGAAGGGATCAGTCAGGGGAGGCTGTCGGGATGTTGCGCTCATAGATCAGGCGTAGCCCCTTGAGGGTAAGCATGTCGTCGACCTCCTCGATCGTTTCGGTGAAGGGGACGACGACCGAAGCGAGCCCGCCGGTGGCCAGCAACCGTGCCTCGCCAAGTTCTTCTTCGATGCGGCGCACGAGGCCATCGATCAGGCCGGCGAAGCCGAAGACGAAGCCGGATTGAATTGCCGCCCGGCTCGAGCGCCCGATCGCCGCCTCGGGCTCGACCAGGTCGATGCGGGTGATGCGGGCGGCCCGTTCGATCAGAGCGCTGAGCGAGATCTCCAGGCCGGGACCGATCGCGCCGCCGAGGTATGCGCCCTCGCTGGAGACGACGTCGATGTTGATCCCGGTGCCGAAATCGACCACTACGCAGGCATCCTGGAAGCGCTCGTATGCGGCAATCGCGTTGACTAGACGGTCGGCGCCAACCTCGAGTGGGTTGTCGATCCGGATTGGCATGCCGGTCTTCAAGCCGGGGCCGATCGTCAGGCATTTCGCCTTGAGGTAACGCTCGCTCAGCTGCTCGTATTGGGTGCCCAGCGGCGGCACCACCGAGGAGACGCAAACCGCGTCGATCTCCCCGAACGGCATTCCACAGAGCGTGAAGAGGCCGTTGATCCGCTCCGCCAGCTCGTCGCCGGTCGCGCCCGAGCGGGTCTGGAAGCGCCAGTGCTCGACCAGGCACTCGCCGTCGAAGACGCCCAGGTGCGTTTGCGTGTTGCCGACGTCCACCGCGAGAAGCACGGCGCGATTATTCCCGGATTGGGCTCATACCGGCGGGCGGATTCGCCCGGCAGGGCCTAGGATGCCCTCCGTGGACGCTCGCCTTTACGTGATCCCCGCCTCGCACCCGAGCATCGCGGTCGCGCTGATGCTCGAACACAAGGGGATCGCGTACAAGCGCACCGACCTCTTCCCTGTGCTCTCCAAGGCCGTCGTTCGCGGCCTCGGCTTCCCCGCCAAAACAGTGCCGGCGTTGAAGATCGACGGTCGCAAGCTGCAGGGCTCCCGCGAGATCTCGCGGGAACTGGACGAGCTGCGACCCGAGCCCGCACTCTTTCCCGCCGACCCAGAGAAGCGCGCTGCCGTGGAAGAGGCCGAGCGCTTCGGCGACGAGGAGCTGCAACACCCGATTCGGCAGATCACCTGGTGGGCGATCAAGAAGGACAGCTCCTCGTTGCGCAGCTATTCCGAGGGGGCCAAGCTCGGCATCCCGATCGGCTTGGCGGTTCGCACCGCGGCTCCGATCGTCGCCCTCTCGGCCCGCTTCAACGAGGCGACCGACGAGAACGTGCGCCGCGATCTCGCCGCCCTGCCGGGCCTGCTCGACAAGGTCGACGCCTGGATAGAGGCCGGAGTCCTGGATGGCGAGCAGCTAAACGCCGCCGACTTCCAAATCGCGCCAAGCATCGCCCTGGCGATGACCTACGACGACCTGCGGCCCGCGATCGCAAGCCGCCCCGCCGGCAAACTGGCCCAGCGCGTCGCGCCCAACTACCCAGGCAAATCGCCGCCGATCCTGCCACCGGCCTGGCTGCAGCAGCTGCGCGACGTCACGACTACGGCCTAGCTCAGCGAGCCGGTGCGCTCGGCGCGCTGGCCTGACCCCAGCGCCTCCAGCAGGTCGGCGATGCGCTCGCCATCAGGGAGGGTCAGCTCTGGATCTATCTCCAGCAAGGGTGCGAGGACGAAGCGGCGACTGCTCACCTCGGGGTGGGGCAGCGTGAGCCGCTCGGTCGAAAGCTCGAGATCGCCGAGCAGGAGCAGATCGACGTCGAGGGGGCGGGGACTGTGGCGCGGCGCATCGAGGACGCGGCCGCGGGAGACCTCGATCTCCTTACAGAAATCCAGCAGCGCTTCCGGTTCGAGATCGGTGCAAATGCGGATCGCGGCATTGAGGAAGTCGGCTTGATCGAGCACCTCGCCGATTGGCTCGGTCTCGTATGTGGAGGAGGTCGCATCGACCTCGACCCCGCGTTCGCCCAGCATCTCGATCGCAGCCCGCAGGTGAGACTCGCGGTCGCCGACGTTGGAGCCCAGGCCGAGGTAACCGATCCTCACGACTCTGGCTAGCTCGCTTCCGCGTCGTCCTCATCAGGCTCTTCAGAGCGCTCTTGGACGACCTCAACGGCGACCTCCTGGATTGCCAGTGGCAGAGGCGGCTCGGGCTTGGCGGCGCGGACCCGGACCGACTCGCAGCCGTAGCGTTCCATCAACCGCTCGCCGACGACCTGCGCGAGGCGCTCCAGGGTGCGGTAGCTGCGCTCGGTCGCGGCAAGGGCGACGATGTCGCAGACCTCGGCGTAGTCGACCGTATCCTCGATCCGGTCGGTGAGTACGGCGTCGCAGTCGGGCACGTCGAAGGAGACGTCGAACTCGAGCCGCTGGCCGACCTCCTGCTCGGAGTCGCTGACGCCGTGGTGGGTGTAGATCGAGAGTCCACGCAACTCCACCTCAACCCGTGACTCGAACCCGTTGCCATGTGCCTCCATAGAAGGAACCTACCCAAGGATGGCCCTGGTGACGGTGAGCGCCTCTGACATCTCGGCGACGTCGTGAACGCGCAGCACGTCGGCTCCCTCGGCAACGGCGAGCACAGACGAGGCGATCGAACCGCCGATCCGCTCGTCCACATCCGACCCGTCGACCTTGCCGATGAAGCTCTTGCGCGAAGCGCCGATCACCAATGGCCTTCCCAGCCCGCGCAACTCGCGCAGCCGCCGCAGCAGCTCCAGGTTGTGCTCGAGCGTCTTGCCAAACCCGATCCCCGGATCGAGCCAGATCCGCTCCTCGGCGACGCCCTCGTCAACGGCGAACTCCATTCGATTGGCCAGAAACGCCTTGACGTCATCGACCACATCGTCGTAAGCCGGATCGTCCTGCATCGTCCGCGGATTCCCCGGCATGTGCATCAAGACCACCCCGGCATCGCGCTCAGCACAGAGCGCCGCCATCCCCGGGTCACGCTGAAATGCCGTCACGTCATTGACGATCGTCGCCCCCACATCCAGCGCCGCCTCGGCGACTGCAAGCTTTGACGTGTCAATCGACACGATCGTCTCCGGGGCCAGGCCGGCAACCACCGGCTCGATCCTGCGCATCTCCTCAGCCTCACCTACTTCGGTCGCTCCGGGCCGAGTCGATTCCCCACCCACATCCAAAACCTCCGCTCCGTCCCTAACAAGCTCCTCGCCATGCCGGATGGCCGCAGTCGGATCGAGGTACTGCCCCCCATCCGAGAACGAATCCGGGGTGACGTTGACTACCCCCATCAGCTTCGGGTTCATAAACGAAGTATCGCGAGCTTGAGAAGGGCGCGGGGCACCTCCCGAACTGGCGGTTACTCAAAATGGCGCGCTAATTAGCGCGCCATTTGTCAGGGCGGGAGGTGCCCCGCGCCCTCCAACCTGGCGTCCTTCGTCCCTAACCCTCAGCTAGCGTCGCCGCCGGCATACCCCGGCCTTGGCCGCGGCATGGGTCTTGCTCCCTCACGCTGCGCCCGTTCCGGCTCCGGCGCCGGCTCGACTGGCTGCGCCGGCTCCTCATCGTCGGCGAAGATCTCGTCCTCGGACTTGCCGGCGAGCAGGGCGACGAACTGCTCGGCGTCGATCGTCTCGCGCTCGAGCAGGATCTTCGAGATCATGTCGAGGTTCTCGCGGTGCTCGGTGAGCAGATCCTTGGCGATCTGGTGGGCGCTCTCGACGATGCGGCGGATCTCGTCGTCGATCTCGCGAGCGATCTCATCGGAGTAGTCGGGCTCGGAGGAGAACTCGCGGCCGAGGAAGGGCTGGCCGCGATCGTGACCGAAGACGCGAGGGCCGAGGCGCTCGGACATGCCGAAGCGCATCACCATCTGCTTTGCCGTCTCGGTCACCTTTTCGAGGTCGTTGGAGGCGCCGGTGGTGATCTCGCTGAAGACGATCTCCTCGGCGGCGCGGCCGCCCAGGGTCATCGCCATCGTGTCGGTCAGCTCGGCGCGCGAGGTGAGGAACTTGTCTTCGCTTGGCAGGCTGATCGTGTAGCCGAGCGCCTGGCCGCGGCTGATGATCGAGATCTTGTGGACCGGGTCGCAGTTGGGCAGCAGGTGACCGACGATCGCGTGGCCGAGCTCGTGGTATGCGGTGATCAAACGCTCTTTCTCGCTCATCACCCGGGTCTTCTTCTCGGGACCCGCGATCACCCGCATGATCCCCTCCTCCAGCTCCTCCATCGAGATCTCGCGCCGGCCTTGGCGGGCGGTGAGCAGCGCGGCCTCGTTGATCAGGTTGGCGAGGTCGGCGCCGGTGAAACCGGGGGTCTGTCCGGCGAGGGCGTCGAGATCGATTGCTTTGGAGAGCGGCTTACCGCGCGTGTGCACCTCGAGGATGTGCTTGCGCCCCTTGCGGTCGGGACGGTCGACGACAACCTGCCGGTCGAAGCGACCGGGCCGCAGTAGCGCCGGATCGAGGATGTCGGGCCGGTTGGTGGCGGCGATGAGGATGATGTTGTCCTTCATCTCGAAGCCGTCCATCTCAACCAGCAGCTGGTTCAGGGTCTGCTCGCGCTCGTCGTGGCCGCCGCCCATGCCGGCGCCACGGTGGCGGCCAACGGCGTCGATCTCGTCCATGAAGATGATGCAGGGCGAGTTCTGCTTGGCCTGCTCGAAGAGGTCGCGGACGCGGCTGGCGCCGACGCCGACGAACATCTCGACAAAGTCCGAACCGGAGATCGAGAAGAAGGGGACGCCGGCTTCTCCGGCGACCGCGCGAGCGAGCAGCGTCTTGCCGGTACCGGGCGGTCCGTAGAGCAGCACACCCTTGGGGATGCGTGCCCCTAGCGCTTGGAACTTCTTCGGGTTCTCGAGGAATTCCTTGATCTCCTGCAGCTCCTGCACCGCCTCGTCAACCCCCGCGACGTCGCGGAAGGTGATCTTGGGAGCGTCCACCGACATCCGCTTCGCCTTCGATTTGCCGAAGTTCATCACTCGCGAACCGCCGCCCTGCATCTGATTCATCAGGAAGATCCAGAAGCCGAAGAAGAGGACGAAGGGCAGGATGTAGGTGAGCAGCGAGAGTAGGCTGGAGCCACCGGTGCCGTGAACGGTCGTGCTGACTTCGTTCTGATCGATCAGGTTGAGCAGCGACTGCTCGGTGTTGGGCGGATAGCCCGTGGAGAAGCTTTCGCCGTTCTTGCGCTTGACGTCAAGCGTGTTGTCCTTGGTGTTGACCGTGATCTCTTCGACCCTGCCGGTCGCGATCAGGCCGTGATGCGCCTTGGAGGCGACGAGTTCGTTGTAGGAAGGCGCCTTGCTGTCCGACGGGCTGCTGATCACCTTCTGCGCAACGAAGGCAAGGATCACCACGAGCAGGATCGGAAAAGCTGCGCTCTTGAAAAAACGCCTCACAGGGAAAAATCAGCGTACCAGGGCGGATTTGCCATCTAAGCGTCCAACGCGGCCACGTAGGAGAGGTTGCGGTAGCGCTGCGCGTGGTCGAGCCCATAGCCGATCGCGAAACGATTGGGGATCTCAAACCCCACGTACTTTGGCGAGAGATCCACCCGCAGCCGCTCGGGCTTGGTCAGCAGGGCACATACCTCGAGCGAGGCCGGATTGCGTGCCTTCAGGTTGCGCATCAGGTATTGCAGGGTGAGCCCGGAGTCGATGATGTCCTCGACGATCAACACGTCGCGACCTTCGATCGGGGCATCGAGGTCCTTCATGATCCGGACCACGCCCGAGGAGTCGGTCTGCGAGCCGTAGCTGGAGACGGCCATGAAATCGACCTCGCAGGTGACCTCGATGTTGCGCATCAGGTCGGCGAGAAAGAGGACCGCGCCCTTGAGCACGCCGATCATGAAGAGATCGCGCCCGGCGTACTCCTCGCTGATCTGGGCGCCGAGCTCGGCGACGCGCCGCTGCAGGTCCTCGCTGGAGACGAGGGTCTCGCCGATCGAGGACTCGGGAATGTCGAATTCGCGCTTCACTCAGTCGCAAAGAATCAGATATGGATGCTCGTTCGTTCCGCGCTCAAGCGGCGCAGTCTAGATACAGGGCGGCGTTTCGGAGGCTCAGCGCTCGGCGCGCAACACACCGCGCTCGACCACTGCTCGTACCCCACCGCCGAGGTCAAGCATCGCAGTGCCGGTGCGGCGCAGCGCCGCGACCTCCTCGGCATGGTTTGCCGCACCCGGTACCGGGCGGCCAGCAGCGCCGTCGGCTAGGCGCTGGACGACGAGGCGACGCAGGGCTGGGGGCAACTCAGACAGCCGGCTCAGCTCAATCGTGCCGCGCTCGGATCCGTTGGCGCCGAGCTCGGCATCGACGAGAGAGTCGAGCACCTCGGCCTCGTCGCGCAGCAGCTCAGCCGTGCGCAGCACATTGCGGGCAGCGGCCGGGTGAATCTCGGCCAGCGCGGAGACGAGGCCATGACGGACACGGTTGCGCGCGTATCCGCCTTCCGCGTTGGTGGGGTCGTCGCGCCACGGGAGCCCCCGCTCTTCGCAGTAGGCGGTTGTCTGTTCGCGGGTGAAACCGAGTAGCGGCCGCACCAGGCTGCCGTCGCGTGGACGCATCCCGAGCAGCGCCCGGCGGCTGGGTGAGGAGGCGAGGCGGTAGAGGATCGTCTCGACCTGGTCGTCGGCGGTGTGACCGGTCGCGATCGTGGCGCTTTGCCCGAGTGCCAATCGCGCCGCCGCCGCGTATCGGGTGTCGCGCGCCCACGACTGCAAGTTGCCGGGACCCTCGGGGCGGCGTGGTCGCTCTAGTTCGAGCTTCACGCCGAGCCGCGAACAGAGGGCCGCACAATGCGCCTCGTCCGCATCGGAGTCGTCGCGTAGGCCGTAGTTAACGTGGATCGCGGTTACCGCATCGGAACCGAGCATGCGCACGGCCAGGTCGAGCAGACAGACAGAGTCGCGTCCGCCGGAGAGCATCGCGACAGCTGGCGTCCCGGGAACAAGCAACCCCCTTTCGCGCACCGCCTCAAGCATGGCCTCGTTTTCCGTCGAACCCATGGACGATCGACTATAGGCAGATTCGGCAAGCTCGCATCCGACATTGGCTCCACCCCATGTGGTCAATGTCGGGATGCGCCTAAGCGGCGCGCACCACAAAGAGCGCCGTCGGCGCGGGGAAGCCTTTGAGCGTGACCTCGCCGATCGGATCGAAGGCGAGACCGTCGCGACCCTCGATCGCCGCGATCACCCGGTCCGTCGCCAGCACCTCACCCGCCTGCGCGCGGGTGACGACCCGGTGCGCGAGGTTGACGTGGGTGCCGAAGTAGTCGCCGTCGCGGTAGACCGCGTTGGCGCAATGAATACCGACGCGAGGTTGCGGCCGCTCCGGGAAACGGGCGAGGAGGTCTACCGTCCACTCGGTCAGCGAAGCTGCATCGGGTGAGACGACCATCACCTCGTCGCCGATAGTCTTGACGATCGTCGCCTCGGGCGGCAGCGTCGCCTCCACCGTTTCGACGAAGTTCTCGATCACGTCGAGGGCCTCGAGGTCGCCCTCCTCCTCGGTGTAGCGGGTGAACCCGGTGAGGTCGATGAAGCAGAGGGTCACCGGCACCTGACCGAGGTCGGAGTCGGGGTCCAGCTCGCTCTCCATGTGACCGATCACGTCCTGCTCGAGGAAGAAGCGCAGGTAGCGCGTGTGCAGGTAGTCGATCAGCGGTGAAGCGAGCGGCAGCAGATCGCTGGCGAGCTCTCCCATCTCCTCTGCCATCTCCAGCTCGGGCACGCCGTCGCGGATCAGCGGTTCGTGCACATAGAGGTGGAAGAGGCGGACCTCAGCGTCGGCGATTCGCCGCAGCGATTGCGCGTAGACGCGGACGAGCTGTAGGAAGGCGACAAGCGGGAAACCGGCGGCAAGGACCCGCGCGCAGTGGCGCAGCGCCTGCACGTCCTGGGGGTTGAGCAGGCGCTCGCGCTCCAGCGGTGTGCCGAGAATGACGAGGATGCGCTCGACCAGCTCCGGCTCGAGACCGGTCTCGCGGGCGACTTCCTCCACCGTCGTCTGCTCCTCGGACTTTGGAAAAAGATCCTCGGCGAAGCCGAAAGCAAGGCGACCCTCGCGACCGGCACGCCTCAGATCCTCGAGTGAGTGGCCGCGCTCCCGCATCCGCGCGACCACCCGGGCCTGAGCCGCCGCGGTAGCCGTCCAGCGCCCTCGGCGCACCGGCAAGACCCTCTCGTTCGCCCAGCGCTTCAGTGTGCTCGGCGAGACGCCGGCTCGACGCGAGGCCTCGCTCAGGGATATCCGTTCGTCTGCGGCCATCGAGCGACTCCGAGGCTAGTCCCACCTGGGTTCAAACGACGAGCGGGGCAGCATCAGCCGCCCCGCTCGCCATTGGGATGGGTTGTCTTACAAGCGGACTAAGCCGGGATCTCCGACTCCTCATGCGCCTGCAGGACGGGCTCCCCGTCCTCACCGGTGCGGATGCGAATCGCCTCCTCAACCGGAAGGACGAAGATCTTTCCGTCGCCGACCACGCCCGTACGTGCGTGTCTGAGAATCGTCTCGACGACTAAATCCTTGTCCTTGTCCTCCACCACGACCTCGAGCTTCAGCTTTGGCCGCACGCTGATCATCAGGGCGGAGCCGCGATAGTGCTCGACCTCGCCCTTCTGGCGGCCGGATCCCTTGACCTCAAGGATGGAGAGCGAGGGCAGCCCCTTGTCGAGCAGCTCGGCCCGGATCGGGTCGAACGCCTCGTGACGGATGAAGGCCTCGATCTTCTTCATCGGATCAATCCTCCAACGAAGGCCACGGCGCCCGCATTGGACAGATGGCGAATATCTGCTCGTTTCCTTTCTCGCGAGTGGCAATAAGGTCGGCAGGTGCCCACGCGACTGCGGCCCACCGCTCCGACTTCCTCTGCGGCGATCCTGGTTGGAGATCCAGGGCGAGCATTGCTACTGGCGCAGGCGTTGTTGGAGCAACCGAAGATGAGCAACCATGCCCGTGGGCTTTGGGGCTACTACGGAAGCACCGCGGCGGGGGGCGCGCTCACCATCCAGTCGACCGGCATCGGCGGACCCAGCGCGGCGTTGGTGCTGGGTGACCTCGTCGAGTTGGGAGTCAAGCGAGCGGTGCGCGTAGGCACCTGCGTCGGTCTGGACGCCGACTGTGAGCTAGGTGATCTGCTCATCGTCGGCGGGGCGATCGCGGCGGGAGGAAGCGCGGCGGCACTCGGTGTCGAACCAGGCGCAACCGTGGACCCCGATCGAGAGCTGAGCGAACGGCTGCTGAGGGAGTTCGGAGGGGAGCGCACCGCCTCGACGATTGTCAGCATCGACGGCCATCCGACCGAAGCGTCACCCCAGTCGGGAAGCGTGGCGGCAGACATGCAGACGGCGCCCCTGCTCGCCAAGGCGCGCTCACTGCAGGTTGAGGCGGCAGCGGTGCTGATCGTCAGTGAATGCGTCACTGGCGCGGAGACTTTGAAAAAGGAGAGGTTGGAGGACCTGGAGAAGCGCGCCGGCAAGGCTGCCGCGTCGATACTCTCAAGCTAGAGTCGAGGCTTAGACTTCGTCCTCTGCCCGATCGGGGGTCCTGACTTTGTGCCGGAGATCGCTCAAGTCGCGCGACACGCGGTCGATTTGGTCCTCGACCTCTTCCAATCGCTGCGAAAGGGAGCGCAGTCGCCGCTCCAGTCGTTCGAGATCGCCAGCGGAAGGAAGGTTGAGAGCGCTCATCGCTGCATGCTGGGCCTCGAGCGCCTTCTCTCGGGCGCCAAAGGCCGCCGCAACGGCGTTCTCGAGCACGTTGCTGTCGAGCAGCGCCTGGGCGAACTCGCCGATCGCCTGCTCGCTGCGAGCGCGCAGGCCATCCTGATCGTCGTATTCGGTGCTCATCGGCTGACGTTCCCGCCCCTTCTCATCGTGTTTTCCTTCCGTTGACATCAGCTTAACCGGCGCATCCGGCCCACTTGAAATCCTCCCGTCGATGCACGCATGGGGCAGCCTTGATTAAGGGCTTGTTGGGGGCAGCGGCGAGCCGTTGCGCACCCCCAAACGAGCCAGTAGCTTGGACGAGCCTGTTGCGCAGGGAGAGGGCCGACATCAAGTGCATGATCTATGCCGGCCAGGGATAACGACGCCGTCGCATGAGAGACAAGCTCGCACTGACCATCGCTCTGGCCGCCTTCGGCGTCGTTACGGCGCTCGGAGTCGGTTTTGCTGGGGCCGATGAACTGACCGAAGCAACGACTCCCCTCCCCACGACCACTTCACCGGCTTGCTCCAACGGGGTCGACGACGACAACGACGGGCTGACCGATAGCGAAGACGCCGATTGCGAATCGCCGACCGATCCAAGCGAGGAATCGAGCGCGGCCGCCGGCACGACCACGAACAGCAGCGTCGAAGCCCCGCCCACGGCACCGGCGGCATCCCCAAAACGAGGCGGCGGCTTTGAAAGCGGCGCAACGATCGAAGCCGGTGGAGCAAGCGTCCACCACAACGAGAGCCTCGGCGATGCCAGCGGCGGGGGAGGTGGCAACTCTGGCGGTGGCGCTGTCGCCCCAAGCGCCACCGGCGGTGTACAGCTGCACACGAAGGTCAACGACGGAGGCTCCCAATACTCAAGCGGAGGGACCCCAACCGAAGCGAACCCAACAACGACGATCGCACCGTTCGGGCCGGCACCTATTGGCGTACCCAACTTCGTCATCGACTCTTTTGAGATCCCACCCTTCCTGCTGCCGATCTACCAGGCGTGCGGGACCGAGTACGGGATCCCCTGGGAGGTGCTCGCCTCGATCAACAAGATCGAGACTGGGTTCGGCACCAACATGGGGCCATCGAGCGCCGGCGCGATGGGCTGGATGCAGTTCCTGCCGTCTAGCTGGGAAGCCTTCGGCCTCGACGCCAACGGCGATGGGCGCAAGGACCCCTACAACCCGGTCGATGCGATCTGCGCCGCGGCGCATTACCTGAAGCTGAGCGGCGGCTCCAACGACCTCTACAAAGCGATCTTCTCCTACAACCATGCCGATTGGTACGTGCAGGAGGTGCTCAGCTATGCCCGTGCCTACGGCAAGCTGCCGCCTGACCTGGTCGGCTCGCTGACCGGATTGACCGAGGGAGCCCACTTCCCGGTAGCCGCCGACGCCAGCTATGCCGACGACCTCGCTGCTCGGGAAGCGCTGAAGCGCTCCGCCCCTGGCGCCGACAAGGCCTACGGCGAAGCCTCGGAAGTGATCTCGTCGTCCCCGACTCGACGCGGAATCAACATCTTCTCCCAGCAGGGGGCACCCGTCGTAGCTGTCAACGACGGCGTGATCAAGGCAATTGGCAGCTCGCCGAGGCTGGGCAAGTACATCGTGCTCGAAGACGCCTACGGCAACCGCTTCACCTACGCAGAGCTGGGTGAGATCGTCCGCTCCGGCGGCGGCATCCTCGTCTCCAACGGCGCCCAGCAGCCGGTGGTTGAAAGCGAGAACCTGCGACCCCGCCTCTACGCCTTGCCAAACCGGGCACGGAAGGCAAACGAAGGTGCTCAAGCCAAGGACGAGGGTTCACAGAACACTCTCAAGGTTGGCTCGAGGGTTGTGGGCGGGGCCGTGATTGCGCGGATCGGGGAAAGCGCCGACGGCGTCGACCCGCACATCAACTTCTCGATCAGACCAGCCGGCGCCGGCGCCTCGGCGATTGACCCGAAGCCGATCCTCGACGGCTGGAAGCTGCTCGAAGCAACCGCGATCTACCGAACCAATGGCAAAAGCCCATTCGGCGCCAACCTCGGTGTCAGCGGCGTTCTGCTATTGCCCAAGGAGGCGCTGGAGCAGCGGGTGCTGCACGACGAGAACCTCTCGATCTATGACTGTGGTCGCGAAGACATCGCCGCCGGAAGGATCGACCGCCGCGTCCTGGCGGTTCTTGAGTACCTGGTCTCCGAAGGCTTCCAGTTGACGATTACCTCGCTGGAGTGCGGACACAGCGCCTACAGCGCCTCTGGGTATGTCTCGGAGCACAGCACGGGCGACGCCGTGGACATCGCCACGATCGACGGCGTGCCGGTCACTGGTCACCAGGGCCCGGGCACCCTCACCGACGCGCTGATCAAGACGGTGCTGCGCCTACAGGGCACGATGCACCCGCATCAGGTGATCTCGCTTGAGGACCTGCCGGGAGAAACCAGCTTCGCCCTCGCCGACCACTACGACCACGTCCACGTCGGCTACTACCCGGCTTTCGAAATCGAATACGTCAGCCCCTTCCTCTCCGCCACCACTGGCCGCATCGATCAGGGTGTCGACTTCACCGGTACCGGCCCGATCGCCGCAGTCGGCGACGCCGAAATCCTCAGCACCGGGGCTCCTGGCTGGCCCGAAGGCGGCGGTGTGCTCTACAAGTTGTTGAGCGGCCAGCGCGCCGGGCAGATCATCTTCGTCTACGAGGGCGTCGACGCTACGGTCCACCCCGGTCAGCACGTCTCCGCGGGAGATCAGATCGCCACCTTCAGGCCGGGCGGCTCGATCGAGATGGGCTTTGCCGATGCTGCTGGCGCACCGCTCAGCCACGGCGAATACCAGGAGGGCGACGAAACTCAGTGGGGCAAGGAGATGGCGGCCTTCCTCGAAAGCATCGGCGGCGCCAGCGGTCTTTCGCCAAGCCTCGGCCAGCTCTCTCCCGAGAAGTGGGACCGCTTGATCAAGCGCCTCGGCGAAATCGACAACCCAGAAGTGTCGGCCACCCCGTCGCCTTACTCGGTTCCAGACGGCAAGGCAAAGAGTGGCGGCACCGGGCAGCCGGGCGCCGGCGACTGATCGCTCCAGCAGAATTGGGTCTTTGACCCACCTCTTCGGATTCGCCCAGTTCGACTTCGCCGGCCGGCTCGCCGTCGCCGACGGTCGCTACGTGGTTCGCGACGACGCTGGCGAGCGCGTGCTCGTGGTTGAGACACTCGCTGCACCTCCTCCCGCCCGACGCCGACGCCGACGCCCACGCGAGGCCCAGGCTGACGAACTTCCGCCAGAGCTGCCCTTGACCCGAATCACCGTGGTGCGAGCGTTTGAAGCCTTGGAGGACGACGGAGCCGCGCGGTCCTGGCTGGGAGGGGCAAGCAGCGAGGAGGAGACCGTGGATCGGCTGGTCGAGGAAGGAATCGTCGATCTCAACGCAGCGCTGCACGCCCACGCCGTCGCCAGTGGCGATCCGCATCCGCAGGCGGTCACTCCCCGGCGGGCGGTCACGGTTCGGATCGGTTACGGCAGCGGCGAGCAGCTCGCTGACGGCGTCTTCACCGCCGCACACCAGGTGGACCTCGGGCAGGGACCGGGGCCACGCCGCCGACAGCGCGACGAAGAGCTGCGACCCCAGCAGCGCCTCGCGGCGGTGCTGGGAGGACGCGAGCAGCTGGACGCCTGCGAGACGCTGCTGCTGCGCGCCCGCGCGGACCTTGATGCGGGGCGCGACCGCGAGGCTGCGCTGCAGCTGCGCGTCGGCCTGGAGGCGCTGCTCGTCGAGCTGCGCGGCGCGCTGGTCGACCCCAGCCACGAGAAAGATATGGCGGCGCTACAGGGGCGCCGTCACGAGGTGGGCGAGCTCGCCGATGCTGCCTTGGGGGGCGAGCTCAACGCGGAACAAGCTGAGGGCCTCGGCGAAATGCTCGCCTTGGCCGAGCGCGTGCTACGCCGCCGCCGCGTGCTGAGCGGCTAGAGAGCGAGACGGCGGGAGACGACAGCGTCGAGCAGGGACTCGGCAATCTCGTGGGCCTCGGCGAGCTCAATTCCCTCCAGCGAGGGAACGCCGATCACGGTCAACCCGGCCGCGCGGGCGGCGGCAACTCCGGTAGGTGAGTCCTCCAGCGCGACGACAGCGGGGCCGGGCTCGACTCCAAGCCGGTGGCAGGCCTCGATATAGGGATCCGGGGCTGGCTTGGGCAAGGCGACTTCGTGGGCGCTGAGAACGACGTCGAAGCGATCTGCGAAGCCGACGATCTCCAGGGAGCGGCGAACGAAAGCAAGCGGCGAGTTGGAGACGAGACCGATCGGGGTCCCGCGCTCTCGTAGCTCGTGCAGCAACTCCCTGGCGCCAACCATCGCCTCTACGCCGTGCTCGAGCTCGGCGACGACCAGTTCGTTGAGCTCCCCGATCAACTCCATGGCCCGTCCGGGCTCGCCGAGCCGACGCTCGAGGATCTCGCCAGCGATCTCCGCCGAGGTGCCGACCAGCTCGCGCTTGTGCTGGGGCGTGAAGGGAAGGCCGCGGCGCTCGAAGAGGTCCTGCTCCGCTCGGGTCCAGACCGACTCCGTGTCGAGCAATAGGCCGTCGTTGTCGAAGACGACGGCGGCGGGCAGAGGCCTCTCCATCGCACTGAGCATATGGTTGTTGCATGCCCTTCCATGTTGAGCTCAGCAACGGTCTCAACCACGCCCGCGCCTTCAATCTCAGCCGCGAGCAGCTACTGGCGCAGGTAGTGGCCCCTTGGCTCGAGGACCTGCCGGTCGAACTGGGCGAACAGGAATGGTTGCCGGCCGAGAGCCAGCTGAAGATCCTCGAGGGGCCGCACCTGGAAGGTCCGGATCTCGCCTTCGGTCAGGGCTGGTCGAACGCGGAGCGCGCTTCTGAGAACGTGACCAAGCGCGAGCTGGCTTCGGCGCCGCCGCCGAAGCACCCAGACGCCTTCGTCGTCGAGAGCGAGGACCCGCAGGCGTCGGTCGCCGAGATGCTCGACGGTCAGGGGGCGACGCCGGTCACCTGGGCCGACGCGCGCAAGCGGATCGACGGCCGCGACCCTGAGGTCGCAGCCGTGATCCTGGTGCTCAGACGAGAGCCCTAAGCGGAGACCGCCGGCTCAGCCGGACCGGCCGACTCGTCCGGATCGCTAGGTGAGGCAGGCGACACGGGTGCGAACTCCACCGGGCGGCCGCGTGGCACGACCAGCACCGGAAAGCTCGCGGTCTCGACGGCGTAGTCGCTGGCGGCACTAAGCGTGACCTTGCCGGGCGGGGACTCGGGACGAGAGCCGACAACGAGCAGGTCGATATGACCGCCGCTCGCCCGCTCAGCCACCGTGGCGCCGAGAGCCGTGGCGAGGCTTTCGGCCGTCTCCCGCGCCGCCGGATCGCCTTCGTCGATAACGCCGATCGTGTTGATGCTCACCGAAGGGTTGTCGCGAAAGCCGGCAGGGGCTATGGCGATCGCCGCCGGCCCACCCAGCAGCAGCTTGTGGGCCGGGATGCCGGGCTTGACCGTGCCCGGCGCCGTGCGGTACTCGGAGCCGAAGACGATCACGTCGGCGTTCTCGCGTTCGGCCAGTTCGGCGAGACCGACGCTTGTGCCGGGGTTGACGACGACATGCCGGGGCATGTCGGGAGCGCCGACCGATTCCGCGCCACGGGCGAGCAGCTCTTCGGCCTCCTTCTCCTCCAGGGCGCCGCCCTGGGAGTGGCGAACGTAGGCGAGCGAGAGCTCCCCGCCGGCGAAAGCCAGCAGGCGACCGAGTGCGAGCGCGTCGCGGTCGTTGTCGGTGTCGTCGTAGGAAACGATTATGCGAGGGGCCATCGGATTCTCCTTGCGTCGATCGAGGTCAAGCGGAAGTTCGAGCCAATGCTGCCACTCTCCTTGGATCATTACAACTGTTAATGCCTATGTCTTCGATAAGCTTTGCTTATGCTGAATGCGAGCCGGCTTAACGTGCTCCGCGAGGTGATCAGCAGCGGTTCCTTCTCGACCGCCGCCGACGCGCTTTCCTACTCGCAATCGGCGGTCTCGCAGGCGATCGCCACCCTCGAGGCCGAGGTGGGCACGACCCTGGTCGAGCGCGACCGCGGCGGGGTGCGGCCCACCGCCGCCGGTGCTGCTCTGGTCAGCCATGCCGAGGGCATCCTGGGCCGGATGGAAGCTGCCGAGACCGAGTTGGCCGCGATCGCCGGCGGGCGCGCTGGCAGGCTGCGCATCGCTTCCTTCCCGAGCGCCGGCGCCACCCTGCTGCCGCAGGCGATCGCGGCGTTCAGCACCGGACACCCCGGCGTCGAGGTCACACTCGCCGAGGGTGAGCCCGAGGAGATGGCGCCACGCTTGCGGGCAGGCGAGTTCGATTTCGCCCTGCTTTACGAATTCGAGGGTGTCGGCGAGCGGCTCGCCGCGGGCATACGGCGCTTCGAGCTGCTCGAGGACCCGCTGCACCTCGCGCTGCCCGCCGTCCATCCGCTTGCCCGCCGCCGCCAGGTTCGCCTCGAGGACCTGCGCGAGGAGTCTTGGGTGCAGACCTCGGTCAGCGGGCCCTGTGCCCGTCACGTGGTCCGCTCCTGCCATGCGGCCGGCTTCGAGCCGCGGATCTCCTTCGAGAGCGACGACTACCAGACGGTCCAGGGCCTGGTCGCAGCCGGCGTCGGCGTGGGGCTGGTCCCCCAACTGGCGC
Source organism: Solirubrobacterales bacterium (assembly GCA_033856275.1). GTDB lineage: Bacteria > Actinomycetota > Thermoleophilia > Solirubrobacterales > 70-9 > VRUE01. Next base: position 20,428 of record JAWVFJ010000035.1, read on the forward strand.
TCTCCGCCGTGCGCGACGACATCTGCGTCCGCGCCCTGCATCCGCACAGTCCCGTGCGCAGGGTCTTTGCCGCGACGCGCCGCAACGCTCCCGTCACACCGGCGGTGGCGACGCTGCTTGACACGTTGCGCGAGGTCGCACGCTCGCGCGGCAAAGAGGTCGATTGACTCCAGACAAGGAACCGCCCCCGGGAGAGCGCGGGGGCGGTTCCTGTCTCCTCGTCTCCGGGCTGCCAGCCGCAACCCGGCAGTCTGGTTAGACGCCTCCTGCCGTCGGGGCAGCCGGCGTCGCGGTGCCAACCCCGTCCGGATAGCCGAGTGACGGAACATCCGAGGGGTACACCTCGTGGCCGTGGACGGCAATGTCGCCGATCTCCATTTCCTCATCGCTCATGCGGAGCGGCACCACGAGTCCGACCAGCTTGAGCAGGATGAACGTCCCAATCGACGAGAACACGATCACCCAGAGCGCGGTCAGCGCCTGCCATCCGAGTAGGTGCAGCCCGCCTCCCGAGATCGTGCCGGCAAGGGTGGTTTCCGCCATCGCGCTGTTGGCGAAGATGCCAACAAGGAGGCCGCCGGCGACCCCGGCGAAGCCGTGCGTGTAGACGACGCCGAGAGTGTCATCTACATTGCGGAATGGCCTCACCCTGCTCAGGTAGTTGAGGGCGAAATAGACCAACGTGGAGGCGATGACGCCGATGATGATCGCGCCCCAGCCGTTGACGAAACCGGCGCCGGGGGTGATCGCGACGAGGCCGACGATCATGCCGTTGACGCTGCCGATCAGGCTCGGCTTGCGCCCAGTCGCGTAGTCCCATGTGACCCAGACCAGGAAGGCGACGGCGGTGCAAAGGTTGGTGTTGAGCACAGCGGCGGAGGCGATCGGACCGGCGGAGTACCAGTCACCACCGTTGAAGCCGTTCCATCCCAGCCAGAGCAGGCCGGCCCCGACGGCGACCATCGCCAGGTTGTTCGGCGCGTCGACCTCTCGATCGCGTTGCAGGCGCGGTCCGATCACCGCTGCCGCGACGAAGCCGGAGACACCCGCGGCGAGATGGATCACGTAACCACCGGAGAAGTCAATCGCGCCGTGCTGGGCGAAGTAGCCGCCGCCCCAGATCAAGAAGGCGTTGATCGTGTAGACGAGGACGGTCCAGAGGGCGACGAATGGGATCCAGGCTTTGAAATTGATCCGCCCGAGCACCGAACCCAGCATCAGCAGTGGCGTGATCGCGGCGAAGACGATCTGGAAGTAAGCAAGCGTCGACTGCGGGAATTCGATTTCTTCGGATACCACGGGCAGCAGGGGAATGTGGCCGTGTCCGAGCTCGCTGGCGCTGCTCAGGATCGAACCTGGCTGGCCCCACATATTGGCCAGGAAACTGCTGCCGCTGGCCCCAAATATGTGCATCGGGGTTCCAAATGCCATTCTGAACGCGAATAGGCACCAGAGGATGAGCACGATCGCGAAGGCGACAAAGGCCATCATCATCGAGTTCACCGACCAGCGCTTCTGCATCACGCCGCCGTAGAGAACGACCAGCCCCGGGATGCTCATCAGGCCGACCAGGGTCGCGGCGGTGAGCTGCCATGAGTTGGCGCCTTCGCTCAACCATTCCATAGATCCGGTGTTTCCTTTCTTCTCGAGGGCTGCCGATCACGAAATGCTGCCGCCGGCACAGAGCGCCCAATGAATTGCCGTAAGCCTGCCGTCGTCGCATCGCCGCCACCTCGTACAGCTGTCTAAAGATCAGCCCATGAGGTTCGCCAGATTGGCGGTTCAGATCTCGAAATGAGCCGTTAATCTGCGCCGTGATGCCGCTCGAAGGACATTTCAAGCGCGTCAACACGCCTCTGCGACGGTTGACGAAACGGGAGCGCAACGTCGTCATAGCCGGCGTTGTAGTGACCTTCATCGCCCTGGCGGCGCTGATTCTCGCCACCGCCGGAGACAGCCAGCCGCCACCGGCATCCGGCTGCATCCGCGTCTCCGTCGCCGGGCGCACCGGGGCCGAGCTGATCCAGGCCTGCGGCATGGAGGCAAGGGAGCTCTGCGCCCGAAGCGTGGGCCACGACGAGCCTCAGTTTCTGGCGATCGCTGCGGGCTGCAGCGATCAGAGCATCCGCCCGGTCGCTGTGCCGGCCGCCGCGGGCTAACCGAGCGCGGCGAGCAGGGCGCTCAGCTCCGCGTCGACCTCGCCTTCGAGCTTGACTGCGGCATCGCCGTCGTAGGGCGTCGGGCCCTTGGTGACGATCGCGAGCTTGCCGCCACGCTCGAGGGTCACAGCGGGAAGGCTGGCCACGGGGTACACAGCCAGCGACGATCCAACGCAGATGAGCAATTCGGCCCCTTCCGCCAGTTCCTGCGCGTTCCTCATCGCGCCCTCAGGCAGCATCTCGCCGAAGAGCACGACGTCGGGCTTGACCGGGCCGGAGCAGGCGGCACAGACCGCAACGCCATCGGGGTCGAAGAGCGAGTCCATCTGATCGAGGCCGTATGAGACCGTGCAGCTCCGGCAGGAAGAGGTCTCGATCGAGCCGTGGACCTCGACCACGTTGCGGGATCCGGCCGCGCCGTGCAGACGATCGATGTTCTGGGTGATCACACCCTCGATCAGTCCCCGCCGCTCCAGCTCCGCGAGCGCCTCGTGGGCGGCGTTGGGCCGCTTGTCGCCGAGCGACTGGAAGCGTGGCCGGTAGTAGGCCCAGAAGCGAGCCGGATCGCGCTCGAAGACGTCGATGTGGGCAACCTCCATCGGGTCGACCTTCGACCAGAGGCCGATCTCAGGCGTGCGAAAGTCGGGAATGCCCGAAGGCACCGAGACGCCGGCCCCGGTCAACGCAACCGTCGAGCGTGACTGGCGGATCATCTCCACCAGTCGCTCGACGTCCGTCGAGACGCCTGCCGCGATATCTACTTGCCGCTCCATTTCGGCGTGCGCTTGCCGAGGAAGGCGCCGATGCCCTCCTTGGCGTCCTCGCTGCCGAAAGCAGTGGCAAAGCCTTGCTTCTCCGCCTCAATGCCTTGGTCGAGGTCGCCAGCGTTGGAGACGAGCTTGATTTGTTCGACCGCAAGCGGTGCCTGCGCGGCCAGCTTGCGCCCCCACATAAGCGCGGTCTCGAAGAGCTCGTGGTCGGGGACGACGCGGTTGACGAGGCCGGCTTCGAGCGCCTCGCCGGCGAGGATCGCGTCGCCGACCAGGTTCATCTCCAGGGCCTTGTTGGGACCGACCAGGCGCGGCAGGCGCTGGGTGCCGCCGAAGCCAGGAATGATCCCCAGCTTGATCTCGGGCTGGCCGAAGACCGCCGCCTCGGCGGCGATCCGCACGTCGCAGGCCATCGCCACCTCGCAGCCGCCACCGAAGGCGATCGCGTTGACGGCGGCGATCGTCGCAACGCGGGCCTGGCCGAAGTCGCGCAGCAGCGCGTGGGCGGTGTTGATCAGCTCCTCGCCGCCGCTCTCGTCCATCTGGGTGAAGGCCTTGATGTCGGCACCCGCCGAGAAGACGACCGGGACCGAGGAGGCGATCACCATCGCGCCGACGCCTTCGGCCTCCTTGACCCGCTTCCAAACTGTCTTCAGGTCGCGGATCACGTCCGGCGAGACGGCATTCATCGGCGCGTTGGCGAGCCAGGCGATCGCGACGTTGTCGCGGGTCTCGAGCTTGACGGTCTCGGCCTGCTCACCGTCATCGGGCTGCGGGTAGGCATAGAAACCCTGGCCGGAGGCCATGCCGAAGCGGCCCTGGGCGACGAGGCGCCGCAGCAGTAGCGGCGGCGCGAAGCGCTCGCCGTGGCGCTCCTGCAGGCCCTTCATCCGCTCCAGCACTGCATCGAGCCCCTCGACATCGGCTTTCCAGAAAGGTGGCAGCAAGCCTTTGCGCGGGTCCAGCCCGGCGCCGGCCATCATCCCGAGGTCGATGTCGCGGACCGAGCAGACGCCCTCCTCGACCAGCAGGCAGGCCTCGATCAGTGCCCGACAGGTAAAGAGAGAGATCAGCTCCTCCCCGTCGGGAGAAGCGTCGCCGGGAACGTTTGGCTCGCCGTCCTTGAAGAAGCCCTCGCCGCCGGACTTGGCACCGAGCTTGCCATCGGCGACCAACTGTTGCAGCCCCTTGTGAACGTAGAAGCTCTCGCCGTAGGACTCGGCGAGATGCTCGGCAGTGTGAAGCAACGTGTCGAGACCAAGCAGGTCGCCGAGGAGGAAGGGACCCATCGGGGCCACTTTGGCCGCGACCATCGCCTCGTCGATCGCCTTCAGCGAGAGGCCTTTCTCTTCCTGCGCCTGCCAGATCTCGCCGATCGTCGCGACCAGGATCCGGTTGACGACGAAGCCGGGCACCTCACCACAGACGATCGGCTGCTTCTTGATCGCCTGGGCGAAGTTGTAGGCGACGGTGGCGGTCTCCTCGGAGGTGTCCTCGCTGGCAATCACCTCGACCAGGGGCATGACAGAGGCCGGATAGAAGAAGTGGAAGCCGACGACCTTGTCGGGGCGCAGCGTCGCTTCCCCCATCTCGGTGATCGAGAGCGACGAACTATTCGAGGAGAGGATCGCGTGGCCGGGTGTGGTCGCGTCGAGCTCGCGGAAGACGGCCTGCTTGATCTCCATCCGCTCCGGCACCGCCTCGACGACGAAGTCGACGTCGCCGAACTCCTCGTAGCCCGTCGTGCCGGTAACCAGGCCCATAACCTCGGCGAGGCGGGTATCGGCCTGCTCCTGGGTCAGCTTTTCCTTCTTAACCAGGCGGGACAGCTGGCCCTCGGTGACGGCGCGCGCCTTCTCGACCGCGGCGTCGACGAACTTCTGGTCGATGTCCTTGACGACGACGGGGATGTCGGCCGCGGCGATCGCCTGCGCGATCTCACCGCCCATGGTGCCGCCACCGACGACGGCGGCCTTGGATACGAACATTGGCTGGTCTTCCTCCGGGGGTTAGGGGGCGGCGGAAGGCTATAGGCAAGCCATGTCCAAGGGCGTATCTGACCTAACCCACCCATATGGGGGGCTGAGGTCAGACACGCCCTTGAGGGGAGGGGATTTTTTGCCGATAGAGGCACTTCATGCCTAGGCGGGGGGCGATTCTGTTTGTGGTTTGTGCGTGTTCGGCGGCAATCGCGTCAAGCGCGAGCGCCGCGGTGCCGCAGGCGACGCTGCTGCCCAGCGGGCGGGCCGTGGCACCGGCGTCGGCGCCACCCGCCGTGCGCGCGATGATCGAGGCGGCGAATCGGATTCGCCACCGGCCCTACCGCTGGGGCGGCGGCCACCGTGACTGGCGCTCGCGCGGCTATGACTGCTCGGGCTCGGTCAGCTACGTGATGCACGCCGCCGGACTGCTGGACTGGCCGCTCGATTCGAGTGGCTTCATGAGGTGGGGCGGTGCCGGTGGCGGCAGTTGGGTGCGGATCTACGCCAACCACGAGCATGTCTTCGCCGTCATCGCCGGCCTGCGCTGGGACACCTCGATGACCGACGACGGCGACCGCACAGGTCCAGGCTGGAGCGAATACATGCGCTCCAGCCACGGTTTCCGCCTGCGCCACCCGCTTGGCCTACTGCAGGCCGTCCCACTCGCCTAGCGTCACCGCCTGCGGACCGGCCGCCGCCAGCCGGTACAAGGCTTTCCTGTGATCCTTGTACCCGAGTACAAAGGCATCTTCGAGCCATGAGTACTAGGCTCTTTTGGCTCTTCTGAAGGGAGTAGACCGGTAACCGACCGCGCCCGCCGAGAGGGCGCGACGCCAAGCGAGGGACGACCAAGCGATGACCCGTATCCGCCAGCAGAACGTGACCGCAGCGCAGTGGAGCTCCAACGGTGAGGCCCTCGGCGCGATCGACCTGACCCTGCCCGAGAACGAAGCCTTCGGCGCCAACGTCTTCTCCGTCGCGGTACAGCGCGAACGGCTGCCGGGCGACATCTTCGAGAAGCTGCAGGGCGGCCTAGAGGCTGGAGAAGGCATCGATCCAGAGGTCGCCGACGCGGTCGCCGCGGCGATGAAGGACTGGGCGCTGGAGAAGGGCGCCACCCATTTCACCCACGTCTTCCAACCGCTGACCGGCTCCACCGCCGAGAAGCACGACTCCTTCTTTGAGCCCTCCGGCAGCGAAGGCAAAGCGCTGGCGGGCTTTTCCGGCAAAGAGCTGGTCCAGGGCGAGCCGGACGCCTCCTCATTCCCCACCGGCGGCGTGCGCGCCACCTTCGAGGCACGCGGCTACACCGCCTGGGACCCGACCAGCCCCGCCTTCATCCTCGAGAACCCGAACGGCTCGCTGCTCTGCATCCCGACCGCCTTCGCTTCCTGGACAGGCGAGGCGCTCGACGCCAAGATCCCCCTACTGCGTTCGATGGACGCGCTCTCGCGCTCGGCGATCAACGCTCTGCAACTGCTCGGCGACAACGAGAGCAAGCGGGTCTTCACCACCGTCGGCCCGGAGCAGGAGTACTTCCTGATCGACGAGCAGTACTTCTTCGAGCGTCCCGATCTGATCTCGACCGGGCGCACACTCTTCGGCGCGAAGCCGCCCAAGGGCCAGGAACTCGACGACCACTACTTCGGCACGATCCCGGAGCGCGTGCTCGCCTTCATGATGGAGTCCGAGCTGGAGATGCGGATGCTCGGCATCCCGGTCAAGACCCGCCACAACGAGGTGGCGCCCGGGCAGTACGAGATCGCGCCAGTGTTCGAGAACTCCAACGTCGGCTCCGACCACCAGCAGCTCTCGATGCGGGTGCTCGAAAACGTCGCGCGCCGCTACGGCCTGGTCTGCCTGCTGCACGAGAAGCCGTTCGCCGGCATCAACGGCTCGGGCAAGCACAACAACTGGTCGATGGGCACCGACACGGGTGGCAACCTGCTGGAGCCGGGCGACACGCCCGCCGACAACGTCCACTTCCTCTTCTTCTGCGCGGCGGTGATCCAGGCGGTGAACAAGCACCAGGGCCTGCTGCGCGCCTCGGCCGCCGACATCGGCCAGGACCATCGCCTCGGCGCCAACGAGGCGCCGCCGGCGATCATCTCGATCTTCCTCGGCTCAGAGCTGATCAAGGTCTTCGAGGCGATCGCAACGGGCGAAGGCGACCCGCACACGCCCGCCTCCTTCCTCGACCTCGGCGCGACGGTGCTGCCGCCGCTGCCCAAGCACGGCGGCGACCGCAACCGCACCTCGCCGTTCGCCTTCACCGGCAACAAGTTCGAGTTCCGGGCGGTCGGCGCCTCGCAGTCGCTGAGCTTCCCGAACACGGTGCTCAACACGATCGCCGCGGACGCCATCACCAACCTCACCGCGTCGATGCAGGAGAAGGTCGACGGCGGCGCCTCGGTGGAGGAGGCCGTCCTGGCCGTCGTCAAGGAGACGTGGACCGCGCACAAGCGCGTCGTCTTCGACGGCGACAACTACTCCGAGGACTGGCACGCGGAGGCCGAGCGGCGCGGGCTGCCGAACCTCACGTCGACGCCCGACGCGCTGCCGATGCTCGAGGACCCCGGGGTCGAGGCGATCTTCGAGAAGTTCAACGTCCTCAACAGGCGCGAGATCGAGTCGCGCGTCGAGGTCTTCGCGGAGCAG
>JAWVFJ010000036.1:0-11527 GCA_033856275.1 Solirubrobacterales bacterium
CGGGTTCACGATTTATCAGCATTCGATTGGAGGGTAGGGGTGAGGGTGGGCCGGGTGCCCCTCCCGGCTCAAATTTTTCGGTGGAACGGCTGGGCCCGTCGGAGGTTGGATTGGCGAAAAAGTACAAGCCGCCGGGAGGGGCACCCGGCCCTCCGAATAAGCACTGACGCACAGGGTCGTGCCGATAGAGCGCGAACCTATGTCTGATGACTGCGCCGCCGCCCAGGAAGCTTCGGCCACAGCTTCCTGAAGGTCCATATCTGGTCGTGGGACTGGCTCGGTCGGGTCAGGCTGTGGCGCGTCTGCTTGCGAATCGGGGGGGGACTGTGGTTGGGGCCGATTCTGGGCATCCCGATGGGGCGGCAGGACTGGGGGAGGTCGGTGTCGAAGTCATCCTGGATGCAGATGGAATTGCGCTCCTCGAGGGAGCGCGGACTGTGGTCAAGAGCCCAGGTGTGCCGCGCGAGGCGCCGGTGATCGCGGCCGCTCTGGAGCGGGGGATCGACGTCATAGGAGAGCTGGAGCTCGCCTGGCGCGCGATCCCCAATCGCTTCGTCGCGGTGACCGGGACGAACGGTAAGACGACCACGGTCGAGCTGCTCGGGCACGTCTATCGGACCGCCGGGGAGTCGGTGGCCGTGGCTGGCAACGTCGGCACGTCGCTGTCCTCGCTGGCCGGCGAGATCGACGCTGATGCGACGGTTATCTGCGAGGCATCGAGCTTTCAGCTCGAGGACAGCGTCGCCTTCGCACCCGAGTGCGCGGTCTTCCTCAACCTCGCGCCCGATCACCTCGATCGGCACGGCACGCTCGAGGACTATTTGGCGGCGAAGTTGCGGATCTTCGCCAACCAGGGCAACGACGACGTCGCCGTCTACAACGCTGACGACCCTGAGCTGGCCGGCGTTGACCTCGGTGGCTGCGGGCGGCGCATCGCCTTCTGTCACGGCGCCGCGCCCGACTGCGAAGTCGCCGTCGCCGAGGGGACGATCTTCTACGACGGCGAGCCGCTGCTTGCGGTCTCCGAGCTCGGCCTCTTCGGCGAGCACAACGTCGAGAACGCGATGGCCGCGGCAGCCGTGGCGCTCTCGATGGGCCTCGATCGCGAGACGGTACGCGAGGGTCTGCGCAGCTTTGCCGGCGTGCCGCACCGGCTCGAGCCGGTGGCCGAGATCGACGGCGTGCGCTTCGTCAATGACTCCAAGGCGACCAACGTCGCCTCCGCCACTGTCGGCCTGCGCGCCTTCGACGGCGGCGTGCGGGTGATTCTCGGCGGTAGTGAGAAGGGTGAGTCCTATGCGCCGCTGCTCGACCCGGTCCGTGAGCATTGCAGCGCCTGTTACCTGACCGGTGCCTCGGCCGGGCGCCTCGCTGAGGCTCTGGCCCCGGCGATTGCGGCTGGCGTCGAGCTGCACCTCTGCGAGGACCTGGAAGAAGCGGTGCGCCTCGCCGCCGCCGCGGCCCAGACCGGCGAGACCGTGCTGCTCTCGCCCGCCTGCGCCAGCTTTGACGCCTTCGAGAACTTTGAACAGCGCGGCGAGCGCTTTCGCCAGATCGTCGCGGAGCTGGCGTGAGCGCTCGCGCCCTCTCGCTCGGCGGCTTCGTCGTCGGTAAGACGAAGGCAAGGAAGAAGCGCTCCCGCGCCGCCGCACCGTCTACCGAGTACAACCTGCTGCTTACCGCGACGCTCTGCCTGCTCGCGCTTGGCGCGGTGATGGTCTTCTCGGCCAGTTCGACCACGCAGATCCTCAGCAACGGCAATCTCGCCGACAGCGCCTTCTACCTCAAGCGCACACTGATCTTCGGCGCCTTCGGCCTGCTGGTGATGCATCTCAGCGCCCGCCACGGCCTGACCGCGATCCGGCGCCTCACGCCGGGTCTGCTCGTCGCTTCCCTTTTCCTCCTGCTCGTCGTCCTCGTCGCCGGGTCCAGCGCCAACGGCGCCAGTCGCTGGATCGGCCCCGGCTCGCTGCAGTTCCAGCCCTCCGAGCTGGCCAAGGTCGCGCTGATCCTCTACGGCGCCGACCTGCTTGCCCGCGAGCCGAAGCGGGTGCGCTCGCTGCAGGGGCTGATGCCCTTCCTGCTCGTCGTTGGCACCGCCTGCCTGCTGATCATGGCCGAGCCGGACATGGGCACGACGATGGTCATCGCCTTCTCGGTCGGGGCGACCCTGATCGCCGCCGGCGCCCGCCCCGCCGACCTCGGCAAGGTGGCGCTTGGCCTTGGCGTCTTCGCCCTGCTGCTTACCGTGGTCGAGCCCTACCGGATGGCCCGCCTCACCGGCTTCCTCCATCCCGGTGCCGACGCTGCGGGCGCCGGCTTCCAGGCGGCGCAGGCGAAGATCGCGCTCGGCTCCGGTGGCATCTTCGGCGTCGGCATCGGCAACGGCGTGGGGAAGGCCGGTTTCCTGCCCGAGGCCCACACCGACATGATCTCCGCGGTGATCGGCGAGGAGCTCGGCATGGTCGGCATCCTCGGCGTCGTCGGCCTCTTCGCCTTGCTCGGCTACGCAGGCCTGCGCGTCGCCCAGCGCGCCAGGGACCGCTACGCCAAGTTGCTCGTCGCCGGCCTCACCTCTCTGATCCTGGCCCAGGCGACGATCAATCTCTTCGCGGTGATGGGCCTGGCGCCGCTGACCGGCGTGCCGCTGCCCTTCGTCTCCTACGGCAACAGCAGCCTGCTGATGACGCTCTTCGCCGTCGGGCTGATCCTCAACGTCGCCCGCGGGGGGACCGCTAGCGCTGGCAAACTGCGCGTCGTCGAGGGCGGGCGCTCGCCTGCCCGCAAAAGGAGCCGATCTAGCCGTGGAAAAAGCGCCCAGAGTCGTGGTGGCAGCGGGGGGAACCGCCGGCCACGTCGTGCCAGCGACGGCCGTCGCCGACGAGCTTCGGGCTAGTGGGGCCGAGGTCTCCTTCCTCGGCACGCGTGAGCGGATCGAGGCCGAGCTGGTGCCAGCCGCCGGCTATGAGATCGATTTCCTCAAGGTTCGGGGGATCGACCGGAGCAACCCGCTGCGCGCCGCGGCCGCGGCCGCCGAGGCCGTTGCGGCGGTGGGAACCGCGCGGGGAGCGTTGCGCCGTCGCGATGCCGACGTCGTCCTCGGCGGCGGCGGCTTCGTCGCCGGCCCGGCCGGCCTGGCCGCAGTGCTGACCCGGACGCCGCTGGTGCTGACCGAGGCCGACAGCCACCTCGGCCTCGCCAACCGGCTGCTGGCGGGGCGGGCGCGCCGCGTCTGCCTCTCCTTCCCGATCGAGGGGAGGGAGGGCGAGCCGTATCTGCTCACCGGCCGGCCGGTGCCCGCGGCGGTGCTGCGCGCCGACCGGGCCGGGGCACGGAGGCGCTTTCACGTAGCCGCGGACGCCCGCTGCCTGCTGGTGATGGGCGGCAGCCAGGGTGCCCACTCGATCAACACGGCCGCGATCGAGGCGTTTGCCGAGGGCGAGTGGGGTCGCGAACGCGACTTCCACGTGCTCCACCTGGCCGGCCGGCGCGACTACGAAGAGCTGAAGCAGCGGCTGGTGCCGGCAGCGAACGCCGACCGCTACACGCTGCTCTCCTACGAGCCCGACCTCGGCGACGTCCTCGCTGCCTGTGACCTCGTCCTAGCTCGCTCCGGCGGCTCGATCTTCGAGGTCACGGCGGCGGGGCGTCCCGCGATCCTCGTCCCGTATCCGTACGCCACCGCTGATCACCAGAGCGCCAACGCGGCCTGGATGGCGAAGGCCGGTGCCGCGGAGACGATTCAGGACTCAGCCTTGACCGCGGCGCTGCTCGCCGAGCGCGTCGCCGCGCTGCTGGGCGACAGGTCTCGGCTTGACGCGATGTCCGCGGCCTCCACGGCGCTGGCCCGTCCTGACGCGGCGAGGAAAATTGCCGACGAGGTACTGGCGGCAATCCAATGAGCTTCCGCTGTGCCTTTTCCGGACTATGCACCGCAAACGAACAGCGGAGGCCTTCTTGACCGACTGGTCTCGGCGGCGGCTGCATTTCATCGGCATCGGGGGGGCCGGGATGAGCGGGCTGGCGCTCGTCTGCGCCGAGCTGAATGCCGAGGTGACCGGCAGCGACCGGGCCGACTCCTCTTATATGGAGCGCCTGCGCGTTGCGGGTCTGGACCCGATTGTTGGCCACGATGCCGGCAACCTGCCGGAGGGAGTGGAGGTCGTGGTCTCTACGGCGATCGGCGAGGACAACCCTGAGCTTGCTCTCGCCCGCGAGCGCGGCATCGAGCCAATCCACCGTGGCACCCTACTCGCCGAGCTCTGTGCGGAGAAGCGGCTGATCGCCGTCGCAGGCACCCACGGCAAGACCACCACCACGGCGATGCTGGTCTGGGCGCTGCGGGCGCTCGGAGCGGATCCAGCTTTCTTCATTGGTGGTGAGGTGCCGGGCCTTGGACGTCAGGGTGAGGCGGCTAATGCTGGGTGGGGGGAAGGCGAGTGGGTGGTCGCTGAGGCCGACGAGAGCGATGGCAGCTTTTTGGATCTGAAACCAGAGATCGCCGTAGTCACCAACGTAGAGATGGATCACCACAGTCGCTGGGGCTCGGTGGGCGAGCTTCGAAAAGCGTTCCGCCGGTTTGTCGCGCCCGCCGACAGAGTCGTCTTGCCAGCCGATGGCAGCCTCGCTGAGCTGGGAGAGGGGAAGGGAGTTGCTCCATTCGGTGCGGGCCAGCCCGGCCCGGCCCAGATGCGGCTCGCCGTTCCAGGGAAGCACAATCTGCTCAACGCCCGCGCGGCGCTGGCTGCGCTCGGCCCCGATCGCTTCAACCTTGATCGAGCAGCTGGAGAGCTCGCCGATTTCCCTGGCGTGCGCAGGCGCCTCGAGTTGAAGGGGACTCGTAACGGCGCCCGCGTATATGACGACTACGCCCACCATCCGACCGAGGTCCGGGCCGCCCTCTCCGCTCTGCGCGAGCTGGTGCCCGAGCGCCTGATCGCCGCCTTCCAGCCCCACCTCTACTCGCGGACCAAGGCTTTCACCGAGGGCTTTGGCGCCGCCCTCGCCCTCGCCGACGAGGTCGTCGTGCTCGATGTCTACCCGGCGCGTGAGGAGCCGGTCGGTGAGCTGGCCGGAGTCAGCGGGTTGCAGGTGGCGGAGGCCGCTGCCGAGCGGATCGGCGGCAAGCCGGTCTGGTGGCTGCCAACCGCGCAAGCCGCTCGCGCGGCCCTGGCCCCCCGGCTTGGGCCCGGCGACATCCTGGTCACGATCGGCGCTGGCGACATCTTCAAGCTCGGCGAGGCCCTGGTCGGGGAGGGCGACGGATGAGCGCGGTACCGGACGGAGTGCAGCGCGACTTCCCGTTGGCCCGGCTGACGACGGTCCGCACAGGCGGCGGCGCCGACTGGTTCGCACGGCCCAGCTCTGAGGCCGAGCTGCTGGAGCTGCTCGCCTGGGCTGGCGAGGAAGGCCTGGCGCTCGGCGTGGTCGGTTCCGGCTCCAACCTGCTGGTCGTCGACGCCGGCTTCCGTGGCCTGGCGATCAAGCTCGACGGCGAGCTGGCGGCGATCGAGCGCGACGGCGAGCGCCTGCTCTGCGGCGGCGGCGCCCGCCTGCCATCGGCCTCGGCCAAAGCGGCCGGCTGGGGCCTTGCCGGCCTTGAGTTCGGCGTCAACATCCCCGGCACTGCCGGCGGAGCGGTGAAGATGAACGCCAACGCCTACGGCGGCCAGCTCGCCGAGGTCTTGGAGTGGGTCGACGTCTGCACCGCCAGCGGCCGCAACCGCCGTGTCCCAGATGAGCTTGGCTTTGACTACCGCAGCTCAAACCTGCGCTCTGGAGAGGTCGTCTCGCGCGCCTCGTTCAGGTTGACCCCCGATGATCCGGCGAAGATCAAAGTGCGACTCGAGCAGATGCGCGGCAAGCGCCGCGAAGCGCAGCCATCGGGGATCAAGACCTTTGGCTCGACCTTCAAGAACCCCGAGGACGAGCGTGCCGAGGGGCGCAGCGCCGGCCAGCTGCTCGAGGCTGCGGGTTGCCGCGGCCTGCGCCAGGGCGGAGCCCGCTTCTCCGAGGTGCACGCCAACTTCGTCGAGAACGAGGGCGAGGCGACGACCGCTGATGTGCTCGAGCTGATGGCCGAGGGGCGTCGCCAGGTTCACGAGCGTTTCGGCGTTGTGCTGGAGCCCGAGGTGCAGGTTTTGGGGGATGTTCGCTGGCCTGAGGGTTGGGCGCTGTGAGGCGATTGCGCAGTTGGGTCGGCCTGATCGTCCTTGTGATCCTGGTCGCTGCCGTGTCTCAGCGTCTCTTCGGCGACAAGGCGGTGTCACCCCGTCTGGTTTCTTCCCAGCCCGTTGCCGTGATCGGCACTGGCTCAGACGCGGTCGCCGTCGCCGCCGACGGCACAATCCTGGCCGGGTTGCCCCCGCCGGAGGAAGACAGCCTGCCCAAGCTGCCGCTCGAAACCCCGCCAAAAGGCCCCCGCCTGCAGGGGCCGGCGCTGGAACAGGCGAGGGTGCTCGGGACCGCGCCGCCAGCGCTTCGTCCCTACGTGGAAGGCAGCTACTACGGCGAAAGCGGGGTTGACGTCACCCTCGCTCCGGGAATTGAACTGCGCTTCGGCGACTCCACCCAGGCCGTCCGCAAGTGGCGGGCTGCCGCCGCGTTGCTTGCCGATCCTTCAGTGACCACGCTCGATTATGTGAACCTGTACGCACCGGCACATCCCTCGATAGGTGGCTCTGGGCATACGCTTCCGCCTCCGCCCTAAACCCTCGACCACAGGGTTAGGTTGGACAAACCCTCAAGTAAGCCTTGAGGATTTGCCTTTGCAGGATGCCGCCCGACCGTTTGACAGACCCCGCCCAATACCCTACGTTGAGCGCAATTTCCGTAGTTGCTGCGTACCCTTGAACCCTTAAGCATTGCTGTAGCTTCGGACAGATCAAAGGCTCAACTCAAGGCTCAACTCAAACGCTGACCCCTCGGGTTTGGCGGCTGGAGAATTCGGGAGAATGGAATCCACATACCTCGCGGTGATCAAGGTGGTCGGCGCCGGCGGCGGCGGCACCAACGCCGTTAGTCGCATGGTCGACGCCGGTATTCGCGGTGTCGAGTTCGTCGCCGTCAACACGGATGCCCAGGCGCTTCAGGCCTGCGACGCCGACATCAAGCTCTCGATCGGCCAGGAGCTGACCCGCGGCCTCGGCGCCGGCGGCAACCCCGAGGTCGGGGCGGGCGCTGCGGCGGAGAGCCGCGATGAGATCAAGGAGGCGCTGAAGGGCGCCGACATGGTCTTCGTCACCGCGGGCGAGGGTGGCGGCACCGGCACCGGCTCGGCGCCGGTGATCGCCGAGATCGCCAAGGAAGAGATCGGCGCGCTTACGGTCGGCGCGGTGACCAAGCCGTTCGAGTTCGAGGGAAAACGGCGGATGCAGCAGGCGCTCGAGGGCATCGAGAAGCTCCGCAACAACGTCGACACCCTGATCATCGTCCCCAACGAGAAGCTGCTGCAGGCGGTCGAGCGGCGCACCAGCGTGCTCGAGGCGTTTCGCCAGGCCGACGACATCCTGCGCCAGGGCGTGCAGGGCATCACCGACCTGATCACGATCCCCGGCCTGATCAATCTCGACTTCGCCGACGTGCGCACGATCATGCGCGACGCCGGCTCCGCCTTGATGGGTGTCGGCTCCGCCTCCGGCGAGGCCCGCGCCCTCGACGCCGCCAAGGCGGCGATCACCTCGCCCCTGATCGAGGAGTCGATCAAGGGCGCCACCGGGATGCTGCTCAACATCACCGGCCCCGAGGACCTCGGCCTCTTCGAGGTCAACGAGGCGGCGCAGCTGGTCCAGGCCGAGGCCGACGACAACGCCAACATCATCTTCGGCTCGGTCGTCGACCAGTCGATGCGTGACGAGGTCCGGGTGACGGTCATCGCCACCGGCTTCGAGGGGTTCGAGCTGCTGGCGCGCTCGCCGCAGCGGGTGCGGCGGCGTTACGAGAGTCGCCCGCGGATCTCGGCTGAGGACACTGATATCCGCAAACTTCGGGTGAGCGACGACGACATCGACGTGCCGGGGTTCCTCAAAGAATGAGGTTCAGGCGTGGGGGGCCGTCGTGAGGCCCTCCCGCCGCCGCTTCGCGGGAGTTCGTCGGGAGGGCCTCACGACGGCCCTCACAGGTCCAGCTCGTAGTAGAGCATTCGGGGCCCGTCGGGGGTGCCTTCGCGGTTGGTGAGGCTTCGGCTCTCGTAGAGGGCTCGCGCCTCGGCGTCCGTTTCGCCGGTGGTGAGCTCGAAGTGGTCGGCGCCCGCCTTGCGGGCGGCTTCGATTGCTGTGTCCAGCAGGGCGCCGCCGATGCCTCGGCCGCGTCGGTCGGGTACTACGTAGAGCTCTTCGAGGTAAGCGTCTCCCGCTTTCGACCAGAGCGAGGGGCGGATGCGGAAGAGGGCGAAGCCCAACGGCGGATCGCCTGCCAGAAGGACGGTGATCGCTCCCGCCGCCAACAGTTCGCGCAGGCGCTCGGTGAGCACGGCAACGCCCGGCGTCGGGTCGTCGTATTCCGTGTTGAAGTCGTGGAGGAGCCGGGCAACCTCGGCGGCGTCGCTCCTGTCCGCCCGGCGGATCTCGCTGCGAGGCGTCTCGGTCATCTCCGCGGGTGAGCTTGCCACAGCTCTTCAATACGCTGCCGCGCGTGGCTGACGCGGCATTGAGACGCACTCCCCTGTACGAGCGGCACGCCGAGTTCGGTGCCAAGCTCGTTCCCTTCGCCGGTTGGGAGATGCCGGTCACCTATGAGGGGATCCGCGAGGAGCACGCCGCCGTGCGCACGCACGCGGGCATGTTCGACGTCTCGCACATGGGCGAGGTCGAGGTCGAGGGCCCCGGTGCGCTCGCCTTCCTGCAGCGCGCTCTAACGAATGACGTCGCCAAGATCGAGATCGGCGGCGCTCAGTACTCCTGCCTCTGCAACGAGGAGGGTGGAGTGCTCGATGACCTCTTCACCTACCGGCTAGGCGGCGACCGCTACCTGATCGTCACCAACTCGGCCAACCACACCGCCGACCTCGCCTGGTTGGGGCGCTGGAGCCGCCAGCTTGGCGACGTCACCGTGCGCGACGTCGCCGACCGCTATGCGATGCTCGCCGTGCAGGGACCCCACGCTCGCGCCACCGTCAGCCGCACGCTCCGCATTGAGCTGCCGGCGCGGATGCGGATCGCGCCGGTGCGGATCGGCGGCCGGCCGGCCTTTGCTTGTGGCACCGGCTATACAGGCGAGGACGGGGTCGAGCTGCTGATCGATCCCGAGGTGGCGCCCGCGATCTGGGTCGAGCTGCTCGACGCCGGGATCGTTCCCTGTGGCCTCGGCGCACGCGACACCCTGCGGCTAGAGGTCTGCTTCCCCCTGCATGGCAACGACCTAACGTCGGGGCGCAATCCGATTGAAGCCGGGCTCGGCTGGTGCTGCGCCGAGGCGACTGGTTTCATCGGCGCCGAGGCAGTGGCCCGGGTGCGTCGCGAGGGCGCGGCGGAGAAGCTGGCCCCGTTCAAGATCGAGGGTCCCGGCATACCGCGCGAGGGCAACCCGGTCCTCTCCAGTGAGGAGCATGTCGGCATCGTTACCTCCGGCACGTTCTCGCCCTCGCTCGAGATCGGCATCGGCATGGCTTACGTTCGCGCCGATCTAGCCGAGCCCGGCGCCGAGGTCGAGATCGACGTGCGCGGCAAGCGTCGCCCGGCCCGGATAGCTTCCAAGCCCCTCTACCGCAAGGAGAAGTGACGTTGGACGACGCGAGCTACCCCGACGATCTGCTGTATCACGACCAGCACGACTGGGCGCGGCTCGACGGGGACGACCATGCCGTCTTCGGGATCACTTGGTACGCCCAGGACAGCCTCGGCGAGGTCGTCTTCTACGACGCGCCCGAGGTGGGGGCGACGATCTCCAAAGACGCCTCCTACGCCGAGGTCGAGTCGGTCAAGGCCGTCTCCGACGTGATCGCTCCGCTGTCAGGGGAGATCGTCGAGGTTAACGACTCGCTCGAAGACACGCCGGAGAAGATCAACGAGGACCCCTACGGCGATGGCTGGCTGGTCAAGGTCAAGCTGACTGCACCCGGGGAGACGGGGGCGCTGCTCGGCGCCGCCGAATACCGCAAGCTGCTCGAGAACAGCTAGCGCGCCCCCGCCACTCGCTTCCGTAGCCTTAGCCCGGTGACCCGCTACACCTCAGCCACCGACGCCGACCGGGCGGAGATGCTCGCCGCAATCGGCGTCGACTCGGTCGACGATCTCTTCGAGCAGATCCCCGCGCCGCTGCGCCTCGGCCGTCCCCTGGCGCTGCCGGAGGGAATGAGCGAGGCCGAGGTCTTCGAGCGGCTGGCGGCGCTGGCGGCGCGCAACGAGGACGCCGAACGGCAGGTCTGTTTCGTCGGCGCCGGGATGTACGACCACTACGTGCCGGCGATCGTCGACGCGATCACCCAGCGCTCGGAGTTCCTCACTCCCTACACGCCCTACCAGCCGGAGATCTCGCAGGGTGGGCTGCAGGTGATGTTCGAGTTCCAGACGGCGATGTCGGAGCTGACCGGCCTGCCGGTCTCCAACGCCGGTCTCTACGAGGGCCCCTCCTCGGTCGCCTCGGCCGGCTACCTGGCGATGGCGGCAACCGGCCGCAAGCGCTTTGTCGTCTCGCGCGGCCTGCACCCGCACAGCCGCGAGGCACTCGAGACCTACGCGGTCGGCTACGGCGCTGGGGTAGTCGAAGTCGGCCTGGCCAACGGTGAGACCGACGCGGAGGCGCTCGCCGGGGCAGTAGATGGGGAGACAGCGGCGGTCTTTCTACAGAGCCCCAACTTCTTCGGCGCGGTGGAGCGGGTCGAGTCGCTCGCCGCGGCGGCAAAGGAGCACGGTGCCCTGCTGGTCGTTGCCACGGACCCGATGACGCTCGGTGTGCTCAAGGCTCCTGGCGAGTGCGGCGCCGATATCGCCCTCGGGGAGGGGCAGCCGCTCGGCAACCGGCTCGACTTCGGCGGTCCCTCCTTCGGCTTCTTCTGCGCCACCGAGGAGCAGATCCGCCGCATGCCGGGGCGGATCGCCGGCGAAACCGACGACGTCGACGGCCGCCGTGGGTTCGTACTTGCCCTGCAGACGCGCGAGCAGCACATCCGCCGCGAGAAGGCGACCCACAACATCTGCACCGCGCAGGCGCTCAACGCGCTGGCGGCGATGGTCCACCTCGCCTGGCTCGGCCGCCAGGGCTTCCGCGAGCTGGGCGAGCTGCTGGTCCGCCGCACCGCCTACGCCCGCGAGCGGCTGGCTGCGGTCGAGGGAGTCGAGCTGCTGCACGAGGCGCCGGTTGCGCGCGAGTTCGCGGTTCGCCTGGAGGCGCCGGTCGAGGGTGTGCTCGAGCGCTGCGCCGAACGCGGCATCGCCGCCGGCTACCCACTCGGCCGCGAGTACCCCGAGTACCCCGACGGCCTGCTCGTCGCGATCACCGAGCGCCGCACCAAGGCGCAGATCGACGAGTTGGCCGAGGCGCTTGGAGCGGCTATATCCGCCGAGCGTGGCGACTTACCCGTAGATACGAC
>JAWVFJ010000037.1:0-42937 GCA_033856275.1 Solirubrobacterales bacterium
ACGTCGGCGGGCTGGCCTTGGATCAAGTCCGGATTGGAGTGCTCGGCGTACCAGCGCTTGGCCTCGTTCATCGTGCCGTCCTGGTAGTCCTCGCGCTCGGTCGAGACGGCGCCCTTGCGGTCGCAGCCCACGATTTCCGAGACCCCGGCCTCGAGCATCATCTTGCTCACGGCCACCCCCGCCGCACCGAGGCCAACCACCAGCGCCCGCAGCTCGGTGATCGGCTTGTCGACGATCTTCAGCGCGTTGAAGAGGGCGGCCATCGTCACCACCGCGGTGCCGTGCTGGTCGTCGTGGAAGACGGGGATGTCGAGCGTTTCCTTCAGCCGGTCCTCGATCTCGAAGCAGCGTGGGGCGGAGATGTCCTCGAGGTTGATGCCGCCGAAGGTCGGCGCGATCAGTTCGACCGCCTTGATGATCTCCCCGGCGTCCTGGGTATCGAGGCAGATCGGGAAGGCGTCGACCTGGGCGAACTCCTTGAACAGCATCGCCTTGCCCTCCATCACCGGCATCGCCGCCTCAGGACCGATGTTGCCGAGGCCGAGAACGGCGCTGCCGTCGGAGACGACCGCGACGGTGTTCTTCTTGATTGTGTACTCGAAGGCCTTGGCGCGGTCGTCGTGGATGTCCTGGCAGACGCGGGCTACACCCGGCGTGTAAGCCATCGAAAGGTCGTCGCGGGTCTTCAGCGGGTACTTGTTCTCGACCGAGATCTTGCCGCCGCGGTGCATCTGCATCGTGCGGTCGACGTAGTCGAGCACTCGTGCGCCGCGGGTCGAGCCGATTCCGCGCAGGATCCGCTCCCAGTGCTCGCGGTCCTGGGCGTCGATCGTGAACTCGCGCACCCGCTTGCCCTCGCCGCCGGCGCCTGGAACGAGGTCGACGCCCTGCAACTGTCCGCCGGCCTCGGCGATCTCAGCCGTCAGCTTGCCGAGCGGCTCCTGGCGCGCATCGAGCTCGACGCGGATCGTGACGCTGTATTGGGCGCTGACGGCCATGGGCAGCTATCGAATCAGATTCGCGTCGCCTGCCTAGCTGCGGGTGCGCGGCGAGCCTCATGCTTTGCAGCATCGCTTTCTCTGGAGGGCTGATGAAGTCCAACACCTCTACGAGGGCGAACCCGGAGACGACGTGTTCCCGGGCGGAGCGGCGGGCTTCGAAATCGATGAAGGGCCCGAAGACCGTGCCGATCTCGAAGCGCTGATCGAAGCCGGCAATGGCACCGGGGACAGCCCATGGTCCACGCGCATCGCCTCCCGTGGGAGCAGGAAGAGCGCGCCAGCGGAAGCCGCGCCGAATACACCGCCGGCAAGTCGATGACGGCGTAGAAGAAACGCTGGACTTCACCGCGGGCCGCCAGGCTGAAGCCGAAGCGTGGCTCGACGAGAACGAGCCGTCGCCGCGGCCCGAACTCATCATCGATCCTGCCGCCCGCGCCCGAATCCACCACCGCCGCGTGGGCCAGTACTTCTCTTCGAGCGCGCCGGAAGGTCCGGCCGTCATTTCACTACCCATGTCCAGTTGTCGGATGCAGGTGTGGTCAAGCTGCGGGTGACCGGGGGGAGAGACATAGCCGCTGTCGACTTTCTCCCGACGTGTGGGAGAAAGTCGACAGGGCAGACGCCAAGGTGGCGGAGATCGCGGAACGACAGCACGGCATTGTCTCGTCTGCCCAGCTCCTGGCGGCGGGTTTCAGCGCAAGCACGATCTCGCGTCGCCTTACCCGTGGCTGGCTGCACCGGATCCATCGGGGCGTCTATGCGGTCGGTCATCCGGGAATCTCCCTTCACGGAAGGTGGATGGCGGCCGTCCTCGCTTGCGGTGAGGGGGCGGTTGTCAGTCATCGGAGCGCCGCAGCCCTTTGGGCGCTCCTGGACGTCCGGGACGAAGCTGTGAGCGTTTCCGTGCCATGCGAGACAGGGCGGGCGAAGCGCCCCGGAATCCGGCTGCACCGGTGCCGGTCCTTGGCGAATGACGGCGTGACTCGGCGCCATCGCGTTCCGGTGACCACCCCGGCACGCACAATCGCTGACCTTCGCCGCTCGGTCCCAGGGTGGGAGGTGCGCCGGGCAATTCGGCAGGCAAGCGTGCTCGGGTTGCCGCTCGGCGGGGATGTCGGCCACGATCGCACACGCAGTGATCTGGAGCGCGACTTCTTGCGGATATGCAGGCGCCACCGGCTGCCGACTCCCGAGGTCAATGTTAGCGTCGGCACTTACCTGGTCGACTTCCTCTGGCGCGACCGCCACCTGGCCGTCGAAACCGATGGATACGGCTACCACCGCGGTCGGCAGGCCTTTCGGGATGATCGCCATCGCGACCTCGAGCTGCGCGCGCGGGGTCTCGAGGTCGTTCGGCTGAGCGAAGAGCAGGTGACTGACGAGCCGGGGCGGGTTGCGGAGGTGCTGCGAGAAATGCTCGCCTCCCCGCGCCATAGAGTTGGACCCGATGGCCGCAGCCAAGACCGAGACCGCTAAGCAAGAGCTCTTCCTGATCGACGGCAACTCCCTCGCCTACCGGGCGTTCTTCGCCTTGCCAGAGTCGATCGGGACCAGCGATGGACGCCCGACCAACGCGATCTACGGGCTTGCCTCGATGCTTGTCAAGATCATCGATGAGCACGCACCGGCTGGTGTCGTAGTCGCCTGGGACGCGGGGATGTCGGGGCGGGAGGTCACCTACGACCTCTACAAGGCACAGCGCAAACCGCGGCCCGACCTGCTGCGCGAGCAGTGGCCGCACCTGATGCCACTGGTTGAGGCCTTCGGCTACACCAACGTCAGGGTCGAGGGTTACGAGGCCGACGACGTGATCGCCTCGCTGACCCGGCAAGCCCGAGAAGATGGGATTCCGGTGATGGTCGTCACCGGAGATCGAGACGCCTACCAGCTGGTCGGTGAGGGGGTGCGGGTGATGAGCACCTCGCGCGGGATCACCGAGACCAAGGTCTACGACATAGAGGCGGTGATCGAGCGCTACGGCGTGCCGCCGGAGCTGATCACCGACCTGATGGGGCTGCGCGGCGATACCTCGGACAACATCCCCGGAGTCCCAGGTATCGGCGAGAAGACGGCGACGCAGCTGCTGCAGCAATTCGGCTCCCTGGAGAGCGTGTTGAGCAGTGTCGAAGAGATCTCCGGCGCCAAGCGCAAGCAAAACTTGGTCGAGCATGCCGACGACGCGCGCATGTCCAAGCAGCTGGCGACGCTGCAGTACGAGATCGAGACGGGCGTTGAACTGGCATCGGTGATGGGCGCCGAACCCGACCGCGGTGCCCTGCGTGACTTCATGCGCGAGTTCGAGCTGCGCGCGGTGATGGAGCGGCTTGAAGAAGCGCTGCCGGAGGGCAGGGCGGTGCCGGGGCGCAAGGTGGAGACCGAGCTGGAGATCGAAGCGGTCGAGGGCGAACCGTCGGATCTCGGCACCGGCCCGGTCGCGCTGTCTGCCGCCAGCGGGCAATGGGCGGCCGCGGACGGTGAGCGAATCGTGACCGGCACGGCGAGCCTGGACGAGCTTGCGGTGGCGCTTCCCGGTCGCGGCATCGTCGCCCACGACATCAAGTCGCTCGGCGGCGGACGCCACGGCTTGCTGGCCGCAGCCGCCCGTGAGGGGATCGAGCTGGAGCTCGACTACGACACGATGCTCGCCGCCTACCTGCTTGAGCCGCAGCGCCGCACCTACGAGCTGACCGAGCTCGCAGCCGACGCGGGAATCGGCATCGCCGTCGACGCGGTGCCGGCGAACAATGACGACGATGGCCAGCTCTCCCTCGACGGTGACACCGAGGGCGAGGCGGGCTTGGAGCCGGCCGAGGAAGCCCGCCTCGTCGCTGCCCTCGCCGAGGCGCAGCGGCCCCGCATCGAGGAGCTTGGCCTCCAACACCTGCTGGGCGAGATCGAGCTGCCGCTGGTCCACGTCCTCGCTGCGATGGAGCGCGAGGGGCTGAAGCTGAATGCGGAGCGCCTGGCCGAGGTCGGCGCCGGCTTCGGCGAGCGCATCGAGACGCTCGAGCGGGAGATCTTCGAGCTGGCCGAGGAGGAGTTCACGATTGGCTCCCCTCAGCAGGTCGGCCGTGTCCTCTTCGAGAAGCTCAGCCTGACCCGCAAGCGTCGCGGCAAAACTGGCTACTCGACCGACGCCCGCGTGCTCGCCCAGATTCGCGACGAGCACCCGATCGTCGAGAAGATCGAGTCCTGGCGTGAGCTGACCAAGCTGAAGAACACCTACCTCGACTCGCTGCCCGACCTGATCGACCCTGAGACGGGCCGCGTCCACACAACCTTCAACCAGGCCGCGACGACCACCGGTCGCCTCTCCAGCACCAACCCCAACTTGCAGAACATCCCGATCCGCACCGAGATCGGCCGACCGGTGCGGGCCTGTTTCGTCGCCGAGTCGGGCGCCCGTCTGCTCTCCGCTGATTACAGCCAGGTCGAGTTGCGGGTGCTCGCTCACGTCGCCGAGGAGGAGGTGCTGAAAGAGATCTTTCGCGCCCGCGAAGACGTCCACGCCGCGACGGCGGCCGAGGTCTTCGACATCTCACGTGACGAGGTCGACGTCGGCCAGCGCTCGAAGGCGAAGATGGTCAACTTCGGCATCGTCTACGGGCTGACCGGCTTCGGCCTCGCCGACCGGCTCAATATCCCCCGCAAAGAGGGGGAGGAATTCGTCTCCCGCTACCTGGAGCGCTTTCCCGCTGTGCGTGCTTTCCGTGAGCAGGTGGTCGAGCAGGCGCAGGAGGAAGGCTACGTCACGACCCTGCTGGGGCGGCGCCGTTCGATCCCGGAGCTGCGCTCCGGCAACCCCAATACCCGGCGTCTAGGCGAGCGTCTCGCCGTCAACACGGTGATTCAGGGCACGGCCGCGGACATCATCAAGATCGCGATGGTTCGCTGCCAGCGGGCGCTGAGTGAGGCCGGGATGCAGACTCGCCTCGTCCTGCAAATTCATGACGAGCTGCTCTTCGAGGGCCCGCCGGAGGAGATGGACGGCGCGGTCGAGCTGGTGCGGCGCGAGATGTGCGCCGCTTACCAGCTCGACCCCCCGCTTGAGGTGGACGTCGGCGTCGGCGAGGACTGGCTCGACGCCAAGTAGTCAGCCGACCAAGAAGGTCAGCTGCCCAGCTCGACCTTCTCAAAGGTCGCAGCGCCGTTTGCGACGCTCAGCTCAGCCTCCTCGACGACGGTGCCCGCGACGAGATCTGCGGTCGTGCAGTTCGCCTCGCCTTCGCCTTCGCCATCGCCGCCTGATCCCGGTCCTGAGTTCTGCGACCCGGGGCCAGAGTTATCGCCGTTGTCGTCATCTGACTCTCCTTCGCCGCCGTTGCCGCCGTTGTCATCTCCGGGCTCTTCCTCTCCCTGTTGGTCCTGTCCGTCGTCACTCGAGCTCGAGGCGCTCGCGCTGCCGTGGTCGCACTCGATCTCGGTTTCTTCGTTGACGAGGCCGGTGATCGTTTCGCCGCCGAAGAGGGCGATCGTCAGTTTTCCGCTTGCGGCATCGAAAGAGGTGATTTTGCCAGCGTTCTCTTCACCGTCGGTGATGCCGTCACTGTCGCTGTCGGCATTGCGCGGGTTGTCTCCGGCGAGGAACTCGGCGCGGTTGCGCAGGTGGTCGCGGTCTTGATCGCGGCCCGCCTGGTTGACGTTGGTCGAGAGGTGATGCCGCTTCTCCCAGCGGTCGGGGATGCGGTCGTGGTTGCCGTCCTTGGCGGCGGCGACTGCCGGCAGCGCGAGCATCGCGAGCGCACCGATCAAGGCGGCAGCAAGGGTCGTGATTCGGTGAGCGAGTCTCATGGTTCCTCCTGGGGTTGGGGTTCCTTCTGTACGGACAACCCATCGTGGCCGTGAGAATCACTCGAATCTTCGGGAGCCGGCTCTGAGCCACCGCTTTTGTCGCCTGAGCCGCTGGGATTGCCGCCGGAACCTGGACCACTGTTCGAGCTGGGGACGTCGTCGGATCCGGAATCCCCGCCCGAAGGGATCGAGCTGCTGCCGGACCCGGAGCTGTCGTCGGAGCCTCCGCCGCCGGAGTCCGATGATCCGCCTGAACCACGGCCGGACTGATGGCCATCCCCGCCGCCGGAGCCGCCGCTCCCGGAAGGACCCCTGTTGCCGCTGTGATCGTCACCTGCCTCGGGCTGAGACCCTCCATGGCGGTCGCTACCACTTTGATGGTCGCCACTTCCGCTGAGGTCACCGTTGTTGGCGGCCGATATGCCGCCGCCGTCGGGGCCAGGGCCACCGTGTGATTCACGGTTGTCTCCCTGCCCGGTGCCGTTGTGACCTTCCCGGTGTTCAGCCTGTTCGTTCGCTCCCCCCGCCCCCGTATCGACCGTCGCCGGCCCACTGCTTATTGGCGTTGAGGAGTCGTCAGCGACGACGCTCTGGGCGTTGGCCTGTTCCGGATGACTGCCATGGCGGTTGTGGTCGATCGCCACGCCGGCGCCGACCGCTCCGGCGACGAGGACGGTCGCGGTGGCGGCCTTCAACGCCACTCCGGCTCCAGCGGCGCCGCCAAGTCCCGCCGCGCCGGCAGCGGCGTCCACCGGCGCCGTCGCGGCGCCAGCCAGCAGTGCTTTCAGCAGCGGCAGCGGCAGCAGCATCCCGGCGCCGTCGCGAAGCGAACGTCGCGCCCGGTAGATCGCCTGCCGCGCGGCACCCCCGCTGAGCCCCAGCGCCGTCGCGATCTCCTCGTGGCTGAGGCCTTCCAGCTCGCGCATCACGATCGCGGCACGCTGCGGGTCGGGCAGGGATTGCAGGCGACGCATCAGGTCGGCCAGCTCCTCGCGGCGCTCCAACTCCTCGGCCGGGTTGCTTCCGCTGGCTATCGCGTCGGCGAGGGCCTCCGCCGAAGGCGGCCGGTCGCGCAGCTCGTTGAGGGCGGTGTTGCGGACGATGCGGAAGAGCCAGGGGCGCAACTCGATCTCGGCGCCATCGCGGCGCAGTGCCAGCAGTGCCTTGGAAAACGCATCCTGGGTGATGTCCTCGGCGCGGCCGCCGACGATCGCTGCCGCATAGCGAGTCAGCGGCTTGCCGTAGCGGCGAACGATCTCCTCGAAGGCGTTCTCGTAGCCGCCGCGAACGAGCGTGACGAGGCGGCGGTCCGGCTGCGTGCGCAACGCCGGTCCAAGGACGAAACGGGCGGCGAATCCCTCTGCTGGTGGTGGCATCTGTGGTTCGATGGTCCCTTCGGCTTACTGATATGACGGCAGGACGGTTCAACTGGCCGACCCGTATCGATGCAACACGGACGAATGTCAAAGATCACGCTGGCGCGAAAGTCACTCGATGGATAAGGGCCTCGCGGTCTTCCTCACCGCGGCAGCAGGCGGCCTGATCGCTCTCCAGGCGCCGATCAACGCCGGTCTTGGACGTGCCACCGGCAGCCTTCCAGCAGCGCTCGTCTCCTTCCTCGTCGGCACGATCGCGCTTGCCGCGATCGTTGTGCTCAGTGGCAAGGCCGGCGGCCTCAGTTCGACCTTCGACGTCAGCTGGTATTACCTGCTCGGCGGGCTGCTCGGTGCCGTCTATGTCCTCAACGCGCTGATCGCCGTCACCGCGATCGGCGCGGGGGGCGTGGCGGCGGCGACGATCACCGGCCAGCTCACCTTCTCGGTCGCGATCGACCGCTTCGGCCTATTCGGCCTCGACCAGGTCCCGCTCGGCCCCGAGCGGATCCTCGGCGTCGCGCTGCTGCTTGCCGGCACCGTTCTGATCGTTCGCTGAACCGAGCGCAAACTCAGGCGGCGCGATCCGCAGGTAATGGGTGAAAGACCAGTCGATGAACCGCTTGGCACCGAGCAGTCGCACCAGAGGTCCCAGCAGCCGGGGCGGAATTTTCGGGACGAGTCGCTGCACACGCAGCATCCAGCGGAACTTCCACTCGTGCGAGTCGTTGAAGGCGGCGTAGCGGGCGGCTGCCTGCTCGCGGCCCTGCCAGCCGTCGATGACGCCGCGCAACTCGCGGCCCAGGGCAATGCCGAAATAGAGCGCTGTGCGGATTCCCTCGGCACTGAGCGGCAGGCAGTGACCGGCGGAGTCGCCGGCGAAGAAGATGCCGCCCTCGGTGGCGCCGCGCAGTTTGTGGGGGATCCAGTTGCCTTGGTAGCGGACGCGATCGGCGTCGAGGTCTTCGGCGAGCAGCTCGGTCGTCTCGCGCACGTGGAAGCGTGGGTCAAAGGAGCCGACGCCGATGCGCAGCTCGTCGCGGGCGGGAAAGCTCCAGCCGTAGCCAGCGGGGACGTAACGACGGTCGATCCAGATCTCGAGGTCGTCACCTGTGCCTTCGGGGTGGACCTCGAGGCCGCGCGATAGCGGCGCGTCGGGCGGTTGATAGCCGTCACCGTTGGCCAGCATGCGGCGCCAGCCGAGTGCGTCGACGACAAGCTGGGCGGAGATGACGCCGCGGTCGGTGTCGATCGCGATCGCACCATCACCATTGGCGGTGGCCGCCCGGCCGTTCACCTTGGCGGTCTCAAAGCGGGCATCGCAGTCGCGCCAGAGCAGCGCACAAAGCTCGCGATAGTCGAAGGTGGAGAAGGTGAAGGGAAGTCGGAAGCGAGAGTCCCCGTGCGGTGTGTGGATAAGAAGCGAGTCGAAGCGCTGCCGCTCGGCGTCCATCAGGCCCATCGCCCTCATCCACTCGGTCGGGATGCCGCAGGCCGAGGTCTGCCTCTCGCCGATCTCATAGCGGTCGATCAGCAGCACGTCAGCGCCCGAGCCCGCCAGCCCCCTGGCCACGGCGAGTCCGGCGAAGCTGGCACCGCAGATCAGCACGTCATGGCTGCTATCGAGCGGAGTCCGATCATCGCCCCGTTTCGTTGCGCGTACAGGCATAGGCAGCAGGGTATCCCCCGCCACCCCCGGACGCGGGAGCGAATCCCTGTGCATATCTGATTCTTCAGGGATTCGCGGGAGCAGAGGAGGTGGCGGTGATTCTGCAATAGTTCTGCGCCGTGTCCGCGACCGACACATTGACTGCTCCTGCGCCGACGGGGACTCCCGTCGAGGGATCCGGGGGGCTACTGCTTGAAATAGACGGCAAAGTGGTGCCGAACTACGCGGCGACGATGGTCTCCTTCGAGGAGGGCGACGTCGTCAAGGGCAAGGTCGTACGGATCGACAAAGACGAGGTCCTGGTCGACATCGGCTACAAGTCCGAGGGCGTCATTCCCTCGCACGAGCTCTCGATCCGCAAGTCGGTCAACCCGGCCGACGAGGTCGAGCAGGGCGAGGAAGTCGATGCCCTCGTCCTGACCAAGGAAGATGCCGACGGTCGCTTGGTCCTCTCCAAGAAGCGTGCCCGCTTCGAGAAGGCGTGGCGCCGCATCGAGGCCGCCGCCGAGTCGGGCGAACCGGTCGAGGGCAACGTGATCGAGGTCGTCAAGGGCGGGCTGATCCTCGACCTCGGGGTGCGCGGCTTTCTGCCCGCCTCGTTGGTCGACATCCGCCGCGTCCACAACCTCGACGAGTTCATGGGCCAGACGCTCGAGTGCAAAGTGATCGAGCTCAATCGCAGCCGCAACAATGTGGTGCTTTCGCGGCGCGCCGTGCTCGAGGAAGAGCGCAAGGAGGTGCGCGAGCAGATCCTCGGTCGCCTAGAGCCCGGTCAGGTCGTCGAGGGCAAGATCTCCAACATCGTCGACTTCGGCGCCTTCGTCGACCTCGACGGCATCGACGGTTTGATTCATATCTCCGAGCTTTCCTGGAGCCACGTCAATCACCCATCCGAGGTGGTGGCGATCGGCGACACGGTGCGGATCAAGGTGCTCGACATCGACCGCGACCGCCAGCGCATCTCGCTGGGTCTGAAGCAGACCCAAGAGGACCCCTGGCAGCGTGTGATCAGCGCCCATCGTCCCGGCGACGTGCTTGGCGGTACCGTGACCAAGGTCGTCGCCTTCGGCGCCTTCGTCGAGATCCTGCCTGGCGTTGAGGGCCTGGTCCACATCTCCGAGCTTGCCGACCATCACGTCGAGAGTCCGAGCGAGGTGGTCGAGCCGGGTGCGGCGCTCGACGTCAAGATCCTCGAGATCGATGAGGAGCGGCGGCGGTTGTCGCTCAGCATCAAGCAGGTTGAGGAGCAGAAGATGCCGATGGGCGACCTTGGGGCACAGATTCAGGAGGCTTCGGAGGGATCCCCTGGCGAGGGATCAGATGACGAGGCCGCGGGTCCTGTCGTGACAGAGGACTCCTCGTCCTCGCAAGCTGCGGGCGAGGAGCCCACCGCCACGCCACCCGCGGACGAGGCGTCTGACGAGGTCGCCGAGGAACCCGCTGCCGAGGTGGCTGAGCCTGTTGCCGCCGAGGCTGAGGCATCCGCTGCCGAGGAGGCGCAAGCTGAGGAGGCTCCGGCTGCTGAGGAGACTCCAGCCGAGGTCACTGAAGAGCCTGCCGAGGAGGAGGCCCCAGCCGAGGAGGAGGCCCCAGCCGAGGTCGCCGAAGAGCCCGTTGCCGAGGAGGTTGAGGCTCCGGTTGCCGAGGCGCCTGAGGAAGGTGGCGAGGAGCAGGAGGGGGAATCGGTGCAGGAACGGCCGGATTCGCCTGATGACAACGATGAGGCCGCCGGCGAGTCCGGCGAGTCCGAGTCGCCTGCTGAGGAACCCTCCGAGTCTTAGCTCGTTGTGCCGCTGACTATCGGGTTGACCGGTGGGATTGCGGCTGGGAAGTCCGAGTCCCTAGCTGCTTTTGAGCAGCTCGGGGCAGCGACTATCTCCAGCGACGCAGTCGTGCATGAGTTGCTGGACTCTGAACCGCTGCTGGGCAGGCTGACTGAGCGCTGGGGGATGGAGGTGGCATCCGAAGGTCGCGTAGACCGCACCAAGATCGGCGAAATCGTGTTTGCCGATCCAGAGCAGCTTAAGTGGTTGGAGGCGCAGATCCACCCGCTGGTGGGCGAGCGGATCGGCGGCTGGTTTGCTTCGCTGGGCGAGGACGTTGAGGTCGCCGTGGTCGAGGTGCCGCTGCTCTTCGAGTCCGAGATGGAGCCTGTATTCGACACCACTCTTGCCGTTGTCACCTCCGACGACGTCCGCCGTGCCCGTGCTGAGGCGCGGGGCCACGCCCTGGTCGGCGAGCGCGAGGCGCGCCAGCTTACCCAAGGGGAGAAGGCGGCCCGAGCCGAGCACGTGATCGAGAATGACGGCACGCTTGAGGATCTCGAGCGGCGCCTGTCCGCCCTCCTCGCGAAGCTGAGGGGATGAGCGCGGCCCGAAAGCGCCCGGTTAGGGAACGGAGAAGGCGCCGCCTGGTGATTGGCGCCACGGTAGTCACCGCCGGTATCGTCGCCGGCGTGCTGCTGGGACTGGTGGGGACTGTCGATCGGGCTATCCAAGAGCTCACGCTGCCGCTGCGCCACGAGGACGTGATTCGCCAGCAGTCGCGCGAAAAGGGCGTCGATGCGGCCCTGATCGCGGCGGTCATCTACTCGGAGTCGAAGTTCAGCGACCGCACCTCGAGCGCCGGTGCGCGTGGCCTGATGCAGATCACGCCCGACGCCGCCAATGAAATCGAGCGCCTCAGCGGCGGTACGACCTTCAAGCTCAAAGACCTCGGCGATCCCGAAATCAACATCCGCTACGGCACGTTCCTGCTGCGCGAATTGCTCGATCGCTACGACGGCGATGTGGTCGCCGCACTCGCTGCCTATAACGCCGGTCCCGGCAACGTCGACGAGTGGGGTGGGGGCAACCTGAGCGTCAAGGGGATCCCATTCCCGGAAACCCGCGCCTACGTAGAAGAGGTTCTCGACAAGCAGCACGCCTACCGCGACACCTACAAGAAGGAGCTGGGCTACTGAGTTCCGAGGCCCCCCGGCCCCGTGTCGCGGCGCTGACGCTCGCCGTCGGTCTGGTGCTGGCCGACTCCTCGATCGTCGTTCTGGCGCTGCCGCAGATCTACCGTGAGTTGGACACCAGCGTTGCCGGCGTCACCTGGGTGCTCGTTTCCTTCAATCTCGTGATGGCGCTGGCGGCGGTGCCGGCCGCACATTTGGCGCGGCGAGTGGGCCCCGGCCGCGCCGCCGCCGTAGGGCTGGCGGTGTTCGCCGGCGCCAGCCTCGCCTGCGCCGTCTCCGATCAGCTCAGCACCCTGATAGCGGCGCGCTGCGTGCAGGCGCTCGGCGGTGCCGCGGCGGTGACCGCGGTCCTGGAGCTGCTGCCCGCCACGGTGGGTTCCGAGCGTCGTGCCGCGGCACTTTGGGCGACCGCGGGGGCAACCGGCGCGGCGCTGGGCCCGGCGGTGGGCGGCTTGCTTACGGAGCTGGTCTCTTGGCAGTCGATCTTCCTGATTCAGTTGCCGATTGCACTTGCGGCGGCGGTGCCGATCCTCGCCGTCGCCAAGCACGAGACCGCCACGGGGGTGCTCTCCACGGAGCTGCGACGGACCGGCCGGCCACACTTGCTCGCGAACCTGGCCTTGGCACTGATCTCCGCGGCGATCGCCGGCGCTCTCTTCCTGCTCGTCCTGCTGCTGATCGAGGGCTGGCGGCTGAGCCCGATCGGCGCCGCGATCGTGGTTAGCGTGATGCCACTTTCGGCCCTGCTCGGTAGCCGGCTCGACAAGCTGGTGCCGAGCGCGCGGGCGCGAGCGGCGGCCGGCGCGATCCTCGTCTCCGGCGGACTTGGCGGGCTCGCTCTGCTGCCAAAAGCTGAGGTCGCGCTCACCCTTCCCCCCCAGGTGATGATCGGGATCGGTCTCGCCTTGGTGCTCTCGGCGCTGACCGAGACCGCGCTAGACGGACGCGCGCCGCAGGCGATTCACGGGGGCTGGACGATCTCGGCCCGTCACGCCGGTGTGGTCATCGGCCTGCTCGCCGTGACCCCGATCTTTACTCACGACATCGCCGAACAGCGCCACGACGCGATCGATGCAGGCACCGCCGTGATCCTCGATTCCCGCGTGCCGCCCCTGCTCAAGCTCGACTTGGCGCAGAAAATCGCGAACCGCCTCGAAGAAGAGAAGGGGAAGGTGCCGACGATCGGGCCGGCTTTCGAACCGCTTCCGAGTGACTCCGCCGAACGCGACGAAGTGGTGCGACTGCGGGAAGAACTACAGGACCAGCTAAACCGCGGCGCCACGCACGCCTTTAGCCCGTCCTTCGGCCTCGCTGCCCTGATTGGCCTGCTCTCACTGATCCCGATCGCGTTGGCGCGGAGGGTCGAACTGTGAGTGCGGAACGTAGGGCGCAGGTCTTGGTCGGCGCCGCCATGGTCGCCGCAGTTGTCCTGGTCGGGGTCTACCTCGCGGCTGGTGGCTCCTCCTACACGCCGGAAAAGACCCAGGACCCGTGCAAGCATCGCGCCTGGCGGAACCCCGGAGGTCTGCAGGAGATCGCACAACAGTTCACGCTTTCGGCCCTTGATGGCGCTGCCTGCCAACTCGGCGTCAGCCGCGAGACGCTGGCGCGGGCGCTGGCGACGCCGGAGGGACGCGAACGTTTCACCCAGCGTTACGACATCAGCGACGCACAACTAGCCAAGGCGGTGCGAGCCGGCCTGCTGCGGGCTGTCAATGACGCTGAAGAAGCGGGTGCCCTCAATCCCCTTTTGGCCGCACCCTTGCGCGAAACCCTGAAGAACATCCCGCTCGACCGGGCGATCGAACTGATCAACAACGCCGAATCCCTGCTCAACGACGTGCAGGGCTTCCTCGGACCCGCTCAGAGCTTCCTCGAACAGTTCCTGCCCTAGAGAGCTTTACCTGAGGGCTGGTTCCGGCAGGGGTGGAACGTCTTGTGCTTTTTCGGCGGGCGAGTCTCGGACGACCCCGGCCGATCCACCGAAAAAGTTAAGTGGAACCCCTGCCGGAACCAGCCGGGGCCCCTACTTCTTGATCTGAAACTTGCCCTTGCCGGGCAGCCAGGCGACCCCTTCGCAGAGCTGTTCCGGGGTGGTGTCGAGCGAACCGGCGAGCTTGACGATCGTGCCCAGTCGCGGCTCACGGCCGCCACGCTCGAGCAGTGAAATCTCGGTGCGGTGCAGATCGCAACGAAAGCCCAACTCCTCCTGTGAGATGGCCTTATTCTTGCGCGCCTTACGCAGATTAATTGCGAAACGTTCGCGTGGTTTCATTCCAGCAATTCTCTGTCTGCGAAGACAAAAGCGCTACAGTCAAAACGCCTACGGACAAAACACCTACCTGCAAAACCGCACGTTTATAACACGGAACCCGTGATGCTCGTGGTCGGCCTGAGTGCGTCAGGCTCGAGGGCGATGTCAGTCGCGCGTGGCGCGCCAGACCCAGAGCATCGCCAATGGCTGCAACGGTAGCCGTGCCCAGAGCGCCCAACGTGGAATCCGCTGCAGGTCGAGCCCGCGAACCTGCTCGGGATTGACCGCCATGTGCACGTTGGCGGGGAAGACGAAGGCCAGCAGGGCCAGCAGCCACCAGCGCGCGAAGCGGCGCGTCGAAGGAGCCGCGACCGCGATGCCGCCGGCGATCTCGGCGAGGCCGCTGACCACGACTGCCTCGCGATGGCGAGGAAGCCCGGGCGGCATCATCGCTTCGTAGCTGCGCGGGATGACGAAGTGCATCGTCCCGGCGAAGGCGAAGAAACCGGCGAGGGCCTTTTGCGAGCGGGTCATCGGCGGGGCAGTGTAGTGCGCTCGCTATCGTCAGCGCGTGCCCGAGTTCGAGCTCAATCCCGCTTACACCCCGACCGCCGACCAGCCCAAGGCGATCGCCGGGCTGGCCGAGGGGCTGGGCGGGGGCGACCGTTTCCAGACGCTGCTCGGCGCCACCGGGACAGGCAAGACCTTCACGATGGCGGCGACGATCGCGGCGGTCCAGCGGCCCTCGCTGGTGATCGCACACAACAAGACGCTGGCGGCCCAGCTCTGCAACGAGTTCCGCGAGTTCTTCCCCGAGAACTCGGTCGAGTACTTCGTCTCCTACTACGACTACTACCAGCCCGAGGCCTACGTCCCCGCCCAGGACCTCTACATCGAGAAGGACTCCTCGGTCAACGACGAGATCGACCGCTTGCGCCACGCCGCCACGGCGGCGCTCTTCGCCCGCCGCGACGTGATCATCGTCGCTTCGGTGTCCTGCATCTACGGGATCGGCTCGCCGCAGGTCTACAACGAAAAAATGCAGCTCTTCAAAGTCGGCGACGAGATCGACCGCGACGAGGTGCTGCGCAAGCTGGTCAAGATGCAGTACCAGCGCAACGACTCGGTGCTCGGCCGCGGCGCCTTCCGGGTGCGCGGCGAGATGCTGGAGATCATGCCCTCCTACGCCGAGTCGGCCTATCGGATCGCCCTCTTCGGCGATGAGATCGAGGGGATCCAGCACTTCGACCCGCTGACCGGCGAGATCCTCGACACGATCGATCACGTCTCGGTCTGGCCGGCCTCTCACTACGTGACCAAGGACGAGACCCTGGACCGGGCGGTGGAGGAAATCCGCGCCGAACTGAACTCCCGCACCGCCGAACTGGAGGCGGAGGGCAAGCAGCTCGAGGCGCACCGACTGCGCCAGCGCACCGCCTACGACATCGAGATGCTGAAAGAGATCGGCTTCACCTCGGGAATCGAGAACTACTCGCGCATCCTTGACGGCCGCCCGGAGGGCAGCCCGCCGCACACGCTGGTCGACTACTTCCCCGACGACTTCGTCGTCTTCGTCGACGAGTCCCACCAGACGATCCCGCAGATCGGCGGCATGTACGAAGGCGATAGATCGCGGAAGCAGACCCTGATCGACTACGGCTTCCGCTTGCCGTCGGCGATCGACAATCGGCCGCTCAAGTTCGACGAGTTCCTGCAGCGGGTGCCGCAGCTGGTGATGGTCTCGGCGACGCCCGGGCCGTTCGAGCGCACCGAATCGACCCGGACGGTCGAGCAGATCGTCCGCCCGACCGGGATCATCGATCCCGAGATCGAGCTGCGCGCCACGAAGAACCAGATCGACGACCTGATGAACGAGATCAAGGCCGTCGCCGAGGCGGGCGAGCGGGTCCTGGTCACGACGCTGACCAAGAAGATGGCCGAGGACCTGACCAACTACCTGCTCGAGTACGGGGTGCGGGTGCGCTACCTGCATTCCGAGATCGACACCCTGGAACGGATTCAGATCATCCGCGACCTGCGCCTCGGCGAGTACGACGTGCTGGTCGGAGTCAACCTGCTGCGCGAGGGGCTCGACCTGCCCGAGGTCTCGCTGGTGGCGATCCTCGACGCCGACAAGGAGGGCTTCCTGCGCGGCGAGACCAGCCTCGTGCAGACGATCGGCCGCGCCGCCCGCAACGTCAACGGGCGGGTGCTGATGTACGCCGACAAGGAGACCGACGCGATGCGGGCAGCGATGCGCGAGACGGATAGACGCCGGGCGATCCAGCTCGCCTACAACGCCGAGCACGGGATCACGCCGGAGACGGTGCGCAAGGGCATCTCCGAGATGAGCGAGTTCCTGGCGATGGAGGACCGGGCGCCGCGCAAGCGCCGCGGCAAGCGCGCCGGTGACTTCGCCGATCCCGCCGAGCTGGAGCGCACGATCGTCTCGCTCGAGGAGGAGATGCTCGCCGCTGCCGACGACCTGCGCTTCGAGGAGGCGGCGCGGCTCCGTGACGAGCTAAGAGAGCTGCGCCGCGACCTCGACGGGATGCGGGCGGGCGCCTAGGCCAGGACCTTGGCGGCCTTGGCGCTGTCGCCGTAGAACTCCCCGCGCACGATCTTGCCGTCGGCGAACTTCATCAGGTGCGCGAAGGGCGCCTCGAAGCTGTCGCCGTTGTGGGCGGCTCGCTGTGTCCCCTTCACCACCACCCATTCGCCGGCGTCGATGAACTCCTCTGGCTCGACGCTGAAGGACGACCAGTAGTTGGGAATCTGGGTGAAGTTTTCCAGAATCGCGTCACGGCCCTTGGTTTCGCCCCCAAGGGGCAGCTCATCAGACGTGAGCCAAGTGCCGTCCTCGGACAGCATTTCGCTCAGTGCTTCCAGGTCGCCGCGGCCGAAGGCCTCGTAGGCGGACCGAGCGGTGTCGACGTTCGACATCTTTTCCTCCTCTGTCGCTGGCCCCGCCTTAGCAGCACGCTACTCGCGTGCGGCAAGCCGCACAAGCGCCCTTAACTATCCTGCGTCGGTGGCCGTCGACGTCAGCGAGGCAACATTCGAGAGCGAGGTGGTCGAGCGCTCTCGCCAGATTCCAGTCGTGGTCGATTTCTGGGCCGAGTGGTGTGCTCCGTGCCGCACGCTTACGCCGGCCCTGGAGGCCGCCGAGAGCGCCCGTGCGGGCCAGGTGGTGCTTGCCAAGGTCGACGTCGATGCCAATCAGACGCTGGCGGCGCGCTTCGGCGTGCAGGGTATTCCCGCCGTGAAGGCGTTTCAGGATGGTGCCGTCGTCAATGAATTCGTCGGCGCCGTGCCGAAAGCGAAAGTAGAAGAGCTCTTCGACTCACTCGTCCCCTCGCGCGCCGACGAGCTGCTCGCGGCCGGCGACGAGCTCTCGTTGCGCGAAGCCGCCGAACTGGAGCCGACCCGAGCCGACGTCGCCGTGGCCCTGGCTCAAAAACGCCTCGAGCGCGGGGCGGAGGAGGATGCCCTCGCCGCCGTCGAGGGACACGAAGGCGACTTCGCCGCCGAAGGCATCGCGGCTCGTATCGACCTGACCAAGCGCGGCATTGCCGCCGAGGCCTTCGAGTTGCTCGACCGCGGCGAGACCTCCGCCGCCCTCGACTCGCTCCTCGAGCAACTCGCCGACGCAGACGACGAGACCCGCGAGCAACTCCGCCGCGCCATAGTCGGCATCCTCGCCACCCTGCCGCCCGACGACCCAACCGCCCGCGAGTTCCGCCGCCGCCTAGCCACCTCCCTCTACTGACTCCGTCACGTGGGATCTCTCCAGCCGCTGACTTCGCGTTTTGTCGCGGTATGCGAGACAAAACGCGAAGTCAACCGGTGCTGAGACCTAGATCGTGACGGCGCTGACGGAGAAGGCGCCGCAGGCGGCTGATAACAGCCTCGGGTTCACGATCGATTCGTGTGCCGGTGATGCGAGTCATCTCGATACCGACGAGCTTGAGGTCTTCCTGGCGTAGCCGGTCCTTCTCGAATGCGACCCGGTCGCCGTGGTAGTCGTATGTGTCAAGTTCGACGGCGAATCGCTCGGCAGCCCAGTAAGCATCCAGCTCGTAGCCCTCGATGAAGTGGTTGATCGCTGGACGAGCTAGTCCAGCCTGATGGACCAGTCCGAGGAAGCGACGCTCCAATCCCGAGCGCGTGAAGGCAGGTATGCGATAGACAGTGAGTGCCTCACGGAGACGTCCGACGCCCCTGAAGCCACGACTTCGCGCAAGCAAGGCATCGATGGCAATGAAGTCCAGCAAGCCGCGTCGCTCGGCACGATCCAGCGCGGTCTTGAGGAAATGGGGATCGACTGCGGCAAAGTCGAGGAGCGTTCTGGGTACCGCTGTGACTGGGATCAGTTCGACCGAGGTTCGATCCTCAGCTATAAGTGCCTCGGCACTGTGCACGCGAATCGCAGACCGGATGTGGCGGGGACTTGCCGCTGTGACTTCGAGGATGGGGTCCCATCGCCCGGTGAGGCCCCAAAGCCAGGCGGCCGAACGATGGCTCAGGACGGCGCTGTCACCACATGCAAGCACCGCCGCCAGGCATCTTCCCTTCTTGGACAGGGCTGAATGCCCAACTGCATATGCGCCGCGATGAATTTGATGGAGATATCCCGCCCCTACCTCACGTGCGATCCGTGCCCGCGAATACCCAAGCCCGGCAAGCTGGCTAGCCGAGACAACCCCGCGCTGCAACTCCGCGAGTGCGGCAACTGGCCGGTGAGTTCGCGTTTTGTCTCGCATAGCGAAACAAAGAGCGAAGTCAGCGGGATTCGCCCCCTTGGGGTGGCACAAACGCCTGAGGAAAGTCGGACGTTGCGGGGAGTCGAGGGGAACAGCTGTTCGCCTCCCTATGATTGCTTCAGTGGCCGCTTCTGATCGCATCGTCATCTCCGGGGCGCGAGAGCACAACCTCAAGGACGTCGACGTCGAGTTGCCCCGCGATGCGCTAATCGTGATCACCGGGCTTTCGGGCTCGGGCAAGTCGAGCCTTGCCTTCGACACGATCTACGCCGAGGGGCAGCGGCGCTACGTCGAGTCGCTCTCCTCCTACGCGCGCCAGTTCCTTGGGCTGATGGAGAAGCCCGACGTCGACTCAATCGAGGGTCTCTCGCCGGCGATCTCGATCGACCAGAAGACGACCTCGCGCAACCCGCGCTCGACGGTCGGCACGGTGACCGAGATCCACGACTACCTGCGGCTGCTCTGGGCGCGGATCGGCGTGCCGCACTGTCCCGAGTGTGGGGCGGAGATCACCGGCCAGACCCAGGAGCAGATCGTCGACCGGCTGATGACCCTCGAGGAGGGAACCAAATTCATGGTGATGGCCCCGGTCGTGCGCGGCCGCAAAGGCGAGTACGGCAAGCTCTTCGAGCAGTTCCGCCTCGAGGGCTATTCGCGGGTCAAAGTCGACGGTGAGCTGCGCCGGCTCGACGAGGAGATCGTCCTCGACAAGAAGTACAAACACGATGTCGCGGTGGTCGTCGACCGGTTGGTGATGAAGAAGGATTTGCGGCGGCGCCTCTCGGAGTCGGTCGAGGCCGCGGCCGGGCTCGCCGCCGGCTTGGTCGAAGTCGAGATGGTCGGCGAGGACGCCCCCGAGCCGCTCCTCTTCAGCGAGCAGTTCGCCTGCCTCAGCTGCGGCACCTCGATCCCAGAGCTGGAGCCGCGGATCTTCTCCTTCAACTCGCCACATGGAGCTTGCGAGCGCTGCCACGGGCTCGGCTTCCAGCGGGTGATCGACCCGGAGCTGGTCGTTCCCGACCCGACCCTTTCGCTCGGAGAGGGTGCCCTGCAGCCCTGGAATCGGGGTATCACCGCCTACTGGAAGCGCCTGATCTCCTCTGTAGCCGAAGCCTACGAAATCGACCTCGACAAGCCCTGGGCGAAGCTGAAAAAGATCGAGAAAGACGTCTTCCTCTACGGCACGGGCAGCGAGCGCCACCAGGTCAGCTACACCAACCGCTTCGGCCGCCGCCGCTCCTACAAAGTGCGCTTCGAGGGGATCGTCAACAACCTCGAGCGCCGCTACGAAGAGACCGACTCCGAGACCAACCGCGAGCGGATCGAGAGCTACATGGCTGAGCAGCCCTGCCCGGACTGCAAGGGTGCGCGGCTGCGCCCGGAGAGCCTCGCGGTCAAGGTCGGCGGGATCAGCATCGCCGAGTTCAGCGATAAATCGGCCCGTGCGGCCGCCGAGTGGATCGCGGCGCTGGAGATGACCGAGACCGAGCGGGCGATCGCGCGGCTGATCGTGCGCGAGATCTCCGAACGACTTGCCTTCCTCGAGAACGTCGGCATCGGCTACCTCTCGCTGGGACGCTCGGCCCGCTCGCTCTCCGGCGGCGAGGCGCAGCGGATTCGCTTGGCGACGCAGATCGGCTCCAGCCTGGTCGGCGTGATGTACGTGCTCGACGAGCCCTCGATCGGCCTGCACCAGCGCGACAACGAGAAGCTGATCGGAACGCTGGACCGGCTGCGCGACCTCGGCAACACGGTGATCGTGGTCGAGCATGACGAGGGCACGATGATGGCTGCCGACCATCTGGTTGACCTCGGTCCCGGCGCCGGCGAGCACGGCGGCTATGTGATCTCCGCCGGCACGCCGGCCCAAGTCGCCAAGGACCCGGCCTCCCTGACCGGCCAGTACCTCTCCGGCAAGCGCCGGATCGAGCTGCCGGAGAAACGGCGCAGCCCGAGCGGCGCGCTGCTGGT
Source organism: Solirubrobacterales bacterium (assembly GCA_033856275.1). Classification (GTDB taxonomy): domain Bacteria; phylum Actinomycetota; class Thermoleophilia; order Solirubrobacterales; family 70-9; genus VRUE01. The sequence continues at coordinate 20,782 of JAWVFJ010000037.1, forward strand.
CCGCGGCGCCCGTGAACACAACCTGAAGGGGATCGACGTCGCCGTGCCGCTCGGCGTCTTCTGCTGTGTTACCGGCGTCTCCGGCTCGGGCAAGTCGACCCTGGTCAACGAGACCCTGCACCACTCGGTTGCCAACCGACTGCACCAGGCGAAGCTCCGCCCCGGTGCCCACGATGGCGTCGACGGGCTTAGCCAGATCGACAAGATCATCAACATCGATCAGTCGCCGATCGGGCGCACGCCGCGTTCCAACCCGGCCACCTACACCGGCGTCTTCGACCACATCCGCCAGCTCTTCACCCAGACCCAGGAGGCCCGGGCGCGGGGTTATAAGCCGGGCCGCTTCAGCTTCAACGTCAAGGGCGGGCGCTGTGAGGTCTGCCGTGGGGACGGCCAGATCAAGATCGAGATGCACTTCCTGCCCGACGTCTATGTGCCCTGCGAGCAGTGCCATGGCAAGCGCTACAACCGCGAGACGCTCGAGGTCCGCTTCAAGGGCAAGAACATCGGCGACGTGCTGGAGATGTCGGTCGAGGAGGCGGTTGTCTTCTTCGAGAACGTGCCGAAGATCGCTCGTCGGCTACGAACGCTGCACGACGTTGGCCTCGACTACATCCGCCTCGGCCAGGCGGCGACGACGCTTTCGGGAGGAGAGGCACAGCGGGTGAAGCTTGCGACCGAGCTCTCCAAGGTCGCCACTGGCAACACCCTCTACATCCTCGACGAGCCCACGACGGGGCTTCACTTCGCCGACGTGCAGCGCCTGCTCGACGTGCTTGGCCGCCTCGTCGACGCCGGCAACACCGTTGTGGTCATCGAGCACAACCTCGACGTGATCAAGACCGCCGATCACCTGATCGACCTTGGTCCCGAGGGCGGCGAAGAGGGGGGAGAGGTCGTTGCCATCGGCACCCCAGAGGAGGTCGCCGCGGTCGAGGGCTCCTACACCGGCCGTTTTCTCGCCGAGCTTGTCGAGCCGGCAAAGCCGAAGCGGGCCAGGCGCAAGCGGCCTGAACCGGTTGCGGCGTAAGCGAGCCCGGGCAGGGCCTTCCACTTAACTTTTTCGGTGGTGACGCTGCTGCTGGCGCCTCAAGCAGACGCCGAAAAAGTACAAGACGTTCCAGGCCCTGCCCGGGTCCTTCTGCCGAGAAGCTTGTGATTACCGCTTGCCTTCGGGGGTAGCTGTAGGGCGGAAAAGGAGGAGTGAATGTCTATTTCTGCGTTGAGACGAGTAGCGATGTCGTTCGGAGTTCTCGTGGCGGTCATTGGGGTGGCAAGTGGTTGCGGAGGCAGCAGCGGCGGCGGAGGGCCGAAGATCGGCTTCCTGCTGCCCGAGAACGAAACACCGCGCTACGAAGCGCACGATCGTCCCGAATTCGAACAGAACATTGAAGAACTCTGCGCAGAATGCGAAATCCTCTACAACAACGCGACCGAGGATGCCTCCAAGCAGCAGAGCCAGGCGGAAGCCGCTCTGACTCAGGGTGTCGAAGTGCTCGTTGTCGACGCGGTCGATGCGGCCTCGGCGGCGGCGATTGTCGAAAAGGCAAAGGCGCAGAACGTGCCGGTGCTCGCCTATGACCGCCTGATCGAAAATGCCGAAGTGGACTACTACGTCTCCTTCGACAATGTCAGGGTTGGGGAACTGCAGGCGGAAACGCTTTCCAAAAAGCTGAAAGAAGACGGCAGCGCCAGCGGCCCGATCGTGATGATCAGCGGCGATCCGGCCGACAGCAACGCCGCCCTCTTCAAGGAAGGGGCACACAAGGGATTCGAAGCCGCAGGAGTGAAGATCGCCAAGGAATACGACACGCCGGAATGGTCCGCCACCAATGCGCAGAACGAGATGCAGCAGGCGATCACGGCGCTCGGCAACAACGGCTTTGAAGGCGTTTACGCGGCCAACGACGAAACCGGCGGCGGCGCGATTGCAGCGATGAAGTCGGCGGGCATCAACCCCGAAGAAAAGCCGACCACTGGCCAGGACGCGACTGTTGCCGGCGTGCAGCGGATTCTCGCCGGCCAGCAGTACATGACCGTGTACAAGGCGACCGACAAGGAGACCAAGGTCGCCGCGGAAATCGCCGTCGGCCTCGCCAAGGGCAAAGAATTCCCGAAATCCCAGATCACCGACGAACCCAATAACGGAAAGGTCAAGGTTCCCTCGGTGCTGCTCGAACCGGTCGCCGTGACCAAAGAAAACGTCAAGAGCACCGTGGTCGCGGACGGCTTCATCAAGCCCTCCGAACTGTGCACCGGCCCCTACGCGTCGGCTTGCAAAGAAGCCGGGATCTCAGGGTGAGATGAGCTCCGACGCTCCGCTCCTCGAGCTGAAAGGAGTGAGCAAGCGTTTCGGCCCGGTCCAGGCTCTGGACCGGGTCGACTTCGCCGTCCACGCCCGCGAGGTGATCGGTCTTGTCGGCGACAACGGCGCCGGCAAGTCGACGCTGGTAAAGACGATCGCCGGCATCCATACCGCCGACACCGGCTCGATCCGCTTCAACGGCAACGAAGTCACGATTTCGCGTCCCCAGGACGCAACCGAACTGGGCATCGCGACCGTCTACCAGGACCTCGCCCTCTGCGACAACCTCGACGTCGTCGCCAACCTCTTCCTCGGTCGCGAGGAGGTCTCGCCGGGAGGCGGCACCATCTCGAGGCAGCTCGACGAGGCGCGCATGGAGCACCAAACGGCCGAGCTGCTCTCCAACCTGGCGGTGACGATCCCCAGCTTGCGCGGCGAGGTCGGCACGCTTTCCGGCGGGCAGCGCCAGCAAGTGGCGGTTGCGCGCTCGCTGCTAGGCGAGCCAAAGGTGGTCCTGCTCGACGAGCCAACTGCGGCGCTTGGCGTGCCGCAGACCAAACAGGTGCTGGAGCTGATCCGGCGCCTGCGTGAGCGCGAGCTCGGCATCGTCGTAATCAGCCACAACCTGGCCAACGTCTTCCAGGTCGCCGACCGGATTGTCGTGCTGCGGCTTGGCCGCACCGCCGGCGACTTCCAAGCCGAACAGACGACCGAGGAGCACGTAATCGGCGCGATCACCGGGTTGGGTGACAGTCGCGAGGAGCCCGGCGAGAACGGGGAGGAGGGAGGATGAATGACGGGAGTGGCAGCGCCGCCGCAGCGCCAGGCGAGGAAAAGCGAGTTCCGCGGATCAGCAGCGAGGCGGCTCGCCGGCTCGTCCAGGGCGATCTCGGCTCGCTGCGGGTGGTGATCGGGCTGGCGGTGATCTGGATCATCTTTCAGTCGCAGAACGAACGTTTCCTCACCGCACAGAATCTGACCAACCTGATGCTGCAGATCACGGCGACGGGATTGATCTCGGTTGGCATCGTCTACGTGCTGCTGCTCGGCGAGATCGACCTCTCGGTGGGGGCGGTCAGCGGCCTCGCCGCCGCGGTGATGGCGGTGTTGAACGTCCAGCACGGTTGGAGTCCGTACCTGGCAATCGCCGCTGGGGTGCTGGTCGGGATGGCGATCGGCTTGCTTCAAGGCACGATCTTCAGCCGCTTTGCCGTCCCTTCCTTCGTCGTCACCCTGGCTGGCCTGCTCGCCTGGCAGGGAGCGCTGCTGCAGGTGTTGGGCGGGACCGGCTCGATCAACCTCGACGATCCGAAGATCACCGGCCTCGCCAACATCTTCTACTCGGGCGCCACGGGCTGGATCTTTGCCGCGATCGCGATCGGCGGCTACGCGGCGGTGCTCGTGATCGGCCACCGCCGACGCTTGGCCGCGGGCCTGGCCGGCGAGAACACCGGGACGCTGGTCTTCCGCTTTGTCCTGGTCGCCGTGATCACGATCGTTGCCGTGGCGATCCTCGAGTCCGACCGCGGTGTGCCGCTCGCTCTGCTGATCCTGCTCGCTTTCGTCGTCGGCATGGAGTACGTGGTCAAGCGCACCACCTTTGGCCGTCACGTCTACGCGGTCGGCGGCAACGCCGAGGCGGCGCGCCGCGCCGGCATCCATGTCAACCGCGTGCGCATCGCGGTCTTTGGCATCGCCGGCACGATGGCTGCAATTGGTGGCATCATGGCCGCCTCGCGCCTGCTCGCGGTCAACCAAAGCTCCGGTGGCAGCGAACTGCTGCTACTGGCGATCGCCGGGCCAGTGATCGCCGGTACCAGCCTCTTCGGCGGCCGCGGCTCGGTCTGGACGGCGCTGCTCGGTGCCCTTGTGATCGGCTCGATCTCCAACGGCATGGACCTGCTCGCCCTCTCCTCGGCGGTGAAGTTCATGGTTACCGGCGGGGTTCTCCTGCTCGCTGTCCTCGTCGATGCAATCGCCCGCCAGCAGCGCCAGGCTGCCGGCCGGGTCTAGGCGAAAAGCAGCGACGCGCCGATCGCGCCACCGAGGTCGCCGAGCGATGCGACCCGCACCGCCGGCGGTCGTTCGTCGACGAAGAGGTGCTTGGACATCTCGTCCATGAGCGGCTCCATGCAGCGCTCGCCAAAGCGCACGCCGAGGCCGCCACCGATGATCACCGCTTCGGTGTCGAGCAGGTTGACCGCAGAGGCAATGCCAGTGCCGAGCGCCTCGATTGCGCGGTCGATTAGCTTGCGGGCAAGGCCGTCGCCGTGCTCGATTGCCCGCTCCCAGATGCCGCTGGTGAGGCGATCTTTGCCGTGTTTCTCCATCAGCTTGAAGAGGTCCGTCTTGGCGCCTTCGTCATGCTGCTTGCGCGCCTCGGCTTCCATAGCCGCGCGTCCCGCATAGGCCTCCATGCAGCCCCTGCGCCCGCAGGGGCACTTGGCGCCTCCCCGCTTGATGACCATGTGGCCGATCTCTCCCGCGGCGCCACGCCCGAGCCACGGCCTACCGTCAAGGACGATTCCGCCGCCGACGCCGGTCCCCCAGAAAACCCCGATCAGGCTTTGGAACTCGCGTCCGGCTCCGAGGTGAAACTCAGCTTCGGTCGCGACCTGGACGTCGTTGCCGATCCGCACGTCGGTGCCGAGGGCCTCGGCAAGCGTTTTCCCGAGTGGGAAACTGCCCTCCCAGTTGGGCAAGTTGCGGGCGCCACTGACGATGCCCGTCTTGCTGTCCGCATCGCCCGGCGAACCGACCCCGACGCCCTTCAGATCCTGCGGTTTGACCCCTGCGGCGGAGGCCGCCTCTCGCAAAGCTTCCGCCATCGCCTGCGCGACGTCAGCCGGGCCGCCACTTGTGGGCGTCGGGTAACGCGCTTCGCCGAGAACCTGGCCGGTGGAATCGACGATCGCGGTCTGGATCTTGGTGCCGCCGAGGTCAATGCCGCCGCGCAGTTCGCCGGCCGCCATGTCAGGCGGCACTCGGTGCGGCGCCCTGGAGCACGCCGATCAGTTCCTGGCTGACCGGATCGTCCTTGACGCTGACGCCCACAAGGGTGGTCCTGTCGCCGCCCGCAGCCGACTCGATCGTCAGCGCGGTCATGCCACCACCCATCTCGGTACTGACCTGGAGGCCGGCCCGCTCCCAGGCCGCAACCTCGTCACCGAGCTTGTAGTCGCGGCCGATGCTGAGCTTGAAGGCGCGGAGTTTGGTGGGCGTGACGATAAGCATCACCTTGTCAGGCAGGCCGCCCGCTTTCTTCTTGCGCAGCGCCTTGATCCCGGCGTAGACGAGGCCTCCCATCTGCGCCTTCGAGGCGACGTAGTTCGCGCTGGCGCCGCCCTGGCGAAAGCCCGCTGCCGCGAGGACCTCTTCGCCGTCGCTGCGGGACGCCGCCAGGTCCAGACACTTGCGCCGCCACTCGGCGACCTGATCTGAACTCATTTCGAACATTCCCATCGCTTCTTCCCTCCTTGGGCGGATTGCCAGGCGACCCTACTCGTGGCCGCTCTGGAAAGCTAGGCAGGTGACTGGCGAGCAGACGGGTTGGCGCGTGTGGTGGGCAAAGCACCGTTGGTATGAGCGCAATTGGCGCCTGACGCGACGCTGGCGACTGGCCCGGCACGCGGCGCATGGCGGCTTTTTCGTTCGCCAACCCATTGAGGGAGAGGCACTCGAGGCGCTCGACGAGGGTCGCTTGCGGATCGGCGAAGGAACGCTGCTCGAGCCCGGCTGCTGGCTGACCCTGGCGCCCGAGGCGCAGATCGAGATCGGCGCCGGTTGCTTCCTCAACCGCAACACGATGCTGGCCTCGCTGGAGCTGGTCGAGATCGGCGATCACACGATGCTCGCCAACGGCTGCTTCATCGGCGACTCGGCCCACCGCTTCGATGACCCCGACACACCGATAACCCAGCAGGGCTTCACCTCCAAGGGACCGGTGAGGATCGGCTCCAACTGTTGGCTCGGGGTCAACTGTGTGGTCACCAGCGGAGTCACGATCGGGGAGCGTTGCGTGATCGGCGCCAACTCGGTGGTCACATGCGACCTCCCCGCCGGCACCATCGCGGCGGGTGTCCCAGCGAAGGCGATCGGGGAGGTTAAGCGCTCCTGAGTGTATCCACATAACGGCGTGTTTACTTAGCAATACTTGACATATTCAAATTATCTGGAATATGTTCGCCGTACTTGGCGACTCCACTTCGATCCCCGATCCTGGCGACGCCCCGCGTCCGTCACCGCAAGAGCATCGAGAAGCTACGGCCCGATCAGCTCAAAGCGCTGCGCGACGGTTTTGCGGCGATCAAGAAATTGCGCGATACGAACGGCTTCTGGTTCTGGGCCGAACTGCACGGTGCGCCGAAGAACAAATGCGAGCACTCGCCGCGCACCGGTTACGACAACCTCTTCCTGCCCTGGCACCGCGCCTACCTCTACCGGCTCGAGCTCGCCCTGCAGACCAAAGTTCCCGCCGCAACCCTGCCCTGGTGGGACTGGCCGGCGTCGCGAACGAGCGGTGGCGTCCCCGCGGCCTATGAGGACATCGGCGGCGAAGCGAACCCACTCGCCGGAGCCGACCTGCCGCCGCTGTTGAGCGAAGCCCCGGAGTGGCCGGACCACACCTCGCGTGAACCGGCAGACCCGGGCCGGCTGCCGAGCAAAGCCGAGGTCGACTCGATCCTCGAACTCAAAAACTTCGACGATTTCTCGAAAACCGTGGAGGTGCAGCTCCACAACCGGGTGCACGGCTGGGTGGGGGGCTCGATGGGAATCGTCGCGATCGCCGCCTATGACCCGCTCTTCTGGGCACACCACACCATGGTCGACCGGCTCTGGGCCCTCTGGCAGACCTTACATTCGAGCCGCGGGCCGCGGCCGGGCGTCTGGGGGAGGATCCTGCGCGGTGGCCTCGACCTGACGGTCGGCGACGTGCTCGACACCCACGCGCTCGGCTATGACTACGCGGCGAGCACCGCCCACCGGGAGGTCGATTCCTGATGGAGCGCTATGCCACTCCGCCCGACAAGCCGTTCGCCGTCCCGGTCTGGGAAGGGCAACCGGACTTCTACCGTGCCGACCTGCAGTTCCACGGGGTCGGTCACCGTGGCGACTCCTATGAGGGCCGCGTCTTCTTCGACCTGCCCGACGCGACGCCCGCGACGCCGCTGGAACTCGACACGGGCTACGCCGGATCCTTCTACGTCTTCGGGCATGGTCCGTGCTTCGGTGACGAAGGCCACTGCGAGGTGCCGCCGGGCCCGATTCACCCCTTCGATTACCGCACCGTGCACCACCTCGCGCCGCAGTCGATGGTCGTCACCGTGACCGAGGCGGTCAAGCGGGTGATCGCCGATGGAAAGCCCGGGTTCGCCGTGACCGTCGTACCGACCAATGTGCGCGACGAGGAGGTCGGCGACGTCCTCCACTTCGAGCGCCTCTCCCTCGTCACCTACGACTGAGCCGACGATGCCGGCCGCCCACATCGCCGGCGTGCCGATCGAGGAGACGCTGCTCTCTCTGGGCGGGCCGGCCGCGATCTACCTGGTGGCAATTGGGTTTGTCGCGGCGCTGCGGCGCACGTGGTCTCGCATCGGTTCGCTGGCGCGGCGCCGCCTGGGGGTGGGCGGGTGACCGACCCGATCTCGATCGTCGCCCACGCCAACTGTGACGACGCCTACGTCGCCTGGCGCTATCCGAAAGCGATTCCGGACTGCCGCGGCTTCGCGCTCTATCGCAAGCCGAAAGGCGGTAACGAGGAGCCGGTGCACACCTTCATTCCCTTCGCTGGGGAAGAACACAAACCCGGCGAGCACCGGCCGAGCACCGAGTGGCCGATCCAGAAATTCGCCTGGGCGGACGTGCTCGCGCGGTCGGGCGAAACGGTCAGCTACCGGGTGGTGCCGATGGTCGGCAAAGCGGGATCACTCGAGGAGGCGGCCGACCACGCCAGCCCCTGGAGCGACCCGGTCGCGGTGACGGCGGACGGCGGCGACGGATTTTCCGCCTACTTCAACCGGGGGGTGCTGGCGACCCAGTCGGTCGCGCGGCGCCTCAAGGACGACGAACCCTGGGGCAAACAGCTCAGAACGATGATCGCGACGCCGGGGAACATAACCCGCGAATACCTCTCCGGCGAACTGCGCCTGGCTCTGCGTAAGGTGCTCGCCGACGCCAGGACAAATCCGAAGGCGGAGATCTACGCGGCCCTCTTCGAGCTCAACGATCCGGAGCTGGTCGCCGACCTCTGCGCCCTCGGCCCGCGCGCCCACGTGATCCTCGCCAACGGCGCCGATCACAAGGAGGACGAGAACAAAGAGGCTCGCGCGACGCTGAAAGCCGCAAAAGTCGATGTCCACAAGCGGTTTACCGGCAGCCGTCTGGCGCACAACAAGTTCCTCGTCGTCTGCGAGCCCGCGGCATCGCCGAAACTGACCTGGACCGGCTCGACCAACTGGACGATGACCGGGCTCTGCACCCAGGTCAACAACGGCCTGCGGATCGAGAACGTCGAAGTGGCCGCGTATTACAAAGCCGAGTGGGACGCGCTGCTGGAATCAGGCGACGAGTTCCCGCCGAAGCTGGTCGATGGCAACGGCTCGATTCGCTTAGCGCCGCTGGGCAAAGGGAGCATCGGTACCTGGTTCGTGCCGGTGCACAAAGAAGTCGATCTCGCCGACGCCCGTGAGTTGATCGCCTCGGCCAAACGGGGGATCCTCTTCGAGTTCTTCAACCCCGGCCGCAAAGGCACGCTGTTCAACGCGATCATGGACCGGCTCGCCGCCGACGAAGCCGACGGTGACGAGTCTCTCTACGTGCATGGAATCCTCAACCAGGATCCCGAGGCGGGCTCCGACGATCCGGCGCTGGTCGACCTGATCCACCGTGGCCAGATCGACGAAGCCAATCCGGACATCGTCCTGCCAGGCAAGATCGACTCGCGCTTCGCCGCCTGGGAGAAAGAGATCGACCGGCTCAGCCTGGTGATGATCCACTCCAAGGTCGTCGTCCTCGACCCCTTCGGCCCGAAGCCGGTCGTGATGACCGGCTCGCACAATCTCGGCCCCCGGGCCAGCGGCAAGAACGACGACAACCTCAACGTGATTGCCGGGGCGCCGAAGCTCGCGGCCGCCTACGCGACCCACATCATCTCCGTCTACAACGCCTACCGCTGGCGCTACGTGCGCTCCCATGCGGCGAAGAAAGCCGGCAAGGAGTGGGAAGGGCCCGAAGATGGCAAAGCCTGGCAGGACAGCTATTACAAAGGCGCCGACGCCGTAGCGAAGCAGGGCGAGCTGGCTTTTTGGCTCGGCGAGTAACGCCGCCGCCACGCGAATCCTGCCTTCTGTGACCAAGCCTTCGTAACGGCGCCGATCTACCCCTATAATTCCGCAGTACGGCCGTGACCCGAAGGGCATGGACCCATGAACCTCCTCGAACTCGTCGATCCCTCACACGCAACAGGCGACGTGAAGCTCCTTCGCAGCAAGGACGGGCTCCGCTCTGCTCTAGAGCCGTCTCGCCGGCAGGGCGACTCGATTGGCCTCGTGCCGACGATGGGCTATCTGCACGGAGGGCACCTGTCGCTGTTGCGGGCCGCTCGTGCCGAGTGCGACGTCGTCGTGATGAGCCTTTTCGTCAACCCGACCCAGTTCGGGCCGGGCGAGGACCTCGATCGCTATCCGCGCGACGAGGAGCGCGACCTTCGGCTTGCGGCTGAGGCGGGCGCCGACTTCGTCTACGCGCCGCCGGTCGAGGCTGTCTACCCGGAGGGCTTTGCCACCTACGTCGAGGTCGAAGGCACCCTGACGGGGGTGCTCGACGGCGATCCCGAACGGCGTGGCCCCCGGCACTTTCGCGGCGTCTCCACGGTGGTCATCAAGCTCTTCAATGCGGTCCAGCCCGACGTTGCCTATTTCGGCCAGAAGGATGCGCAGCAGGGGGCCGTTATTCGACGCATGGTCCGCGATCTCGACATCCCAGTGCGGATCGAGGTGCTGCCGACAGTACGCGAGCCCGACGGCCTGGCGATGAGCTCGCGCAATGCCTACCTCGACCCGAGCGAGCGCAACCGCGCAACCGCTCTTTCCCGTGCCCTACACGCTGTCGAGATGGCCGCCCCTTCCGCTGGCCTGGACGCCGCTCTCGAGGCGGCTCGCGCCGAGCTGCGCGCCTCCGGCATCGAGCCTGAGTATCTGGAGGCACGGGATGCCGAAAGCCTTTCCCCAATCACCGAGCTGGAAAGCCGGCCGGTGTTGATCGCGGTCGCCGCCCAGGTTGGCGGCGCTCGCCTGATCGACAACGTGCTTATCGAGCCTTGAAACCTTCAACCGTATGAGCTGACAGGAGAATCGATGCAGAGGCAGATGCTCAAGTCAAAGATCCACCGGGCGACGGTGACCGATTGCGATGTCGACTACATCGGCAGCATCACGGTCGACACCGAGCTGATGGCCGCCGCGGACCTGATCACCAATGAGCAGGTCCACGTCTGGGACATTGACAACGGCGCCCGCTTCGTCACCTACGTGATCGACGGCGGGCCTGGCTCGGGCACGATGCAGGTCAACGGCGCCGCCGCCCACCTGACCCGGCCCGGTCACAAGATCATCGTCGCCTCCTTCGGCGCCTACGACGAGAGCGACCTCGAGGCCTACTCGCCCGTCGTCGTCCATGTTGGCGAGAAGAACGAGATCGTCGCCGTCGATAGCCATCCCGAGGTGCTGCTCGCCGAGCCCGAGGCCGTCCGATGAGCTCCGGCGCTCGCTCGCACACCGCGCCGCCGCCGGCCGACCGCCCGCCGGTGAGCCTGCCGCGCCTGGCCGAGATGAAGGAGAACGGCGAACCGATCGCGATGGTGACCGCCTACGACTTCCCCTCGGCCAAGGTTGCCGAGGAGGCGGGCGCCGACATCGTCTTGGTCGGCGACTCGGCGGCGAACGTCGTGCTCGGCCATTCCGGCACCGAGGCGGTGACGCTGGAGGAGATGCTCGTCCTCGGCAAGGCAGTGCGGCGTGGCCTGAAGACCCCGCTGATGGTCGGCGACATGCCGATGGGAAGCTACGAGTCGAGCAACGAGCTGGCGATCCAGAACGCCCAGCGTCTGGTCAAGGAGACCGGCTGCCAAACGGTCAAGCTCGAGGCGGGGGGGATCTCGGTCGAGCGCGCCCGCGCGATCGTCCGTTCTGGCATCCCGGTGATGGGCCATGTCGGCCTCACGCCCCAAACCGCCACCGCCTTGGGCGGTTACAAGGCGCAGGGCAAGACCGCCCAGAGCGCGATCCAGCTCTGCGAGGACGCCCTCGCCCTGCAGGCGGTCGGCTGTTTCGCAATCGTCTTTGAGGCCGTTCCCGCCGCCGTTACAGAGGCGATCGTCGAGAGGCTCGAGATCCCGGCGATCGGCATCGGCGCCGGTCCCGCCACGGCTGGCCAGGTCCTCGTTTTCCATGACCTGCTCGGCATCACTACCGGCCGCATGGCCAAATTCGTCAAGCAGTACGCCGACATCCACAACCAGATGGTCACCGGCATGCAGCAGTACGTCGCCGAGGTCCGCGCTGCCCACTTCCCCGAACCCGACCATGTCTACGGCATCGAGCCCGCCGAGCTATCGGAGTTCAGGCACTATTTGGACCAGGAGAGCCTCACCTCGGCCAAGGCCTGGGACTGGGAGCCGCTGCCGTAAGCCGCGCCACAATCTACGATTGGCGGCCGGATGCCCGTTTACGAGTTCGAGTGCGAGGAGTGCGGTGAGCGCTTCGAGGAGTTGATCGCCAGCGGCACGCAGAGTCTGCCCTGTTCGCGGTGCGGGTCACGCCGCACGCGGCGACTGCTCTCGCGGGTTTCTCCCGCCGGGCGACAACCCCGCGGAGCAGGCGTGCGCTCTGACGAATCGCGGCGTCGAGACCGCGAAGCGGCGCGGGGTGAGCGGTTGGCTGAGACGAAGCGCAAGCGTGCGAAAGGAGAGCTCTGATGGCCACGGCCGAGCAGCGCCGCGAGGAACTGGTCGAACTCTTCAACGAAGTCAAGGGCTGCACGAAGTGCCCGCTGCACGAGACGAGGACGAAGGCCGTCTTCGGCTCAGGCGATGCCGACGCCGATCTGATGTTCGTCGGCGAGGCACCGGGCGCGGAAGAGGACCGGCAGGGCCTGCCGTTTGTCGGCCGTGCGGGGCAATTGCTCAACCAGATGCTGGAAGAGATCGGACTTTCGCGCGACGAGGTGTTCATCGCCAACGTGCTGAAGAGTCGTCCGCCCGGCAACCGGGATCCACAGCCATTGGAGATCGAAGCCTGCCGGCCGTATCTCTTCGAGCAGATCCGCTTGATCGAGCCAAAAGTGGTTTGCACTCTCGGCAACTTCGCCACCAAGCTGCTTACCGGCAATCCAACTGGGATCACCCGGGTGCGGGGTACGCCGCAGGTCCACGTGTTGGGTGGCCGCACGGTGTTCCTGCTGCCGCTCTTCCATCCGGCAGCCGCACTGCGCACCCCTGCCGTGAAGGAAACCCTTCGCGGTGACCTCGCGACTCTGCCGGAGTTGCTCGCGAGCGCCGGTCCCGCATCGGCACCGGTGGAGGAGGAGATCGAGGAGGCACCGGTCCCCGGTCCGCCGCAGCCTGCCGAAGACCAACTCGACTTCTTCGGGTGAAGATCGCCAGCGAATCCGCCGCCGAGACGGAAGCGCTCGGCGCCGAACTGGCTGAGCGGCTCGGCCCCGGCAACGTAGTCGTCGTCAGCGGCGAGGTCGGCGCGGGCAAGACGACCTTGATCCGTGGCGCCTGCCGGGCGCTCGGCGTCGAGGAACCTGTCACATCCCCCACCTTCACGATCGGGCAGCGCTACGAGGGAGGCCGATTGCCGATTGCCCACCTCGATCTCTATCGACTCGAAGACCTTGAAGGGGAGGATCCGGCGCTCCTCGACGACTACCTCGAGGACGACGGCGTTGCCTTCGTCGAGTGGCCGGGCGTGGCCGAGCCCCAGCTTGGTGGACGCCAGATCGTCGCCGTGCGCCTCGCCCATCGCGGCGGCGATCGGCGCGAGATTGAGATACCAGCCGCATCTGCCCGCAAATAGGCGTGTTTCCGATGGGGGACGGTGCATGTAGCATCGAACGAACGTCGAAACGCGAATTGGAGGGACGCCCGATGAAGGGACTGAAGACGCTGGCCGCGATGCTGCTTGCGATGGCGCTGCTGGCAAGCGTGGCAACAGCTACGGCGGGCGCGGCTGCGTACAAGCACTACGTCGCCTGTGGCGTCTCTCAGAACGCGAAGCCGGCACATAAGTGCCCGAAGAAAGGCAAAAAGGGCGCCTTCTTCAAAAGTCTCAAAGGTGACGTCAACTACAGCGTCTGCGTCAAGTTCCCGACCGGGAAAAACATTTGCGCGAAAGCGCAGCCAGCAACCCAGGGGACGCTCTACGTCAATAAGATCACCTCGAACATTCCCGGTAAGCACCGGGTGAGTTGGTTCGTCGAAGGCAAACGGGTGGGCTCCTTCGTCTTCAGGGTCACTGGCTGATCTGGGCGCCCAGGAGAAGGCGGTTGTCGGCTTTGATACGGCAACCGCGGATACCGCCGTTTGCGCAACACGCGGCGGTGGGGTGCTGTACGAGGAGCGGCTAGGGCGAGCTGCCGATGGCAGCCCGCGCCATTCGACCGCGCTGCTTGCCGAGATTGAGCGCGCAGTCGCGGCGAGCGGTGGTTGGGACCGGGTCGGCCAGATCGCGGTGGGGCGGGGACCGGGGTCCTTCGTCGGAATTCGCATCGGCCTGGCGACCGCGCGCGGACTGGTGACGAGTACCGGCTTGCCCGTCGCCGGCGTCTGTACGCTCGATGCGCTCGGGCTTGCCATGACCCAGCAAGCAGCTTCCCCCGCTGTTCCTTCGGCTCCAAATGGGCGGCAAGGGAGCAGCGGAAGCTTGGCGGTGCTGGACGCGCGGCGGGACGAAGTCTTTGCTGCGCTCTACTCACCGCAGGGACAGCGGCTCTGGGAGCCGCTGGTCTCGTCTCCGCGGGCGCTCGCCGAGCGACTCGCCGAGCTACCCTCGCCGCTGCTGGCGGCCGGATCGGGCGCGGTACGATTTCGTGATGAGCTGGCAAGTCGGGACGTCGAGGTTCCCGACGACGATGACCCAATCCACCGCGTCGCCGCACGGCACGTCTGTGCCCTCGCGGAGGTTGACGTGGATGGCGCTGGGATGGCTCTCGAGCCGATTTACCTGAGACTTCCCGATGCGCAGCGATGGCGTGAACGAGACGATTCCAAGAGAGCAGACTGAGGCGGCGGGCACAGGCGCGATCAGGCGCCTTGCCTACAGCGACCTACCGGCCGTGATCTCGATCGAGCGGCGCTCGTTTCCGACGCCGTGGTCGCTGGCGATGTTTGTGCTCGAGCTCTCCAAGCCGTCTGGCATTTGCCTTGCCGCAACTGAGGGCGATGATCTGCTCGGCTACCTGGTCTGCTCGCGCTACGACCAGGTCTGGCATCTGATGAACGTCGCCGTCGCACCGGAGCACCGTCGTCGCGGTGTTGCCCGCCAGTTGATCGCCAAGCTGGTCGAGGAGGGAGGCGGCAGCCTGCCTTTCACACTCGAGGTGCGGGTCTCCAATCAGCCGGCGATCACGATGTATGAGCGTCTCGGTTTCCGCTCCGCCGGCGTGCGTCCTCGCTACTACCAGGACAACAGCGAGGACGCGCTGATCATGTGGCTGGACTAAGCCCGATCCTCGCCATAGAGACGTCCTGCGACGACACTTGCGCGGCCGTGCTGGACGGCCCGCGAATTCTCTCCAACGTGATCTCTTCGCAGGCTGCCGCCCATGCCCAGTTCGGCGGGGTCGTGCCTGAGGTTGCCTCGCGCCACCACCTCGAGCTGGCAGTGCCGGTGGTGGAGGCGGCGCTTAGTGAAGCGACGACGACGCTCGATCGGATCGAGGCGGTCGCGGTCACCGTTGGCCCCGGCTTGATCGGTGCGCTCCTCGTCGGCGTCAGCACGGCGAAGGCAATCGCGGCGCCGCGTCGGTTGCCGCTGATTCCCGTCGACCACCTGCAGGGTCACGTCGCCGCCAACTTCCTCGAGCCCGAAACGCTGGAGCCGCCGTTTCTCTGCTTGATCGCGAGCGGTGGACACACCCTGCTGGCGGGCGTACGCGGCCACCTCGGCTACGAGCTGCTCGGGCAGACCCTCGATGACGCCGCCGGTGAGGCGTTTGACAAGGTGGCGCGCCTGCTCGGCCTCGGCTATCCGGGTGGGCCGGCGTTGGAAAAGCTGGCCAGTGAGGGGGATCCCGACGCCTTCGAGATGCCGCTGGCGATGCGCCGCGATCCCGGCCTCGACTTCAGCTTCAGTGGCCTCAAGACGGCGTTGGTCTACCTCTGCCGCGACCTTGGTCCCGAACAGGTGACGGCGCGCCGCGCCGATCTCGCTGCAAGCTTCCAGGCAGCCGCCGTCGGCCAGCTCGTCGCCAAGCTGGAACGAGCACTGAAAAAGGAGAAGTGGAAGGCGGTCGCGCTGGGCGGCGGCGTCGCCGCCAACGGGCCGCTGCGAGAGGCGGTTGCGACCCTCTGCGAGCAGCGCGGCGTCAGGCTCAAGCTGGCGCCGCTTGCGCTCTGTACCGACAACGCAGCGATGATCGGCTCCGCCGCTCGTTTTGTCGACCCGATCTCGTATCCCGACTACCTCGCCTACGACGCCTTTGCCACTTCCAAGCGGGCCGCCGCATGAGCTTGGTCACGGTCTACTCCCGGCCTGGTTGTCACCTCTGCGACGAGGCGATCGACGCGCTCGTCGCCCTGCATGGGAAGGGCTACCGCTTCGAGCTGCACGAGGTCGATATCGAGAGCGAGGAGCTCTTGCTCCGGCGCCTGCTGGAGAAGATCCCAGTGGTCGAGATCGATGGCGAGGTGGTGTCCGAGCTGATCCTCGACGAGGTCGCGGTGCGGGCAAGGCTCGATACTGTGGGGGCGTGAGTGCCTTGATCGAAGAGCAGGAGCCGGCAAACGGGCTGATCGTCGACGGTGAGCGGCTTTCGCTCGGGGTCGCGGCGCGGCTCTCCCGCTATCTCCAAGTCCTCACCCAGGCCCGCAAGATGGGCCGGGAAACGATCTCCTCGCAGGAACTTTCCGAGTACACCCACATCAACCCGACTCAGATCCGCCGCGATCTCTCCGGTTTCGGCAAGTTCGGCAAGCGCGGCGTCGGCTACAACGTCGAGTCGCTGGTGGCGGAGATCCGCAAGATCCTGCGTACCTCGGGGCAGCACAACATCGCCCTCTTCGGCGCCGGCAACCTCGGTCAGGCGATCGCCAGCTCCGACATCTTCGCCGACCACGGCTTCCAGATCGTCGCCATGTTCGACGTCAACAGCGAGGTCGTCGGCAGCGAGGTCGGCAACCTGCGCGTGCGCGACTTCGGCGAGTTGGAGTCGGTCGTCGCCGCGCAGGAGATCGTCGTCGGTGTCCTCGCGGTTCCCGCGGCGGCCGCTCAGTCCGTGGCGGATCGTCTTGTCGATGCAGGCGTGAAGATCATCTTCAACTACTCCGAGCAGCTGCTGCAGGTGCCGCCGGAGGTGACGGTCCACACCTCGAGCCCCGCCGTCGACCTGCTCTACGCGCTCTACTTCTATCTGACCTAAGAGCTGAAACCTTGTCCCTGGACCTCGATCGCGCTCGAGAGACGTTCGAGTCCTCCACCGACTTCACGATCGGCCTGGAGGAGGAGTTCGCGATCCTCGAGCCGGCGACGCTGGAACTCGAGCATCGCTTCGAGGACGTTTACGCGGCGTGCCAAGCGGACGAGGTACTGGCCGACTCGGCTGCCGGTGAGCTGATCGCCGCGGAGATCGAGATCCGCTCCGGCAGGGCGGAGAGCTTCGCCGAGGCCGTGGCGCAGCAGCGTCAGCGACGCAGCCGACTATTCGGCCTCGTCGAGGGGATGGGCCTGGGACTTGGGGCGATGGGGACCCACCCCTGGGCGAACTACCTCGACCAGCGGATCATCGATACGCCGCACTACAACCGCCTGCGGCACGAACTTGGCTGGGTTGCCCAGCGCAACAACACCTGGAGCATGCACGTGCACATGGGGGTGCGTGGTGCCGATCGAGCGATCGCCGTCTGCGACTGGCTGCGGGAGCTGCTGCCGTTGCTGCTCGCCGTTTCGGCCAACTCACCCTTTCTCGACCACCGCGACAGCGGCCTGCACACGGTGCGCACGGAGATCTTCACCCGCACCTTCCCGCGCTGCGGCGTTCCCAGCCCGTTCGTCGACTGGGCGGGCTATGCCGATTTCGTCGGCCTGCTGGAGCGCACCGGTTCGGTGGTGGAGTCGACGCAACTCTGGTGGAGCGTGCGCCCGCATCACGCCTTCGGCACCGTCGAGGTGCGGATCTGCGATGCGCAGACGCGTGGCGAGGAGTCCTTTGCGCTCGCCGGTCTGATCGCCGCTGCGATTGCTCAGACCGCACTCGAATACGACGAGCACGGCTACGATGGCGCCGGCACGCCGCTGCGCGATCGCGAGATCGAGGAGAACCTCTGGCGGGCGATCCGTTACGGGATGAGCGGCCGCCTGATCGACTTCCGCCGCGGCGTGCAGATCGAGGCGGCAGCCGCCCTCGATGAGCTGCTTGCCTGGACCGAGCCGGCCCGCACGCAGTTGGGCATCGACGTCGACCTTCCTGCCCGTAACGGCGCCCAGCGGGCTCGTGAGGCGCTCGATGCCGGCATTGCGATCGGGGACGTCTACCGCGACGCGGTAGCTGAGACCAAACGCACCTACACGGCCGCCCCGCAAGGGGCGGAATCGGCGTAGGCGGCTCTGCGAGCGCGTTCGCCGCTCGCATATATAGACTCCCGCGCCGCTTAGAAACCAGCCGGAGGACCTAACTTGACCAGCTTTTTGACCGACTACGGAGTCGTCGTCGCACTCGTCTGCGCCGGGGCGGCTGTTGTCTACGGACTAATCATCACTCAGCGCCTGCTGAAGAAGTCGCCAGGCAACGAGCGCATGCAGGAAATCTCAGGGGCGGTGCAAGAAGGCGCACAGGCCTACCTCAACCGCCAGTACACGATCATCGCCGCGGTCGCCGTGCCGATCGCGATCGTGCTCTGGCTCCTGCAGGACTACAAGACGGCGATCGGATTCGTCTTCGGCGGCATCCTCTCCGGCTCGGCCGGTTTCATCGGCATGAACCTCTCGGTGCGCGCCAATTCGCGCGTCGCCGAGGCGGCCCGCGGCGGTGTGCCGCCGGCACTCGACGTCGCCTTCAAGGGCGGCTCGGTCACCGGCATGCTCGTCGTCGGCCTGGCGCTGCTCGGTGTTGCCGGCTACTACGGCATCCTCGTGATCACCGGCAGCAGCGACAAGGAGGCGGTCGACGCTCTCGTCGGCCTGGGCTTCGGCGGTTCGCTGATCTCGGTCTTCGCCCGCCTCGGCGGCGGTATCTTCACCAAGGCCGCCGACGTCGGCGCCGACCTGGTCGGCAAGGTCGAGGCGGGAATACCGGAGGACGACCCGCGCAACCCGGCGGTGATCGCCGACAACGTCGGCGACAACGTCGGCGACTGCGCCGGCATGGCCGCGGACCTCTTCGAGACCTACGCGGTCACCTCGGTCGCCGTGATGCTGCTCGGCGTCCTCACCTTCACCGGCGCGGGCGGGGAATTCGCCCGCGAGGTCGCGATCTACCCGCTGGTGATCGGCGGCGTCGCGATCATCGCCTCGATCATCGGGGCGCTGCTGGTGCGAACCAAAACGGACCGGGTCGAGGGAGCGCTCTACACGGGCGTGATCGCCGCAGGAATCCTCTCGATCGCCGCCTTCTACCCAATCACCGACTGGCTGATGAGCGATGCGGTGCGGCTCGGCCTCAGCGCCGGCGCCGATGCCGTCACCACCACGGATCTCTGGCTCTGCGCCGTGATCGGGGTTGCTGTCACTGCGCTGCTCTTCGTGATCACCGAATTTTATACGTCGACCCGTTTCCGCCCGGTGAAGTCGATCGCCCAGGCATCGGAGACCGGTCACGCCACCAACATCATTCAGGGGCTGGCCCAGGGCTTCCAGTCGACCGCCGCCCCGGCGCTGGTGATCGCGCTGGCGATCCTCGCCGCAAACGAGCTGGCCGGCATCTACGGCATCGGCATCGCCGTGATGGGGCAGCTCTCGCTCTGCGGTCTGATCGTCGCCCTCGACGCCTTCGGGCCGATCACCGACAACGCCGGCGGCATCGCCGAGATGGCGGATCTGCCGGAGGAGGTGCGCGCGGTTACCGATCCGCTCGACGCGGTCGGCAACACCACCAAGGCAGTGACCAAGGGCTACGCGATCGGCTCGGCTGCACTGGCGGCCCTGGTGCTGTTCGCCGCTTTCAAGAGCGAATTGGCGGACGAGGCGCCGGCAGGGTTTGACCTCAACAGCCTCTTCAACCTCTCGAGCCCCGACGTGCTGATCGGGCTAATCATCGGCGGCATGATGGTCTACCTCTTCGCCGCCTTTGCGATCGAGGCGGTCGGCCGCGCCGGCGGCCAGGTGGTCGAACAGGTCCGCGAGCAGTTCCGCGAGCACCCCGGGATCATGGAGGGCACCGAAAAGCCCGACTACGCCAAGACGGTCAGCATCGTCACCCTGGCGGCGCAGAAGGAGATGATCCTTCCCTCGCTGATCCCGATCGTCGTTCCGGTCGTCGTCGGCCTGCTCAGCGTCGATGCGCTCGGCGGCCTCTTGATCGGCGTCATCGTCGTCGGCCTCTTCGCCGCGATCTCGATGACCGCCGGCGGCGGTGCCTGGGACAACGCCAAGAAGCTGATCGAGGACGGCGCCCACGGCGGCAAGGGCTCCGAGGCCCACGCCGCCTCGGTCACCGGCGACACCGTCGGCGATCCCTACAAGGACACCGCTGGCCCCGCGATCAACCCGATGATCAAGGTCGCCAACATCGTCGCGATCCTGATCATCCCGATCGTCCACTTTTAACCGAAAATCCGTGTAGTGGAGAGGGGCCGGGCACCCCTCCTCAAAACGCTCGGCGGGAGCCTCGCTGGAGTGTTTTGAGGAGGGGCGCCCGGCCCCTCTCGCGACACAGAGTTTGATTCGAGGCGTCCCCCGACCGGGGAGGCCCGGCGCTTAGAGCTTCAGCTCGTACTCGAGCCAGCTGCTGCGTTTGGCGCCGGTCGTGTCGTAGAGGCGCCGAGCGGTCTCGTTGTCCGGCGCCGTCATCCACTCAAGGCGGTGGGCACCGCGCTGGCGGGCAATCGCAGCACTTGCTTCGATCAGCGCCCGGCCGACCCCCTGGCCTCGGGCGGCCTCGGCAACGAAGAGGTCGTTCATCAGCACTGTCTCTGCCGGCACCAACGAGGTGAAGGTCCAGTAGAGGCAGGCGTAGCCGAGCAGCTCGTCGCCGCGCCAAGCCCCGAGCAGCATGCCGTCGTCGCTGGGGAGGAGGAAGCGCGAGAAGAAGGCACGGTTGCGCTCCTCGTCGATCTCCTCGACCTCGTAGAAGCGCTGGTAGGCGGCAATCAGCGGCAAGAGTCGCTCGAATTGCTCGCTGGCGATCGACTCGATTCGGAGCTGGTCTGCCACGAGTTCAAGCTACCGGGGCACGCAAGGCGCAAGTCACAGGCAGGGACGGGGGCGGCCACGCAGTAAACGACCGCACTGACCGGGCCGGCTTGATGCTCCCTTTAAGCTTTGGAGCGCGAGCCGGAGGCAAACCACTGCCCCTAAGGAGGGGATTCCGCTGGCACGGCCGACAGACTCGAACGAGCAACTCCTCTGCAGCTTCTGCGGCAAGTCGCAGCGGCAAGTCAAGAAGCTGATCGCAGGTCCAGGTGTCTACATCTGCGACGAGTGCATCGACCTCTGCAACGAGATCATCGACGAGGAGCTGACCCCCCCCGCCGTGGTCGAACTGGAGAACCTGCCCAAGCCGCGCGAGATCCACGATGTGCTGCAGGAGTACGTCGTCGGCCAGGACGCCGCCAAGCGCGCCCTCTCCGTGGCCGTCTACAACCACTACAAGCGCGTCCAGATCAGCCAGAACGAGGACGCCGAGGTCGAGCTGCAGAAGTCCAACATCATGATGTTGGGGCCGACCGGTTGCGGCAAGACGCTCCTCGCCCAGACCCTGGCCCGCATCCTCAACGTCCCCTTCGCTATCGCCGATGCAACGGCGCTGACCGAGGCCGGCTACGTCGGCGAGGACGTCGAGAACATCCTCTTGAAGCTGATCCAGGCCGCCGACTACGACGTCAAGAAGGCCGAAACCGGAATCATCTACATCGACGAGATCGACAAGATCGCGCGCAAAGCCGACAACCCGTCGATCACCCGTGACGTCTCCGGCGAAGGCGTCCAGCAGGCACTGCTGAAGATCCTCGAGGGGACCACCGCCTCGGTGCCGCCGCAGGGTGGACGCAGGCACCCCCACCAGGAGTTCCTGACGATCGACACCACCAACATCCTCTTCGTCTGCGGCGGTTCCTTCGCCGAACTCGACAAGGTGATCGAGCGCCGGGTTGGCGACCGCGGCATCGGGTTCGGCGCGGCGATCTCCTCGCGGGTCGAGAAGGACGCGGGCGAATGGTTCGAGCAGGTGCTGCCCGAGGACCTGATCGAGTACGGCCTGATCCCCGAGTTCATCGGCCGCCTGCCGGTCGTCGCCGCGATCCACCAGCTCAGCCGCGACGACCTGATCACGATCCTGACCGAGCCGCGCCACGCCCTGACCAAGCAGTTCCAGCGCTTCTTCGAGTTCGACGAGATCGAGCTTCAGTTCCAGGAGGAGTCGCTCTCGGCGATCGCCGACAAGGCGCTCGAGCGCGAGACCGGCGCCCGCGGCCTGCGC
>JAWVFJ010000038.1:0-73532 GCA_033856275.1 Solirubrobacterales bacterium
CCTTTCTTCCCCTTTCGTCCTGAGTCGAGAGCGCTTCTTAGCCCTTCGGGGTGCAGGAGCGGACGAAGCTGCCCGTCAGGCGAGTGCCGTCGGTGAAGACGGATGTGGCCTTGGCGTTGAGGTGGCCGTCGGGGCACTTGGCAAACAGGAACGGTGTGTTCTTGTAGCCGCGGTCGAAGGTGAGTGCGAATTCCTTCACCGAGCCGTACCCACCGGCAATCTTCGGCACCGAAGCGACCGACTTCGTGCCGTAGCGACCGTTGTGGATTTTCGAGATTTTGACCGTAGTGACAACCGCCGCCGAGACCGGTGAGGTCAGGAAAGCGTGGATGTAGATCGTCGTCTTCCCGCCCGAAACGCCGCCGTTGAAAGCGAGCAGCTTGCTTTTCGCGATGAAGGGTGCTGATTCGGGAAATTCGACCTCGACGTTGGTGATGCCTTTGCCGATGATCGCCTTCTTACAGATTTTTTCCGCAGCCGCCGTGTCCTGTGCCTGCAGTTTGCCCGAGGTGCAGGTCGGCAAGCCCTTGACGTCGATCGAGCCGTTCTTGTCGGTTTCGACGACGACTTCCTTCAGCGCCGGCGCGTGCGTGCCGTCGATCGTCTCGATCTTGCCGCTGACGTTCAGGGTGATCGGGGCCGGTTTGTTCTTCGGCAGTCCCTTTGGAGCAAAGCCGCCGTTGAGCGTCAACTTCAGGTTGCCCGCCTGGACGATGGTGGGCTTCTCTGCTGTTGCAATTCCTGCCACTACGAGGGCGAGTAGCGCCCCCAGGGCGAGTGTCGTAATCAAGCGCTTGCGCATGTGCTCTTTCTCTCTCCTTTGCGGCCTGGCCGTTCAGAGCCCCGGCCATAGATAAGCCTTGGACAATCCCTCCAATGCCCAAATTATCAGTATCCCAATCTAGATAAACCCGGGCATTCACAGAAAGGAGCGGCTTAACAGGCCGAGGGCCTAGTTCTCCAGCATCGAGAGCCTGGTTCGCTCGCGCTCCTCGGCTGCGCCCTCGGGCCCGAGGAAGGGCAGGGTGATCCAGAACATCAAGTCGGGCAAGCGGCTCGGCAACTGCGTGGCGGCGCCGTGCAGGATCTCGCTGTAGAGCAGCTCGTTGATGCCGCCGGCGAGCGAAAGCGAGGTGATCCCCGGCAGCTCGACCGAGGTCTCGGCCCGGCCGGCGTCGAGGAAGCCGGTGAATTGGCGCAGGGCGGCATCACGTCGGGCCAGCGCCTTGGGGCCGGCCGCCAGAACCTCGACGATCGCGAAGCGCGCCTCATCGGGATGCTCGGCAAGGTGTTTGAGCAGCTCGCCGAGTCCCCCGGCGACGCGCTCGGCCCAGGGCGAGCCGGGCCTGGATTCGAAGCCACGCGCGGTGTCGCCGAGCAGGTTGCCCAGCAGCACGTCGTAGGTGGCAAGGAAGCAATCCTCCTTGCTGGAGAAGAGTTCGTAGAAGGTCTTGCGGGAGACGCCGGCGACGCCGATCACGTCGACGACGCGGGTCTCCGGGTAGCCGCGCTCGGAGACGACCTCGATCATCGCCTGCAGGATGCGGTTGCGCTGGGATTCCGTCACGGCCTCCCGCGGCAACCCGTGCCGGCCCCTTGGCAGCCGCTCGCTCAGCCTAGCCGTGCGTCTACCTGAAGCCACGTCCAGACTGTAGACCAGAAGACTGGGCCATGCGACTTTCTGTACCCCGGCGTCTCCAGTGCATGATGGCCAATACAATCGCCGCCGTGATCGGGCAGGACGAGGTGCGGCCGCTTCTCATCTTCGTCTCTGCAGTGCTCGTCGCGGCGCTCCTTGGCGCCTGCGGAAGCTCCGGATCGGACAGCGGCTCCGACCAGTTCCGCGATCAGACCAAAAGCGCCATCCTCGATTTCGGCGAAGAGGGCGGCGAATCGGAACTCGAAGAAGGGGCCGAGGTCGTCCAGGGCTTCTTCGCGGCGCGTGCAAGGGCGGACTGGGCGAGCACTTGTGCTCAGCTCTCGCGCTCGGTGCTCGACAAAATCGAACACCTGGCAACGTCCGCGACCGAACTCGAGGACAAGTCGTGTCCCTCCTTCCTCGCCGCCTTCACTCGCCTCTCAGCACAGGAACGGAAGGAGAGCACGATCGTCGACGCGGGCAGCTTGCGCGAACAGGGCCAACGCGCATTTCTCATCTATTACGGAGGCGGTGAAGTCGTCTACGCGATGCCACTGGATCGTGAAGGCAACGGCTGGAAGATTGCCTCCCTCTCTCCCAAACAGCTGAGCTGAGCAGCCAAGCCGATCCAATACAATTCCCCATAGTGACCAGGCAAGGGAAACGGCCGCTCGTGGCCCTCATCGCTACCGCGCTCGTCGCGGCGCTGCTCATGGCCTGTGGCTCCAATTCGGATTCGAGCAGTTCGACCGAGGCGACGACGGCGGGAAGGTCGGCGACCGGTACTACGGCGAGCAACGGTGGTGGCACCCAAAGCAACTCGCAGGCCCAAAACGGAACCCAGGGACAAAAGAGTGGCCAGAGTCCGAACGACTCCCAGAACAGCCAATCACCGAGTCAGCAGAGCAGCGGTGGCGGCGGGGCCGGCTCTCAGAACGTCAAAACCCCGCTCAAGGTCTCAGGCGGCGGCGCTGAACAGTTCCGCAGCAATGGCGGCGACAACAGCATCCAGGAATTCGGCAAGGAGGGCGACGAATCGGAATTGCAGGAAGTGGCGGAAATCGTCCACAGCTTCTACGTCGCCCGGGCGGAAGAAAAGTGGGATACCGCCTGCTCCTACCTCTCGAAGTCGAACATAGAACAACTCGAACAGCTCGCCTCGCGGGCACCCCAGCACAAGAACGTCGACTGCGGCACGGTCCTCAAGGCCTTTACCCAGACGCTGCCCGCCGCCGTGGAGCGTGAAATCACCACCGTCGATGCCGGCAGCTTCCGGCACGATGGGGAGCAGGGCTTCCTGATCTACTACGGTGCCGGCCACCAGACCTACTCGATGCCGCTGAAGGCGGAAGGCGGCACCTGGAAGGTCACCGCCCTCATCGGCACCACCCTAGGCTGAGCTGAGCCAGACCACCTGGTCGCGGCTGGGCCCGACGCCAACCAGGCGGATCGGCACGCCGGCGAAATTGGCGATGTAGTCGAGGTAGGCGCGGGCCTCGGCGGGTAGGTTGTCCTCGCTGCGGCACTCCTCCAAGTCCGCTTCGAATCCAGGCAGCTCTTCGTACTCCGGCTCGGCGCCGTGCAGGATCGACTGGTGGTAGGGGAAGCTGTCGAGCAGTGCGCCCTCGCGTGAGCGGTAGCGGACCGCCACGCGCAAGGTCTCGAGTCCACTGAGCACGTCGAGCTTGGTGATCGCCAGCGACGTCATCCGGTTGAGCCGTACGGCATAGCGCAGTGCCACCAGGTCCATCCAGCCGCAGCGCCGCTCGCGCCCGGTAGTCGTGCCGTACTCGTGGCCCTTTTCCAGCATGTGGCGTCCGGTTGCGTCTTCCAGCTCGGTCGGGAACGGCCCGGCGCCAACGCGTGTCGCGTAGGCCTTGGCGACGCCCCAGACCTCCTCGATATCGGTGGGGCCGATGCCAGCGCCCACCGTTGCGGCGCCGGCGATCGGGTTGGAGGACGTGACGAAGGGATAGGTGCCATGGTCGAGGTCGAGCAGGGTCGCCTGGGCGCCCTCGAAAATCACAGTGCGGCCGGCGTCGAGCTCCTCCCAGCAAAGCCGCGACGTATCGGCGATGTGGGGCTCGAGGCGGTGGCCATAGTTGACGTGCTCCTCGGTCATCGCGTGCAGGTCGAGGCGGGGGTCCGGCGCGTCCTCGATCGCGCCCTCAGCGATGCTGCTCTCGCCCGCCTCCTTGCGCAGCTTGCGCCGCTGCACCGAGAGTTCGCGCAGGGCCTGCTGCTTGGGCTCCAGCGCGGTGCGGATCTTGGCGCGGAGGATCTTCTCGTCGAGCAGGTCCTGGACGCGGATGCCAAGGCGCAGCGCCTTGTCGGCGTAGCAGGGGCCGATGCCGCGGCGGGTGGTGCCGAGCGAGAGCTTGCCCAGCTTCACCTCCCCCGCCGTGTCGAGCAGCACGTGGTAGGGCATGATCAGGTGCGCATTGGCGGAGATCTTCAGGTTGTTCATGTCGACGCCGCGGCGGCGCAGGCCGTCGATCTCCCCGAGCAGGACGCTCGGGTCGAGCACGACGCCGTTGCCGATCACGCAGGCCTTGTCCGGATAGAGGATCCCCGAGGGGATCAGGTGGAACTTGAACTCCTCACCGTCGCGGACGATCGTGTGGCCGGCGTTGTTACCGCCCTGGAAGCGCACGATCGCGCTGGCGCGCTCGGCAAGCAGGTCGGTGACCTTGCCCTTGCCCTCGTCGCCCCACTGAGCGCCAACGATTACTAGCCCTGGCATCGCCGGAGCATTGTGCCTGGTCGACCGGCTAGGCGACCTTGCCGTAGCGGCGATCGGAGCCGAAGAGCGGCACCTCGTCGCAGATCTGGCTAAGGCGGGAGACAGTGCGACTGCCGATCTGCTCCTCGAGTTCCTCGTGGGGAAGGTTGGTGGTGACGAGCACGGAGCGCTGCGCCTCGTAGCGCTCGTTGATCAGCGCGTAGAGCTGCTCGAGCACCCAGTCGCTGCGTTTCTCAGCGCCAAGGTCGTCGATGTGGAGCAGGTCGACCGAGGTGAGCCGCTCGAAGAAGGCGAGGTAAGAGTCGCCGCCGGGCTCAGAGTCGTAGGTGCGGCGGATGTGGGCGAGCAGCTTGGGCAGCGAGTAGATCGCGACGGAATGGCCCGACTCCAAGGCCATCTTGGAGACGAGCATCGCCAGCGTGGTCTTGCCGGTACCGGTGTCGCCGAAGAGCCAGAGCCCCCGACCGGCTCCAAGCCGCTCGTCGAGATTGTCGATGAAGCCGCGCACCTCTCCTACAGCCGCCTTGGTCTGCAGGTCCCGCGCCATGTCGGAGACCGGCGGGCGGTCGAAGGAGACGCCGCGGTAGCGGGGCGGGATCACCGAAGCGACACCACGTACGCGGCCGCGTTTGAGGCGCTGGCCGCGGCACTCGCATTCGCGCGCCACGTCTTCGGGTCCGAGGATCCAGCCGGAGCCGTCGCAGACGCCGAGCGGACAGGCCTGTTCGCGGAACGGTTCGCTGCGCGCGATCGCCATCTAGAACTCCGGCCCGGCCGCGGCGACGTCGTCGATCGGCGGGCCCTCGCCGGCTGGCTGTTCGATCGGCTGCTCCTGGCCGGCGAAGTCGGCGAACTTCGGGAAGCGGTCGAGGAAGACGAGCTTCGGCGAGGCGATCGGGCCGTTCCTATGCTTGGCGACGATCAGGTCGGCGAGGCCGTCGGGCTCGTCTTCGGGGTCGCGGTAGTAGTCCTCGCGGAAGAGGAAGGCGACGACGTCGGCGTCCTGCTCGAGGTTTCCAGATTCCCTCAGGTCAGACAGCATCGGCTTGGGCGGGTGGCGCTGCTCGGGGGCGCGAGAGAGCTGGGAGATCGCCAGCACCGGCACCTCCAACTCGCGGGCGAGGATCTTCAACCCGCGGCTCATCTGTCCGACCTGCTCGACGCGGTTGGCGCGGGGATCGTCGCTGCGCATCAGCTGCAGGTAGTCGACGATGATCAGGCCAAGACCCCCCCTGTCCTGTTCCTGCGCATGCAGCCGCCGCGCCTTCGCCCGTAGGTCGAGCACGCCGAGGTCGGAGGAGTCATCGAACCAGAGCGGCGCCTCCTCGAGCTCGTTGCAGGCCCGCACCACCTTCGGCCAGTCTTTCTGGGAGACCTGTCCCTTGCGCAGCTTGTCGCCGGAGATCCGCGCCCGGCAAGCGATGAAGCGCTGGGCAAGCTCGACCTCGGACATCTCGAGCGAGAAGAAGGCAACCGGGAGCTGCCGCTTGACCGCCACGTTTTCGGCGATGTTGGCGACCAGGGCGCTCTTTCCCATCGCCGGCCGCGCGGCGACGATGATCAAGTTCCCCGGCTGGAACCCGCCGGTAATGGAGTCGATGTCGCGGAAGCCGGAGGGAGTGCCGGTCAGCTCGAGCTCGCCGGTGGAGAGCTTCTCGAGGCGGTCGACCTCGAGGTGGAGGATCTCGGAGAGCAGTTTGAAGTCGCTCGCCTGCTCTTTGTGGGCGACGTCGAAGAGCAGCTTCTCGGCCCGCTCGGAGAGCTCGCGAGGTTCGCCGTCACGCTCGTGGACCCAGCCCTGGATCTGCTGGCCGGCGCCGAGCAGGCGGCGCAGCAGCGAGTTCTGCTGGACGATCTCGGCGTAGTGCTTGGCGTTGCCGGCGGCGGGGACCTTGGCCGCCAGCTCGGAGACGTAGTGCTTGCCGCCGGCCTCCTCGATCTGGTTGCGCTGCACCAGCGCCTCGGTGACGCTGAGCTCGTCGACCGGCTTCGAGGCCGCGTAGAGGTCGTGAACGCAGGAGAAGATCGCCGCGTGCTTCTCCAGGTAGAAGTCGCCGGCATTGAGCTTGACCTCGTCGATCACCCGCGTCAGCGTCGACTCGGAGACCAACATCGCCCCCAGCACCGATTCCTCCGCCTCAATGTTCTGCGGCGGGACGTGGGCTGTGGGAGCGGATGCCATCGACTTAGTTAAGGGCCGGAGGCGGCGGAAGCACTCCGGAACTCAAGCTAACCAGAGGCCACCCCCGCTCACAGCCGGGCTCCCTGCAAAGTCCGGCCGAAAGAATGCGGGCTATTCGCTCTGTTCGAACGTGTGCTGGTAGGTCGTCGGCGCGCCGCTTCTGCCGATCGGGTTGAAGGGCGCCTGCTGGTAGCAGCTGGGGGCCGGGATCGCTGTGGAGTCGGTCTGGCCAGCGAAGGCGTATTTCTTCAAGATTTCGAAGAAGGTTTTGGCGAGTTTTTCGTTTTCCGCGGTTGTCTTTTTGCTCTGCTGTGTGCGTGCAGCGAAATCCGGGTCTTTGAGGATTTCTTCTTCGTTGATCGTCGCCGTGACTCCCGTCGTGCATCCGCGAGTGTCAAAGCTCGGCAGGCCAGTCGCAAGCGCCTTGGCGGCAAGCGGCTGCGGATAGGCATTGGTGCGCCCCGTCGTGGTCCGTCTCGGGTATGTGGCAAGCGATTCCGGGTTGAACGGCCCCATCGCCCGCAGGTAGTGGGCGTGTTCGCCGGCGGCATTTTCAAGTGGCAGCTTGGCGTTGGAGATCGCGGCAAGATTGCCCATCGTCGCGGTCAGCTCGTGCTTGTAAAGACCCAAGCCGGTGAGCACCGGATTGAGGTTTCGCAGGAAGGGATCGACGGCGCGCAGCAGCGGCGGGAACTCGTCACGAAAGAGTTTGCGCACGGCGGGGAAGCCAGTCGGGGCGCGGTCGATCACCGGTTCGAGCCCTTCGAAGAAGCCCTTGGCTTGGGGGGCGAACTTGGAGAAGGCGATCAGCGTCGGCGAGAGCTGTTCAGCGACAGGGACGAGCTGCTTCATCACCGGATCGGCGTTGAGCGAGAAGCTCTTGAGGCGCTCGAGCGTCAGCCTCGACTCGTCCTGGAAGGTGGGGAAGGCGCGGAAGAGTTCTTCGATCTCGCGGTCGCGGGCAGCGGTGGTGCTGAAGACCGCGTTGGAGCTCTGGATTAGGCTGGCCAGCTCCCCCTGGCGGCCCCGCAGGGCGCGTAGCGAGGTGGCGCCGTTGCGGAAAAGCGTCTTGACCGCGAGGCGCTGGCTGTCGAGGACGCGGAAGAGGCGATCGAACTGGGTGAAGGCGGGTTCGAGCTCGCCGAAGGCGTAGGAGAGGCTGGCCCCCTGCCCCTCGATCGAGAGCGCGGCTTCCTGCTGCCAGCTCTGGAAGGCGGCGCGGGTCTGAGCGTTGAAGGTGCGGAAGATCTCGTCGAGCTGCACCGATTCGGCGACTTGGGCGGACGGCAGGGTGCCGCCATCGGCAAGCTTCGGGCCGTCGCGATTGCCCGGGGTGAGCTCGATGTAGGTCTCGCCGAGCAGTGTCTTGGTGCGCAGCACGGCGCGAGTGTTGGCGGGCAGCGGCCCGTACTTGTCGTCGATGTCGACCTTGGCCATCGCCTGTTCGCCGTTGGGAGCGAGGACGATGTCCTGCACCTTGCCGACCGAGACGCCGGAGATCCGTACGTCGGACTGCTGGGCGAGCTGGGTCGCCTCCTTGAAGGGGATGTTGACCTCGTAGGGCTTCGCCTTGAACGGTGTCGGCCCGCCGAAGGTGATCCAGAGGAAGAGCAGGATGCCGAAGCAGGAGAGGGCGAAGCCGGCGATCACGAGGAGCTGCGTTGTGCTCGGGGCGCGCTTGCTCATTCGGTTTCCCGGCCACAGCCCGTTGCGGTTGGGGTTTCTTTGGACGGTGGGACGGGTGGCAGTTCACCTTTGCGAGGAACGTTGGAACCGCGCAGGGTTGCCTTGAAATAGGGCTCGGCGGCTTCGGCGCCGGCGGCGAGTTCGGCGCCGTTGCAGGAAATCAAGATCAGGCCGCGGCTGATAACACCAGCGGGATCGTCGAGATTGAAGGTGGCATTGGCGTTGTGATTGAGCCAGGGCAGGTAGAAGAGGTAGCTCTGCTTCGAGCCCTTCGGCTTGAAGGCAAGCTCATTGAGGAAGCTGTTGAAGACACCGAGTGCGTTGCCGAAGCTGCGCACCGTCTTGCTGAAGTCGGCGGACCCCTGCTTGGCGTGGGTGAGCACCGGGCGGATTTGTCGTGTGAAGGGACGTATCTGGTCGCGGATGGGCACGGTGGTCTGTTCGAAGAGCCGCTCGTTGGCCTTCAGCGCGGGCTTGAGCGCCTGGGCTTGCGGGATCAGTCCAAGCAGCGCCGGGCGGGCGGCCTGCGAGAAGCGGTTGGCGCTGGCGAAGGCCGATTCGGCCGCGGTCAGGGTCGAGGGGAATTCGGTGAGGATTTCCTGGATCGAGTGCTGCTGGTTGGCGAAGTTGCCGAGCGCGCCCTTGGAAGCGGTGACCCAGCGTTCGATCTCGGCATCGTGGCGACCCAGTTCTGTGGTCAGCAGGCCGAACTCGTGGATCACGCGGGCGAGCGCGACGCGACGCGTGGCGACGGCGCGGTTGAGATCGGCGATGTAGTGAGCGAAGGGCTGCAGGCGGCGGAGGGCGCCCGAGAGCTGGCGGCCGCGGCCGCCGATTCCCTGCGCACCGCCGGCGACGAGCAGCTGGATGTACTGGCGGGTGTCGGCGTCGAGGGTGCCGAGAAAGGCATCGAGGTTGACGTTCGGTTCCGTGCGCGAGATCGGGAAGTTGTAACCCTCGTCGATATGGCCTTTGGCCTTGCCGGGATCGACCTCGACGACCATGTCGTTGAGGTTCGTTTTCGGCCGCAGCAGCAGCGTCGCGTCGGGATGGATCAGTTCCATGTACTTCGGTTCGATGTCCATGCCGACGACGGCGTGGCCGTCTTCGAGGTCGACCGAGGTGACCTTGCCGATCTGGATGCCGGCGATGTCGACGGCCTGGCCCTGGCCCGGAGTAACCGCCTGGGCGGTCGTGAACTCACCCGTGACGTGGGCGAATTCTTCGCCGACGACGGGAACCCAGGAGGGCAACGAGGCCTTTTGCTGAGTGAAGATCCAGAGCGTCATCACGATCCCCACGGCGACGAGGATGATGATCGCGATCGTGTCCTTGCTGCGCCCGCGGGACTGGCGAGAGAGGGAGGAGCGGAAGTGCGACCAGCGGCTCATCATTTCACCACCGATGGGCTGGGGGCGCCAACCTGGCCGAGGCCGGCATTGATGTCCGGAACGGGGTTGCTGTCGCAACGCACTTCGGGCTTCTTCGGCGGCCGGCCGCCGAGCTGCGGCTGGGTGCCGAGCGGTTCTGCGATTGTGTGCGCGTAGTCCCGCTTGTCCGTGCTCAGGTTGCCCTTCGGGTTCCTCTGTTCGACCAGGACGTCGCCGCCCCCTGGCTGGACGCGGAGGAACGGCCCGTTACCATCGACGTTCTGGCCCCAGCCGGCGAAATCGGTGAGCGTATAGAGGAACTCGCGGTAGTTGGGCCCGCCGGTGCTGAACTGGTCTTGAATCGTCTGGTTGCCGGTCGGGACCAGGACCTTGGTCGTGCAGAGGCTGATCCGGTTGAGCTGCGGCAGGGCGACCGCCTTGCCCGCCTGGGCCGCGCCAGCCAGGCCCGGGGTCCCTTCGCGCAGGAGCTTTGCGGTTCCTCCGGCCTCCTTGCCGGAGAGCAGCGGCCGGGCTTGCCTGATCCAGGGACGGCCGGCGCTGATCAGACCTGGCAACTCGGCGACAGCCGGGTTGAGCTCGATCGCCCAGGCCCGCAGCGGCGGTAGCGCCCGGTTGAGGCTGACCAGCGAGCCGTGGAATTCCTTCAGCGTCGGCGCGAGGCGGTGGATCGTGGTCGAGAGGTTGGCCGACTGGGCCGCGAGCGCACCGGTGAAGACGTCGAAGTTGACGATCAACCCCTTCAGGTCTTCCTCGTGCTGCGAGAGCGCGGCAAAGGTGCGACCGGTGCCGGCGATCAGCCGCGAGAGGTCGTGCGGCTGGGTGCCAAGCAGGGCGTTGGTGACCTGGGCGCTGTATTTGCCGGCGTCGCCGCCGTAGCGGAAGCCCCCATTGAGTCCCTGGGCGCCGCTCTTGCCCTGCACCTCGGGCAGCTGGGTCGCGTCTTCCGCCGCTGTCGGCTTGTGCGTCAGCGCCGTGCCGTAGCTCTCCAGCAGGTGGCTGAGGTCGGCCCGCACCGGCGCCTGCAGGGCAGTGAGGACTTCGTCGATCTGCACCCAGGTGGAGGTGTGGCTGACCGGGATCGTGTCGTCGCTGGCCAGCTCCGGCGCGCTCGGGCTCCCGGGAGACAGATCGACGAAGAAGTTGCCCTCGAGGAAGATCCGCGGCCGGATTGCGGCGAAGGCGTCGTCGTGGATCGGCCGGCCTTTGCCTTCGACGGTGAAGGTGACGGTCGTCGCGTCGCCATCGCGTTCGGTCGAGATCACGGTGCCGACGTCAACGCCGGCGATACGCACGGGCGAGTTGGTGGCGATGTTGACCCCGTTGCTGAAGGTCGCCTTGAGCTCGTAGCCATAGCTGGTGAAGGGCACGTGGCCCGTGAAGGCGAGGTAGGGACCGATCGTGAAGACGAGCAGAAAGATCACCGCGATCAGGGCGTTGCTCGGGCGCCACTTGAAGCGACTGTTGGTCGCCCCCGCCCTCGTGTCTCTCTCAGGTAGCCGGCCCATTACTTTTCTTTCTTCCCGAGCTGCTTGTCGGACTGTTCGGCGGTCTTGATGCCGTCGTTGCGCGGCGTATTGCCGATCCGGGTCACGCCGACTTCGCTTTCGTAACGCTCGTTGCCGGCTTCGCACTCTTTGGGCTGGCCGGGAGCGGCGGTGTTCGGATATGGACTGGAGTGCAAGTGATTTAGAGGTATGCCCTTATTGGCACCGGGCGGTTCGCCGCCATTGGCGGGCGCGGAGGCCGGACCGGCCTCCGAGTTCACTCCTTCGGGCGGCTGGAAAGCGATCACGTTGAGCCAGCTGCCCAGGCCATTGTCTTCGCCAGAAGCGTTGGCAAGGTTGCGGAAGGCGATGCTGAGGTAGTTGCAGGTCGTCTGAGCAGGCGCGATGAAGCGGATCGCCGGGGCGAGCACGTTGTTGGTGTCGATCAGGAGGTCGAGACCATTGAAGACGCCGGTCGACTGCTGGAAGGCGAGCAGCGCATCGGCAGTCGGCGGCAGCTGGGCGTTGAGGCTGGGCGAGCGGTTGAGCGCGGGGATGCCGGCGCGAAGCGCGGCGGCGATCGTCGGCGAAGTTTCGCTAAGTACTCTTGCCCCGGGCCTCAGCGCGGTGAAGAAACGGCCTGAATCGCGGAGGAAGGGCCGCAGGGCCGGCAGGTCGGCCGTAACCGTGTCGAGGGTTTCCGGTCCCTTGGAGATCGTTTCCTGGATGAAGGGGCGCGATACGCGGGCGAAAGCGGCGAAGGTGCGGTCGAGGGCGGCGAACATGCTGGCCTGTTCCTCGGCCACCGGCGCCACGGTCGCCGAGAGCGCCTCGAGGGCACGCCAGAACTCGCCGAAGCCGGTGCTCGGCGCGACGAGGTCCGCCAGCGTCGGCTCGCTGCTTTCGGCCAGCATGCGCAGGGCGACGAAGGCGTTGTTGATCTGCGGCCCGCGGCCCGCCAGCGCGTTGCCGAAGCCAGCCAGGTTGCGCTGGATCGCCTTGCGGGTCCGTTCGTCGAACATGTCGAAGAACTGGTCGATGTCGACCGGTTCGGGCCGCGCCGCCTTGGCCGGGATCGTTTCGCCCGCTGCGAAGCCCTGCTTCGAGTCGCCCGGAACGATCTGGAGGTACTTGAGGCCGAGCGGCGATTTCGGCCGGATGATCATCGTCGAGTTGGCCGGCAGCGGCTCGACGTTCTTGTCGAGGCTGAGGCTGAGTTCGGCGGATACTTTGCCGCCGGCTTCCTGTACCGGCACCACCGACTTGACGACGCCAACACGAGCGCCGCCAATCCGCACCTCGTTGCCCTTGACCAGGGCGTTGGCGTTGGGCACGCGGGCCTTGAGGTTGTAGGTGGAGACGAAGGGCAGGCCGTTGTTGGCGTTATAGGCGAGGAAGACGGCGACCATCACGACCAGCACGGTCACCGCCCCGACGATCACCGGGCTGCTCGCCACCCCCTGTATGCCGCTGCGGTTTCTCATGGGCCGAGGAGGTAGTCGAGGAGAGCACGTTGCCGTGGCGCCGGCAGGGCGCCATTCGCTTCAAGCTGGCGGCCCTGGGAGATTTCGGGCGCTTCCGGCGTGGTCGGAGCGGCGGGAGCGAGCGTCGAGTTGGGGGCACCCGGCCGAGCCAGTGTGGCGCCGGCTTCCCCTGCTTCCCGTGCTTCCTGTTCTTCGAGAAGGGAATTGAGGGCGGCGCCGGTCAATGCGGAGCTCCCCGCATTGGGGCCAGTGAACTTGGCCGAACACCCGCTTTCTTCAAGCTCGTATTCGAGACAGTTGGTGAGCGTCGTCAGAAGGCGGGTGAAATGGCCATACTTGTCAAAGCCATTAGACGTGGCGGCACCGTTGTAGATCAGGTCGACGAGGCCGTCGAAGCCTTTCGTTTCCTTGGTACTGGCGAAGAACTTGGCGAGATTCGTCGTCGGGCTGACGCCGGTGCGGGCCAGCGCGCTCGTCTTGCGCACGATCGGGTCGGCCGCCCGCAGCGTCGGGCCCGCTTCTTCCCCGGTCGCGCCGAGCGACTTCAGCGCCACCGTCGAGGCTGCCGAGAACGGCGTCAACAGGCGGGTCGCTTCGGTGAACCCGGGCGCGGCCTTGCCGAGAGCCGAGAAAGTGGGCGTCGCTGCGTCGGAGAAGCCCTGCAGGCTGTGCATCGTGAGGCGGAACTCACGCAGGAAGGCGGGGAACTTCTGCAGTGAGGCTTCCAGGTCCGCGCCGCGTTCGGTAGTGGCCTGCGCGGCGGCGCCCGAGTTGGTGAAGAAGCCGGCGACGTGGGCGCGTTCGCGCGAGAGCGGCCCGAGGATCTGTTCGGAGTCAGCCGCCAGCTGAGTCAGCTGGTCGCGCTGGGCGTTGAGGATGCCGAGCAGGCGGTCGACGTCACGCAGCGCCGGGTTGGCGCGCTTGACGGCCGCTTCTATGTCAGCGCCGCGCCCGGCCAGGCCAGCACCAAGTTCGTTGAAGATCAGGCGGAAGCGCTGGGCGTAGGGCAGTTTGTTGATGTCGTTGATCAGATCCGGGTCGACGCTGGTGCTGTTGTTCTCCAGTGGCAGCAGCAGCTGTCCGGCACCGGGCTGGCCGCCGGGGATTTCCTTCAGCGCCGGCGCCGGTGGCGAGCCCGGCGCGCGCGGAATGGTCGGCCGGCAGTCGACGAACTTCTCACCGATCAGCGACTGCGGGCGGATCAGGCAGCCGGCGTCGCTGCGGAAGTCCTGGAAACCGGGATCGGTGATCTTCATCACGATCACAGCCTTGCCGTCGAGCGCCTGTTCCTTGCCGCCTTCGTAGCTGTCGATCTCGCCCGGCAGGGTAACGCCGACCGACTCGATTTCGCCGACGTTGGCTCCGGCAATTCGTACCTGCTCGCCTTTGACCATGAAGCCGCCGTTGTCGAAGATCGCGCGCACGACGTAGCCACTGCTGCCGCCGCCGCCCGAGGAGATCAGCACGATCGCCACTATCACCGCCGCGACAAGCGCACCTATGGCGATTGCCCGCCTCATGGGCCGGGTGGCGCGTCGGCCGGGTTGCACTCGGCGGTGGTCACGCCGGAGCCGCTGTGGGGCGGTTCGACGAAGGGGCTAGAGCCATCGCCAGCCGGCTGGCTGGCGCCGCCGGGGCAGGGACGTTTGACGGCGGCCGAGGAACCGAGCGCGCCGTACTGTTCGGAGGGTTTGATTGCTTCCAGAGCGCGGCTGCCACTGTTGTACTTGAAGAGATTGAGGTCGCTGACGCTGCTGCGGATGTAGTGGCCGTTGCCGTCGTAGGGCGCGCTGACCTGGCCCAGCCGGGCGAAGCCGTTGAAAAGATCCGGCGTGTAGGCGCGGATGAAGTTGAGGTTGGGCTGGAAGGCGGCGATCGCTTCTTCAGAATGAGGAAACGCCTTCGAGGCGCGCTGTTGCACCGCGGGCAGCGTGCCCAGCAATTCGGCCGTGTCGTTGGCGAAGCCCTTGCGCCGCACGGTGAGGCGCAGGTTCTTGAAGACGGGGACCGCCTTGGAGAGGATCGGGCGCAGTTCGCCGAGGAAGGGAGCGAGTTCCTTGGTCGCCGTCCGCGAGGTGTTGATCAGCGGTTCGACGTCATCGAGAGCCGCGCGCAGATTGACGAAGGTCGTGTTGGCCTGGCGGAAGGTGGGAGGCAGCAGGCTCAGGCTGGTGCTGAGGGCGGCGTTCTGGCTGGCGATCGCGCCGAAGGCCGCGTTGGCGTTGCCGATCGCACTGGAGAGCTCTTCGCCGCGTTCGGAGACGGCCGTGCCGAGCCTGCTCGAGCTGACCAGGAAACGAGCGAGGAGCTTTTCGTCGGCGTTTAGGTCGTGCGCGAAGGCGCCGGCCCGGTTGAAGCCGACGCCGATGTATTTGAAGGTGTCGTTGGCGGAGCCGTCCTTGCCGCGACCGGCGTACCACTGCGAGTTGCCCTTGATGAACTGGGCGAGCCCGCGCCGCACCGGAGCCGGGAAGGTATTGAAGAGCTGGTCGATGTCGATCGGCGTCGTGGTCGAGGCGAGGCCGAGGGTGGCGTCGTTGCCAAGCGCCGGGTTGCTATTGGGCCCAGGGCTGATTGAGACGTAATGGTTGGCGACGCCGGAAAGCGAGGTGGCGCGGATCGTCGCGGTCGTGCCCTCGTGCAGTTCCTGGCTGACGCTGACCACGACCTTGGCCAGGTTGTCTTCGGTCAGCTCGATGCTTTCGACCGAACCGACCGGCTGGCCGCCGATCAGCACCTGGTTGTCGGGCACCAGCTGGCTGGCGTTCTGGAAGAGGAGGTTGTACTTGTGTTCGCCGTTGCCATTGAAGATCGCGTAGCCGAGCGCGATCACGGCGATTCCCAGAACCGCGATCACGGCGATTCGGGCAGGGGTGACCCCCCGGCTTTGCGCCGAGCTCTTGTCCTCGCCTGATGGGTTGGCAGCCACGGATCGTCGCTTGCGGTTCCCCGGCCTCCGATCCGGTGGAACGGCCGCAGAATCGTATCCGAGCGACCCGCCGCCACCGTCGCGCCGAGCAGGGACTTAACTGGAATTCAACGCGCTATTGACGGTCGACACTCAGACGTTGAGACGCGGCAGGACCCGCTCCAGCGAGCGCGGCAGCCACCAGACCTTGTCCCCGACCAGC
The DNA here is from genome assembly GCA_033856275.1 of Solirubrobacterales bacterium. Classification (GTDB taxonomy): domain Bacteria; phylum Actinomycetota; class Thermoleophilia; order Solirubrobacterales; family 70-9; genus VRUE01. Next base: position 15,741 of record JAWVFJ010000038.1, read on the forward strand.
AGCATCAGCGCCGGCAACAGGACGATGCGCACGACGGTGGCGTCAAGGATGACCGCGACGGTCAGGCCGACTCCGAGCTGGCTGACGGTCGCGATCGGCGCGCCGGCGAAGGCGATGAAGACCGCCATCATGATCACCGCGGCGCCGGTGATCACCCGCGCCGTCTTCTCCAGCCCGAACTCAATCGCGGCGGCGTTGTCGCCGTATTTGTCGTAGTGCTCGCGCATGCGCACCAGCAGGAAGACCGCGTAGTCGATCGAGAGCCCAAAGACGACGCCGAAGATCATCACCGTCCCGACCGCGTCGACGTAGGTTCGGCCCCCGAGCGGGTAGCCGTCGGGGACATTGGTCAACAGCATCAGCACGCCGAAGGCGACGCCGACCGACGCCATGTTGAGCCCGATCGCGATCGCGGCAAGCGGCAGCGACCGCAGGACGAGGACGAGGACGAGGAAGGTCGCCAGGGTGATCGCGGCGATCACCACCGGGATGCGGTCCCTGGTGACGCGGCTGAAGGTGTTGAGCGTCGCCGGGCTGCCGGCGACGCCGGTCTTCAGATTCGCTTCCTTGCCCAGGGCGGACGCGTCTTCGTCGAGGCGCTTGTTAAGGGCGATCGAGCCTGGTGTGTTGAGCGGGTCATCCGGGATCACCAGCAGGGTGGCCGCCTGGCCGCCGTGCTTCAGGTCGACCGCTTCGGAAGCGCGTTCGTGCAGGCGGCCCTGGGTACCGTCGAGGGCGGAGAGGACGAAGTAGCCAGAGTCGAAGATCCCGGGCGTGACCTTGCGTATGTTGTCGACACGGCGGTTGATGGATTCGCTCTGGGATTGCACCCGCACCGCAATCCGCCGGGCACCGCTCTGAACCGGATAGGAGCGGGAATAGAATTCGCCAAGTCGTTGTTCGAGCTGGGTCGTGCCGCCGGTGAGGCGGGCCAGGCCGGAGACCAGTTCTTCAGCGCCCGCCTGGAACGTGCCGAGCTGTCCGAGTTCCTTCGTGGCTTCGCGGTCGAGTTTGGCTGTGCCGGCCGCGAGTTTCTTGCTGCCTGTTTTGATCGTGTTCAGTCCGTCGTAGAGCCGTTTCGAAGCGGCGGCCAGTTCTTTCATCTGGACGAGCGTGCTTTCGATCCAGAGCTTGATTTCCCGGGCTTCGTGGGCGTCCTGGTCGAGGCTTTCCTGCAGCAAGCCCAGTTCGCCGGGCAGTATCGCGGTTGTGCTCGAAGCCTGGCGGAGGGCGTCCAGGGCCGCGGCATAGTTCGGGTCGGACTTACCGACGGTCATGCCTTCGACCTGCTGCAGCGCAGCTTTCACTTTTTCGTCGCTGGCCTGAGCGCTGGCCTGGATCTGCGGGACGGTGGCGGTCGAGGCTTTGTCGAGCGAGCGCTGCAGTCTCTTCGAGCGCGGCAGCCCGTTGGCGTTGAAGTTGGGGATCAGGTCGTGGCTGCCGAACTTGATCTGCAGGGCGCCTAGGGCCGCTTTTTCGTTCGCTTTGGCCAGTTCCTTGTTCCCTTTCGCCACTTCGTCGATGGCGTCAATCGCTTCTTGACTGCCGGCGGCTGCTTGGCCGATGCCGCCGGCGATCTGGATTGCGCCTTCTTCGGCCTTGCCGGAGCCTTCGGCCAAGAGGGCCGCGCCAAAGGTCGCCCGTGAGAGGCCGCCCCGGATCGCCGCGACGCCATTCGCGATGCGCTCCATGCCAGTGCCGAGCCTGGTCAGGTTTGACAGCGGCCCGACTTTGTCGTTTGAGGCGAGAATGCCCGCGAGGCCTTTCTGCAGCGGTTTCACCGCGCGCGACACCTGGGCCGGGCCGACCACGCTCTGCACGCCCGGCGTGCGGGCAATGCGGCGCTGCCAGCGACTCAGCGCCGCGAGGTTGTCGTCTTCGGTGATCGTCCCCGTCCGAGTTACGGCGACGATTTCGAAGGGGGCTTCGAAACCGCCCCCCGCCGAGCTTTGGATCAGTTCGGCGTCCTTGCGTGCCGAGCTGTCCTTTGGCAACTGCCCGATGCTGAAGGGACCAGTTTTCAGCGCTAGTGCCGGTGCGGCGAGCAAGAGCACGACGGCGCCGATCGCGATCGACACCGGCACGGGCCGCTTCAGGGCCGCGGAAACGATCGTCATCAATCGCGAGCGCTCGCCATTCGGGACCGGTCCGATCCGCCAGCGGTCGATGTTGGCGCCAGCCAGGACCAGGACCGGTGGCCCCAGCAGGGTGGCGACGAGGACGGTCAACAAAACGACCAGGGCGAGGGTCCCGGCGAGGGAGGCGAGCAGGGCGCCGGGCACGACGAAGAGCGCCACGACCATCGAGAGGATCAGAGTGCTACCGGCGAAAACCGTCGTTCGCCCAGCTGTGCGGCGGGTCTCCCAGGCAGCGTCCACCGGATCGGCGCCTTTCGCCAGCTCCTCGCGAAAGCGAGATACCAGCAGCAGGGCATAGTCGACCCCGAGCGCCAGGCCCATCATCGAGCAGACCACGAGGGCGAGAGCGCTGACTTCGAAGAAATGGGTCAGGATCGAGAGCAGGCCGCGGGACGTGAGCACCGCGATCGCACCAAATCCGAGCGGGATCGCGGCGGCAATAGGGGAGCGGAAGACGAGCAGGAGGACGATCAGGAGGATCGGCAGGGCGATCAGCTCGGCACGCTCGGTGCTGGAGATCGATTCGTCCTCGATCGACCTCGAAAGCGTGGCGAAACCGGTCTCCGTGCCGCGCACCGGGGCGTGGATCTTCTCTTCCAGGGTGCGGTTGAGCAACGGCACCTTGTCGTCAACCGCCGCGTTGGAGTCGACGTGGAAGTTGACAAGGATGAAGGCGCGGCGCGGCTTCGGACGCAGCCGGCCCACGGCGCCGCTATCCCAGGGTGAGAGCGTCGTCACCTTCGGGTCCTCGCGGAGCACGCGGATCAGCTCGGGGCCCTGCCGGTCGATCGCGGCGGGCGGGCCCTGCAGGAACACCACGAAGGGAGCCGAGTCGCCGAAGTACCTGCTCAGCATCCCGTTGGCCCTGTGGACCGAGGTGCCGCTGATGTCGATCGTGCTCGGGCTGAGCCGGTCTTCGAGGCTGAAGCCAAAGGAGGCGAGCGCCGCAATCAGCAGGGCGGCGACCGCCAGCGCGCGGCGTGGATGGCGCAGCATCAGTGGCGGGCGCTTCTCGTCCTCCCGCTTAGCGCGCGGATCATCGTCCCGCCCCCTGCTCCTCCTCACAGGCACGAACACAGTTTGGCGGTCCGGGCGGCCGAGGGGGGCGAATGTTGCAGAAGACTGTGTTAAGGATCGACTCGGCAGCCGGCTTGAACCACGCGCTAGCCTGCTTCTGGAGGAGAACTTGAAGCGACTCCTGGCAGCTGGGGCATTGCTCTGCTGCGTCCTCTTCGCGGGCGCGGCCAATGCCGCGCTGGTCAAGGTCGGTGACCTGGTGCTGACCGCTGACGGCGGCTTCACGCCGAACAGCTTGCCCCGCAGTACTTACTCGCCGATCGAATTCAAAGGCCACGCCGACCTGAAGGCGGTCGGCGGCGGCGTCCCCCCAGCCTTGCAGCAGCTGATCCTCGACTTCGATCGCGACGGGAGGCTGACCACTGCCGGGCTCCCCGTCTGCCAACCCGCCTCCCTGCGGGAAGCCACGCCTGCGGAAGCTCGCAACCGCTGCCCCAACGCGATCGTCGGCACGGGCCACGCCAGCGCGATGATCAGTCGCGAAGGCCAGTCGCCGCTACTCGCCAGCTCCCCGCTCACCTTCTTCAACGGCCCGCGCCTGGACGGTAAGCCAACCGTGATCATGCACGCGCGCATCTCCGTCCCCGCTGTGCAGAACTTCGTGATCACGATCCCAATCGAAAAACGGCCGGGCCGCTTTCGCTACCGCGCCACCGTCGACCTGCCGCCGATCGCCGCCGGCCACGGCTCGCTGATCCACATCGACGCCTCGATCGGCAAGCGTTACCGCTTCGGCGGCGTGGAACGCAGCTACATCACCGCCCGCTGCGGCGACGGCATCTTCCGCACCCACGGCCGCTTCACCTTCGCCGAAGGCACGATCATCGACGGCAGCGTCGAAAAAGCCTGCACCGTCCGCTAACCGCCGCACCTTCCTATAATTGCCCGCCGCGGGCCGCTAGCTCAACTGGTTAGAGCAGGAGCCTCTTAAGCTCAAGGTTGAAGGTTCGAGTCCTTCGCGGCCCACTATTCGCCGAGCGTGCCGGTGCTGCCCGAGAGGCCGCCGAGGGGGTTCTGCAGGCGTTCTTTGCCCAATTTCTTTTCTTCTTTGGCGGCTTCCTTCTTCTGGGCGTCGAAGGCTTTGCCACGCTGGCGGAATTGCGACATCTGCTTGCCGATTTCCTTGGCTTCCGCCTTGCTCGGGGCCTTGCTTTCAGCTTTCTTGACGGCCTTGTCGCCGGCTGCGAAGTTGCCCGAGTAGTACTCATAGATGGCGAGGGTGGTGAGTGAGTTGATCGTCGGCTGCGATTCGGCGGCGAGGCGTTGCGTTTTGGCAGCGCCTTCGACGTTTTCCACTGCTTCTTCGAAACTCGTCGCCGATTCGGCGAGGCGAAAGTAGCCGTTCGAAACGAGCAGGGCAGCTGATGCTTTGGGTTCCTTGGTCTGCTTCAAGTAGCGGTTCCAGGTTTCGATTCCGCGTTCGAGTTCCTGCCGGCCTTCCGGAGTGAAGCCGGTCAGGCCTGTTTCCGAGTTGACTTCGGTCAGGGCATTGGCGGCGCCGACGCGAGTGCGGGTCAGGGAGAGCAGCAGGGCTTCGTTTTCGGGGTCTCGCCGCAGCTTCTGTTCGGTCCGTTCGGCCTGTTCCTGGAGGACCTTGCCGGCGCTGGTGGAGCCACCGTTGCCGGCCAGGCTGCCGAGGTTGAAGGGACCGACGACGAGGAAGAGGCTGGCGCCCATCAGCAGCGCGAGGATCGCGTAGACGACCCGGACGACGTGCTTCCGTCGCCCGCGGATGTCGAACAGCATCCGTCGCTCGCCACTTTCCGCCAACTCGAATCAGCGCTCCTGGGTTGAGGGCCTTGCCATTCCTCCCGCCGCCTTCGGCGTACCGAAAGCACGAGCAATCAAGATACTCAACTCGAACAGCACAAGCAGAGGAACCATCTCGATCAGCATCGATACCGGGTCCACCCCGGGCAATGCCGCGGCGATCACGGCGATGATCAAATAGGCGTAGCGGCGATTGCGGGAGAGTTGCTGGACGCTGACGATGCCGAGTCGGGTGACGGCGAGCACCGCCAGCGGCAGCTGAAAGACGATGCCGCCGGCAAGGAGGGTGGTAGAGAAGAAGCTGTAGTAGTCGCGGGCGCGAACCTGGACGTTGAACTGGGTGTCGTTGAAGCCGAGCAGGAACTTGACCGCCGGCGGCATCACGACGAAGTAGGCGAAGGCGACGCCGGCGAGGAAGAGGACCGGCACGAAGAGCAGGATCGGCAGGAGCGTGCGACGCTCGCGGTCGCTGAAGGCGGGCAGCAGGTAAGCGTAGGCCTGGTAGAGCAGGATCGGCATCGAGAGGATCAGCGCGCCGTAGGTGGCAACGGTGAGCGTCGTAGTGAAGGGCTCGGTAACGCCGAAGGTGAGCAGCTTGTCATGGTTGTCGGGCAGCGGGCCCGAGGCGATTTCCAGCAGCAGGTGGTTCTGCCAAAAGCAAAGCGCCAGGGCGACCCCGAGGACGACGAGGCAGACGACAATGCGGGTGCGCAGCTCATCGAGGTGCTCGACCAGGGTGAGCTGGTCCTCATGGGAGACCGGCCTCATCCGGGCCATAGCGGGGTCCTAACGACGGTCGTGAGCGACGGTCTCGGCCTCTGCGCTCTTCTCGGCCTCGGCCTTCGGCGGCTCGATCGCCTCGCTGCGCTCGGGCTCTTGGTTGTCCCCGCTGACCGAGCCGCGAAACTCGCGGATGCCCCGCCCAAGCGAACGTCCCAGCTCCGGCAGCCGTTTCGGCCCGAAGACAATGAGGGCGATGATCAGGACAATCGCAAGCTCAAGAGGTCCAACGTTTGGCATCGACCCATGGTAACGGCCGCGCTGGGCAATTGGATCACATCTGGCGTCACATCTAATTGGGGAGGTGGCCTACCCGGTAATCGGGTTTTCTGGCCTCTCTACGTGAAAGTGCGGATGGAGTGATCGTCTCGCGGGTTCGATAGTGCAGGCATGCGAGACGCAAGCACCAGTCAGACTCAGACCGCCGCCGGGCTACACGTCTGCCCGCACTGCCGCTCGGCGCTGGTGCAACCGACCTGCTGGGAGCAGGCCGGAGATCGCGGCCACTGGCGACTCTGGCGTCGCTGTCCCGAGTGCGAATGGCGCAGCAATGAGATCCACGCCGAAGCCGAGATCGACGCCTTCGATGAGGAGCTCGACCTGGGAACCCGAGCCCTGAGCGACGTGCTTAAGGCACTTGAGCACGAGAACATGCAGTTCGTGGTCGAGACATTCAGCGCCGCTCTTGACGCGGACCTGATCACGGCCGACGACTTCCGCTGAGTCCTGCGGAAAGCTCTCAGCTGTAGCGCTGCACAACGCCGTCGGCGACGAGGCCGAGGAGTTGGCGCTGCTCGGCGTTGAAGGCATCGGAGTCGAGTTGGGCCTTTGCCGCGCTGACCATCTCCAGGGCACGGGAGCGCACCTGGTCCAGGGAACCGGTCGCAGCGATGCGATCGCAGAACCGCTCGGCGCTTGCCGAATCGAGGTCGCGCAAGTCGACCTCGCGGATCGATGGATCACTCGCCGCGGCCACGATCAGCGGCAGCGTGACGGTGCCGTCGAGCAGGTCGGTGCCGCGAGCCTTGCCGGTGCGCTCGGCCGGGCCGGAGACATCCAGCACGTCGTCGAGCAGTTGGAAGGCGAGGCCGATCCCAGAGCCAAACTCCGCCATCTCCTCTGCTCCCGGTCGAGCGCGCTCATCACATCCAGAAGCCACGCGCCCGTCCTCCCGCGTCCGGGGAAGGGGGGTGGCCTGCCAGCCCATCAGGCAAGCGCACTCGAACAACGTTGCTGTCTTCAGCCGGCAACGATCCAGGTAGCGCTCTTCGGAGATGCCGATGTCGAAGGCATCATGGCGCTGGGCGAGCTCCCCTTCCGCCAGCGCTACCGAGGCCCTTGCGAGCAACGAGACGGCACCGCTGTCGTGGCGCCCGGCGAGCAGGACAAAAGCGCGCGAGAAGAGGAGATCGCCGACAGCGAAGGCCCGCTCCCGTCCCGACCTGGCCACCACCGTGGGAACGCCGCGGCGCAGGGGCGCGTCGTCGAGAACATCGTCGTGGACCAGGGTCGCCATATGGACCAGCTCGATTGCCGCCGCGGCTCGGACAGCCTCCTCCCCACCATCGGCACCGGCGCAGAGCAGCACCAGCAGCGGCCGCAGCCGCTTGCCGCCGGCGGCAAGGGTGGTGGCGGCATCAGCGCCGAGCAACTCGCCGTGACCGCCGCTCTGCTCGCGCAAGAGGTCCTCGGCCTCCCCCAGCCTGGCCGGCAACCAGCGGCTGGAAGCGTCAAGGACCGCCGTTACCGGCGGCGGCACGGCGGAGGGCCGGGTCACCCGGCGATGCCGCTGTGGATCGCGATGATGCCGCCGGCGAGGACAGTCCAGCGGATTCGCTCGAGTCCAGAATCGTCCATCAGCTCGGCCAGGCGCTCCGGTCCTGGGAAATTACGGACCGACTCGGGCAAATAGGAATAGGCCTCGGACTCCTCGGAAAGGGCGCCCAAGATCGGCACGAGCCGGTCGAACCAGAGCGAGAAGAAGGTCGAGAGCGGCGGTCGGGTGGGTTGGGTTATCTCGAGTACCACCAGGCGGCCGCCAGGTCGCAGCACCCGCCTCATCTCGCCCAGGCCCCGCTCGAGGTTGGCGAGGTTGCGAACGCCAAAGCCGACCGTGACCGCATCGAAGCGATCGGCGTCGTAGGGCAGGCTCAGGGCGTCGGCCCACTCGAAGCGAACACCGCCCGTCCCCCGCTCCCTCGCCTTGTCGCGCGCCAAGTCGAGCATCGGCTCGGAGAAATCGCACCCCACGACATGGCCGCCTGGCGCCACTCGGCGGGCCAACTCAAGCGCGAGATCCCCGGTGCCGCAGCAGACGTCGAGAACCGAATCCCCCGGTGAAACTTCAGCTCGGTCGACCGCACGCTCACGCCACGCGTGATGAAGACCGGCCGTCATCACAGTGTTCAAGAGGTCGTATCGCGTGGCCACGCGACCGAACATGCTCTGAACCTGCTCGGCGAATTGAGCTGATTCCCGCGAAGGCTGAGGCCGGGTGTCAGGATTCATGTGCGTGGCTCTGGGGGGGCGCCGGACCAGGCGGGGCGAGGAGGCTGAATAGCAGCGCTATTCGCCAACTGAGGACGCTGCATCGCAGTGTCCGCCGCCGCCAGACGCGTGCGGGAATCCTGACACACGCCTCAGTCGAGCGAGGAGAGGAAATCGGCGAGCTCGTTGAGCTTCTTCGGCGGCAAGTCGCGGAAGGAGGGCATGATCCCGGGGCCAATCTCAATCGAACGGATGATCGCGGCACGCGGGATGCGCTGGGCAATATGGGTCAGTTCCGGCCCGGGGCCGTTGTTGCCGTTCTCGCCGAGCTTGTGGCAGGCGAGGCAGCCGGAGCCGGCGACGACCTCCTTGCCCGCTTCGTATTGCGGTGCGACCTTCATGTCGATCTCGGTCGGCGAGCCGCCGGTAGCGCCGAGGAAGCTGAGGTAGACCATCGCGACGATCGTCAGGATGCCGGCGGTGGTAGCGATCGGCCGGCGAACCGGGTTGCGCTCCGGACCGCGGTCGTAGAACGGCAGGAGCAGGAGCAGCACCATGCAGATCGTCGGGATGCCGATGGTCGCGATCGGCACCAACTCCGGCGGCTTGATCACGCGCAGGACCTCGAAGAGGAAGAAGAAGTACCACTCCGGCCGCGGCACGTACGTGGTCGAGGTCGGGTCTGCCTTGGGGCCCTGCTCGGCGCCGAAGAGGACCGCCATCAGGATGATCACGCCGACGACCAGGACCATCATCGCCGAGTCCTTCAGCACCGCGTAAGGGAAGAAGGGCTTGCCCTTCTTCTTCAGCAGCTCGTATTCCTCGAGGTAGGCCTGCTTCTCCGCCGGCTTCATGAGTTCGGGGCCGCCCCGTTGCCGTTGGCACCAGCGTCGAGCTGGGAGACCGGTGCAGCGACCTTGGGCTTATCCGCTTTCAGCCAAGGCGGGGCGGTTGTGCCGAGCTTGACGACGAGGTAGAGGTGAGCGCCAATCAGGGCGATGATCGCACCGGGGACAAGCAGCATGTGGATCGCATAGAAGCGCGAGAGGGTCGTCGCCCCCAGCTCAGGCCCGGCGCGCAGGAAGTCGCTCAGGTAGGGCCCGATCACCGGGCCGGTGCCGTTGATGTTGATGCCGACAACCGAGGCCCAGAAGGATCGCTGATCGAAGGGCAGCAAGTAGCCGGTGAAGGCCATCGTCATCGTCAGGATCAAGAGCACCACGCCGATCACCCAGTTGAGCTCGCGCGGGTACTTGTAGGCGCCGAAGAAGAAGGTGCGGCCCATGTGGAGGAAGACCAGGATCACCATCACGCTCGAACCCCACTTGTGCATGCCGTGAACGAGCTGGCCGAGGAAGACGTCGTTGTTGATGTGGGCGATCGAGGCGTAAGCCTGGGTGGTCGAGGGCGTGTAGAACATCGCCAGGAAGACCCCGGTAATCGCCTGGGAGACGAAGGCGATCAGGGTCGCCGAGCCGAGCGTGTAGAACCAGTTGGTGCCCTTCGGCACCTTGCGATAGAGCATCCCGGTGAGGAAGCCGGTGGCGGCGGTGCGCTGGTCGACCCAGGCGAGCACGTCGGCCGGCGCTTCCTTGGCGCGGTCGCCAAGGCGCTGCGCGTCGGAGGGCCGCTCCGGCGGCGCGGACTTGAGGTCGCCCGGAGCCGTGCCCTTGGCGCCGTTGCCCGCGCCGGGCTTGGCCGGTTTGCGGAGCGGAGCGGGAATCAGGGAGTCGAGCTTCATCTGCGCCTAGCCGATCATGGGGGTGGGAAGGTGGACGGACGCGGTGGATACAGATATTCCCAGACTCCGCCGGTGAACTCGCCGGGGTCACGGGCGCGGACGGGCTCGAGTTGAGAGGTAACGCTGTAGCGGGGGCCGACCTCGACCTGGCCGTCGCGGACGCGGGTCTGGAATTGGTCGAGCGGCCGCACCGGCGGGCCGCCGATGCGCTTGCCCTGGAAGTCGTAGACACCGCCGTGGCAAGGGCAGATGAAGTTGCCGGCAGCCTCTACGAAGCGGACCGGGCAGCCAAGATGAGCACAGCGGTTGGAGACGGCGACGAACTTGCCCGCTTCCTCACCGAGTTGCTTGGAGCTCCTGCGGACGTAAGCGGTGGTCTTGCCGGCGTCGCCGATCCCCTCGGTTTCGGTGAATACGACTTGGCGATAGGTGTCTTCGACGAAGTCGTTGACCGGACCGACGGCCTCCCAACGCTCCTTGCCGCGGTGGAAGATCGGCGCCACAGCAAAACCGACCGCGGGCAGGACGATCGCGGCACCGGCAATCCCGCCAAGACCCTGCACGGCGACCGTGAAGGCGCGGCGTCGAGTCATCGACTCGCCCTCGAAATAACCAGGTGGGTCGGGCTTCAGCCGCTCCGGCCGGGCGGCCGTCTCGGCCCCATTCTGCTTGTCCGCGTCGTCGCTCAACAGCTCAACCTCAGAAGCTCGGAGTCTATTGACTCACGCCGCGTCGCGGTCGCCATGGTCCCTGCCACCGACCGCGAGGGCGGCAGCACGCCACAGGGCCGGCACCTCGGGCTCGCGTCCCTCGCTGTGCAACTGGGCGCAGCGGCCAATCAACTCGGCCAGCACCGCGACCGCCTCGGCATCGCCGAGAGCGGCAAGGCGCTCGATGCCGAGGGCATAGAGGTAATCGCCCGCGAGCAGCGCCAGGTCAGCATCGTGACCGTTCAGGAGGCGCGGCTCGCCGTAGTGGAGCAGGTAGCCCTCGCGCACCGCCTCGACCACGAGCGCGTACTCGCCCGGTGACGCGGCCGAGCGAGGTCCGAGGGCGGCAAGCAGGCCGAAGACGGGCCGCTCCGCCGCGTCGACCACGTGGGCTGAGATCGGCGCCTCTGCCTCGCGCAGGCGCGCCGAGAGCATGGCAAGCGCGTCCTTAGGATCGGAGGTCATCTAGATCCCCTGGTGCAACGCGCTGTCCCCCTATATGGGGGAGAAAACGTTGCGCCCCTCACTGGAGGGCCTCGTCGAGCGACTCGGCGGCCGCTTCGAGCGTGCGCTCGATCGCCGCCTCGTCATGGGCGAGCGAGACGAACCAAGCCTCGAACTGGGATGGCGGCGGGTAGACGCCGCGGTCCAACATGGCGCGGCAGAAGCGGGCGTGGGCCTCGAGGTCGCAGGCGGCGGCGCCGGCGAAGTCGGCGACCGGCTCGGGGCTGAAGAAGAGAGTGAGCAGGCCCGGCGCGGAGGCGATCTGTAGAGGGCGACCCTCGGCGAGGCGAGCGAGGCCGGCTCGAAGACGCTTGGTCAGTTGCTCCAGGCGCTCGTAGGCGGCGGCATCGAGTTGGCGCAGCGTGGCCAAGCCGGCGGCGGTCGCGAGCGGATTGCCGGAGAGTGTGCCGGCCTGGTAGACGTCGCCGGCCGGGGTGATCCGCTCCATCAGCTGCCGCGAGCCGGCGAATGCAGCGGCCGGCAGGCCGCCGCCGAGGATCTTGCCGAGCACGGTCAGATCGGGTTCGACGCCGTAGAGCTGCTGGGCGCCACCGCGGGAGACGCGGAAGCCGGTGATCACCTCGTCGAAGATCAGCAGGGTGCCGGCGTCGCGAGCCGCCTCGGCGACGTGGTCGAGGAAACCATCAGCGGGTGGGACCACGCCCATGTTGGCGGCGATCGGCTCCAGGATCACCGCGGCGACGGGGTGGTCGGCGAGGGCCTGTGTCAGCGTGGCGCGATCGTTCCACGGCGCCACAACCGTGCCGGCAGTTTGGGCTGCGGTAACCCCCGGCGAGGCCGGTAGCGCCAGCGTCGCGATCCCGGAGCCCGCCTCAGCGAGCAGGCCGTCGGAATGGCCGTGGTAGGCGCCGGCGAACTTGACTACGGCCTCGCGGCCGGTGGCGGCACGGGCGAGTCGGATAGCGCTCATCGCCGCCTCGGTGCCGGAACTGGTCATGCGCACCATCTCGGCGGAGGGGACCCGGGCAACGACCTCCTCGGCCAGCTCGACCTCAGCCGTGGTGGCGGCGCCAAAGCTGGTGCCGCGCTCGGCGGCGGACTCGACCGCGGCCAACACAGCCGGGTTGGCGTGGCCAAGAATCAGCGGGCCCCAGGAGCCGACCCAGTCGACGTAGCGGTTGCCATCGACGTCGACGAATTCACAGCCCTCGCCGTGCTCGATGAAGATCGGCTCGCGGCCGATCTGCCGCATCGCCCGCACGGGGCTGTTAACTCCCCCCGGAAGAACCTTCAGCGCCCGCTCGTACAGCTCGTGGGAACCCACGGCGGCGCTAGATGCCAGGCCCGGCAGGGGTGGAGCGTCTTGTACTTTTTCGGCACGCGCTGCGGGCGCCAGCAGACGCGGACCCACCGAAAAAGTTAAGCGGAACCCCTGCCGGGCCTGGCATCTACGAGTGCTCCGCTTCCCACCTGGCGTACTCGTCGGTGAAGTAGTGCAGGCGGATCTTCTTGAACTCGGTTGAGGAGTAGAGAGTCGCCCGGGCGTCGGGTCCCATGCCACAGTCCTCGGCGATCGAGTCGAGGACTGCGTCGCACTCCTCCTTGGAGCGGCCGTGGGCCATCGTGAAGACGCTGTAGGGCCAGTCCTCGTAAGTAGGGCGCTGGTAGCAATGGGAGATGCCGCGAAAGGAGGCCATGCGGCTTCCCGTCGCCATGATTTCCTCCTCGGGCACCTTCCAGACGCCCATGCCGTTGGCTGAGAAGCCGGCGCGGCGGTGGTAGAGAATCGCGGCGACGCGGCGCAGCAGCTTGCGTTCGACCATGCCGCCGAGGTGCGCGAGCAGTTCCTCGGTCGTCATTCCCAGTTCGGCGGCGGCGGCATCGTAGGGGCGCTCGACTGCCTCCATCGGGCCCTGCAGGGCGCGGATAACGGCGACGTCGCGCTCGTCGTAAGGCTGCGCCTCGAGCTCGCGTGGCGGCGAGGCATCGATCGCCGCAGAGAGAGCGTCGGTGCCCTTCTCCATCTCCAGGTTCATGTTGATCTTGAACAGGGTGAGAGTCGGCAGCTGGCGCATCGACTCGGCGCCGGTCTCGCGCATCAGCACCTCGAGAGTCCCTCCGAGGCCGAGCTCGGAGTCTGGCGGCGTCGCGATCGTGAACCAGAGGTTGAAGTCGTGGGTGCGCAAGTAGTTGTGCGAGACGCCGGGGTGGGAGTTGACGATCTGCGCCGCGCGGTGGGGGTGCTCGCCGTCAACCTTGGCGGCGACCAGCATCGACTCGTAACCGAGGGCCCGGGTGTCGAAGATCGGCGTGATCTCGCGGATGATCCGCTCGTCGAGCAGGCGTTGGGTGCGCGCAAGAACGTCATCGAGCTCCAGCTCCGCCTCGGAGGCGACAAGGGCAAAGGGCTCGGGGTCGAGCGGGAAGCTCGACTGCAACAGGTTCATCAGCCGCTTGTCGGTCTCATCGAGCGGGATCGCGGCGCCGTCCTTACGCGCGCGGGCCTTCGACTGCGGGACCTTTACCGAAGCCACGCGGCAGCCTCCTTGGCGTAGTAGGTGACGATCGCGTCGGCGCCGGCCCGGCGGATCGAGGTCAGCGTCTCCAATACGGCGGCCTTCTCGTCGATCCAACCCTGCTCGGCGGCGGCCTTCAGCATCGAGTACTCGCCAGAGACCTGGTAGGCCGCCAGGGGAGCTCCCGTTGCGTCCTTTACCCGGCGAACCACATCGAGGTAGGGGGTGGCGGGCTTGACCATCAACATGTCGGCGCCCTCCTCGAGGTCCAGTTCGGCCTCGCGAACCGCTTCGGTGGCGTTGGCCGGATCCATCTGGTAGCCGCGCCGGTCGCCGAATTCGGGGGTGGACTCGGCCGCGTCGCGAAAGGGACCGTAGAAGGCGGAGGCGTACTTGGCGCTGTAGGCGATGATCGGCACCCCGGCGTGGCCCTCCTCGTCGAGTTGGTGGCGGATCGAACCCACGCGCCCGTCCATCATGTCGCTGGGGGCGACCGCGTCGGCGCCGGCCTCGGCGTGGGAGATCGCGATTTTGGCCAGCAACTCGACAGTGATGTCGTTGTCGACCTCTCCCTCGCGGACGAAGCCGCAGTGGCCGTGCGAGGTGTACTCGCAAAGACAGACGTCGGTGATCACGGTGAGGTCGGGGTGAGCCTCCTTCAGCGCCCGCACCGCCATCTGCACGACGCCCTCATCGTCGTAGGCGCCCGAGCCCGACTCGTCCTTGGCCGCGGGGACGCCGAAGAGCAGTACGGCGCCGATGCCCGCGGTGGCGATCTCGGTGGCCTCGGCGACCAGCTCGGAGATCGAGAAGCGCTCGATGCCTGGCATCGAGTCGATTTCCTCGCGGACGTTCTCGCCGGCTACTACGAAAAGGGGTTGGATCAGGTCGCGTGGAGAGAGCTCGGTCTCTCGGACCAGCGCTCGGAGCGCCTCCGTGCGGCGGAGGCGACGCATGCGGGTGGCAGGAAACGGCATTTCAAAGCCGAGTTTAAGGGAGGGACGCGGGTGCCCCTATCCCAGACGCCCGGCTTCGCCGGGCTTGAGTGTCTGGGATAGGGGCACCCGCGTCCCTTGCTCAAGCGGTAGCTAACACAAGCGGCTTCCCTCGATGGGTAGCTTTCGGCGGCATGGGAGCAGGGAGCGGGACTCGAGAGGCCGTGTTGGAGGCGCGCAAGCTGGTTAAACGCTTCGGGGAGCGGGAAGCTCTGCGGGGCATTGACTTCGAAGCGTCGGCTGGTGAGCTTGTGGCTGTCATCGGGCCCAACGGCGCGGGTAAGACGACGCTTCTCTCGATCCTTGCCGGCATCTCCAAGCCCGACAGCGGTGAGGTACACGTGCCGCAAGGGGAGGTGGGGTGGGTGCCTCAGCAGGCGGCGCTCTATCGGCGGCTGACGGTGGACGAGAACTTGTTGCTCTTTGCCCGGCTCGAGAAGCACGAGAATCCGCGTCGCTCGGTCGAGGAGATGCTTGAGCTGACCGGGCTGGGCGAGCGGCGGGGGGAGATCGTGGCGCGGCTCTCTGGTGGCAATCAGCAGCGAATCAATATTGCGATCGGGCTGCTGGCACGGCCGTCGGTGTTGTTGCTTGACGAGCCGAGTGTGGGGCTCGATCCACGGCAGCGGGCGCGGTTGTGGGAGTTCGTCTCGGCACTGGCGGCCAATCGCGGGACAACGGTGATCTTCTCCACTCATGACATCCAGGAGGCCGAGCGCTACGGCAAGCGGGTGCTCGTGCTCGCCGACGGTGAGGCGCTCTTCGATGGATCGGCCGATGGGCTGCGCGAAGCAGTGCGCCGGGAGGCACCGGAGGCAGCCGACCAGGACTTCGAGACCGCTTTCGTCGCCTTCCTCCACCACCGGGGACACTGATGCGCTGGCTGCTGCTCAAGGACCTTCAGATCCTGCGCCGCTCTCCCCTGCAGGCGTTTCTCCTGGTTGCCTATCCCGTGCTGATCGCCGTCCTCGTCGGCTTCGCGATCTCGCGTTCTCCGGACAAGCCCCGCGTCGCCTTTCTCAACGAAGTGCCGGCGGAATCGCGGATCTCCGTCGGCACGGCAGCCCTTCCCAATATCGGCATCGATGACCGCATCTGCGGGCGGGTCGAGTGCGTCCGCGTAAAGAGCCGCGGCGAAGCAACCGACGCGGTGCGCTCGGGTGACGTGCTCGCGGCACTGATCCTGCCCTCCGATCTGGTCGACCGGATCAACTCGCTCTCGACGCCGAGCCCGAGCACTCCGGAAGTCGATGTGATCGTCAACGAGGAGGATCCCGTCAAGGCGCGGCTGGTCAACGACCGAATCAACTCGTTGCTGACCCAGGCCAACCTCGTGATCGCCCGACGGATCGCTCACGAAGGCGGCAAATTCGTCGGTCTTGTCGTCCACGGCGGTGAGTTCACGGTGCTCGGCCAGGCGATCCAGATACTCGGACTGGGCAACACGGCCCGCATCTTGCATGCCGTGCGGGCGACCCTCCCCCCAGGAGCGCTGCGTGAATCGCTCGACCAGGTCCTTCGCTTCACTGCCCTCACGCGCACCAACCTCGGTACGGCCGGGACGCTGCTGACCCGCCTCAGCCAACCGATCGAAGTCGACAAGCAGGTCGTCAACGCCTCCACCCCACCGCTCGAAGTCTTCGCGATCGCCGTCGCCGCCACCTTCACCCTCGCTTTCGTCACGGTGCTGCTGGTCGCCGGCTCGCTGGCGCTCGAGCGCGAGGAGAACGCCTTCCCGCGGCTGACCCGGGGCCTGGTCTCGCGCTCGGCGCTGCTGACTGAGAAGGTGACCTTGGGCGTCGCCGTCGGCCTGACTGTCACCCTGCTGATGCTGGCCGGCTTGGCCCTCTTCGTCCCCTTGCACTGGAGTCGCTTTGGCCTCTGGCTGTTGGCGATCATTGGCGGAGGCGCCGCGCTTGGCGCCGCTGGGGCGGCGCTCGGGGCGGCGGCGCGTGAGGTGCGGGCGGTCTCGCTGCTGGCGTTCATGGTCACGCTGCCGATCGCCTTCCTCTCGCTGATCCCCTCTGGGACGGTTGGGCCAGCGCTCTTCGATGCGATCAAGGTGATCACGGCCCTCTTCCCCTTCAAGCCGGCGTTGCAGGCGATGACCGCGGCGCTCGATCCCGGTGGGCCGAGCATCGCTGCGGCGCTCCTCCACCTTGCGATCCTCATCGTCGCCTACGGCCTGCTCGCCCGCCTGGCATTGCGCCGCTTCAGCGCAGTCTGAGTGGCCGCCGGGGCAGTTGGGCGGAGCGCGACTGCGAGAGACCTGGGTCGGTGACGTTGGCGAGCACGAACGCCTCGAGTCCGTCATCTGGGCAGAGCGAGGACCGCACGTACTCGATCGCCTCGGGCTCGCTGAAGGCCATGAAAGCCCGGCCGCTTGCCCGCACCGCCGAAAGGGCCACCTCTGAGCCCTCGACGAGCAGGCAGCCGTGGCGACTCAAGTATGCGGAGGGGTCGACGACCGTCTCCTCGCCATCGAGACGGCAAATAGCCCCGTCGATCGCCGCCGCCTCGTAGTTGGGCTCAGTCGCTGAGACGAGGCCCACCTGTGCTCTGGTCATGTAGACGACATGGATCCGCACCTTGGTCCCCGGGCTCCGTTGCAGGGTCGCGGGGATGGCGCCGTAGGGCGAGATGTGGGCGGAATAGACGACGTCGAAGTCGTCGAGCCAGGCCGGAACGACGAGCACTGGCTGGTCGCTCAGCGCCAGCTTGCGGGCGAGAACTTCGGGTGAGGCATTCGACCCATAGGCCAGCATCGGGGTCCGCTCCTCGCACTCGATCTCGAGCTCCGCCGGCTCGAGGGTCTGGTGACCGAGCTGGATGAAGGCGTGCCAGGGCGCCGTGTACGGGTAGCCCATGGCGCGCTCGACCACGTCGCTTCGCTCGTTCACCCTCCACACCCTTTCGCAATTGCGCAGCTAGGGTCAGGTGACCATGAAGGTGCTCTTCATCGGCGACGTGGTCGGCGGGCCCGGGCGACGCGGGCTCGCCGCGGCGATGCCGGGACTGCGCGAGCGCTACGCCCCCGAGATGGTGATCGTCAACGGCGAGAACTCCGCTGGGGGGATGGGGATCACCGAGAAGACCGCGAAAGCGATCTTCGAGGCCGGCGCCGACGTGATCACCACGGGCAACCACGTCTACCGCCACCGCGAGGTGTACGGCTTTCTCAACCGCAGCGACCGAGTGATTCGTCCCGCCAACTATCCCTACGCCAACCCCGGCCGGGGCTACACGGTCGTCGAGGTCGGCGGGCGCAGGGCCGGGGTGATCAACCTCAGCGGCGCCGTCGGCCTGCGCGTCGCTCGCTCTCCTTTCCACGAGGTCGACAACGTGCTCGAGAAGATCGAGTGCGACTTCGCCCTCGTCGATTTCCATGCTGAGGTGACGAGCGAGAAGGTGGCGATGGGCTGGCACCTCGACGGTCGGGTGGCCGGCGTGCTCGGCACTCATACACACGTGCCGACGGCGGATGCCCGGGTACTGCCGCAGGGGACCGCGTTCATTTCCGACGTTGGAATGACCGGGTCGCGGACCAGTGTGCTTGGGGTGAAACCGGAGCTGATACTCGAGTCGATGATTACCCAGATGCCGGTTAAGTTTGAGACGGCTGATGAGGACGTTTGGGTGATGGGGGCGGCGGTCGAGGTGAACGACCGAGGGCTGGCTGACTCGATTACTCCTGTGATGGTGCCCGCTCCTGCCTCTTAGTTCGTTGCCGGGTAGAAGCACCCGGCACCCCTCCTCACTCAACTTTTTCGGTGGATCGTGCTGGGCCGTCCGAGGTTGGGGTGCCGAAAAAGTACAAGCCGTTTGGAGGGGTACCGGGTGCTCTTTTCCAGGGACGACATTGCTACTAGCAGAAGGGGATAGAACCAGACTATGTAGAGGTAGAACCAGTGGTGCATGCTTAGCTGCACGCCGATCAGGAGGGCCGCCCCCAAGGCTGCCATTTGGAAGAGCTTCTTTTCCTTGGGTCGCCAGGCAAATGCGATGGCGAGGGTGGCGACTGCTACGAGGATCGCTACGCGGAGGGGCTCCAGGGAGGGGGCTTGGCCCCAGATGCTGAAGGGGGAGTCGCGGCCGGATTGATAGGCGATGGTGCGGTCGTAGAGAGTGTGGAGGCCGGGGTCGATTGCCGGCCACAGGAGCAAGGCGCCGGCGGTCGCTGCAAAGGCGAGGGCGAAGCGCCAGCGTCTCTCGCCGTGGGTGGCGAGCATCGGTAGGAGGATGGCGGGAGCGAACTTCGCCAGGGTTGCCAGGGCCACCATCACGCCACGAGTGGCGGGACGGGCGAGGGCGAGGAGGGTCGCGACCAAGAGCATTGCGACGAGGGTGTCGTTGGAGTTGGAGAGCAGGGCGAAGGCGGTGTAGGGGTAGGCGGCCCAGCCGAAGGCGAGGGTCGCGGCGAGCTTGTCGCCGGCGGGGCCGGGGCGGATGCGGCGGCCGAGCAGGATCAGCAGGGCAAAGGTGGCGAGGTCGAAGAAGACCGCCGCGCCGTGGGCAGCCGGTAGATCGTTCCAAGTTCCCGACCAGGGCCAGATCCACTCGAAGGGGACGTAGGCGAGGTAATTGACCGGGCCGTAAGTGTCGCCCTGGGAAACATCAGCTGGGAAGTTGTCGTAGATCGGTTCGCCGTGGGCGATGCGGTCGGCGCCGACCTCACTTGCGTATCCGACGTCGATTACACCCGAGTCGGCCATATCGAGCCCGACGCGAAAGCCGAGCAGAAAGAGGGCGGCGATAAGAAGCCAGGCCGCGGGCCAGCGGGGGCGGATCCCCTCTCCTCCGCCGCGCAGTCCGATCCATAGCGCCCGCGCGAACAGGTAGGTGAGCGGGATGTACTGAAGCGGCACCGAGAGGCCGATTTCGGCTCGGTTGAAGAAGAAGTTGGAGACGCCGAAGCCGAGCAGGACGAGCAGGTCGAGGTTGGCCACCCGGCGTGGGCGGCGCCAGTCGAGCAGCCCGAGCAGGAAGATCGCGCAAAGCGGCAGGAAGACGTAAGGCGCGTTGAGCTTGTGGCCGAAGGCGCCGGAGTAGCCGCGGGCCATTTTCCAAGCGACCTGGTATCCGGTCCAGGACTCGCGCACCAGCCCGGTAGTCGGATCGACGATGACCAGCGCCACCTCTTTGTCGCCGGCGAAGTAGCCGACCTCCCAATTGCCGTCGACCTTGTTGGCGGCATCGGTGAGCACCGTGTTTGCCTGCCGCTCTTCGACCACCCTCGGATCCTTCGCGGCAATGCGGGCGGCCTCTGCCGCCGTGACTTCCGCCGGCGCCGCGGCGGCGGCGGCCGGTAGACACAGCAGCGCGGCGCTCAGACTCGCCGCCAGCAACCTCATAGCCCGAAGTGGTCGCGAACGGCCGGCGCGACGTCGCAGAGCGCCCACTGCTCGCGCTCGCTCGCGTCCGCCGGACCGCAGCCAACGAAGAGCAGCGGCCCGAGCGAGTCGCCGGCGTGCAGCGAGCCGTGGCTGCCACCACCCGCGTGGGTGACGCCGCCCCAATCGACCGCCTCATACCCCGGCTCCAAGGAAAGGATGAAATCACCGGCGTGAGGACTGGCCAGTGCCGACCAGACACGGGCGAGAGGGTCCGGGTAGATCGGGCTGCTGACCAGATTGTCCGAGACGCTCGCCGCCAAAGCCTCGAGGTCTCCCTCGACCTCCCAGCGAGCGCCGCGCAGATCGGCGAGCGAGTCGCCCGGCCGGAAGCGAAGTTGCGCCTCACCCCGCTCGACTACCGCCCAGGCTCCTGCCCGCGGCGCACCAGGCTCCTGCCTTCGCAGCGGTGCCCCGGCGGCGTCCTCCAAACGGCAGACCAAGTCGACGCCCTCGATCACACCGAGCGTTTCGCGCACCCTCTCTGGATCGGCTTGCCCGCCCTCGCCAGGCAAGAGGTAGACGTGTGCAGCTCGTCCGGTTGGGCTGACCGCAACCTGGGCGGACTCCGGCCGGTCCTGCGAGGGCTGCAAGACCGACCAATCGCGCCCCAGCAATTCGGCCAAAGGAAGACCCCGGTGCACCGGGGTCTGGGCGTGATCGGCGACCAGGATCAGCGCGTAGGAATCGAGGAAAGGGTCGAGCCCACCTGCCGCCTCGACGAGTTTGCCGAAGCAGTGATCTGCCTTGGCGATCGACTCGACGCTGGCCTCCGGGCCGAAGCGGTGCGAGTAGTTGTCGTTGTCCGGAAGCGAAAAGAGCAAAAAGTCGAAGCCATCGGTCTTCGCCAACTCGCCCGCGCAACAGGACGAGTAGCCATCGCGGCTGCCGGGGATCGAGGTCGATTTGCAGGGCACCTCGCGGCTGGCGTAGAGGTCGCCGTAGAAGAGCTCGGCCGGCCCCCAGGTGTGGTGGCGAAACTTGAGGCTGGTCGCGTCGACCGCCCGGCGCAGGAGGCCGTCTAGGGAGACCTGGTGGCGATGGCGGCCACGGTAGATCAAGAACGGCGTGCAGGCCGTGCGCAGGCCGGCGTCGTCGAGTTGCTCGAAGAGGGTCTCGACGTCCGGGTTGAGATGCGCCAGGTTCATGTTGTAGACGAGGTCGTAGAGGGCGCGGAAGACACCGAAGGCGCGGCTTGCCTCAAGCGAGGAGCCATACTCGACGTAGCGCCGCTCGAGTCGGTGGTACCAGTTCATGCCGCTGATCCAGTGGCCGTCCGCGCCGCGTCCGGTGACCATCTCGGCGCTGGCGACGGGCGTGACGGAGGGAAAGCTTGAAACACAGTCGGGCACGAGGACGCCGCGCTCGATCAGGGCGCCGAAGGTGGGTGCACGACCCTCGGCAACGGTGCGTTGCAGCATGTCGGTCCGCAGCGAGTCCACGTAGGTGAGAATCAGCTTCTTGGCGGGCACGGTTGCCAAATCATCCTCGACCGCGACGGCGGCTCAGGACCTGTCCCGGTAGGGGTTCCACTTAACTTTTTCGGTGGGGCGTTGTCGAGCTGGCGCCTCTAGCCCACGACGAAAAAGTACAAGACGTTTCACCCCTACCGGGACAGGTCCTAGCGGAGGACGCGGAGTCCGGCGTGTTTGCGCTGGGCGCGGCGGCGTCTGGAGATACCGAGCCAGAGAAGGGCCGCGATCACCAGCAAGGTGGCCGGGGAGATCAGGATCGCGATCGCGACGACGACGAGGGCCGCGAGGGAGACGAGGAAGCCGAGGGCTCCGGTGCCGCTGCCTTCGCGGCGGCCGGCTGAGCTGACCACGTCGCTGACGATCAGACAGGCAAAGACCGCGCCAAGGAAGCAGAAGAAGGCGCCGACCGATGAGCTGACGCCAGCGGTTCCCGCCAGTAGGAAGCCGATCGCGATCGCGATCACACCGGCGAGGATGGTCATTCGGCCACGGGCCGAGCCGTGCGTGCCGGTGGTGCCGGCGAGCATCCCGATTGCGATGCCGATGCCGAGCTCGAGGCAGATGCCGGAGAAGGATCCCACGCCGAAAACCTAACTCCCCGAGCGGGGCGGCGCGGATTCGGCACACTATCCCCATGCCCGAACCGCCTCACCGGCGTCGCGCCCACGCGAGCAGCAGCGATCTGGAGCGCTACGCCGGCCTCTTCGCAGAGCGGACGCGGGTGATGCGCTCCTCGGCAATGCGCGACCTGATGGCGATTACCGCGCGGCCCGAGGTGATCTCGCTCGCCGGCGGCCTTCCCGATACATCGACCTTTCCCCCCAAGACGTTCGCCGCGCAGATGACCCGGATCGCCCAGGAGTCGGCGGCGGAGGCACTCCAGTACGGACCGACCGAGGGATTCCGGGAGACGGTCGACTGCATCGTCGAGGTAATGGGTGCTGAGGGGATGCTCCCTGACCCCGACGATGTAATCGTCACCACCGGCGGCCAGCAGGCGATCGACCTGCTCTGCAAGACGCTCGTCGACCCCGGCGATGCGGTTATCTGCGAGGCGCCGACTTACCCCGGCGCGATCCCCGTGTTCTGCAGCTACCAAGCCGAGACGATCCAGATCGAGTGCGACAGCGAGGGGATGAAGATCGAGGAACTCGAGGACACGCTGGAGCGCCTCGACGTCGAAGGGAGGCGACCGAAGTTCATCTACTCGGTGCCGACCTTCCAGAATCCGGCCGGAGTGACGATGTCGCTGGAGCGCCGGCGCCGACTGGTCGAGCTCGCTCGCTCGCGCGAGTTGCTCATCGTCGAGGACAATCCCTATGGGCTACTTCGCTTCGACGGCGAGGCGCTGCCGCCGCTCTACCAACTCGACGGCGGCGACTTCGTCCTCTACATCGGCACCTTCTCGAAGATCCTCTCGCCCGGCATTCGCCTCGGCTGGGCGGTGGTGCCGCCGCCGGTGATGGAGAAGGTGGTGCTGGGCAAGCAGGCCGCCGACCTCTGCACCTCGACCCTGACCCAGTTCTTTGTCCGCGAGTATTTCGGTGGCGGGACTTGGCGTGAGTACGTCGAGAGCCTGGTCGGCATCTACCGCGCCCGGCGCGACGCGATGCTCGAGGCGCTGGAACGCTACTTCCCGTCGCAGGCGAGCTGGACCGAGCCGGACGGCGGGCTCTTCATCTGGGCCACCCTCCCCCCCTTCATCGACACCAGCGACCTACTGGCAAAGGCGCTGCGGGAGGACGTCGCCTTCGTGCCCGGCCAAGCCGCCTACGTCGACGGGCGCGGTCGCAGCTCGATGCGCCTCAACTTCTCCGCCGGCAATGAGGATGAGATCCGCGAGGGCATCCGCCGAATCGGCAAGACGGTCGAGGAGCAAGTGGAGCTCTACAGCGCGTTGACGGGCAAGGAGCCGGTGGTCCCGGCGTCGCCACAAGCGGAGACGGCCGACTCGGAGAACGTGGTGCCATTTCGCAAGGCCGGGGAGGGCGGGGCTTGAGGGTCGCGGTCCTCAAAGGTGGTCGCTCGCTAGAGCGGGGGGTCTCGCTGCGATCCGGGGCGCGGGTCGAAGACGCGCTGGAGCGGCTCGGGCACGAAGTGCTGCCGCTTGAGGCAGACGGTGAACTGGTCAAGCGGCTGGTGGCTGACCGGCCTGACGTCGTCTTCGTCGCGATGCATGGGCCGGGCGGCGAGGACGGTACCGCGCAAGAGCTGCTCGAGATCCTCGGCATCCCCTTCACCGGTCCTGGCATCGCTGCCTGCGTGCGTTGCATCGACAAGGTCTTGACCAAGCACGAGCTGCGCGATGCCGGCGTACCGACGCCAGACTGGTTCGCCTTCAACGAGACGGCTTTCCGCGAGCTCGGCGCCGCCGATGCGCTCGGCGGGCTCGAGGAACGGCTTGGCTTCCCACTCGTGGTCAAGCCCAGCCGGGGTGGATCGGCGCTGGGAATCAAATTCGCCGAGAACTGGTTCGACGTGCCGGAGGCGCTGGTCTCGGCCTTTAGCTACGACGACCGCGTCGTGCTGGAACGCTTCGTAGACGGTCGCGAGCTGGCGGTCAGCGTGCTCGGCGAGGAACCGCTGCCGATAGTGGAGGCGATTCCCCAGTCCGGTGACAGCTACGACTTCGAGGCCCGCTATGAGATCGGACGCACCGCCTTCGTCTGTCCGGCCGAGCTCAGCGTCGGGGAGTCGGCTGCCGTAACCGAGGCCGCCCTGGATGCCTATAAGGCCCTGGGCTGCTCCGGCTTCTCGCGCGTCGACTTGATACTCGCCGCGGACGGGCCACAGGTGCTCGAGGTCAACGCGATCCCCGGCCTCACCGACACCAGTCTCCTCCCCCAGGCCGCCGAGGCCGCCGGCATGACCTTCGAGAAGTTGGTCGAGAAGATCCTCGACCTTGCCTTGACGCCCGCTGGCGCCTAGCTAAGAATCGCCGCCCTGGGCGAAGTCGTCGGGCGAGACCTCGTCGAGGAACTCTTTGAATTTGTCGACGACCTCCTCGGTGTCCTCGACGTCGTGCTCGAACTCGATCGCCGACTCCTCGATTACGTCCTCGTCGGCAAAGATCGGTGCCGAGACGCGTACGGCGAGGGCGAGGGCGTCGGAGGGGCGGGAGTCGATCTCCATCTCGGTGCCGTTGATCGAGACCGTGATCGAAGCGTAGAAGGTGTTGTCGCGCAGCTCGGTGACCGAGACCCGCTCGCATTTCGCGTCGAGTTGCTCCAGCACGTCAGAGAGCAGGTCGTGCGTCATCGGTCGCGGCGTCGAGGCGCCCTGCAACTTCATCAAGATCGCCGCCGCCTCCGGGTGCCCGATCCAGATCGGCAGGAACTTGTTGCTGTCAACAGTCTTCAGCAAGACGATCGGCTGCTTGCCGACCATGTCAAAGCTGACACCGTAGATCTGCATCTGTTGCACGAGTGGGCGATCCTGGATTCGAACCAGGGACCTCGTCCTTATCAGAGACGCGCTCTAACCAACTGAGCTAATCGCCCGCAGCCAAGCCGAAGGATAGCGGGGGAATCGTGCCCAGCGACCGTGGCGTTCAGGGCTGGCGGTGGCTGAGGCCGCGGGCCAGGTCGAGTGCCTCGTCGAGGTTCTCGAAGCGAATCTCAAGCGCGATCTCCCCTCCCCGCGGGCGCAACTTGACCTCGTGGCCGAGCACCGACTCGAGCTCGTCGGCCGCTTGTTGCAGGGCCTCGGTCTCCTCCGGCGCCAATGCGGGCTTAGTGCTCCGCCCTTTCTTTGGCTGGCTAGCCAACTTGGCTCTGCTCTCCGTCTCTCGGACCGACCAACTGGCACGGACTGCCTCGCGGGCGAGTCGTCGGCGCACATCGTTGCCGTCAGCGACAAGAAGAGCGCGGCCGTGGCCCTCGCTCAGCTGGCCCGCCTCGAGCAGCTCCAATGCCTCGTCGGGGAGGTCGAGCAGGCGAATCAAGTTGGAGACGGCGGGGCGACTGCGGCCCACTCGCCGCGCCAACTCCTCCTTGGAGAGGCCAAGTTCGTCGACCAGGGCGGCGCAGGCGCGTGCCTCATCGACCGGGTTGAGGTCCTCGCGGACCATGTTCTCGATCAGCGCCACCTGCAAGCGCTCGGCCAATTCTTGGTCGCGGACCACGGCGGGCACCTTGGCCAGGCCGGCAGCCTGGGCTGCGCGCCAACGGCGCTCGCCGGCGATCAACTCATAGCTGCCGTCCGGAAGGGGGCGGACCAGCAGCGGCTGCACGACCCCATTCGCCTCGATCGAGGAAGTGAGGCCGGTGAGAGACTCGGGATCGATCTTGGTGCGCGGCTGATTGGGATTTGGCTTGATTAGCTCGGTTGGCAGCTCGCGCAACTCCCCGGCTTGCTCAGGACTAGCCTCGGGCAGGATCGCCGAGAGGCCGCTGCCGAGGCCTCGCTTGCCGCGCTTAGTCGTCGCGCTAGCCACGCTCGGCGAGCTCCTTGGCGAGGGCCCGGTAGGCCTCTGAGCCGCGCGAGTGGGGCGAGTGGTCGATCACGGGGAGACCGTAGCTTGGAGCCTCGGCGACCCGGACGCTGCGCGGTATGACCGTCTCGAAGACCATCTCTGGGAAATGCTGGCGCAGTTCTCGCTCGACGTCTTGCGCCAGGCGGGTGCGCTCATCGTGCATGGTGACCAAGAGACCCGACACCTCCAGGGCGGGATTGAGCTCACGCCGGATCATCGCCAGCGTGTCGAGAAACTGGACCAACCCCTCCAGCGCCAGGTACTCGGCCTGCACGGGCACGACGACGCGATCGGCGGCGGTGAGGGCGTTGACGCTGACCGGCCCCAGCGAGGGTGGGCAATCGAGCAGCGTGTAGGCGAAGCGCTCGCGGACCGGCCCGAGGCGTTCGCGCAGGCGCGTCTCGGAACCCTCAAGCCGGGGCAACTCGACGGCGGCGCCGGCGAGATCCTTGTTCGCCGGCGCCAGCCAGAGGTTGTCGGGCCCCGCGGGGCGTGCCGCCTCGGCAACCGAGACATCGCCGATCAGGCAGTCGTAGGAGGAGGGATGCATGTCGCGGCCGCCGCCCAGTGCGACGGTGGCGTTGCACTGGGGGTCGAGGTCGACGAGCAGCGTTTGCGAGCCCGAGGCGGCGACGCAGGCGGCGACGTTGACCGCGGTCGTCGTCTTGCCGACGCCGCCCTTCTGGTTCGAGATCGCGTAGACGACGCCCATGGCTCGCAGACTAGTTCGGCAGGGGTGCGGGGGGTTGCCCCGCACCTCATCCGTACGGGCGCTTCTTGGCCATTCCAGATCGGCGGGGAAGGTTGGGAGGCGTTGGGCCGGACTTGCGGAGCAGGTGCAGGTGGCGGTGTTCGCTGCCGGCGTAGGGGCCTACGTGGAGGGTCTGTTCGGGTTGCATAGCGAGTCGCTCGCTGGCGCGTGCTAGCTGGGCCTCCTCATCCGGATCCCGCTTGCCCTTCCAGGCGACCAAGACACCGCCGTCTTCAAGCAGAGGCGAGGCGAGCTCGGCGAGGGTCGAGAGGCGGCCGACGGCACGGGCGGTCACTGCTCCGTAGGACTCGCGCCCGTCGCCAGCTGCGAGCTCCTCGGAGCGGGCGTTGATCGCCCTTGCGTTGGTTATGCCGGCCGCCGCAATGGTGCGCTCTATGAAGTCGCACTTGCGGCCCACCGACTCGATCAGGTCGACCTGCGCTCGAGGGAGCGCAACGGCAAGGACGAGGCCCGGAAACCCTGCTCCGGAGCCAATATCGGCGATGATTGACGCTTCGGAGAGCTGTGGAAACTCAAGCCCCGTGAGGCTGTCCGCAACGTGGACCCGCCAAGCCCGCTTCGGATCGGTGACAGAGCTAACCGACGCCCGCTCCGTTTCCAGAAGCTCAAGGACCCGCACGATCGTCGCCAGCTGCGCTTCGTTGAGAGAGTGCCCCGGTAGGGGTGGAGCGTCTTGTACTTTTTCGCCGTCGACCATCATCCCCAATCTCAGACGTAACTCGAAAAAGTTAAGCGGAACCCCTACCGGGGCACTCTCTCACTCAGACACCAAGGGCGCGACGACGACGCAGCGGCGTGGCTCATCGCCTTCGCTGTAAGTCTCGACGCCGGAGCGCTCCTTGAGGTGCTCGTGCACAACCCGGCGCTCCTGAGCGCTCATCGGATCCATCTCAACCGTGTGGTTGCCGCTCAGCGCCTGCTCTGCCGCCCGGTCAGCGCGGGCCGTAAGCGTCTCCCGTCGCCGGTCTCGATACCCAGCCGCATCGACAACCACCCGCTTGCGCTCCCGCATTCCTCGGAACGCTGCCTGGTAGGCGATCAACTGCAACGCATCGATCGTCTGACCTCGCTTGCCGATCAGCAGCCCATAGTCCTCATCGCCCTCGACGGAAGCTGTAATCCGGTCGTCATCCTCAACCACATCGACCTCACCCTCAAGGTCAAGCTCGTCGAGCACCTCCTCGACGAGCTCCCTGACGCGCTCAGCAGGATCCGTCGGCCAGTCCGCAATCTCACCCATAGCGCCGCCAGTCTATGCGCGATACCAACCAGATGAAAGCTTCTGTCTTTCGCAGCCCTGGCATCTCTTCTTGAAGCCAAGGAAACCCGCCGTTCCCTACTTACCCGCTTACCGCCTAGCGCCGCTTCTTCTTCTTTTTGGGCGGCGGTGGTGGTGGCTTCGCTTCCTGAATGGCCGCCGCCGTAGCCACATGCGGCGGCGGAATCACCCGCTGGATCACATATTGCTGGCCGATCGTCCAGAAGTTGGTCGTGATCCAGTAGAGAACGAGGCCGGCCGGGAAGCTGATCACGAAAGGGACGAAGATGAAGGGCAGCACGAACATCATCGTCCGCTGGCTTTTATCGGCGGTTACCGCCATCACCATGCCTGAAACCAGCTGGGTCCCGACATAGAGGATCAGCAGCGCGATCAGTTCCCCCCCATGTGCCTTCGCCGTCAGGTCGTTGATGAAGAGGAAGGACGCTTCCGAGCCGCAGTGGCCCGCTTCGCAGCCGATATCGCTCGGCAGCTCGTGACGCAGGACGTAGAAGAGGGTGATGAAGACCGGCAGCTGGGCGATCAGCGGGATGCAGGAGGCAAAGGGATTGACTTTGTTCTCCTGGTAGAAGCGCATCATCTCCTGCTGCATGCGCTGCCGATCGTTTTTGTATTTTGCCTGGATCTCTTTGATCTGCGGCTGCAAGGCCTGCAACGCGCGCATGCCCTTCAGCTGCCGGTAGGTGAGAGGGATGAGCAGGGCCCGGGTGACGATCGTCAGGGCGATGATCGACATGCCCCAGCTCAGTCCGGCGTTGTCGTGGAAGAACTGCAGGACGGCGTTGGCGACGTCGATCAGCGGCTGCAGGATGTTCGCCACGGGGATCACGTATGCGCCTCACCGTGATGAGCAGCCGGCTCCACCGGACCCGCCCTGAGCGTGAAGCGCTCTGGAACAGGGTCGAAGCCGCCGTGGCTAAAAGGATTGCAGCGCAGCACTCTCCAAGCGGCAAGTACCGCGCCGCGGGCGGCACCAAAGCGCCGTATGGACTCCGCCGCGTAGGCCGAACAGGTTGGCTCGTAACGGCAGCGGCGCGGGAAGGCCGGCGAGATCCAGCGCTGATAGGCGCCGATGAGAGCCGACAGAGTGCGTTTCACGTGGAACGCCTCTTCCCCGCAGAGTCTGCAAGGGCCTCCTCGATGCTGGACCGAACTCCTGCAGAGCCATCGCGCTCGATCAGATCACCGATCTCTGGCCGGGCAACGAGGACAAAGTCGTGCTGAGCGGGCAATCGATCCGAAAGGCCCCAGAAGGTCTCTCGCAGAACCCGCTTGACGCGATTGCGATCGACGGCGCCGCCAATCTTGCGACTGACAGAAACGCCGAGCCTCATCTCGTCCTCCTCGTCGTCCCCGCGGGGGAAGCTGTAGAGAACGAGATAGCGGGTTGCATGTGATGATCCGTCGCGATAGACGCGGTCGAACTCGCCGCTGCGCGAAAGGCGGCGTCGTTTCGCCGCCATCTAGGGAGTTAGGCGCTTCCGGCCTTTGCGGCGACGGCGCTTGAGGATCGCCCGGCCTCCACGCGTGCTCATCCGCGCCCGGAATCCGTGCGTCTTTGCCCGCTTCCGCTTCTTCGGCTGATAAGTCCGCTTCATCGGGCGTCGCAGTATACGGACGCGCCGCGCGCCGGGTGAACTCGGCGCAGAAATGATTTCAGCGGCATTTGCGGGGCGACCGATTTCAGCTCATCCGAGCGCCGCTATGGTCGGCCGCCGGTGCACGATGGCACGGAAAGACAAGATCTCGATTCCCTCTGGAGGGACATTCAGGACCGCTTGCGGGCCTCGGTCCCGCACTCCACTTTTCAGCTCTGGCTGGAGCCGCTGAAGGTCGCTGGCACCCAGGCTGAGACGCTCCTCCTCGCCGCCCCGGACGGCATCCGTGCCTGGACCGAGCGCCGTTACTCGGGATTGATCCTGGAGGCGCTTGCCGGAGCGGGGTCGCGGCTTCGAGGTGTCCGCTTCCTGGCAGAGGGAGAGGAAATGGGAATCGGCGCGAAACGCGCGCTGGGCCTAGACCTCAACGCCAACTACACCTTCGATCGCTTTGTCATCGGCCCCGGGAACCGTGCCGCTCACGCCGCTGCCCTAGCCGTTGCCGAGGCGCCGTCGGAGGCCTACAACCCGCTCTTCCTCCACGGTCCGCCCGGGCTCGGCAAGACCCACCTGCTGGTCGCTATCGCCAACTACCTAAACACCTCCGTGCCGGGCTTGAACGTGCGCTACACGACCGCCGAGTGCTTCACCAACGAGTTCGTCACCGCTCTGCGCAGCGCTGGCGCGGAGGCGTTTAAGAGGCGCTACCGCGACCTCGATGTCCTACTCGTCGACGACGTCCAGTTCCTCGAGGGCAAGCGCCACACCGAAGATGAGTTCTTCCACACCTTCAATGCGCTCTATGAAGGCGGCAGCCAACTCGTCCTCTCCGCCGACCGCATTCCCAGCGAGCTGTCAACCCTGGAGTCGCGACTGCGAGATCGCTTCGAGTGGGGCCTGACCGTGGCCGTCGAACCACCCAACCTGGCGACCCGCCTTACTGTCCTGCGCCGCTTGGTGCGGGAGGCAGGCATCGATACGGAGGGCGACGTACTTGCCGAGTTGGCTCGCCGGATCGACGTCAACGTGCGCCAGTTGCATGGCGCCTTGACCCGTGTGATCGCCCACGCCTCGCTCACCGCCAAGCCACTCAGCCCCGAGCTGATCGATGCCGTGATCCCCCAAGTCATACGAGCGCCGGACCAGACTCCAGTCGAAGACATCCAACAGCGGGTTTCCATCGCCTTCGGCATCTCCCGGGCCGAGCTGGTCGGTTCGACCCGCGCGGCCACCCCGCTCAGTGCCCGGCAGGTCGCGATCTACCTCACGCGCGAGCTGACCGACCTCTCGCTTCCCCAGATCGGCCGCCTCTTCGGCGGCCGTGATCACTCAACCGTTCTCAACTCAATTCGTCGTGCCGAAGCCCGCTTCAGCGAGGACGCGACGCTTGCGGCCCAGGTCAAGGAGCTGCGCTGCGCAATCCACAGCGGCTCCACAGGCCGATCCTGACGGCCGACGGCACTGTAAGAATCAATGCTTTCCCACAGATCCCTCCACAGCCCGCTAACGGCTAGCCAATGCGGAGTTCGTGGCAATCTCGCGCTTTTCCACAAGTCCTAATCCAACTCAAGAAGGCATCAATCACTTGAAGCTGACAACCAAACGTGACGAGCTAGTCGCAAAGCTCTCGGTAGTCTCCCGAGCTGTTTCAACGCGCGCCGCGACCCAGTCTCTCTCCGGGATCCTGCTCAGCGCGGATGGCGACGGGATCAGCCTCTGCGCAACCGATCTCGAGATGGGCTTGAAGACGAAACTGGCGGCCGAGGCCGATGGCGACGGTTCGGTTCTCCTCCCGGGTCGGCTCCTCGCCGAAGTCTCCCGTTCGCTCGGCGATCCGCTCGTCGAGATCGAGTTGCGCGAGACAGAGCGCGACGTTGAGATTCGCAGCGGCGGCTCGAGCTTCCACCTGCGAGTTCTGCCGAGCGAGGACTTCCCCACCTTTCCCGAGGAAGAGGGCGAGCCCCTTTCGATCCCGGCGGCCGCGCTTGCCGCGACGGTGGAACTGGTCGCTCGGGCCGCTTCGCGCGACGACATGCGCCCAGTGCTGACCGGGGTCCTGGTCAGCGCCAATGGCTCGGAGATGACGATGGTCGCTACCGACTCCTATCGGCTCGCGGTCAAGCGCACCGAGCTGGACGCGGCCATCGGTGGCGATCTCGAGGCGAACATCCCGGCCAAGGCCCTGCGCGAGCTGGGCAGGATCGTCTCCGCTGACGGCGTCGAGACGGTTTCCGTTGCACTGCAGCGCAACCAGGCCATTTTCAAGGCAGGGGACATCGTCCTCAATACGAGGCTGATCGAGGGCCAATTCCCCAACTTTCGACAGCTCCTGCCGGAGTCCTACGAGCACGACGTGCGGCTGCCCCGCCACGAGCTCCTCGACGTCGTCCGCCGGATCAGCCAGCTCGCCCAGCGCAACGCGCCGCTGCGCCTCTCCTTCGCGCCCGGAGAACTGACGATCGCGGCCTCGACACCCGATGTCGGGGACGCCGAAGAGACCATGCCGGCTGCCTTCGAGGGAGAGCCGCTGGAGATCGGCTTCAACCCGGAGTTCCTCCGCGAGGGGATCGAAAGCGTCGAGGGCGACGAGGTGATGCTGCGTTTGATCTCGCCCTTGCGGCCCGGTCTGCTGCAGCCGGTCGACAACGAAGACTTCCGCTACCTGGTGATGCCGATCCGCCTCAACGTGTGAGGCCACGGTGCTGGTCTCCGCCTTCGAAGCGAGACCGCTGCGGAGCCTGGCGCAGGCTCGGATCGAGCTGGCGCCGGGGATCCTCAGCCTCGTCGGTCCCAACGGCGTCGGCAAGACGAACCTGCTCGAGGCGCTCTACTTCGCCCTAACCGGGCGCTCGTTCCGAACCTCCGACCGCCGCGACCTGATTCCGCTCGGTGGCTCCTTCGCCCGCGCTGAAGCGACGATTTGCGACGAGGACGGGATCGAGCGCCACCTGCTCGCCTCCGTCAGCCGCGCCGAGGGGCGCCGACATCTGCTCGACGGAGACGCCGCCGATCCCGCCACGCTGGCACGCAGCAGGCCCCCCATAGCGGTCTTCTCACCGGACCGGCTCAGCTTGATCAAGGGCGCGCCGGCAGAGCGACGCGCCCACCTCGACGGCTTCGTTGCCGCCCGCTGGCCCCACCGCGTCGATTTGCGCCGGCACTTCGGTCAGGCGCTGGCACAGCGCAACGCGCTGGTCGCTCGCTTGACGGCGGGCCATGGAGCGCCGGCTCAGCTGGATACCTGGGACGCGACCCTCGCCGAGGCCGCGGCGGCGCTTATTGCCGCTCGCGCGGAGGCGGCCGCCGAGCTCGCCGCGCCGTTCGGCGCAGCCGCGGCAGAGCTGGGCCTCGAGGGCGGCGGAGAGATCGAGTACGCACCACGGGCCGCTGGCACCGCCGAGGAGATCCGCGCCGGTCTGGCCGAGCGCCGCGAGGCCGATCTGCGCCTTGGACGAACCTCATGGGGTCCGCATCTCGACGACCTCAAGATTGCCGCCGCCGGCCGCTCCCTGCGTCGGTACGGCTCGCAGGGCCAGCAACGCGCCGCTCTGCTGGCTCTGATCTTCGCCGAGCGCGACGTCCTGCTGGCGGCACGCCGGGTTGTGCCCCTACTCCTGCTCGACGACGTGATGAGCGAGCTCGACCCGGACCGCCGCCGGCGCTTGGTCGAACGCCTTACCGGCGCCGGCCAGGTTCTGATCTCTGCGGCCGCAGAGGATTCGCTACCGACGTCGTCGTCGGTCCAGATCGTGCCGATGCCGCTCCTTTCCGAGCAGGCCGCAGCGGCATGAGCCGCCGATCCGCTCCGCGACCCGCCGGGAGCGCCCTCCGCGCGGCGCTCGAGCGGGCGGCGCCGAAGACGCCCCTGGCCTCGCTGCAAGCGGCGTGGTCCGAGCTCGTCGGGGAGCGCATCGCGGCAGTCGCCAGCCCGGTCTCAGAACGTGGGGGAGAGGTGACCGTGAGCTGCTCGGATTCCGTCTGGGCGCAGGAGTTGGATTTGATGCAAGGGCAACTGATCGAGCGGCTGCGGGACAAGCTCGGAGAGCGAGCACCGAAGAGTTTGCGCTTCCGTGTGGGTAATGGCGAAAAGTAATTTCATTTGTGGCGATTTGCAGGAGTTTTATTTCCCCCGAGGCGTCCGGCGGAGGGGTCAAACTGGTATCCTTATGTCAACTTGCATTTCTGCCCCGACCTTGGGCGGCAACAGCCCAGACGGTCGGGGTTTTCTATGAGAGCGGGAAGGGATTAATTGCCTGAGAAGATGAAGCCGGCCGCGGCGCAGAAAGACGGAGCTGCCTCCTACGGGGCCAAGGACATCACCGTCCTCGAAGGCCTCGAAGCGGTTCGCAAGCGGCCCGGCATGTACATCGGCTCGACCGGGCCCCGTGGCCTGCACCACCTGGTCTACGAGGTCGTCGACAACTCGGTCGACGAGGCCCTGGCCGGTCACTGCGACCACGTCCGCGTGGTCCTCCATCCCGACAACAGCTGCACGGTCGCCGACAACGGCCGCGGCATCCCGGTCGATGAACTCAAGAAGGAGAAGCGCCCCGCTGCCGAGGTGGTGCTGACGACCCTGCACGCTGGCGGCAAGTTCGGCGACGGTGAGGGCTACAAGGTCTCCGGGGGCCTGCACGGAGTGGGGATCTCGGTCGTCAATGCTCTCTCCGAGCAGCTCCATCTCGAAATCAGCCGCGACGGTGCGGTCTGGACCCAGGACTACGCGCGGGGCAAGCCGCAGGCGGATCTCACCAAGGGCGAGGCGACCGATTCGACCGGGACCACGATCACCTTCCAGCCCGACGACGAGATCTTCGACGAGCTCGAGTTCGACTACGCCGTCCTCGCCGAGCGGCTGCGCGAGACCGCTTTCCTTACCCGCGGCTTGAAGATCGAGCTGATCGATGAGCGCGCCGCCGGCCAGAGCGACACCTTCCACTACGAGGGCGGCATCGTCGACTTCGTCGCCCACCTCAACGAAAACAAGGACGCCCTGCACCGCAAGACCGTCTACTTCGAGGGGGAGACCGAGGACGGCCAGGTCGAGGTGGCGATGCAGTGGAACTCCTCCTACCAGGAATCCGTCTTCAGCTTTGCCAACAACATCAACACCCACGAGGGTGGCTCCCACCTCTCAGGTTTCCGCTCGGCGCTGACCCGCACGCTTAATGCCTACGCGCGCGGCAAAGGGCTGCTCAAAGAGAAAGACGAGAACCTCACCGGCGACGACGTCCGCGAGGGACTGACCGCGGTGATCTCGGTCAAGCTCGCCGACCCGCAGTTCGAGGGTCAGACAAAGACCAAGCTCGGCAACCCGCCGGTCGAGGGCCTGGTCAAGGAGACGGTCAACCGCAAGCTGGGCGAGTTCTTCGAGGAGAACCCCGGCGAAGCGAAACGTATTGTCGGCAAGGCTGTCGACGCAGCCAGGGCGCGTCAGGCGGCGCGCAAGGCCCGCGACCTGACCCGGCGCAAGTCGGCGTTGGAGAACTCGACCCTGCCGGGCAAGCTCGCGGATTGCACTGTGCGCGATCCGGCTCTCGCCGAGCTGTTCATAGTCGAGGGTGATTCCGCGGGCGGCTCCGCCAAGCAAGGGCGCGATCGCAACACCCAGGCAGTGCTGCCGCTGCGCGGCAAGATCATCAACGTCGAGAAGGCGCGGATCGACAAGGTCCTTTCCAACAACGAGATCCAGGCGCTGATCACCGCCGTCGGCACCGGCATCCGCGAGGAGTTCGACGTCAAAGAGGCCCGCTACCACAAGGTCGTGCTGATGACCGACGCTGACGTCGACGGCGCCCACATCCGCACGCTGGTGCTGACCTTCCTCTATCGCGAGATGCCGGAGCTGATCGAGGCGGGCTACGTCTACATCGCCAAGCCACCCCTCTACAAGCTGAAAAACGGCAAGCAGGAAACCTACGTCGAGAAGGAGTCCGAGCTCGAGGAGCTGCTGCTCCGCGACAAGCTCGAGCAGATGGAGGTGAGCGATGCCGAGGGCGCCTCGCACAAGCTGACCGCGACCCGCTGGCAGCGCTTCAACCGCCGGCTGAAGGAGCACGAGGGCTGGGCCGATTCGCTGCAGGCCGATTTCGGCCATGAGCTGGTCCGCTTCCTCGGCGAGTCGGAAGTGCTCGACAGGGGAGTCACCTCGCTGGCCGAGGTGAAGGACGTGATCAACGGCGACGCCGGCGAGGTCGAGCCTTTCGACACGGAGATCGTCTCCGAATCTGGCGACGAGATCCTCGTCCGCGCGGTTCACCGGCGCGACGGGTTGGCCAAGGCCTTCGAGCTCACCGCCGGCCTCTTCGAGTCGCACGACTACCGGCGGCTGATCGAATCGCACGCGGAGCTGTTGAGCCAGGTAGGGCGGCCGCCTTTCAAGGTCTTGCTCGATCAGAAAGAGCGTACGGCCGAGTCGTTTGCCGAGCTGCGGCGGATGGTGATGGAGCTTGCTCGCCAGGGCGTGACGATGCAGCGCTTCAAGGGCCTGGGCGAGATGAATGCCGAACAGCTGCGCGAGACGACAATGGACCCCGCAAGCCGCACGCTGGAGCGGGTACGGATCGACGACGCGGCAATGGCCGAGAAGATCTTCACCGACCTGATGGGCGACAAGGTCGAGCCGCGCAAGGCGTTCATCGAACGCCACGCGAAGGAGGTCAGGTTCCTTGACGTCTAGCGATTGGCGGGTGATCTAGTGGAGGGCGCCGAAGCACTCACCGGAGGGCGGATCGAGGAGCGTGAGCTGACCAACGAGATGCGCTCGTCGTATCTCGACTACGCGATGAGCGTGATCGTCGGCCGGGCACTGCCGGACGTGCGCGACGGCCTCAAGCCGGTGCACCGTCGCGTGCTCTACGCGATGCACGACCTCGCTCTGCAGCCCAACCGGCCCTACCGAAAGTCCGCCTTCATCGTCGGTGAGGTGATGGGCAAGTACCACCCGCATGGCGACAGCGCGATCTACGACACCCTCGCCCGCATGGCGCAGCCCTTCTCGCTGCGCTACATGCTCGTCGACGGCCAGGGCAACTTCGGCTCGATCGACGACGACCCGCCGGCCGCGATGCGGTACACCGAGGCTCGCCTGGCGCGCCTCTCGACCGAGCTGCTGCGCGACATCGAGGCGGACACGGTCGAGTGGGGACCGAACTACGACGAGTCCCAGCAGGAGCCGCTGGTCCTGCCGGCCCGCTTCCCCAACCTGCTGGTCAACGGTTCGGCCGGGATCGCGGTCGGGATGGCGACCAACATCCCGCCGCACAACCTGAGCGAGTCGATCGGCGCGGTCAAGGCCTACATCGCCAACCCCGGCATCGACCTTGCCGGGCTGATGGAGCACGTCAAAGGCCCCGACTTTCCCGGCGGAGGAATCATGAGCGCCGAAGGGATTCGCGACGCCTACGCCTCGGGCCGAGCCTCGGTGCGGATCCGCGCCCGCGCCCACGTCGAGCCGATCAAGGGCGGCCGCGACGCAATCGTCGTCACCGAGCTGCCCTTTCAAGTCAAGAAGGGCGGCGACGGCGGCCTGATCACGAAGATCGCCGACCTCGTCCGCGACAAAAAAATCACCGGCATCTCCGACCTGCGCGACGAGTCCGACCGTTCCGGCATGCGCCTTGTGATCGAGACCAAGCGCGGCGGCGACCCCCCCGAGGTCGTGCTCAACCAGCTCTACAAGCGCACCGCGATGCAGAGCACCTTCGGCGTCAACATGGTCGCCCTGGTCGACGGCGTGCCGCGCACGCTCAGTCTCAAGGAGCTGATTGAGCACTACGTCAGTCACCAGCGCGAGGTCGTGATCCGCCGCACGCAGTACGAGCTGCGCCGTGCTGAGGCCCGCGCCCACATCCTCGAGGGTCTGCTGATCGCGCTCGACAACCTCGACGCGGTGATCGAGCTGATCCGCGGCTCAGCGGATACGGAGACAGCGAAGGCCGGTCTGATCGAGCGCTTCGAGCTGTCCGAAGAGCAGGCGCAGGCGATCCTCGACATGCGCCTCGCCCGCCTCACCGCGCTGGAGTCCGACAAGCTGCGCGAGGAGCACGAAGAACTAGCCAAGCGGATCGCCGAGTTGCGCGCGGTCCTCGGCGACCCGGCCCGGATCGACGCGGTGATCGTCGAGGAGCTCGACGAGGTCGACAAGCGCTACGGCGACGAGCGTCGCACCGAGGTCACCCACTTCGAGGGCGACATGAACATCGAGGACATGATCGCCGACCAGCAGATGGTGATTTCGATCACCCACTCGGGCTACGCCAAGCGCCTCCCTCTCGCGACCTATAGGCAGCAGCACCGCGGCGGCCGTGGCGTGATGGGGATGGACCTGAAGGAGGACGACTACATCGAGCACCTGCACATCTGCTCGACCCATGACTTCCTGCTCTTCTTCACTAACCGCGGCAAGGTCTACCGGCTCAAGGTCTACGAGTTGCCGGAGGGCACGCGCACAGCGAAAGGGCGCGCCCTGGTCAACGTCCTGCCCCTGCGCGACGGTGAGAAGGTGACGGCGGTGATTCCGACCCGCGACTTCAGCGAGAACAAGTACCTCGTCTTCGCCACCGCCCAGGGCCTGGTCAAGAAGACCGAGTTCAAGGCCTACAACACGCCGATTCGCGCCGACGGGATCATCGCGATCAAGATCCGCGACACCGATGAACTGGTCCAGGTGCGGTTGACCTCAGGCGACGACGACATCCTGCTCGTCTCCAAGTCCGGACATGCCTCGCGCTTCTCCGAGGAAGCGGTGCGCCCGATGGGCCGCGACACCAGCGGCGTCAAGGGAATGAACGTCTCCGCCAAAGTCAACGGCAAATCGAACAGGGTGTTGGCGATGGACGTCGCCCGCGACGACTCTGAGCTCTTCGTCGTCACCGAGAACGGCTACGGCAAGCGCACCTCGGTCGCCGAGTACCCGGTCAAGGGGCGCGGCACCAAGGGTGTGCTGACGGCGAAGTTGACGGAAAAGAAGGGCGGCCTCGCCGGCGCCCTGATCGTCCGCGAGCACCAGGACCTCCTCTTCATCTCCCAGAACGGCATGGTCCAGCGGACTCGGGCCGGCGGCATCTCCCAGATGGGCCGACCGACCCAGGGGGTGCGGGTGATGAACATGAAGGACGACGACTGCGTCTCAGCCGTAGCTCTCGTGGTCGACGACGATTCACCTGTGGACGAGCCGGACGGGCAAGAGCAGCTGCCTGAGCCGTTCGAGTAGGGGTGTCTCCGACGCCCTCAGCCGGACCGCTAGCTCTGCGTCAAGAGCTGAAGATGTAGTCGACGATGGTGATGCAGCCGCTCAGGTGCCTGGGGCTTGGCTCGCTGGCGTTTTCGATTCGAGTGGCGGACCAGCAGCCGAGGCCATGGACGTCGACCCTGTAGCTGACGTCTCCGCTGAACTGGGAGTCATGGCGGCTGCAGGCCCAAGCGTCGTTGTGTAGGTGACGGCAGGCTCCCGAGGAGAGCGAGCTACCGACCGAAGCCTGCAGTGCCCCACCATCGACTCCGAGAATGGCTGTGGGGCGACAGGCGAAGAAGGCAAGGAACGCGAGGACGACGAGGCTTGCTCCGATCCAGGCCATTGTCGCGAGGCGCCTTGAGGATCTACGATTGTCCACGCGAGAATCCTAATCAGCGCGTCCCCCTACGCTGCGGCCGGAAGGTACTGCTGCCAGTTATCGGGAATGCTTGGACTGGCCACCTGAATAAAGACTGTGGGCCCCGGCGCCTTCGGGGCGATCTTCGGGTGCATGTGGATCTCGCGGGGGAGGCGGTTGCCCTTGCGGCGGTTGCAGGATGCGCAGGCGGCGACGATGTTCTCCCAGACGGATTTGCCGCCGCGGCTGCGGGGGATCACGTGGTCGACCGTGAGGCCAGACTTGCGGGAGCCGCAGTATTGGCAGGTCCATGAATCCCGCGCCAGCACCGCGCGGCGAGTGATCTTCCTCCTGTGCGCTTCCCTAGGGATCCGCACGTAGTTGGTCAGACGGATCACGTCGGGGCGCTCCATCGTCATGTGCTCGGAGTGGATCGCGCCCTCGCGGCGCTCGAGCAGCTCGGCCTTTTCCTTCAAAAGCAGCACAGCCGCCCTTCTCAACGTGCACACGTTGATCGGCTCATACGTCGCATTGAGAACAAGGACGCGTGCCATATTGCTCGGGAATTCTACGCAGTCGGGTAGGAGCCCAAGATCCGAACCGAATCGGCCTTGCCCCGCAGCGCCTTCACAGCCTCGTTCACGGCTGGCTGGGAAAGCGCTCCCTCGAGGTCGCAAAAGAACATGTAGCGGCCCAATTCGAGGCGCAACGGGCGCGACTCGATGCGGGTCAGGTTGACCTCGCGGCTGGAGAACTCCCGCAGCGCGTCGACCAGCGCGCCGGGATGGTCCTCGCCCAGCTCCGAGAAGACCAGTGACGTCTTCCAAGCGTGCCCGCCGACCGGCTCGGTTCCTTCCGGCGCGATCCAGACGAAGCGGGTGACGTTGTTGGTCTCGTCCTCGATCCCTTCGCGCAGGATCGTGCAGCCGTAGAGCTCGGCCGCCGCGTGGGCGCCTATCGCCGCCCAGGGCGCCTCGGACTCGCTGACGGACTTGACTGCCTCGGCGGTGCTCTCGACGCCCTGCAGCGAGGCACGGGAAAGCTCATCGCGGAGGAAGCGCGCGCATTGCGCCAACGGCTGGGGATGCGACACCACCCGCTCGATCCGGTCCAGCTCGAGCGGTGTGCGGACGATAAGCACCGGCCGCACGGCAAAGTCGTACTCGCCGACGATCGTCACCCCCTGGGCGTCGAACGCGAGGGCGTCGAGGGTGCTGCGCACCGAACCCTCGATTGAGTTCTCGAAGGGAACGAGAGCGCGCTCAGCCTCGCCGCGCTCAACCGCGAGGATCGCGTCGCGGATCGTCGGCGTTCGCAGCGACTCGTAGCCGACGCCCGCCTCGAGCGCCTCCCGCAGGGCATCCTCGGTGAAGGTCCCGGCCGGTCCCAGATAGGCGATCCGCACGAGGGGAGCCCCTATTCGAAGGCGACCGTGTAGCTGGCTTCGTTGTTCGTCGCGACCTGCTCCCCCGGCACCGTGTCGACTTTGATTTCCAGCGTCACTTCGCCACTCGGCGCCGGGGTCAGCGGGATCACCGCGGTCGAGGATTCGCCGGCGCCGATGCTGTCGATCGTGCCCGAGAGCGTGGTTCCACCGCTGACCGAGACCGAGACGTTGATCCCGTTCTCGGTCGATTCCCCCTGATTTTCAACTTCAACTTCAACTTCGGGGGTGCCTTCGCTGCTGACCGAAGTGGTCGATTCGGGGGTGAGTTCAGTGCCGTTAATGCTGGTGCTGATCAGGCCGAGGCCGTGCACGCTCGTCGTTTCCGAGCTGCTCGAACCGCTCACAGAGGCAAGTGAGGCGCTGACTTCGCTTTCGTCGAGCCAGCGGGTTTCGTCGGGCAGGAAGACGCTTTTCGGCACGTCAGAGCCATCGATGCCGTTGGCGGCAAGGACGCCGTTGATCTCGGGCCGCACCACCGCCGCATAGAGGACATCGGCGGCAAGCAGCTTCCGCATCTGCATCGCGATGCTTTTTGTCGCTTGTTGCGACCCGACGTCGCCGAGTGCCGTGCTCATCTTTTCGGCGATTTCGCTCATCGCGCTCGCCCGCAACTCGTAGACCAGTTCGAGCGCGTTCTGGGCGTGGCTCATGTCGCCCGGCGTGTCGAGGCCGTCGACGCGGCTGGCGTAGTTGTCCATCGCGCTGCGGTCGGCACTGACCTGGTTGATGAATTCGGTCACCGAAAGGCTGCCTGGGTCTTCGAGCTTGTCGAAGAAGGCTTTGCTCCTCTGCTTGGTCTCTTCGACGATCTGGGTGACGTTGCGGGCATAGTCGCTGAGCGCCCGACTCTTGCGCGCGTCGAGACAGCCCTTGACTCCGAGCACGATCAAGATCAGCAGCAAGAGGCCGCCGCCGAGAGCAAGGCCACGGCGCAGCAGGATCTGTTGCCGTTCAGGGCGACGGCGTGGCCGTGGCCGTCGACCCGGCCGGGTTGAGGGGGAAGAATCCTCCAAGAAGCAGGGAGTATGTCGCAGGAGGAAGCGGATTCGCGGCGAAGGCGGAGAGTGCATTGGTCGGTTCGCTTGTCCTCAACCGCTTCTTGATCGAGCGCCGCATCGGCAGCGGCGGCTTCGGCACGGTCTACGAGGCGTGGGACGGTCGCCTCGAGCGGCCGGTCGCCGTCAAGGCGATCGAATCGAGTGGCTCTGAGGGTTCGGACCGGGTGTTGCGCGAGGCCCAGGCAGCAGCTCGCCTCAATCACCCCGGGATCGTCACGCTGTATGAGATGGGCGAGGAGGACGGCAACGCCCTGCTCGTTACCGAGCTGGTCGACGGCACGACGCTCGCCCGCTTGAATCGCGACGGCACGCTCAGCGACCGCGAGATCGGTGAGATCGGCGCCGATCTCTGCGAGGCGCTCGACCATGCCCACGAGCGCGCCGTCGTGCACCGCGACATCAAGCCGCAGAACGTACTCGTCACCGACGGAGGAGAGCCGAGCGCGAAGCTGATGGACTTCGGTGTCGCCCGCCTCACCGACGCCGCCGCGCTGACCGCGCCCGGCGACGTCGTCGGCACCCTCGCCTACATGGCGCCCGAGCAAGCAGAGGGTCATGCTGTCGGCCCCGCCGCCGATGTCTACGCCCTGGCCCTGATGCTGTACGAGAGCTGGAGCGGCGAGCACCCGACCCGGCGCTCGACTCCGGCGGCCACGGCGCGCGCGATCGGCGCCCGGATGAGGCCGCTGCGCAGGCTGCGCTCAGACCTGCCGCACGAGCTCTGTGACACGGTCGACGCCTGCCTGGAAACCCGTCCGGATCGGCGTCCGTCCTTGGAGGAGTTGGGCGGCGCGATCGAAAGCTCGCTCGACCGCCTCGCGGAGCATCCTCCCCGCAGCGAGCGTTCTTTGTCCTTGCGTCTTGGCGCGATCGCCCTCGCCGCAGCCCTTGGCGCCTGGCTCGCCGTCGGTCACGGCGTCCTGCTCCCGTAGGATTTCAGCCGGCCTTCCCGCCAACCGGGGCGTTGGCCGCGCTCGCGAAAAGGAGCCACGATCAGCGTTCTACGTAACCTCGAGAGTCGGATCGAAGGCCTTGTCGAGGGGGTCTTCAGCCGTGCCTTCAGCTCTGAGGTGCAGCCGGTTGAGCTGGCCCGCAAGCTGGCCAAGGAGATGGACGCCCACAAGACGGCCGGCGTGGCGCGCGTCTACGTCCCCAACGAGTACACGGTTTTTCTCTCGAGCAAGGACCGGGTCAAGCTCGAAGGCTATGAGCGGTCGTTGGAGCAGGAGCTCTCTGGTTACCTGCTCGAGCACGCACGGCGGCGCAACTACGATCTGCTCACCCGTCCCGCGGTCGAGTTCAAGACCGACGAGCGGCTGCGCCTCGGTGAGTTCGGCATCCAGACGCGGCTGGTCAAGCCGCCGGCCCACGAGGGCGAGGCGCCGAGCCAGGGGGAGGAGGGCCACACGATGGTCTACTCGGCGGTCAAAGAGCGCGGCGCGGCGCAGCCGAGCCCCGAGCAACGCGCGGAAGCGATGGTGGCGACGCGCGCCGTCGTCTCCCTCGACGACCGACGCTACGTGCTGGAGGGACCGCGGGCGACGATCGGCCGTTCGAAGGGAGCGGAGTGCGTGCTCAGCGATCCCAACGTCTCGCGCCGCCACGCCGAGCTGCGCCGCACACAGACCGGCGACTGGACAATCGCCGACCTCGGCTCGACCAACGGCATCAAGGTAAACGGCCGCCGCGTCTCTTCCTCGCGGCTCAGTCCCGGTGACCAGGTGACGCTCGGCACCACGACATTCCTGTTCGAGATCGAGCAGTGAGCGCTCCGTCCTAGTGGACTACGCTCCGATCTCCGTCTTCCTCAAGTTCGGCTTCCTCGCCGTCCTCTATCTCTTCCTGCTCTGGATCGCGCGTAGTGCCCTCAAGGACCTCCGCCGCACGGTCTCGCCGGCGCCGGACGCGACCGGCTTCCACCAGGCTCCCGGGTTTTCCCCTCAGCCCAGCGCCACCGACGCTTGGCTGATTGCCGAGCGCGGCGGCGGCCTCGATCCCGGCGAGCGCTTCGACCTGATCGGCGGCCTCTCGATCGGCCGCTCGGCGGAAGCCGACGTGCGG
This sequence comes from Solirubrobacterales bacterium, assembly GCA_033856275.1. Classification (GTDB taxonomy): domain Bacteria; phylum Actinomycetota; class Thermoleophilia; order Solirubrobacterales; family 70-9; genus VRUE01. Next base: position 59,567 of record JAWVFJ010000038.1, read on the forward strand.
ATCGAGGACCGCTATGCCTCCGGCGTCCACGCCAGGATCTTCAGTCGCGATGGACGCACCTACGTCGAGGACATGAACTCCACCAACGGCACCCTGCTCAACGACGCCACCCTCAACGGGGAGGCGGAGCTGATCGACGGCGACGTGGTACGGATCGGCGACACCGAGTTCAGATACGAGGCCGGGGGCTAGCGCGTGTTGCGAATCGACGACCAGGCCTTCCGCTCGGACACCGGCCGCCAGCGCAACGCCAACGAGGACTCCTACTTCGTGCGAGCGCCGATCTTCGTCGTCGCCGATGGGATGGGGGGCGCCCAGGCGGGCGAGGTTGCGTCCAAAGCCGCCGCCGATGCCTTCGACGTCGACCTGCCCGGGGACCCGCCCGAGCGCGTTCTGCGCGAGACGATCCTTGCCGCCAACCGCAGGATTCACGAGCTCGCCCGCGCCGATCCCTCACGCGCCGGCATGGGGACGACCCTGACCGCCGCGATCGTCGATGCAGCCGGCGAAGAGGTGGCAATCGGGCACGTCGGCGACAGCCGCGCCTACCGCCTGCGCGCCGGCAAGCTCGAGCAGCTCACCCGCGATCATTCGCTGGTCGAGGAGATGCGGCGCAAGGGGCAGCTCACCGATGCCCAGGCCGAGGACCATCCGCAGCGCTCGATCATCACCCGCGCGCTCGGCCCCGAGCCGGAGGTTGAGCCTGACATCCAAACGGTCCCCGCTGCTCCCGGGGACGTCTTCCTGATCTGCTCGGACGGGCTGACAACGATGCTTGACGAGAAGCAGATCGCCAAGCTGCTGAGCGGCGCCACTTCGATGAGCGCCGCGGTTCGCGCTCTCATCGACGAAGCAAACCGCGCCGGGGGCCGCGACAACATCACCGCCCTGGCCTTCCGGCTCGAAGACGCCGCGGCACCGCAGAAGCAGGGTCACGACGACGCGACGCTAGTCGGCAGCTCGGCGGCGGAGGCCGGGCTGACCGGTACCGAGGTACGACGACGCGCAGCCGCGGCAGCCGCGCGAGGCCGACGCGACCAGCTCGTGGCCAAGCAACCCCGCCGCGGCCTACGCCGAGCATTGAAGGTGCTCGCCGTGATCGCCGTACTTGGGGCGCTTGCATTCGGCGCCTGGTATGGCAATCGCCAGGTCTGGTTCCTCGGCACCGACGACAGCGGTCGCGTCGCCCTCTACCGCGGCCTGCCCTACGAACTTCCCTTCGGGATCGAGCTCTTCGAAGAGCGCTACGCCAGCCCGATCCAGACTGCTTCGCTGCCCCCGAGGCGTGCCGATACGGTCAGCGGCCACGACCTGCGCTCCCGCGACGACGCAGCCTCACTGGTCGAAGACATCGAAAAATCGCAAGGGATTCGATGAGCGCGAGAAACCGGGAGCTGATGGCTCTGGTCCCGGTCGCGCTCCTCCTCACCGCCGGCTTCGCTGCCGTCTTTGCCCAGAAGAACTCGCAGCTCGACAACCTCAGCCTGATCTATGGGGCTTACTTCTTCGGGGTCTGTCTGGCGACCCACGTCTTTCTACGCATCCGCCTGCCCAATGCGGATCCCTACCTCTTCCCACTGGTGGCGCTGCTGATGGCTTTCGGCCTGGTGATGGTCTACCGGATCGACGCCAGTCTGGCACGCGATCAGGCCAACTGGTTCGTCTTGGGACTCGTGCTCTTCGCCCTCACGATCCACTTCCTGCGCGACTACGACGTGCTCGAGCGCTACCGCTACACGATTGCCGTGGCCGGCCTCCTGTTGCTGCTGGCGCCCCGTTTGCCAGGGATCGGCCAGCAGGTCAACGGCGCTTACCTCGGTGTAAAGATCGGCCCGCTCGCCTTCCAGCCGGCCGAGTTCTCGAAGATCTGCCTGGTCGTCTTCCTTGCCAGCTACCTGCGCGAGCACCGTGAGGTGCTGATCGTCGGAGCGCGACGAGTGCTCGGCATCACCTTGCCGCCGCTTAAGCACTTCGGGCCGATGCTGGTCGTCTGGGGGGCCTCGATGTTCATGCTCGTCTTCATCCGTGACTTGGGCAGCTCGCTGATGTTCTTTGCTGCCTTCCTTGCCCTGCTCTACGTCGCCACCGGTCGCTTCTCCTTCGTCGCGATTGGGATGGCGATGTTCCTTGTCGGCGCCTGGTTCTTCGCTTCGACCGTGCCCCACGTGCACGACCGGGTGGAGGTCTGGCTCAATCCTTACACCGACCCGCAGGGGAGTGGCTACCAGATCCTGCAATCGATCTTCGCCCAGGCCGACGGCGGCCTCTTTGGCAAGGGCTTCGGCCAGGCGCTGATCACGATCCCTGGCACGCCTGCGCCGTTGCTGCCGGCGGCGCAAACCGACACGATCTACTCGCTGATCGTCAACGAGCTCGGCCTCTTCGGCGCCAGCGCGGTAATCCTGATCTACCTCTTGATCGCCGCTCGCGGCTTCAAGATCGCCCTGCTCGCCGACGATGGCTTCTCCAAGCTGCTCGCCACCGGCCTCACCGCGGTCTTCGCGATCCAGGCTTTCGTGATCATCGGCGGCGTCACGCGGGCGATCCCGCTGACCGGCGTCACCTTGCCCTTCATCAGCTACGGCGGCAGCTCGATCGTCGCCAACTTCGTCCTCCTCGCCCTGCTGCTGCTGATCTCCGATCGTGCGCGCCGTGAGTCGGCAGCGGCCAGCGGGGGGAACGACTTTTTCTTGGAGGGGAGCCGGTGAACCGCCAGATCGTCAAGCTCTTCGGCCTCGTCGTCGTCCTCTTTGCGGTGCTGATCGGCTTCACTTCGTACTGGTCGGTCTTCGACGCCAGGGCGCTGAAGGAAAAGAACGCCAACAAGCGGCCGCTGCTCGAGCAACAGCAGATTCGCCGCGGCCGCGTCCTCGCCGCTGACGGCACGGTGATCGCCCGCTCGGTCGCCAAGGGCCAGGGCGATGCCCTGCGTTACGTGCGGCGCTACCCGGAAGGATCGCTCTACGGTCACCCGATCGGCTACAGCTTCGTCCAGCAGGGAGACAGCGAGTTCGAGAAGTTCCACAATGACGAGCTGGTCGGCAACGATTCGGAATTCACCTCGATCCTCGACGAGCTGCGTGGGCGCCGCCAGGAAGGCAACGACGTCGTCACCAACCTCGATCCGGCGGCGCAGTCCACGGCGCTCGCCGACCTCGAAGCGGCGGGCTTCGGCGCCGTGGTGGCGATCGAGCCGCAAAGCGGCCGCGTGCGGGTGATGGCCTCGAATCCGTCCTATGACCCGAACCGTGTCCCCTACGAACTCTCGAAGCTGAATACGAACGAAGTCGAAACCCCGCTGCTCGACCGCGCAACTCAGGGCCAGTACCCACCGGGCTCGACCTTCAAGGTCGTCACCGCTGCTGCCGGTCTGGAAAGCGGCACGATCACCCCGAGTACGCCGATCGACGCGCCGGGAACGCTTGAAGTCGAAGGCACGCCGCTCGAAAATGACTTCGGCGAAAGCTTCCCGGGAGCGACCTTGGACACGGCGCTGACCAACTCGGTCAACACCTGGTTCGGCCAGCTCGGCCAGCGGCTCGGCAACGACACCCTGTTCGAATACATGGAACGTTTCGGCTTCAACTCGACGCCGGCGATCGACCTGCCCGCCGAAGAGGTCTACAAAAGCGGCGTCTTCAACGAAGAAGAAGAACTGCTCGGCGCCAGCGACCCGGTCGACCTGGCCCGGGTGGCGATCGGGCAGGAGCGGCTGGCGGTCACGCCGCTGCAGATGGCGGAGGTCACCGCCGCGATCGCCAACGGCGGCAAGCTGATGAAGCCGCAGATCTGGAGTCGCGTCGTCGACCCCGATGGCCGCGTGACCAAACGCCTCGATCCCTCCGAGTACAGCCAGCCAATCAGCTCAAAGACCGCCGAAGAGCTGACCACGGCGATGGAAGGCGTCGTCAGCGAAGGCACCGGCACCAACGCGGCAATCCCCGGCATCTCGGTTGCGGGCAAGACGGGCACCGCGGAAACGCCCGGCAACGCAGCCTGCGGTGGCGGGGAAGAAGAGAACCAGGCCTGGTTCATTGGCTTTGCTCCCGCTGAAGACCCGAAGATCGCGATCGCCGCGACGGTCGAGTGCACGGAAGAATTCGGCAACGACGTCGCCGCGCCGATCTTCCGCGACGTGGCGGAAACGATCCTCAACGGTGAATGAGGTAGAACAGCCGCGTGGCTGAGGTGAAACAGGGGTCCGTGGTCGACGGGCGTTACACGGTGCTCCAACGAATCGGCTCGGGGGGGATGGCCGACGTTTGGCTGGCCGACGACAATCACCTGCAGCGCCGCGTCGCGCTCAAGGTGCTGCACTCGCGCTTTGCCCAGGACCGCGAGTTCGTCGAGCGCTTCCGTCGCGAGGCCGAGGCGGCGGCGGGCCTGCAGCACCCCAACGTCGTTGCCGTCTTCGACCGCGGTGAGGTCGACGGGACCTACTACATCGCCATGCAGTACCTGGAGGGGCGCTCGCTGAAACAGTTGATCGACGCGGGGCTCACTCCCGAGCAGGCCGCTGGCCTGATCCGCCAGGTGTTGGAGGGCGCTCGCTTCGCCCACCAACACGGTGTCGTCCATCGTGACCTGAAGCCGCAGAACGTGATCGTCGATGCCGAGGGCAAGGCAACGGTGACCGACTTCGGCATCGCCCGCGCCGGGGTTTCGGAGATCACCCAGGCTGGCTCGGTGATGGGCACGCCGCACTACCTCTCGCCCGAGCAGGCGCAGGGCTTCGACGTCACCGCCGTCTCCGACCTCTACTCGATCGGCGTGATGCTCTACGAGGCGCTCACCAGCCGGGTGCCCTTCGAGGCGGATTCTGCCGTCGCCGTGGCGATGAAACAGGTCTCACAGGCCCCGCAGCGGCCCAGTTCGATCAATCCGCAGGTCTCGCCCGCGCTCGACGCTGTGGTGATGCGGGCCCTGGAGAAGGAGCCGGGCCAGCGCTTCCAGAGCGCCGATGCTTTCATCGCCGCGATCGACGCGGCCCTCAAGGATCCGGGCGGTGGGGCTGACAACACCGCCGCCTTCGCGCCGCTGCCACCGGTCATCGCCACGCCTGAGGAGCCGGTGGCGGAGGGGACCACAGCCGAGGAGGAACGGCGCCGCCGCCGGCGCCGCATCTGGGCCCTGGTTTCCGCCGCGATCTTGATTGGGCTGCTGATCGGCTTTGCGCTGACGCGCGACACCACCACCGAGGTGCCGAACGTGACCGGAAACGAGCTCAATGTGGCGATCGCGCTGCTGCAGCAGAACGGCTTCAGCGTCGGCGACGTCAAGCGAGTCGAGCGTGAAGCGCCGGCAAACGAAGTACTAGAGCAGGATCCGGCCGCCTCACCGCCGGCTGACCAAGCTTCACTCAACTGTTCGTTCCTCACCTTTTTCTGCTCGAAGCCAAAGGTGACCCTGACCGTGAGCGCCGGCCCGGGCAGCGCCAAGGTGCCCTCAACCGCGGGCCTGCCGCTGGCCGAAGCCGAAGAAAAGCTGGAAGACGCCGGTTTCACTCCCAGGGTTGAATCGGTGCACTCGAAGAACGTCGAAGAAGGGCTTGTGATCAAGTCCGAACCTCCCGGCGGAGAAACCGAGACCAAGGGGACAGAGGTTGTCCTCAAGGTCTCCAGTGGGCCGAAGCTGGCCAAGGTGCCGGTTCTGGTTGGCTCACAACGTTCACTCGCCGTGCAGGAGATCCGTGGCCGCGGTTTCGTCCCCAGCGTCGAAGAAGTCCAGGACAGCGCGCCGGAAGGACAAGTGATCCGCCAAGCGCCCAGCGCGGGCTCGAAGTTGCCGCCCGGTTCGACCGTCTCGATCACGGTCTCCAGGGGCGAAGAAAAGGCGACCGCGCCGAACGTGATCGGCAAGCTGCGCGCCGAGGCGGTTGAAGCGGTGCGGGAAGCGGGCCTTAAGCCGGTGGTACAGGAACAGGAAACGGAAGTGCCGTCGCAACTCGGCCGCGTCACCGACCAGTTCCCGCCCCCCGGCTCAGAAGCGAAACCCGGGAGCGCCGTGACACTCGTCGTCGGCAAGGCCACCACCGGCTCGGCGGAACCGGAACCGGAAGCAGAAGGATGAAGATCGCGGTCCTCTGCGGCGGCCGCTCTTCCGAGCACGATGTCTCCCTGCGCTCGGGCGAGGCGGTGGCCCGCGGCTTGAAAGAGGCAGACCACGAGGCATTGCGGGTAACGATCTCGCGGCAGGGAACCTGGAGCTGCGACGGCGAGACGGTCGAGCTGATCCCGGGCGAGGGGCTGCTCGGCGCCGACGTCGCTTTCCCCGCCCTGCACGGTCCCTTTGGCGAGGACGGCAGCGTCCAGGGGCTGCTCGAGTGGCTCGACCTTCCTTACGTCGGCTCCGACGTGCTCGCTTCGGCTGCCTGCATGGACAAGCTGACGCTGAAGCGGCTCTTTGCTCAGGCCGGCATCCCCCAGGTCGAGTTCGTCGATGCCAGCGAGCCGAATTGGCGCGAGCGTTGCGCACAGCTGGGCTCACCGCTCTGGGTCAAGCCCTCGCGGCTCGGCTCCAGCGTCGGGATCAGCAGGGTCGCGGGGGTTGGCAGCGAACTGGATGAGGCGGTCGAGTTGGCCCGCCGCCACGACCCGCGCGTGATCGTCGAGGCCGCGGCCTCGGGCCGCGAGGTCGAGTGCTCACTGCTTGGGAACGAGGAGGTCGATGCCTCACAGCCAGGCGAGGTCATTGCCAAAGGCGACTGGTACGACTATGAGAACAAGTACCGCGAGGGCGGCATGGAACTGGTCGTACCCCCGCCGATCCCACCCGACCAGGTCGCCCAGGTCCGTGAGCTGGCAGTAACCGCCTTCAAGCTCGGCGGCTGCGCCGGCCTCGCCCGCTGCGACTTCTTCGTCCAGCCCGACGGCACCGTCCTGGTCAACGAGATCAACACCATGCCTGGCTTTACCCAGACCAGCGTCTACGCCAAACTCTGGCAGGCCTCCGGCCTGGACTACCCGAGCCTCTGCGAGCGCCTCATCGCTCTCGCCGTGGAGCGCTACCAACGCGCCCGCTCCTACGAGTTCTGAGTCTCAGCCAGATCAGGCACCTCGGTGCCGCCTCGGCGGCCCTCGGTGCGGGCAACGAGATCAAAGAAGAAATCGTTCCGCCCCCGTCGAATTTGCCTGGGGAGGAGGTGTCTCAAGTGACGGTGAGTGGAAGCCAAGGCGCGGAAGCTCGCTTCGTGCCGGCCCCCCCAGTTGATTCCGAATATCTCCCGGACCCTCTCTGGGAGGGTCCCTTTGATCAGAAGGTTGTTCACATGCAGGCCGGGGCGCATCGCAGCCGGCACCGGATGCTCAAAGGCCATGATCGGCGCCACCTCGAGGGCATGAGCTGTTGCTCGAAGATCGGTGGATCGCATCCGCCTATCGAGCCAACGGCTGAACTCAGGGGCGCTGGCCGGCATCATCTCGCGCGGGATTCCAAATAGCTCGCCGAAGAGCAGGTAGTCAGCCCAGAGCCGTTCGCGCTCGCCATCGCCGAGCGCTCGAACGAGCGCTTCGTAGATCGCCACGGCTGAGTCGACGATCACCGCAAGCGTCCACAGCATCAGATCCGGGTCAAAGGCGCTGTATTGAGCGTCACCGGCGGCGAATTGCCCCATGTCGCTTGGCAACTTTCCCCTGACTCGCCGATGCAGCCTGTGCACCGAGGCAAGCGCGCGATCGGCTTCCTCACGAGTGCCGAGCAGTACCGTCTCTTGGATCTTTGCGGTTCGCGTCAGGCGAAGGAAGGGGCGGTCGCGCGAGCGGGTGCTGAGCATGGTTCCCGTATAGGCGCGTGGTTCGAGCGCTCCAATTAGCACCGCCCGCTGGCCGTAGAGAACCCCGACCGCCCGCTGTTCGTGGACATGCCGAGCAACCGACTCTCCCGGTGGGAAATAGTAGTCGCGATGGGTCATCCCACACCCGCGGCGAATGCCTCGTGGATCGTCCGAAAGCGTGGCGTCCAGCCGAGCTCCTGCTTGGCCTTCTGATTCGATACTGGAAGGCGGGTGTGGTCCAGAACGCACGCCAAGTAGGGAGCAGCCAGCTTGACCAGGCCCAGAGGGATGGACCGCGGTCTCCCCGCGCCTATTGCGAACGACAATGCCAATGCGTATTCGCGCATCTCTACGGCCGCGTCATCCACGATGTTGTAGATCTCTCCGCCGGAGCCCCGCAATAGAGCCGCATCGACTGCTCGCGCGGAGTCTTCCTGCTCAATGAATGGAAGCAGCGCATGACCTCCTCCGGGAAGCACCGGGAGCCGGAAGTGAAGCGCTCTCGCCATCGCTCTTCTCATCGGTACATCGACGCCGTGACGACCGCCGTAGCGAAGCACGATCCCCTCCAGTCCCTCGGCCCCGATGACGGCACGCTCCATCTCCCGTAGGCCGACAATGATCTCCCCCTGACCGTCTATCACTGCCCCCCGAACCGGCTCGTCTCTCTCGCTCAGCGGTTCGGGGCCATATTGGTCGTAGCCGTAGGCGAAAACAAACGACTCGGCGACGAAACGACGAACTCCCGCCTCTCGTGAAGCATGGATCAGATTGGGAACCCCCTTGCCCCACAAGCGAAGGTTCGGGTGTACGTGCGACGGCCGCAGCGGGCCGTTCTTCGGCAGTGTGATCAGCAGCGACACCACCGCCTCGGGTCCAACTTTCAGGAGTGTCGCGGTCAGTCTCTCGCGATCGAATACGTCGGCCACGACTGGAGCGACCCCGCATCTCTCCAGGGCTGATGCGTTGGCTGGCGACCGCGTTAGGCCAAAGAGTTCATGTCCAGCCTGTGCAAGCACCTCGGCAAGGGGCTTGCCGAATGTGCTTGTCGCCCCGGCAATCAGCAGCCTCATACGGGTTCCCTCTCTTGCTCCTGTCGCCAGCTGCACACAGTGAGCCAGAGTAGGAGGGCAGTACCGGCTGGGAGCGCGATTGCATCGAAGTAGCCGAGCCAGGATGGGTCCGCTCTTTGGACATCGATCAGGTGACTGATTGAGTGCAAGCCCCACTGGATCGAGTTGGCTGCCAGTGCCGGCACGCGCCATCGCGGCAGTCGCAGTCCGACGAGTAGCGGCACCGCAAGCGCGATTTGGAAGCTGGCGGTGTCGTGGATGTAATGGTCGTTACGAGCTCCATAGGGTCCGACGAACTCGAAAAATGCCCCAGGATCGAATGCCATGAGCAACCCAAGCAGAAGCGAGGGAAGTCCGAAGACCAAAAGTCCAGCAACGACCGGGTCGATGCCCAATCTCGTCGTGCCGGTTGTTCCATCATTCATACGCGCTCCTGCCGAATTGATATTCGGTAAGGAAGGCTATACTACCGAATTGAGATTCGGTTGGCGTCAGCGAGCAAACAAAGGGGAGGGTCGAGCCGCCGCCGCCTGACCCCTCCTGCGCGCCGTGCGTTGATCGACAAGGCGGCCACGGAAGTATTCGCGGAGCGCGGTTACGAGGCAGCCACAATGCAGGAGATCGCCCGCGCGGCAGGGGTCGTCGTCTCCGTGCTCTACGACCACTATTCGTCCAAGCGGGAGCTCTACGTCGACTTGCTAGAGCGGCACGGCCAAACCCTGATGAAACGAAGCATCCGCCCGCCCACCGGCTCACATCACCGGACTGAACTGCATCGCCAGATCGACGACTTCTTCCGGGCGATCGAAGAGGAGCCTCTTTTGCTGAGCATGTTGTTTCGCGATCCGCCGGGCGACCGCGCCATCGTTAAAGCCCACCGCCGCGTTCAGGCGATGGCGACCGAGGCAATTTCGATTGCTCTCGGTGACGAGCTTCCGGAGACGGAGAGGACCATGATCGCTGAGATGGTGAAGGCGAGCCTGGCGAGCCTCGCTCGCTGGCGGTCGGACCACCGCGAACTGTCGCGAGAGCAGTGCGTCGATACCGCCACTTCCCTGATTTGGGACGGACTCAGCCAGACAATCAACCACAGTTCCTTCTCGGGCTGATCGGTAAACGAGGTCTCGCGAGGAATCGGGTGCTGCGCAGGCTGCCACGCATGGCGCCCGTGGTATTTCTGTTTGTTTGCGGCGAGGCGATTGTCTCCATCCTTGCCCGTTGGCCCCACCAATTCACCGGCCCGGGAGACCCCGACAAAATTCTCAGCGATTTCCTCCGCTACGGCACCCTGCTCTCTCCGCCACTGCCAATTCTCCTAATGTTTGGCGTGACCATTGTCTTAATCGGCCGAGACCGATCTCGAGGGTTGGGGGCGGCGATCCTGAGCGCTATCTGCCTGGTGATGTCAGCTGGCGCACTCGGTGAGGCCCTGGCGCCCGCATCACCCGACGTGCCGTACCTCCTGCAGGTATCAAGTGGGATCCTTGGCGCGGCAGCCTTTGCCTTCCTGCTTGTGATGTCGCTGGCCGTCTCGCGGGAATGTTTCTTGCCAAAGGACCCCTAAATCGCCCTCTGCGGGGTCGAGCCGTAACTACCGCAGCAGTTTGATGTCACTGATCTCGACCTGGTATCCGCCGTACTGGTCGTTGGCTTCGGAGGCCTTGTTGAACCAGAGTAGGAAATAGCGGGACGGCGAGGGCACGGTCAGGTCGATTTCCTCCGTCGAGGAGGCATTGACGGCGATGCCGACTGGTTCTCCCCATTCGGAGAGTTCTTCAGGAGGTCCCGAGTCGGTGGCGAAGATCTGGGCGTCCCAGCCGGGGGTCGGGGTGCGCACGAGCATCTTCGATGGTGTGGTGGGCGCGCTGGTGGTCACGTAGATGCCGACGCCCGGGTCGGGCCCGGTCTTGGTGCCGGCGAAGGTGTCTGATTCGTAGTGCTCTGTTTCCCAAGCCGTTCCGGTCGGGTCGCCGTCTACCGCGAGGCCGACCTTGCTGCCGACCTCTCGCCCGTCCCCCTGCGGGTCGTAGTCGGTCGCCGAGGTGATCGAGACGGGATTGCCCTTACCCTTGTTGGCGCCGCCACCTCCGAAGCTGCCGTTCGAGATCAGCAGCACGGTGAGCAGCACGCCGCCGGCGACCAGCAGCAGGCCCAGGATCGCGGCCCAACTCCATCGTCTCCGCCCGGGGAGCTTGCGCTTCGGTGGCGGCACCGCGTCGAGCACGCTGGTTGCCTCGCCGGTGGTCGAACCCGCCCGCGCCGCCTCCACCTCCAACGCGGTCGAAAGGTCGTCGATCATCTCGCCGACCTTCTGGTAGCGCTCGCCGGGATCCTTGGCGGTGGAGCGCTCGACCACGAGCGCCACCGCAGCCGAAACCTCGGGTCGGCGCCGCTGCACGTCGGGCAACTCCTCGTTTACGTGCTTCATCGCCACCCCGACCTGGCTGTCGGCGGAGAAGGGAACTTGGCCGACCAGCATCTCGTAGAGGACGACGCCGAGCGAGTAGATGTCGGTGCGCGGGTCGACTTTGTGCCCCATCGCCTGCTCGGGGGCGACGTAGTCGGTGGTGCCGAGCACGCGCCCGGTCGCGGTCATCCCGTCCTGCTCGAGTTGGCGGGAGATGCCGAAGTCCGTCAGCTTCGCCCGTCCCTCGGCGTCGATCAGGATGTTCTGTGGCTTGATGTCGCGGTGGACCATGTTGCGCCCGTGGGCCACCGAAAGCCCGCGGGCGATCTCGATCGCGTAGGCAATCGCCTCTTGAGGCTCGAGCGCCCCGTTGCGACTGATCCGCTGCTTCAGGGTTTCCCCCTCTATGTACTCGAAGACGATGTAGGGGTGGCCACCGTCCTCGCCGGCGTCGATCACCGAGACGACGTTGGGATGGGAGAGCTTGGCGACCGAGCGTGCCTCCTGGCGAAAGCGCTCCAACTGGTCGGCCTGCTCGGACATCTCGCGGTGCATCACCTTCACCGCCACCTGCCGGTCCAGCGTTTGGTCGCGCGCCAAATAGACCGTCGACATACCACCGCTGCCGAGCTTCGCCTCCAGCCGATAGCGGCCGGAGAGCACAGTTCCGATCATCGCGCTGCTTGGGCGAGCTTCCATTCAGTGGCGACGGATCTCGCGCGGCCCTTCCGCCGCTGAGCCAATCCGCTTCGCCCCAGGGTAGTGGGGACGAAGGAGAGCTAGCGCCCGCTCCTCGTCGCCGGCAGCGACTATGCAGCAGAAACCGCAACCCATGTTGAAGACGTCGTGCATCTCCTCGTCCGAGGTGGCGGAGCGCTCCCGGATCAGCGCGAAGATCGGTGGCGCCGGCAACGGCTCTTCGATCTCGTAGGCAACCTCGGCCGCGAGCCGGGTCAGATTGCCGAGGCCGCCGGAGGTGATGTGAGCGAGACCACGCACCCCGACCTCAGAGCGCAGCAGTTCCAGCACCGGCTTGACGTAGATCTCGGTCGGCTCGAGTAGCGCGTCCCCAAGTGGTCGACCCAGCCGTCCTTCGGGATCCTCGTCGAGCGAGATTCCCTCCAGGGCCGCACGGGCCAAGGTATAGCCGTTGGAGTGCAGGCCAGAAGCAGGGAGGCCGATGATTGCGTCGCCGGGGCGCACGGCGCAGCCGTCGACGATCTCGTTCAGGGCGACGGTGCCAAAGCAGGCGCCGGAGACGTCGACGCCGCGGACCATCTCTCCCAACTGGGCCAACTCGCCGCCCGGAATCTCGACCCCGGCTAGTTCCGCTCCCCGGGCGAGCCCGACTCCCACTTCCGCGCAGACGGCGGGATCGGCACGGTCGATGGCGATGTAGTCGAGCATCGCCAGCGGCTCCGCGCCGACGCAGATCACGTCGTTGACGTTCATCGCTACGCAATCGATCCCAATCGTGTCGAAGCGGCCAAGCTGCTCGGCGACGAGCAGCTTGGTGCCGACACCGTCGGTCGAGAGCGCGATTCCCGTCCGCTCGTCGAGCTTGATCACGCTGGCGTAGTGACCGGACAGCGGTACTTGCCGCGACGGCCGCCCAAGCTGAATCGAGCCGAGTGCCTTGACCAGCCCGTCGACCGCGGAGTCCGCGGCTCCCTGATCCACTCCGGCCTTGGCGTAGGCATCGTTGCTCATCGCTTGCTCAGTTTCGCAAGCACCGCGGCCGCCAGGGCGGCTCGGTAGGCAGCGTAGGGCCACAAGGCACGGTCGCGCTCGACCAGCTTGATCAGGCGCTGGGAGGCAAGGGTCGAGGCGAAAGAAGCGACGGTGCCGAGCGCCATTGAGCGGCGCAGGGCGGGCGAGGAGCCGCGGCGGGCGAGGCGGGTGCCCTTGAGGCCGGTGGCGCCGACGATGATCGGCAGCGCGATCGTGCGCGAGAGCAGGTTGGCCTGGTCACGCGAAAAGCGGCGCCAGCGGGCGGCGGCAAGGGTGATGCCGTTGCGCGAGACCCCGGGAGCCAAGGCCGCGGCCTGGGCGATGCCGAGCGCCAGCCCATCCACAGCGCCAGCCTCACCGCGGCCACGCAGCTGCGGGCGCCTGTCTCCCACCACCATCGCCGCCGCGCCGGCGAGCAGTCCGTAGGCCGTTGCTCGCGGCCCACCCAGGCGCCGCTCGATCGGCCGCTCCAGCTTGTAGCCGACCACCGCCGCCGGCAGGAAGGAGAGCGCCAGCACGATCGCGCCGCGCCGGTCGAAGGCGTGCAGCTCTTCGGCGATCAGCTGACGCTGGCCGACGATCAGAGCTGCCGCGGCGCCGGCGTGCAGGGCCACCTCGAAGCTCTTGCGAACCTCTGAGTCGATCTCCTCCCAATCCCAACCGGCCAACCAGGGGACGAGGACGATGTGGGCCGAGCTGGAGACCGGCAACAGCTCGGCAGGGCCCTGCACGACGCCGAGCGCCAGAGCGCGTCCGGCGGGAATTCCCCCTGCGCCACCGGAACTCAAGCGCCAGGCGAGCGGACTGGCTCGGCGGCAAGCGTTGGGTCCTCATCCTCCGGGGTGCCACCACCACCGCGCCGCTTGATCAACAGGTAGATAACCCCACCGACGATCGCGGCCAAGACCGCGTAGTCGAGGTAACCGAGGTTGTGGCGCCAGTGCTCCCAGTTGTCCCCGACGCTGCGGCCGACCAGGGCCAGCA
>JAWVFJ010000039.1:0-33706 GCA_033856275.1 Solirubrobacterales bacterium
CTCGCACATGTTCATCACCGGGCCGGAAGTGATCAAGACCGTGACCGGCGAGGAAGTCGAGTTCGAGGAGCTGGGCGGGGCGATGAGCCACAACTCGAAATCGGGCGTCGCCCACTTCGCCTCCGAGGACGAGGAGAGCTGCCTCGAGGATGCCCGCTATCTGCTCAGCTTCCTGCCCTCGAACAATCTGGAGGTACCGCCGCGCTTCGAGCCCTCCGACGACCCCGAGCGCGAAGACACCGAGCTCGACTCGCTCGTTCCCGACGACCCCTCCAAGCCCTACGACATGCGCGACGTGATCGCCCGCATCGTCGACGACGAGGAGTTCTTCGAGGTCCACGAGCACTTCGCCAAGAACATCGTCTGCGGCTTCTCGCGGCTCGACGGCTTTCCGGTCGGCATCGTCGGCAACCAGCCCGCCTTCCTGGCCGGGGTGCTCAACATCGAGGCCTCCGAGAAGGCGGCCCGCTTCGTCCGCACCTGCGACGCCTACAACGTCCCGATCGTCACCTTCACCGACGTGCCCGGCTTCCTGCCCGGCACCGACCAAGAGTGGAACGGGATCATCCGCCACGGCGCCAAGCTGCTCTACGCCTTCACCGAGGCGACCGTGCCCAAGCTGACCGTCGTCACCCGCAAGGCCTACGGCGGCGCCTACGACGTGATGAACTCGAAGCACATGCTGGCCGACTACAACGTCGCCTGGCCAACGGCCGAGGTCGCCGTGATGGGCCCCGAGGGCGCGGTCAACATCATCTACCGCAAGGACATCGCCTCTTCGCCGACCCCGGACGAGCGGCGCCAAAAGCTGATCGACGACTACAAGGCGCACTTTGCCAACCCCTACTCGGCGGCGGAACGGGGCTACATCGACGATGTGATCGAGCCCCGCCAGACCCGCCCCAAGCTGATCAAGGCGCTGCGCATGCTGCAGACCAAGCGGGTCGAGCAGCCGAAGCGCAAGCACGGCAACATCCCGCTGTAGCCGAGTCGACCGCGCGGAGCCGGGACAGCGGCTCAGCTAGCGGTCGCAGCCGTTGGGCCAGGCGTTGGCTCGCAGCGAGGCGCCGCGGCTTGCGGTGATCGCCGGGGTGTTGGTCGCGGCTGCCCTGTCGGCGCGGCGGATCGGGGCGCGGAGGTCGTTGGCTTTGGACGTGGGCGCCGCCGACCTGGTGGCCGCGGGCCCCGCGAAAGGGTGCCCTGCCGCATTGACGAGGCGGGTCAGGGAACGCGGGCCACCGTATGCGCGTAGCGTTCTCTCCAGTGAGTAGATCGGCACCTCGTCGGCGCCGAGCGTCGCGGCAAGGCGGACGTCGTGGAGGAGGCTGGCAAAGCGCCGGTAGGGGCCGCGGCCGGAAGATCCGAGGCTGACCTGGCCGATTTTGCCGAACTCGCTGCGGGCAGAGCGGAAGTAGGAGGAGACGATGCCGGGCCCTGGGTCGTGTCCCGAGTAATAGGCGAAGACGCTGCGGTAGGCCTGGAAGAACAGCTCGTCCCAGCGAGCGCTCGGCAGGATGAACCCGGTCGCGTCTTGAAGCGCGAGACGGCCATCGCTGAGGTCGTCGAGTGCGGCGGGCATGGGCGCCGCCGCGATGCTGATGTCATGGCGCTCGGCCCAGCGCGCGATGTGGGCGTAGCCGCGCCAGGCCGAGCACTGGCCGGCCGGGTCGATCGCCTGCTGAAAGAGCGAGGAGAGCGCGTTGTCGCTGCCGCCCCCCATGATCGCCGCCGTCGCCTCAAAGGGCGTGCGAAGCCGGGGCTCGGGGTCGAGGGCGAGGCCGCGCAGTCGAACCCGTTTCCCTCGCGTCCAGCGGACCAGTGACCTGACGGCAGCGAACTGCTCGGCCGCCGCTCCCTCCCATGCCCAGTAGCCGTCGGTGTAGGGAATGAGGACCCATCCCCAGACCGGCACGCCGAGCCGGTTGGCCTTGCGGATGATCCTCAGCGCGTCGTGGCGGTGGGGCTGGCCAGGGGAGATGGGGCCGAAGTCCCGCCGATAGCGAAGGTTGAAGTAGAGCGGGATTTGGTTGCGACGCAGGACCCGCCAAAGCTGCGGCGTGTAGAAGTGCGTGTCCCTTGGCTTCCAGTAGGTCTCAGGAGAGTCCCAGTCCGTGCCGGGAACCGCCTCGCCCGCCCAAAAGCCGATCGTGGTCCCCTGCTGGGCGAGGGCAGTTGGGGGCCCGACGGCACTTTTTCCACGTGCGAGGGCAGCCGGCGAGAGCAGCGCCAGGGCGGCCAAGGCCGCGAAGGCGATGAACGCATGGCGTCGAGAGGGCCCAATTCTCGACTGAGAATTCATCGCCGGCCGAACCGTACAGGTCACCCGGTTCGCGAGACGGTCGAGCTAGTGCAACTGTCCGGCTGCGTCGCGGCGGGAGTGCCAGGTGGCCACCGAGGCGGCGGTCATCTCTTCCCAGGCGGCGTCCTCGCCGAAGTACTGCATGACGACGAAGTAAAGGAGGCCGGGGAGCATCTCGGGGGCTTGGGCAGCCTGGCCATCCATAAGCTTGGCGCACACAAGGGTGTCGATAGCCCCTACCATGAAGGTCGACGTCACTGGAGGTGGAGCTTGGCGAGAGGGAATCTCGCGGCGCGCGCTGTCAAGTGCGCGGGAGAGGCGCTCCATCAAATCGCGCCGCTGGGCGAGCGCTCGCTCGCCGGCAGCATGGACCTCGACGAAGATCGCCTTCGCGATCGCCGGCTGGTTGGCGCAGAACTCGAGCAACTCGGCCATCGCCGCACGCAGCCCCTCGCGCCAGGTCGGTTGCCGCCGGGCGGCGCCGATCAGGCGCTGATAGAGCCACTCGCTGGCATCCCGGTAGGCAAGCGCAAAGCAGTCCTCCCGGTCCTCGAAATGCTTGTAAAAGGTAGCCCGGCTCGCCCGCGCCCGCTCGATCACGTGTTTGACGGCGACCTGCTCGTAGCCAAGCTCGCCGCTGACCAGCAGGATCGCCTCCAGCAACCGCTCTCGGGGTGCCCGCGAGCGCAGTCCCGGGAAGGGAACTACCGGGGCGATCTTCTCGTCTGTGGCGGGCGTGCTGGGGGTTTCCGACATCGGTCCTACCAGTTTTGCAAACAGTGACCTTCTGTCTAGGTATAGCAGCTTTTAAAAACAATGGATGCACCAGAAAGCCCTAGAACGCAATGTTTTCTGTAAAGCAAGGAAGTAGACATCAGATGTATGTTTTGGTACCTTGGCGGCATGGCGGATTCGCGATCGCTCTCCGAAAGGCTCACCAAGATGCCCCCGGGGCGACACTTGATTCCGCGCGACTTCGTCGCTCAGAACCAGCGCGAGCGCATGCTGCTGGCGACCGCAGAGCTGGTCGCCGAGCGCGGCTACCAGAAAACTACGATCGAGCTCATCGCCAAGACTGCCCGCGTCGCCCTCTCGACCTTCTACGAACAGTTTTCCAGCAAGGAGGAGTGCTTCCTCGCCGCCTTCGACGAGACGATGGAAGCGGCGGCCGAGGTTTTCGACGAGTTGCTCGACGACGAGCAGCCCTGGGCCGACCAAATTTCCGCTGGCCTGGAGGTCGTGCTCGAGATGGTGGTCAACGAGCCGGCGCGAGCGCGGCTTTGCATAGTCGAGGCCCAGGCGGCCGGGGGCGAGGCGCTGAGGCGCTACCAGGGAATGCTGGAGCGGATCGCGCCGAAGTTGCGCGAGGGGCGCATTCACAATCCGCGAGCGGGCCGGCTGCCCGACGGGCTCGAGGTGGCCATCGTTGGCGGCCTGGCCTGGTTGGTCCACCAGCGCTTGATCGCCGGTCAGGAGGAGGACATCAAGGGCCTGCTGCCCGAGATGCTGCAGGTGACGCTGACGCCGTACGTCGGCGAGGTGGAGGCAGGTCGCGCGGCGGACGCGGCGCAAGCGCGCGCCGCCGCGGCTTGAACGGAGCGAGTGCAGGGGGAGGGGCCAGGCTGATGTGAGCAGCGGCAACGGAGGGCCGCCGCGTGGACCGGCCGATCCAGCCAGGGCCCGGATCGCCGCCGCGATGGTCGCCTTGGTCGGCAGCCGCGGCTATGCGCAGACCAGCATCGAGATGGTTTGCGAGCAGGCTCGCACCCGGCGTTCGCACTTCGATCGTTGCTTCGCCGGCAAGGAAGACTGCTTCCTCAGTCTCCACGACGAGGTCGCGGCTGAGTTCTGCGACCGCGTCGAAGCCGCTTTCGCCGGGCCATCGTCGTGGCACGACCGCGTCTGGGCAGCCGGCTGGGCCGCGATGCGATTTTTTGCGGAGGACCCCGCCCGCGCCCGCTTTCTCGTCGTCGAGGTCAACGGCGCTGGCAACGGCGCTCAGTCGCGGCGCGACCGGATCCTGCAGCGGCTCGCCGACGTTCTCGATGGCGGCCGGGAGGAGCTCGAGAAGCCCGAGTCGGTATCGCGCTGCACCGCCGAAATCGTCGCCGGAGCGATCTACGGAACCGTCCTGGGCAAGATCGAGGAGGGCTGCATCGAGCGCGGCGACGACTTCCTGCCCGAGCTCGTCTACATGGCGGTGATGCCTTACCTTGGTTCCCGCGCTGCCGAGGACGAGCTGCTGGTCCAGACGCTGCGCTAGCGAGTATGGTCGGTTCGTGGCCAAGGGGGCGGCGCAAAAGGGCAAGGCGAAGGACTCCGCATCCGCGGGCGCCTCACCTCGCCTGCCGGCCGGCCGCCACGGCTTGCCGCGCGAGTTCATCGAGCAAAACCAGCGCGAGCGAATCATCACCGCGCTGGTCGACACCGTCGCCGAGCGCGGCTACAACGCGACCACCGTCGCCCACATAACCAAAGCCGCCTCGGTCTCCCGCCGCACCTTCTATGAGCACTTCGCCGACAAGGAAGCCTGCTTCCTCGCCGCCTACGAAATGGTCGCCGATCACATCCGCGCCTCGATGCGCGCGGCGGCGGAGTCCTTCTCCGACTGGCCGCAGCAGGTGCGCGCGGCGCTGGCGACGATGCTGCGCTTCCTTGCTGCCGAGCCCGAGTTGGCGCGGCTCTGCATGGTCGAGCCAGTAGCGGCCGGGGGAGAGATCGCTGCCCGCTACCGAGCGACGATGCAGGACTTCGTCGCGATCCTCAAGGCGGGGCGCCCCGAGCACAGCGGCGAGCGTCCCCTGCCTGAGGCCACCGAGGAAACGCTCGTCGGCGGCATCGTCTCGCTGATCGTTCGCGAGATCAGCGCCGGCCGCACAGATCAGTTGGAGAAGCTGCTCCCCGATCTGGTCGAGTTGATCCTCGCGCCTTACCTCGGCATCGAGGAAGCCGAGCGCCTGGCAGGTGAAAATGGGTTGCGGGTCGAGTCGTAAATAGGAGCTCAGGGAACGGCGCTCGCCTCGGCCTCGACGCCGCCACCCTCGATTCGGCCGCCGCGTCCCGCCACCGGGCCGCCCTCCTCCCGAGTCAGGCGGTGGGCGAGATAGACGGGGATGATCGAGAGCAGAACTACGATCACCGCGACGGCGTTGACGATCGGCAGTTGGTTGGGGCGGAAGAGGTTGCGAAAGATCCAGATCGGCAGGGTTTCTTCACCGGCGCCGATCGTGAACGTGGTGACGATGATCTCGTCGAAGGAGAGGCCGAAGGCGAGCAGGGCTCCGGCCCCGAGAGCCGTCTTGAGGCTCGGCAGGGTGACGAAGCGGAAGGTCTGCCAGGTGTGGGCGCCGAGGTCGGCTGAGGCCTCCTCGAAGGAGCTCGAGAGCCTGCGCAGTCGGGCGATCACGTTGTTGTAGACGACGACTATGCAGAAGGTCGCGTGGCCGACGATCACGGTGAAAAGACCGAGTTCGACCCCGAGCACCTGGGTGAAGGTGTTGCTGAGAGCGACGCCGGTGACAATTCCGGGCAGGGCGATCGGCAGGATGACGAGGAAGGAGATCGCCTCGCGCCCAAAGAAGCGATGACGGGCGACCGCGAGCGAGGCGAGCGTGCCGAGCACGAGGGCGATCGCCGTTGCCGCGGTGGCTGCCTTCAGCGAGGTAACGAACGCTTCGCGGGCGAATTCTTCTTCGATCGCCTTCGGGAACCAGTCGAGGGTGAGGCCCGGCGGCGGCCATTCGAGGATGTTGCTCGAGTTGAAGGCGTAGATCGCCAGCACAATCAGGGGGATGTAGATGAAGGCGAGTCCGACCCCCACCGCGATGCGGAGCAGCAGGCTGGATCTCCTCGAGAGCCTCATCGCCTAGATGTGCTCGAAGGCGCCCAGCTTGCGGGCCACCAGCAGATAGCCGACCATGACCACGATCGGCACCAGCGCCAGGGCCGAGGCGAGGGGCAGGTTGTTGGAGATGTTGTTGAAGATCACGTTGCCGATGAACTGGTTGTTGGAGACGAGCTTGGGAGTGATGTAGTCGCCGAGTGTCAGCGCGAAGGTGAAGATCGAGCCGGCGACGACGGCGGGAAAGGCGAGGGGAAGGATCACCCGGCGGAAGGTCGTGAAGGGGGAGGCGCCGAGGTCCTCCGAGGCGCTGATCAGCGAGTTGGGAATGCGCTCCAGGCCGGCGTAGATCGGCAGGATCATGTAGGGCAGCCACAGATAGCTCATAACCAGCCAGACGGCGGTGTTGCCGAATCCGGGCCCATGTAGCCCGAACGGCTCCAGCGCCCAGTTGATGACGCCGCCGCTGGAGAGCATCGTGCGCCAGGAGAGCACCTTGACCAGGTAGCTCGACCAGAGCGGGACCAGCACGGCGACGACAAGGATCGCCTTGCCCCGGCGGCTGGCCACCTTGGCCATGTAGAAGGCGATCGGAAAGGCGAGAACCGCGTCGGTCAACGTAACGAGCGCGGCGATCAGAACCGTGCGCCCGACGATGTCGCGGTAGACCGGTTCGCCGAAGAGCGTTTCGAAGTTTTCGAAGCTAAGGCCGCGGACCAACTCGCCGCTGAGCGGGTCGACCGTCCAAAAGGCAGCGATCAGCAGGACCGCCAGCGAGCCGAGGTAGCCGATGACAAGCCAGCCAACGGGGCCCGCCAGCAACGCCCCTACCTGCAGGCGAGGACGGCCGTGAAAGAGGTCGGCGAGCCTGTGACTCGCCGACCTCCTCCTCTCGACCGCTTCAGATGCCATCGATCAGATGCGCTGCTCAACCCTTAATCGACGTCCAGGCCTGGACCCAGTCGTTGTAGTCCTTGCAGTCGCTCGACCCGTTGCCACAGTCCGGGACGGGCGTTTCCCAGTAATAGACGCGCTTCCAGAACCCCGGGTTGTCGGCGTGGTACTTGGTGCAGAATTCCTTGTCCGCGGTGTGTTCGCAGGCAAGGCTCTGCGCGGGGGCCTCTCCGAAGACTTCCGCCACTTCGGCATTGACTTTCGGCGAGACGATCCAGTCCATCCACATGTACATGCAGTTGGGATGTTTCGCCTGATTGCTGATCATCCAGGTGTCCGACCAGCCCGTCGCTCCCTCCGACGGCAGGAAGCCCTGGCTCGCCGGGCTCGCCGCCACTGGCTTGCCTTCTTCCTTCAGCGCGAAGTACTGGTATTGCCAGGTGGTTCCGACCACGTTGTCGCCGTTGGCGAAGCCCGCGATCTGCTTGGTCAGATCCGACCAGTATTCGCCCACGTACGGCTGCTGTTCCTTCAGCAGGTTGGTCGCGGCTTCGAACTGTTCTTCGTTCAGCTCGTAGGGGTTTTCGATTCCCAGGTTGGGCTGATGGGCCTTCAGGTAGACGGCCGCGTCGGCGATGTAGATCGGGTCGTCGTAGGCGCTGATCTTGCCCTTGTATTTGGCTGCCTTTTTCGGGTCGAGCATCACGTCCCAGGAGGTCGGGGCAGGTTTCACCACTTCGGAGTTCCACATCAGCAGGTTCGCCCCGCGACCGTGGGGGATACCGTAGGGCTTGCCGTCGAAGGCGTTGTAGGGCTGGTTCTTCAGGTCGGCGAAGATCGTTTTGTAGTTGGGGACGAGATCAACGTTGACCGGGTCGACGTCCCCGCCGTCGACGAGCCTCGCGGTCGCATTACCTGAAGCCGAGACGCCGTCGTATTGGCCGGTGCGCATCAGTGAGACCATTTCGTCGGAGGTGCCGGCAACCTTGTTGTTGACCTTGCAACCGGTCTTCTGTTCGAAAGGCTTCGACCAGGCGGGTTCGACGTAGCCACCCCAAGAGATCAGGTCGACTTCGCCCTCACCTTTGCCGAGCTTCTGCAGTTCGTTGCCGGATGAGCTGTTGTCGCTGCTGGAGCCGCAGCCGGCAAACACAAACATCACTGCCAGCAGCCCTCCCACGATCAACCACGCCGCTCGCGCGGAGTTTGCATGCTGCGTTTTCACGGTGGTTCCTCCTCTGTTTTCGAACTGCCCCGGACAGCGACCGTGTGCTCCGGACGCCAACCCACGATTACCTCCCTCCCCTGCTCGGAGGCAGCATCAACCGATGTGCCTTCCACGTTCTGGCGTATCACTTGAAGTTCTCCGCCCGCCTCGAGGGCGACGGTGTAGCGGGTCACCATGCCGGCGTAGGCGACGCCGGCGATGCGGCCGCGCTCGGTGCGCAGGCCATTCGGGGTCGCGGCGGGATCGACCAACTGGATCTTCTCGGGTCGGATCGTGAAGCGCGAGCCGTCGCGCTCAAGCAAGTTGGAGACGCCGACGAAGCCGGCGACGAACTCGGTGGCCGGCTGCTCGTAGAGCTGCACGGGCGAGCTCACCTGCTCGATCCGGCCGTCGTTAAAGACGGCGATCCGGTCGCTCATCGTCAGCGCCTCGTCTTGGTCGTGGGTGACGTAGACGAAAGTGATGCCCACCTCGCCCTGGATCGTCTTCAGCTCGACCTGCATCTGCTCGCGCAGCTTCAGGTCGAGGGCGCCGAGCGGCTCGTCGAGGAGCAGCACCCTGGGTCGATTGACGATCGCCCGCGCCAAGGCAACGCGTTGGCGTTGACCGCCGGAGAGCTCACCGGGCCTGCGCTCGCCATAGCCTGGCAGGCGAACCATCTCCAGCGCCTCGTCGCGGCGCTTCGTCCGCTCGGCCTTGGCGACGCCGGCGATCCGCAACCCGTAGGCGACGTTCTCGCCGACGGTCATATGGGGGAAGAGGGCGTAGTCCTGGAAGACGGTGTTGACGGCGCGCTCGTAGGGCGGCACGCCGCCGACGTTCTCGCCGGCCAGTTCGACCGTGCCGCTGCTGGGATCCTCGAAGCCGGCGATCATGCGCAGGGTCGTCGTCTTGCCCGAGCCCGAGGGACCGAGCATGGTGAAGAACTCGCCGGGCTCGATCTCGAGGTCGATTCCCGCAACCGCGACCACCTCGCCGTAGCGCTTGGAGAGGTTGGCCAGGCGGATGTCGGGTGTAGCAGCTACACGGAAAAGTTATCCGAGCGGTTGAGGAAAGCAAGGACAAACTCGCCCCGGCCGGTTGGCCGGGGCGGAGTACGTCCTAGGCGACGCTCAGAAGCCCGCGGGGTGGCGGGCGACGTACCCGACGTTGTCGCGGAGGTCTTCGTGCCAGCGGGGCCCGGTGCCGCTGGCGTCACCGGAGGTATCCCAGCGGACGCCGGCGATCACCGCATATGCGTGTCCGGCATTGGCGTAGACGGTGATCCAGCGGCCTTCGCCTTCAAGGGCCCAGTCTTCCATCGGACCTGACGGCAGCGGGCTTTCGAGGAATTTGCCGCCGTGGAGCGCATAGCTGACGGAGCCGGAGCAGTCGTAGCCAGCGTCCCACCAGCGGGCGTGACCACCGCCCCATATATAGGGCTTGGTGCGGATTTTGTTGGCCGCGGCGATCACGGCCCTGACGCGGGTGGGTGCAGACGCGGGCGGGATCAGCATCCCGTTGGGAAGCAGTCGCGCTTTCGCGGTCGGGGTGCAGATATCGGTTTCGGCGGGCGAAAGGCCGCCACCACCGCAGTTTGCCGATGCGATGCCCGGGGTAAATGTCAAAAGCGCCAGCACAGCTACTACGGCTATGCCTAGTTTGAATCGATGCCTGTTGGTGCGCAAACCGATCTCCTTCGTCGGCCTACGGGGTTAGCTGTCGGGCTGGCGCGAAAGGAGCCTGCGCCCCCGCCCATACCGGGCGAGTTAGCCCCGAAAACGTGGTTCCCCCGCTCCCGTGGCGCCTATGGCGTACGGGACTCGGCGTTTCGGTTATTTGGAACGGCGGCAGTGTAGAGCATTGGCCGGTCGCTTGCTCATGAAACACAAACATTTTCTGGCCTTCCCGGAATCTGCGGGTATTTGCCTGCTCGAATCCATTCGACACAAACGGTGGTAGCTTGCGCGCTGAGATGGAACTTGCGGGGAAGACAGCGCTGCTCACGGGGGCCACCGGAGGCCTTGGCCGCGCAATTGCCAACGCTCTCGCTGCGCGGGACACCAAGCTCGTGCTGAGCGGCCGCAAGGCCGAGGCCCTCGAGCAGCTTGCGGGCGAACTGCCCGGTGATGGCCACAAGGTGCTCCCC
Source organism: Solirubrobacterales bacterium (assembly GCA_033856275.1). Taxonomy (GTDB): domain Bacteria; phylum Actinomycetota; class Thermoleophilia; order Solirubrobacterales; family 70-9; genus VRUE01. Next base: position 10,391 of record JAWVFJ010000039.1, read on the forward strand.
GCCGACCTCGGTCAACCCGGCGCAGCCGAGAAACTTGCCGCCGAGGCCGCTCCGGTCGACGCCCTGATCGCCAACGCTGGCCTGCCCGGCAGCGGCAGGCTGCTCGACCTGACGGCGGAGCAGCTGGCTCGCACCTTGCGCGTCAACCTCGAGGCGCCGATGCTGCTGGCTCAGGCGCTTGAGCCCTCGATGGTCGAGAAGGGCTCCGGCCACATGGTCTTCGTCGCGTCTCTCTCGGGCAAGTCGGCGACGCCCCTTTCCTCGATCTACAACGCAACCAAGTTCGGCCTGCGCGGCTTCGCCCTCGGCCTGCGCGCCGACCTCGACCCGCTTGGGATCGGCGTCTCGATCGTCTCGCCTGGAACGATCCGCGAAGCGGGCATGTACGCGGACTCGGGCGCGAAACCGATTCCCGGCCTCGGCACCGGCTCTCCGCGGCAGGTGGCCGACGCCGTCGTGAAGGTAATAGAACGCAACAAGGTAGAGATCTCCGTGGCTCCAATGCGCCAGCGGGTCCTGGCCCACTTCGCCCTCACGAGCCCGGGAATCTCCGTCAAGGTCGCCAGCGGCGAGTCCGGCCAGAAAGCCGCCGCGGCAGTCGCCGAGGGCCAGCTCGACAAGCGCTGAACGGTCGCGCCCTGCAGCTTGCGAGGGATGGCCTTTCGGCGGGCGGCTACAATTTCGCTGGCTTCAAGAACCGGGTGTTTATGGCCGCCAGGGAAGCGGAAGATATGGCCGCGAAGTGCAACGGACAGCTACGCAGATGAGCCCTCCACCGGGTAGAGGGCAAGGCGAGAAGAAGAGACCGCTTCGGTTGTGGAGCTCCACCAGGTGGCCTGCGGCCGCGGTGTGCGTCATCTGCGCCGTCGTTCTCAGCCTTTGTCCATCCGCCCAGGCGGCGGTCACGCGCTCGGGCACTCTGCACGCGACCGTGACCGACAACTTCCGCACCGGCGAATCCACCACGCGGTACACGCTGGAGTCCGGACGGCAGGAGACCGTCGTGCGGCCGACCGAGCTGGCGGCGGAACCGGGGGATCGGGTCGTGGTCACGGGAGAGGTACGTGACGACCGACTCGTGGGCACGGTCGAGGCGACGGCCGCGAGCCAGTCCGCGGCGATTCCGGCGGGAGCGCGAAAGACTGCGGTGCTTCTGATCACCCCCTCCGGGTCCGCTGGGCCCTGGTCCCAGGAATTGGCTCGTTCGGAGGTCTTCACCGGGGCAAACTCGGCCAGCTCCTTCTTCGAGGAGGAGTCCTACGGCGCGTTCTCCCTGACCGGCAAGCTGCGCGAAGACGGCGACGTGTTCGGCTGGTTCAGCGTCGACGCGTCCACCCCGGGCTGTCCGTACTTGGAATGGCAGAGCAAAGCCAAGGAAGCCGCGGCCGACGCTGGGATCGACCTCAGCGGTTACCAGCATCTGATCTACATGATGCCTTTTCAAGGCCTTCAGGGCCCCTGCTCCTGGTTTGGAATTGCGGCCCTTAACTCCGACTGGGTGATGATCAACGGGGACTTCGGGATGAAAATAGTCGCGCACGAGCTGGGCCATAACCTCGGTCTCCTCCACGCCGGCAGCTGGACGTGTACCTCCGGTGGAGTCCGGGTCCAAATCAGCGATAACTGCACGACCACCGAGTACGGGGACCCCTTCGACGCGATGGGCAGTACGGCCGCTCGGCACAACAACGGCTGGAACCTGGCGAAGCTCGGCATCCTCACCCCGGAAAACGTCGAGACGATCGAAAGCTCGGGTACGTATTCAATGCACTCGGCGCTTCACCCCACCGCGGAACCGACCGTCCTGCGCATTCCCCACGAAAGGACCATCGACGGCGACGTCACCTCCTGGTACTACCTCGAGGTGAGGGAGAAAGGCGGTGTCTTCGAGAACGTAATGGACCCCTCCATGACGGGCGTCTCGATCCGAATCGCACCGAACCCGAGCTTCTCGCCGGAGACGCTGCTGCTTGATGCCAACCCCGCAACCACCACGTTCGAAGATGCGCCGCTCGGGGCGGGGCGTACCTTCGACGCCGGCGGGCCGGTGCAGATCACGACTCTGTCGGCCGGTGGAGGGAGCGCGACCGTCTCGGTCGAGCTCGACGAAGAACCGCCCACCGCCCCGACCGGCCTTACGGCAACCGGGGGGGTCAAAGGCGTGCAGCTGCAGTGGGAAGCGAGCACCGACAACCTCGGCGTCGACCGGTACGTCGTCTTCCGTGACGGCAGCGTGATCGGGACCCCCGCGAGTGCCAGCCTCTTCGACTCCGCCGCTTCAGTCGGCGATCACGAATATGTCGTCTACGCGGAAGACGCGAACGGGAACCGGAGCGCTGCATCGAACCCGGCGACGGGGACGGTCGAGCCCGACGAAGAGCCGCCCACCACTCCGGCCGGCCTTACGGCGGCCATGGGGCTGGAAGGCGTGCAGCTGCAGTGGGAAGCGAGCACCGACGACCTTGCCGTCGACCAATACGTCGTCTTCCGTAATGGCAGCGAGATCGAAACCTCCGGGAGCGCCGGCTTCTTCGACCCAGGCGCCCCCGTTGGCGATGACGAATACGTCGTCTACGCGGAAGACGCAGCTGGGAACCGGAGCGACGCGTCCGAGCCGGCGTCCGTGACGGTCCCCGTGATGTCGGGACCCTTCTGCGCGGCTGCTTCCTGCACGGTCGGGTTCAGGTATTCGGGGACGACGGCGACGTGGACGGTGCCGCCCGGCGTCGGCAAAGCCGACTTCACCGTCGAAGGCGCCCGGGGCGGTGGCACCGGCGGCAACTTCGGCGCCGGCGTGACGGTGATGCTCGGGTCGTTGACGGCCGGAGAGGCGGCCATGGTAAGCGTCGGCGGTGCGGGCAAGCCTTACTCCGAAGGGGGCGAGGGTGGCTTCAACGGCGGCGGGGATGGCACGCTCGGTGCCGGGGGAGGCGGCTTCAGCTCGGTTGAGCTCGACTCGGCGCTGATGCTGCTCGCCGCCGGCGGTGGCGGCAGGGGCGCGAGCGGCGTCAACGCGACCACCGCGGCGCAACCGGCTGGCGGTGGCGGCGGGTACGGGGGAGAGCTGGGCGGGTCCGGGGGCAGCGGCGGCGCGACGGACGCACTGGGAGCGACGCTGGGCAAAGGTGGTGGCGGCATCTCTGGCGGCAACGGTGGCGCAGGGGGTGCCGGGGGCAACGTGACCGGAGCCAGCACCTGCCCCGGGGGTACTGGGGCCGGCGCCGATGGCGCCTCCGGCGGCAGCTTCACCGGCGGCGGTGGCGCGCCTGCGGCCGGAGCCGGCGGCGGCGGCGGTTACGTTGGCGGTGGGCAAGGCGGTGGGGGCTCCCATGACGAATGTGGAGACACGGCGGGGTCGGGAGGAGGCGGCGGCGGCTCCAGCTTCGCCGCCCCCGGGCTCTCGGCCACGTACAAAGCCAACGCCCGGAGTGGCAACGGACAGGTGCTGATCTCCTACTCGACGCCGATCACGCCGGTGACTCACAAATACACGACGGCGTCGAACCAGGAGCTCGTCGTGTCCGTCGGCTCGGGCGTCCTTTCCGGCGCCTCGGCGCCCAGCGGCGTTCAGCTCTCGGCGAGCGTCGTCGACCCGTCCGTCCACGGCTCCCTGACGATGGAAGACGACGGCTCGTTCACCTACACGCCCGCTCCCGGCTACGCCGGTGGAGACTCCTTCACGTATCAGGCCACCGATCCCTCGGGAAACTATGCGACCGCCCAGGTGACCCTGAGGGTCGCGGCGCCTCCGTCGGCGTCCATCTCTACGCCGGCCGCGGGGGGGACCTATTCGGTGGGACAGCCGGCGCCGACGGGCTTCTCGTGCAGCGAGGGGGCGGGCGGGACCGGTCTCTCCTCCTGCAACGACTCAAGCGGCACCAAAACCGCGGGCGGAGGCGCCGGTCACCTGGACACCTCCACAGTGGGAACCCACACCTACACGGTGACGGCTGTCTCCAATGGCGGGCTGACGGGCAGCGCTTCGATCGGCTACACGGTCGTGCCGGCGCCTCGGCCGCCGAACGGCTCCGAAGTTCCACCGAATGGCCCTGAGGAGCCGCCCCATGGGCTCGATCTGTCCCTCAGCGTCGAGAGGGAGTCGCTGTCCAGGCTGCTTCGGACCCGAAAGCTGGTCGTCGCGGCGAGGGTCAACGAGCCGGCGAAGGTGGCGCTGGCTGGCAGCGCGGAGCTGAAGGCCCCCGCCCGTCGCGAGGTGCGGACGAGGTTTGTCGCAGTGTTCAAGAGCAAGATGGTCGGCTTCGTCGGGCCAGGCGAGAAGAAAGTGACGCTGGTGCTGTCGGAGAAGGAGCTCGAGGCGCTTCGGCGTCTGCCCAAGCTGAGGCTTGCGATCGCCGCCAAGGCGATTGACGCGGCCGGCGAGACCGTGACGAGGAGCGTGGCCCTGACCGTTGCCTAGGATGAAGTGGTGACTTCCACCGATTCCTTCGGCGCCCGTTCCGCCCTTGAGGTGAGCGGCCGCTCCTACGAGGTCTTCCGCCTCGACGCCCTGGCCAACCGCTTCGACGTCGCCCGCCTGCCCTACTCGATCAAGGTCCTGCTCGAGAACGTCCTGCGGCTGGAGGACGGGGAGATGGTGACGGCCGCGGCGGTCGAGGCGATCGCCGGCTGGGACGCCAGCGCCGGGCCCAGCGTCGAGATTCCCTTCCAGCCTGCCCGGGTGCTGATGCAGGACTTCACCGGCGTGCCGGCGGTGGTCGACCTGGCGGCGATGCGCGACGCGATGGCCGAGATCGGTGGCGATCCCGAGGCGATCAACCCGCTCGTCGACGTAGACCTGGTGATCGATCACTCTGTCCAGGTCGACGCCTTCGGCAATGCCCGCGCCTTCGCCGTCAACGCCGAGCGCGAGTTCGAACGCAACCGCGAGCGCTACTCCTTCCTCAAGTGGGGCCGCGAGGCCTTCGACAACTTCAGCGTCGTGCCGCCGGCAACCGGGATCTGCCACCAGGTCAACCTCGAGCACATCGCCCAGGTCGTCTACAGCCGCGAGCGCGACGGCGTCCTGCAGGCCTACCCCGACACGCTGGTCGGCACCGACTCGCACACGACGATGGTCAACGGTCTCGGCGTGCTCGGCTGGGGCGTCGGCGGGATCGAGGCCGAGGCGGCGATGCTGGGTCAGCCGATCTCGATGCTGCTGCCGCAGGTGGTCGGCTTCAGGCTCGACGGCGAACTGCCCGAGGGCGCCACGGCCACCGACCTGGTGCTGACCGTCACCGAGATGCTGCGCGAGCGCGGCGTCGTCTCCAAGTTCGTCGAGTTCTTCGGGCCGGGGCTGGCTACCCTCGGCCTCGCCGATCGGGCGACGATCGGCAACATGTCGCCGGAGTTCGGCTCGACCTGCGCGATCTTCCCGGTCGATGCCGAGACGCTGCGCTACCTCGACCTGACCGGCCGTCCGACCGAGACGATCGAGCTGGTCGACGCCTACGCGCGCGAGCAGGGCATGTTCGCCGAGCCCGGCGCGCCGGACCCGACCTTCTCCGATCTGCTCGAGCTCGATCTCGGCGATGTCGTGCCCAGCATCGCCGGCCCGAAGCGACCGCAGGACCGGGTGCCATTGGCCCAGGCCAAGGAGGCTTTCCTCGAGGCGATGGAGGAGTTCGACCCCGATGCCGGCGAGCAGATGGGCAATGGGCGCGACGAGGCGATCGAAGAGTCCTTCCCCGCCTCCGACTCACCGGCGGAGGACCACGACGACGAGCGGGGCAAGCCGCGGCCGGCCATCAGTGGCGCCACGGCGCTCGCCGAGCGGGTCAGTGAGGACTCGATCGAGGTCACGCTCGAGGACGGCACGACGGTGGAGCTCGATCACGGCCGGGTCGTGATTGCAGCGATCACCAGCTGCACCAACACTTCCAACCCGAGCGTGATGGTCGGCGCCGGTCTGCTCGCCCGCAACGCGGTGCAGCGCGGCCTGGCCCGCAAGCCCTGGGTGAAGACCTCGCTGGCGCCCGGCTCCACCGTCGTCACCGACTACCTCGAGAAGGCGGGGTTGACCAAATACCTCGACGATCTGCAGTTCAACCTGGTCGGCTACGGCTGCACCACCTGCATCGGCAACTCCGGCCCGCTGCCCGAGGAGATCTCGGCGGCGGTCGAGGAGAAGGATCTCGCCGTCTGCGCGGTGCTCTCCGGCAACCGCAACTTCGAGGGCCGGATCAACCAGGACGTCAAGGCGAACTACCTGGCCAGCCCGCCGCTGGTCGTCGCCTACGCGCTGGCCGGGCGCATGGACCTCGACCTGACCACAGAGCCATTGGGGGAGGGCAGCGACGGAGAGCCGGTCTATCTGCGCGACATCTGGCCCGATGCCGCCGAGATAAAGGACCTCGTCGGCCGCTCGATCGCCGCGGAGATGTTCACCCGCAACTACGGCGAGGTCTTCGAGGGCGATGAGACATGGCGGGCGGTCGAGGTTCCCGAGGGCGACCGCTATACCTGGCCCGACTCGACCTACGTGCGCCGGCCCTCCTTTTTCGAGGGAATGCCGGCCGAGGCGCCCGGTGTCGAGCCGATCGGAGGCGCCAGGGTGTTGGCGCTGCTCGGCGACTCGATTACCACCGACCACATCTCCCCGGCTGGGGCGATCAAGGTGGACAGCCCGGCCGGCGCTTGGTTGATCGAGCAGGGGGTGGAGCCCCGCGACTTCAATTCCTACGGCTCGCGCCGCGGCAACCACGAGGTGATGATCCGCGGCACCTTCGCCAACATCCGCCTGCGAAACCTGCTGGTGGAGCGGACCGGCGGTTTCACCCGCCACTTCCCCGATGGCGAGGAAACGACGATCTACGAGGCGGCGATGGCCTACGCGTCCGAAGGCGTGCAGCTGATGGTGTTGGCGGGCAAGGAGTACGGCTCGGGATCCTCCCGAGACTGGGCCGCCAAGGGCACGAAGCTGCTCGGGGTTCGCGCCGTGATCGCCGAGAGCTTCGAGCGCATCCACCGCTCCAACCTGATCGGCATGGGGGTGCTGCCGCTGCAGTTCCCGGCCGGTGAGAGCGTCCAGTCGATGGGCCTCACCGGCGCGGAGGTCATCGACGTCGGCGACCTCGAAAACGGCGAGGCGAAGGCTGTGGGAGTCACCGCACACCGCGAGGGAGCGGGCCCGATCGAGTTCGAGGCGACCGTTCGCCTCGATACTCCCAACGAGATCAGTTACTTCCAGAACGGCGGAATCCTCCAAACCGTTCTGCGAAACCTGAGGTAAGGACAGGCAGGCGGCGCAGTGGGGGCCGCGGGAGGCAGGGGGGTCCGCGCGACCCTCACTGCACCTGCGCGTCGGTAGCCAGGGAGGGATGCCGACGCGGCCGTTCCCCTAAACGGGACTGCTCAGAGGAACAGTCAAGGTCAAGCTATACCGCGTCGGTCCGCTCAGGTCAAGGCTTCCTGAGCGGATCTACGGCGATTCCGCAACTCGTTGCGGTGAATCCGCAACGCCCCAACCCCGCCGTTCGATCAGCTCGATCCCGATAACACTGCCAACCGGCCCGACCGGTGTCAGCGTCGCGGCAAGCAGTGTGTAAGGCGCCTGCCGCTTCCCGCAGGCGACCCAGATCAAGATGCAAAGCGCCACGAACCCGAGTCCGTGCGCCCACCCGAACAACATCGTCTCGGTGTCAAAGCCGGGCAGCAGCCAAAACAAGATCAGCCCCGCGAAAATCGCCAGCTCGATCCAGGAGAGCCACTTGACCCACCTGAACAGTGGTCCCGGCGTCGGCTTCGGCAATGCGCTCATCGGTTCCGGTGCGCCTTATGTACCCATAGCGAGCAAAAAGCGCACCGGAAGACCTAGGCGCCGGGGGTGAGGGCGGTGAGCACGATGCGTTCCTGCTCTCGTGCGTGTGCTCCTGAGTAGCCCTCGCCCGTGCTGGCCCGGGTCGGCCTGCCGATGTAGCCGAGCTTTACTCCCTCGGGGAGGATCTCGGGCAGGCGGCGGGACATCACCTTCCAGCTGCCCATGTTGCGTGGCTCCTCCTGGACCCAGATGATCTCTTTCAGGTTTGGGTAGCTGGCGATGATTTTCTCGAGCTGATCCTGGGCGAAGGGGTAGAGCAGCTCGACCCTGGCGATGGCGACGTTCTCTGCCACCTCGCGCCGTTCATTGCCGTCGAGATCGAAGTAGACCTTGCCGGTGCAGAGGACGAGGCGCTCGATCGCCTCGCGCCGCTCGGTGGCCTTGGGGTCGTCGAGGATGAAGCGGAAGTGGCCTTCGGTCAGTTCCTCGGGCGTGGCCGTGGCGCGGTCGAGGCGGAGCAGCCCCTTGGGGGTGAAGACGATCAGCGGCCGCGGCTTGCGGATCAGCGCCTGGCGGCGCAGCAGGTGGAAGTACTGGGCCGCGGTGGTGGGGTAGGCGATGCGGATGTTCCCCTCGGCGCCGAGGGCGAGGAAGCGCTCGATGCGGGCGCTGGAGTGCTCGGGGCCGGAGCCCTCGTAGCCGTGCGGCAGCAGCAGGGTGAGGCGGCTGGTCTGGCCCCACTTCGCCTCGCCGGAGACGATGAAGCTGTCGATGATCACCTGGCCGGCGTTGGCGAAGTCGCCGTACTGGGCCTCCCAGAGGACCAGCGCGTTCGGCATCGCCGCCGAGTAGCCGTACTCGAAGCCGAGGCAGGCGATCTCCGAGAGCGGGCTGTTGTAGAGCTCGAACGGGGCGCTGGCCTCGCTGAGGTTCTGCATCGGGGTGTACTTCAGACCGGTGTTCTCGTCGTGCAGGACGAGGTGGCGGTGAGAGAAGGTGCCGCGCTCGGTGTCCTGGCCGGTGAGGCGGATGTGGACGCCCTCGGTCAACAGCGAGGCGAAGGCGAGCGCCTCGGCGTGGCCGAATTCGATGCCGCCCTTCTCCAGCGTCTCGAGCCGCTTGGCGAGCGGTTTGCGCAGCTTGCGGTGAATTGTGAAGCTCTCCGGCACCTCGATCAGCGCCTCGTTCAGCTCGCGCAGCCTCTCGGCGGCCACGGCGGTCTCAACCGGTGGGCTGGCGCTGCGGTCGAGCTCGCCGGTGGTGCTGGTGGTCACCGTCGGATCCTCGTATTCGCCCAGCTCCATCTTGCGCCGCAGGTCCTTCAGCGCCGCTGACATCTCGTCGTGGCGATGCTTGGCGACGGCATCGATCTGCTCGCGGGTGAGCACGCCCTCCTCGACCAACTGCTCGGCGTAGATCTCGGAGACCGGCGGGTGGGCCTTGATCTTGGCGGCGATCTGCGGCTGGGTGTAGGCGGGCTCGTCGGTCTCGTTGTGGCCGTAGCGCCGGTAGCCGATCACGTCGATGACGATGTCGCGCTGCCAGCGCTCGCGGTAGGCCATCGCCAGCCGCACCGCCGCCGAGCACGCTTCGACGTCGTCGGCGTTGACGTGGACGATCGGCACGTTGAAGCCCTTCGCCATGTCGGCCGCGTAAGGGGTGGAGCGGGCGTCTTCGGGATCGGTGGTGAAGCCCACCTGGTTGTTCTGGATGATGTGGACGGTGCCGCCGGTCGTGTAGCCCCTCAGTGCCTGCAGGTTGAGCGTCTCGGCAACGACCCCCTGGCCGGGGAAGGCGGCGTCGCCGTGCAGCAGGACCGGCACCGCGCACTTCGGCTTGTGCTCGATCTTGGCGCCCTCGAAGTCGGACTGGATGAAGCGGGTGGCGCCCTCGACCACCGGGTTGACGAACTCGAGATGGCTCGGGTTGGGGTAGAGGCGGACGGCGATCTTCTCGCCCTCGTGCGTTTCGTAGACCCCCTGGTGGCCGTAGTGATACTTGACGTCACCGGTGCCACCGTGCGGGATCCCCGCCACGGCCTTGACCTGGTCGATTTGCTTGGCGCCCTCGAACTCGGCCAGGATCGACTCGACCGAGCGGCCGAGGTTGTGGGCGAGGACGGCGAGGCGGCCGCGGTGGGCCATGCCGAAGACGACCTCCTCGGCGCTGCTTCGCCCGGCAAGGGTGACCAGCTCGTCGAGCATTGGTACGACCGCGTCGAGACCCTCGATCGTGAAGATCTTCTGCCCCAGGTAGGCCTTCTCGATGAAGCGCTCGAACTGGAAGACGTCGATCAGGCGCATCAGCAGGCGCTGTTTCTCCTCGGCGGCGAGCGGCGCTCGGTGGGCGCCGGTCTCGACCATCTCGCGCAGCCAGGTGCGCTGCTGGTGGGAGGAGAGGTGCTCGAACTGGTAGGCGATCGTGCCGCAGTAGGCCTCGCGCATGCGCGGCAGCGCCTCCAGCAGCGTCTCGCCGGGCACGCCGATGCGCAGGATCGAGGCCGGCACGCGCGACATCAGCTCCGGCGTCAGGTTGAGGTTCTCCGGCTGGATCGACGGGTCGCCCTTGGGCTCGCGGCCCAGCGGGTCGAGGCGGGCGGAGAGGTGACCGTGGGTGCGGTAGCCCTTGAGCAGTGAGGTGGCGGCCTGGACGGCCTGCAGCAGCTCTTCGTCGGGCTGGGTAGTTGTCACCGCCATCTCTCCGGTGCCGGCGCTGGGTGCGCCGAGCGGTGGCGCGGAGGCGGAGGCTGGGTGGGCGGCGGCGATCGGGGCGGAATCGACGCCGAGGTCGGCGGCAACGCCCTCGTAGAAGCCGTGCTCCCCCTGCAGCAGCTGCTCGATGCTGCGCAGGAAGGCCCCCGACTCGGCGCCCTGGATGACGCGGTGGTCGTAGGTCGAGGTCAGCGTCATCGTCTTCGAGACGCCGAGCTGGCGCAGCCGCTCCGGGGTCGCGTGGGCCCACTCGGGCGGGTAGGTGATCGCGCCGGTGGCGATGATCGCGCTCTGTCCACTCATCAGGCGCGGCACCGAGGCGACCGTGCCGATGCCACCGGGGTTGGTCAGCGAGATGTTCGTGCCCTGGAAGTCGTCCGCGCTGAGCTTGTTCTCCCGCGTCTTGGTGATCAGCTCCTCGTAGTAGCTGTGGAAGCCGGCGAAGTCGAGCCCCTCAGACCCCTTGATCGCGGGAACCATCAGGCTGTGCGACCCGTCCTTGCGCTCGACGTCGACGGCGATCCCCAGGTTGACCGGCCCGTTCTCGATCGCAAACGGCTTCCCGTCCTTGCGCTCGAACACCCGCGTCATCACCGGATACTCCTTAGCCGCCTGCACGATCGCCCAAGCCACCAAATGCGTGAAGGACACCTTCATCCCCCGCTCCTTAAGCAGCCCATTGAGAGCCTTCCGCTTCGCATCCAACGTATCCACGGCAATCGTCCGGAACGACGTAGCCGTAGGCACCTCCCGGCTCTCATCCATAGCCTGAGCCAACATCGCCGCCGGCCCCCGCAACGGCTTCTCTTCACCGGCGGCCGGAGCCGCGCCGTTGCCCGCGGCCAGCACATCGTCCTTGGTCACCTTCGCCCCCGGTCCCGACCCAGCCACCGAGCCAAGGTCGACGCCATTAGCCTCAGCAACCCTCCGGGCCACAGGAGTCGCCCGGACCCCGTCCCCTCCGTTGGAGCCCTCGTCAGTTCGAGCGGCCTCACCTGCGGGTGGCGCAGACTCGGGGGGGCCGAGAACGGAGGCCCCGCCCCCGCCCGCAGGCCCCCCCGAGGCTGCGTCAGGCCCCGCAGCCGACCCGTTAGAACCCTCGCCAGGTTCCATCTCAGCCAACGGAGCTCCCACAGGCACCTCGTCGTCCACGGACACAAGCAGCTTGGTAATGACGCCATCCGCCGGCGCCGGCACCTCGGCGTCGACCTTGTCCGTAGACACCTCGACGACCGTATCCCCCTCGTTGACGAAATCGCCCTCGGATACGTGCCACTCGAGCACGATGCCCTCGGTGACCGACTCGCCCATCTCGGGCATTGCGATCTGCACGGTCGCCGTCTCTGCCATCTCTTCCTCTGAGTCTATGAAAAGCGGCTAACGCGCTTCTAAGTCGAGGTAGGCTGCAAGCGATGAACTACTTCGTCACCGGGGCCACCGGATTCATCGGCCGCAACCTCGTACAGCGACTTTTGCAGCGCGAGGGCACCGTCTACGCGTTGGTGCGGGCCGGATCGCGAGGTCGTCTCGAGGAGCTGCGCACCTCCTTCGGGCCGGATGGGGCGCGGGTCGTGCCGATCGCCGGCGACCTTTCGCTGCCCGGGCTCGGCGTCTCGGAGGAGGACCTGCTCGAGCTGCGCGGCAAGGTCGATCACTTCTTCCACCTCGCCGCGATCTACGACATGACCGCGGGCGCGGAAGCGCAGGAGATCGCCAACGTCGAGGGCACCCGCCACGCCGTCGAACTGGCCGGGGCCATCGACGCCGGCTGCTTTCACCAGGTCAGCTCGATCGCCGCCGCCGGCCTCTTCCAGGGCGAATGGCGCGAGGACATGTTCGAGGAGGCCGAAAAGCTCGACGTCCATCCCTACTTCCGCACCAAGCACGAGTCCGAGCGGGTGGTGCGCGAGGAGTGCCGCCGACCCTGGCGCGTCTATCGGCCGGGGATCGTCGTCGGCGACTCGCGCACCGGGGAGATCGACAAGGTCGACGGCCCCTACTACTTCTTCAAGCTGCTGCAACGGGCGCGCCGGGTGCTGCCCTCATGGTTGCCGACGCTGGGGATCGAAGGCGGCGAGCTCAACATCGTGCCGGTCGACTTCGTCGCCGACGCGATCGACTACATCGCCCACCAACCCGACCTCGACGGCCAGGCCTTCAGCCTCACCGACCCGGCGCCGAAGAGCGCCGGCGAGGTGATCAACCTCTTCGCCCGCGCCGCCGATGCGCCGCAGGCGGCATTGAGGCTGGACTCCGACGTGACCGATCCAGTTACCTCGCTGGCCCGCACCGGGCTGCGCTTCTTCCCACCGGCGAAGGGGGTCGTAAAGGCGGGGCTGGGCCGGCTCGGCATCCCGGCCGGCCTGCTCAGCTACGTCAACTACCCGACGAGCTTCGACTCGAGCAACACGCAGCGCGTACTGGCCGGCTCGGGCATCGCGGTGCCGCCGCTGGAGTCCTACGCCGACCGCGTCTGGGACTACTGGGAGCGCACGCTCGATCCCGACCTCTTCAAGGACCGCACGCTGAGTGCTGCGGTGCGGGGCAAGGTGGTGCTGATCACCGGTGCCTCCTCGGGGATCGGCAAGGCGACCGCGGTCAAGGCCGCCGACGCCGGCGCGACCGTATTGCTGGTGGCGCGCTCGATCGACAAGCTCGAGGAGACGAAGCAGGAGATCGAGGCGGCCGGTGGCATCGCCCACATCCACCGCTGCGACCTCGCCGACATGGAGGACGTCGAGCGGATGGCCGAGGAGGTGCTCACCTACCACGGGCAGGTCGACATCCTCGTCAACAACGCCGGTCGCTCGATCCGCCGCTCGGTCGGCCTCGCCTACGACCGTTTTCACGACTACGAGCGCACGATCCAGCTCAACTATCTCGGGGCCGTGCGGCTGATCCTCGCCCTGCTGCCCTCGATGCGGGCGCGCAAGTCGGGCCACATCATCAACATCAGCTCGATCGGCACCCAGACCAACCCGCCGCGCTTCTCGGCCTACGTCGCCTCGAAGGCGGCACTCGACGCATTCGGCCGTGTGATCGCCTCCGAGGTGGTCGACGACGGCGTCCACATCACGACGATCCACATGCCGCTGGTGCGCACCCCGATGATCGCGCCGACGCGGATGTACGACGTCTTCCCGGCGATCTCGCCCGAGGAGGCGGCGGAGATGATCACGAAGGCGATGATCGACCAGCCGAAGAAGGTGGCGACCCGGCTCGGGACCTTCGGTGAGCTGCTCTACGCGGTGGCGCCGAAGGCATCGGACCGGATTCTCAATCAGGCGTATCGGCTGTTCCCCGAGTCTCAGGCTGCGAAGGGGAAGGGGGAGGAGGCTCCCGATAAAGCGCCTTCCACCGAGGCGGTTGCGTTTGCTCACTTGATGAAAGGTGTGCATTGGTAGGCGCACGGTGCCCTTCCCCATGAGGCCGTCGCGCAGCTGAATCGTCGGGGCGCTTCAAAGGTGGTCGCTGAGTCTCCTGGGGAGGGGCACCGTGCGCCTCCAGCGGAGCGTTTGATGGGTGAGCGGAGGCTCAAGCACTGGGGGTGGGGGTACGAGGATCAGGTGCCTCCGCGGAAGGAGCTTGAGGAGGCTGCCGCCGCGATCGGAGAGCGGCTTGGATTCGGGGGTGAGATCGAAGATCCGGTGCCGCTCGATGAGGTGAAGCTGCGTGGGGCGCGGTTGAAGGTGCCGAGCGCGTTTGGGGATCTGTTTTCGGATGACCATTACGAGCGGACGGCTCATGCGTTGGGGAAGGCCTATCGGGATGTGGTGCGGGGGTTTCGGGGGGAATTCGAGAATCCGCCGGATCTGGTGGCGCTTCCCAGGGACGAGTCGGAGATTGAGGTGGTGTTGGAGTGGAGTGAGGCTGAGGGGGCGGCTGTCATTCCTTTCGGTGGCGGGACAAGTGTGGTTGGTGGGGTCGAGGCGCGGCTTGGCGATCGGCCGGTGGTCTCACTCGATCTGAAGCGGCTGGATCGGGTGCTCGAAGTCGATGCCGAGTCGTTGGCGGCGCGGATTCAGGCTGGCGCCACCGGGCCCGGGCTAGAGGACCAGTTGCGTGAGCATGGGCTGACGCTGCGGCACTTTCCGCAGAGCTTCGAGTACTCGACCCTGGGCGGTTGGGTTGCGACGCGGGCGGGCGGGCATTTCGCCACGCTCTACACGCACGTCGACGATCTGGTCGAGTCGGTGCGGGCGATCACGCCGCGGGGGACCTGGGAGAGTCGGCGGCTGCCGGGGTCTGGAGCGGGCCCCTCTCCCGACCGGGCGCTGATCGGCTCCGAGGGCATTCTCGGGGTGATCGCCGAGGCCTGGGTGCGGGTCCGGCCGCGGCCTGAGTTCAAGACCTCCTCTGGGGTCGAGTTCGACGACTTCCTCGCCGCGGCCCGCGCCGTGCGTGAGATCGCACAGTCCGGACTCCATCCCGCCAACTGTCGCCTGCTCGACGCGCTCGAGGCTGGGACAACGGGCGCCGGTTCGGGCGAGAAGCACCTGCTCGTGCTCGGCTTCGAGTCACCGCACCTTCCCGTCGACGAGCCAATGCGCCTGGCGCTCGATATTGCCCAGTCCCATGGCGGCGTTCCCAACTCTCCACCGCCAGGGCGGGCGGCGCCGCAAAGCGCAGATCGAGGGCCGGCGGGCGGCTCGTCCGAGCGCGGCCCCGACAGCGGTCAGAGCTCGGCTGTCGACACCTGGCGCGGAGCCTTCCTGCTCGCCCCCTACCTGCGTGACACCCTCGTCACCTGCGGAGTGCTCAGCGAGACCTTCGAGACCGCGATCACCTGGGATCGCTTTGAGCAGTTCCACGCCGAGACGATGGAGGCGGTGCGGGCGAAGGTCGCCGAGGTCTGCGACTCACCGGCCGACGGCGACGGCGCTCCTCGGATCAGCTGCCGCTTTACCCACGTCTACCCCGACGGCCCTGCCCCCTACTTCACCGTGCTCGCGCCGGCGATCCGCGGCGGCGAGGTCGAGCAGTGGGACGAGATCAAGGCAGCGGCGAGCGAGGCGGTGATCGAAGGCGGCGGCACGATCACCCACCACCACGCGGTCGGCCGCGACCACCGCCCCTGGTATGACCGCCAGCGCCCCGCCCCCTTTGCCGCGGCCCTGAGAGCCGCCAAGGCCGAGCTCGACCCTGCCGGCATGCTCAACCCAGGCGTTCTCATCGACCCCTAGCGGTACCCTTTCGCGACTGAATCTCCCCTGGCCGGCTTGGTTCGCGTCCGTTCCGCCGGCAACTACTCAGGATGGAAACCATCACTTCGGAACAGCCGACGGTCCCGGCCCCTACCGGTGACGCCAGTCCCTCGATGGACGAGCCGGTAGTGCCGCGCCGCTCGCCGCTGCGCGCCGCGATCAAGACCGGCCGGCCACAGGAGTGGATCAAGAACGTCTTCGTCTTCGCCGGCCTGCTCTTTTCCGGCAAGTTCAATCAGTCCCACGAGGTGATGGAGGCGGTCCTCACCTTCTTTGCCTTCTGCTTCATCTCCAGCGCCGGCTACTACCTCAACGACCTGATCGACATCGAACTCGACCGCAAGCACCCGAAGAAGCGCTTCCGGCCGCTGGCCGCGCACGAGTTGCCGGAAAGCACGGCGAAGCTGATCGCTCCCTTGCTCGCCGCCCTCGCAATTGCGATCGCCTTCGCCACCGTCAACTGGGAAGTCGGTCTGATGGTCGTCGGCTACGGCATCGCCCAGATGGCCTACAGCCTCGGCCTCAAGCAGATCGTGATCGTCGACGTGATGACCCTGGCGGGTCTCTTCATCCTCCGCGTCGCCGCCGGCGCCAGCGCAGTCGATGCCCACGCCTCCGAATGGCTGCTGCTCTGCACCGGCATGTTCGCCCTCTTCCTCGGCGTCACCAAGCGTCGCCAGGAGGCGGTCTCAGAGCTGCACGAGGGCACCAGCAGCCGCCCAGTGCTCGAGCACTACTCGCTGCCGTTCCTCGACCAGATGGTCGCGATGGTCACCACCGGAACGGTGCTCAGTTACTCGATCTACGCTGTCAACTCGCCGCTGATCGGCAACGAGATGATGTGGACGATCCCCTCCGTCCTCTACTGCATCTTCCGCTACCTCTACCTGATCTACGATCGCGCCGACGACCGCTCGACCGCCGCGATCGTCGCCGACGACAAGCCGCTGATCGCCGGGGCGGCGTCCTTCGCGATCGTTGCCTTTTTGCTGCTCTACGTCTTCAACTAACGGCGCGCTACATATCCGCGACGGGTGGTTCGGGCTGGGCTTCCATCAGGTAGAAGCGGGCGCGGCCGATCTCCTCGCCGTTGACCTGGACTACGGCGGCGTGGGGACCGGCTGTGGAGAAGGTGGCGGTGGTGCCGATCGACATCACGAGGCGCTGGTCCTGGCCGGCGGGCATGCCCGGCGGGCGGCCGGTCTCGAAGTCGGCTTGGAGACCCTCGCCGAGCTCGATGCCGTCAGGATCGTGGATGTCGACTTGGAGGTTGTGGGGCTGGTTGGTCTCGCTCCAGGCGACATCGAGGCCGAGGGCGATGTGGAAGCCCCATTCGTGGGGCAGCTCGGGCAGGCGCAGCACGTTCCAGCCGCCGCCGACCATGTAGAGCTTGCCGTTTACGGCCTCGCTGTGGTCGGCCAGCATGAGGAAACCGATCTCCATCGGGCCAGGATACGCGTGGTCAGTCAGCCTGGACCGGCAGGTCCGAGACCAGCTCGATCTTGCCGTCGCGGTTGAACTGCAGGTCGATCGTCTCGTTCTTGCGGTAGGTGCCAAAGAGCCCCAGGTACATCGCCAGCCAGCGGCCGGTGCCGATTTTCTCCTTGACGATCTGGCGGGTGAAGACGATCTCGCCCGCGCGCACGTTGTAGTCGGCCCCCTCGCGCTGCTCCACCCCATTGATGAAGACGGTGTAAGGCGCTCCCGCCCCGGCTGGCAGCTTCACCCGCCGCCCCGCGGCGTAGCTGCCCTTTGGGATCTCGGTCTCTGCCATGGTGGGGCTTGGCGAGTTTCCCGTGTATATGACGGGAAAGTCGCCAGGCGTTAAGGCGTTGCTCGCTCCAGAGTCTCCCGCACCAGATCAAAGGGCGTCTCGTGCCGGCTCGGGTCCAGCTCTTCGCGCCGAACCCCTCCCCGATACGGCACGAACGTCCCATCCCCCCGCACGTCAATTCCAGCGACGGGCTTCCGAACCCACCCCTTCCCGGTCAACTGCAGCCGCGCATGAACCTGGGCCTCTGGCCCGAAGTCCCGCAACGAAGAAACGCCCTTCACCGGCCCCTCAGCCCGAATCTCCAACGCCCGCTCTCTCATCGCGGCCACTGCCTCGTCGAGCGTGTCATAGCTCGCGTGCTCCACCTCGGATCCATGCCGCACGGTGAGCTTCCAACGAGACACGAGGCGCAGCGTAAGGGACCCGGAGAAGGAGATCGGGCATCCCTCCGAACGGCTTGTACTTTTTCGGCAATCCAACCCTCGGACAGCCCCAACCGCCCCACCGAAAAAGTTGAGAGAGGAGGGGTGCCCGATCTCCTCCCCGCCAAGTCGAGTGCGCTAAGCCCCGCGCCGCGGCCGCTTGGGCCGCCGCGCCGGCGGACCGACGATCTTCTCGGGCCCCTCCCGCTCACCAATCTGAACGTACTCGCGCTCGCGCTCACCCGTATAGATCTGCCGCGGCCGGGCGATCTTCTGCTCGGGGTCGTCCTTCATCTCCATCCACTGCGCGACCCAGCCGGCCGTGCGGGGGATGGCGAAGATCACCGTGAACATCTCGTTCGGCACGCCCAGCGCCTCGTAGATGATCCCCGAGTAGAAGTCGACGTTGGGGTAGAGCTTGCGCGAGGTGAAGTAGTCGTCGTCGAGGGCGCGCTTCTCCAGCTCCTGGGCGATCTCGATCAAGGGGTTGTACTCGGTCGCCTCAAAGATCTCGTCCATGTGCTGCTGGATGATCCGCGCCCGCGGGTCGTAGTTCTTGTAGACGCGGTGGCCGAAGCCCATTAGCTTCGCTTCACGCGCCTTCACCTTCTCGAGGAAGGCGGGAATGTTCTCGACCGAGTCGATCTCGCGCAGCATCCGCAGCACCGCCTCATTGGCGCCGCCGTGCAGTGGCCCGTAGAGCGCCGCCACGCCGGCCGCGACGGCCGAGTAGGGATCGACGTCGGAGGAGCCGACGCCGCGCACGGCGCTGGTCGAGCAGTTCTGTTCGTGGTCCGCGTGGAGGATGAAGAGCACGTCGAGAGCCTTCGACAGGCTTTCCTTCGGCACGTGCTTCATTTCGGTCTTCTTGAACATCATCGAGAGGAAGTTCTCGGCGAAGTTGAGGTCGTTGTCCGGGTAGACGTAGGGCAGCCCCATGTTGTGCCGGTAAGAGAAGGCGGCCAGGGTCGGCACCTTGGCGATAAGGCGCACGGCCGCCATGTAGCGCTCTTCTTCGTCTTCGGTGTGCTTGGCGTCGGGGTAGAAGGTCGAGAGCGCGCCAACCCCGGCGAGCAGCATCCCCATCGGGTGGGCGTCGTAGCGGAAGCCCTCGAAGAACTGCTTGAGGTCCTCGTGGACGAAAGTGTGGTGGGTGATGTCGTAGACCCAGCGGTCAAGCTGGGGCCCGGTGGGGAGCTCGCCGAAGATCAGCAGGTAGGCGACCTCGAGGAAGTTCGATCTCTCGCAGAGCTGCTCGATCGAGTAGCCGCGGTGTTCGAGGATGCCAGCGCTGCCGTCGATGTATGTGATCGCGGAGCGGCACGCAGCCGTGTTGGTGAAGGCCGGGTCGTAGCCCATCATCCCGAATTCGTCCTCGTCGACCTTGATCTGACGAAGGTCTATCGCCCGCACGGTGCCGTCGCTTATCGGCAGCTCGTACGTCTTGCCAGTGCGGTTGTCGGTGACGGTGAGCGACTCGGAACCGGTGCTGGCGCCCCCGTCTGCGGCTGCGTCTCTGATCTGCTGCTCGGTGGCCATCACCCCTCCTCGAGCTGTTTGAACTGGAGCAGCCAGTATCGCAGTTCAGTTGCTCCAGGCTGTTGCGCTGCGGAGAATTTCGCCGCTATTCGGCGGCCGCCGGCAGCGGCTCAAAGCGCGTCATCGCGTGTAGCTCGGTGAAGCGCTCGTCGATCTCTTCGCGGCTGAGCGCGGCGACTCGCTCGGTGCCGAACTGCTCGACGTTGAAGGAGGCAAGCACCGTGCCGTAGCCCATTGCGCGTCGCATGCAGGCCTCGTCGAGCTCGCCCTCCTGACTGTCGAGGTAGCCGAGGAAGCCGCCGGCGAAGCTGTCACCGGCGCCGGTCGGGTCGCGCACGTCCTCGAGCGGGAAGCCGGGGAGGGCGAAGAAGCTGTCCCCGGTGAAGAGCGCGGCGCCGTACTCGCCCTGCTTGGCGACGACGGCTCGGGGGCCGTGCTCCATTACGGCGCGGGCGGCCCGGGCGAGGTTGGGCTCGCCGGTCAGCTGGCGGACCTCGGCGTCGTTGAGGATCACGCAATCGACCTCGGCGATTGCCCCCAGCAGTGAGTCCTTGGCGGTATCGATCCAGAGGTTCATCGAGTCCAGCGCGGAAAAGCGGGCTGAGTGGCATTGGGCGCGGACCTGGCGCTGCAGGTCGGGCTGGATGTTGGCGAGGAAGAGCATGTCGGCTTCCTGCGAGGCGGGGGAGAGCTTTGGCTCGAACTCGCCGAAGACGCCGAGTTGGGTGTCCTCGGTGTGGGCGACGTTGAGGTCGAACTCGTAGCGCCCGCGCCAGAAGAAAGACTCGCCACCCTCGACGCGCTCGATATCGTCGGTGCGCACGCCGCGGCGCTCCAGCACCTCGAACTCGGTTGGGCCGAAATCGTCGCCGACGGGGCCGACGGGCCGCACCTCGGTGAAGAAGCTGGCGGCCAAGGAGAAGTGGACGGCGGCGCCACCGAGCATGCGGGTGCGCTCGCCGAAGGGGGTCTTGACGGAGTCGAATGCGATTGAGCCGACGACTGTGAGGGACATGGGCACGGCAGGGTATCGGGGGTCGGGGTACTCCGGTGGGTGCCTATGTTCGCTTCGCTCACCAATTTGGCGCCGCTTCGCGGCTGGAACCACCCTGCGGGGGCCGCTTCGCGAGGCACTCACCAGAGCACCCCCGACCCCCGGGTCCGAGGCGTCCCTGGTCCGTGGTGCTGGGCCGACTATGGTTCTCCGCCGTGAAGGCGGTTCAGATAGAGGAGTTCGGGGGGCCGGAGAAGCTTCGGGTGGTTGACGTTGAAGATCCGGTTGCCGGCGATGGGATGGTCGTGGTCGATGTGGCGCGTAGTGGGATCAACTTTGCCGATACGCACGCGACTCGGAACGACTATTTGGCCGAGCAGTCTCTGCCGCTGATTCCGGGGGCTGAGGCGAGCGGGCGGACCGCTGACGGGCGGCGCGTTGCGGCGCTGCTGGGCAGTGGCGGTTACGCGGAGAAGGTGGCGGTTCCCGAAGGGCTCTTGGTTCCTATCCCCGACGCGGTCGACGACGATCAGGCGGCGGGATTGCTGTTGCAGGGACTGACTGCGATGGCGCTGGTGCAGCGCTGCGCGCGGATCGAGGCCGGTGAGACGCTGGTGGTCGAGGCGGCGGCCGGCGGTACCGGCAGCCTGGCGGTGCAGCTGGGCAAGCGGGCGGGAGCCAAGGTGATCGGGCTCGCGTCGAGTGAGGAGAAGCGGGCGCTGGTCGAGCGGCTTGGTGCCGACGCCACTGTGGATTCGCGAGCCGAGAACCTTGGTGACGCGATCCGCGAGGCCAACGGCGGCGAGCGCGTAGACGCAGTTCTGCACATGAGCGGCGGCAATGCCTTCGACGAAGAGCTGCGGATTTTGGCTCCACTGGGGCGCATGATCGTCTTTGGGATTGCCTCGCGCGAACAGTGCGACATCTCCACCGCAGCGCTGCTGCGGGGCTCGAAGTCGGTGATCGGTTTCTGGTTGGTCCATCTGCTGAGCAAGCAAGAGCTGGTTGCGCCGATGATCGGCGAGCTGCTCGGCATCGTCGCTGCGGGTGAGCTCGAGGTCACCGTCGGCGGCGTTTATCCCCTCTCCGAAGCAGCCCGAGCCCACGAAGACTTGATCGCCCGCCGCAGCAGCGGCAAGCTTCTTCTGGACCCTTCGAAGTGACTGCGTTCAAAGAGCTCGGGCTCTCCGCGCAGATCCAGCAGGCTCTCGACGAGCTCGGCTTTGAGGATCCGACGCCGATCCAGGACCAGGCGATCCCGGAGCTGCTCGGTGGCCACGACGTGATCGGCCAGGCCCAGACCGGCACCGGCAAGACCGCCGCCTTCGGACTGCCGCTGCTGCAGTACCTCGATCCCGACAACGACGAGGTGCAGGCGGTTGTCCTCACCCCGACGCGCGAGCTCTGCATCCAGGTGACGCAGGCGCTGCGCTCCTACGCCGAGCACCTCGACGTCGAGATCGTCGCCGTTTTCGGCGGTGCCCCGATCAAATCCCAGCAGGCGCAGCTGCGCGCCGGCGCCCACGTCGTCGTCGCCACGGTGGGACGGATGATGGACCTGATGTCGCGACGCTCGCTGGTCCTCACCGCCGCCCGCTACATCGTCCTCGACGAGGCCGATGAGATGCTCGACCTCGGCTTCATCGAGGACGTCGAGAAGATCCTTCGCATGTGCCCGAGCGGGCGCCAGACGGCACTTTTCTCGGCGACGATGCCGCCGCCTATCCAGCGGCTCGCCGAGAGCTATATGTATGACCCGACGACGATCCGGATCACGCCGAAGAAGCTCACCGTCGACGCGATCGCCCAGGCCTACGTCGAGGTGCCCGCCAAAGAGAAGTCCGCGCGGCTGATCGAGTTGCTGAAGACCGAAGAACCCGAGCAGGCGATCATCTTCTGCCGCACCAAGATCGGGGCGACGCGCCTGGAGAGGGCCCTGAAGGACAAGAACCTCGACGTCAAAGCGCTGCACGGCGACATGAGCCAGGGCTCGCGCGACGGCGTCATGATCGCCTTCAAGGACCACCGCGTGAAGCTCCTCGTGGCGACCGACATCGCCGCCCGCGGGCTCGACGTTGAGCACGTCACCCACGTCATCAACTTCGACGTCCCGAACTCCTCCGAGAGCTACGTCCACCGCATCGGGCGGACCGGGCGCGTGGGACGCACCGGGCGCGCGATCACCTTCGTGACGCCGGACGAGCGCGACGAGATCGGTCGCATCGAGCGCGATGTCAACACCAAAATCGGCGAGTGGGAGACCCCCGAGGAGCGCCTCGAGCACGCGCCGGCGCCGCGTCGCCGCGAGCGCACCCGCGACCGCGAGAAGCGCGAGCCGGAGGCCAAGGATGAGACCGAGGCCACGGACGAGTCCCCCTCCGAGGACTCAAAAGACTCCAAGAAGACCACCAAGCTCTTCGTCAACCGCGGCGAGCGCAGCGGCATCGAGGAGGAGGACCTCCGCTGGGCCCTCCGCGAGGGCGCCGTCCTCCCCGACGAGGCCGTCCACGACGTCCGCGTCCTCCACCGCTTCTCCTTCGTCGAGGTCGATCCCGACCAGGCCGAGCGCACCGTCGAGTACCTCGACGGCACCAAGCTCAAAGGCAAGGAGATCCGGCTCGAGGTCGCAAAGAGTTAGGTCACGAGGCGGGGGCGGGGGCGTGAGCCCCGTTGTTCCGGCCGTGGCGGCAGTCCTAGTTGGACGGAGGGGTCCGTGACAAACGTCGGGGAGTCGGCACGGGTCCGGGCGGAGGTCGGACTTACGTCACCGTCTTGCGCGAGAGATGCCACGAAGAGCCCGGGCGGTTGACGAAGACGCCGGGAACTCCACACTTCCCGCCGCCTTCCGGCACTTTCGTGCGCTTTTCGGGCCTCAAAAGGGCACCCGATCAGCGCTGCAGTACTTACCGGCGC
>JAWVFJ010000040.1:0-38884 GCA_033856275.1 Solirubrobacterales bacterium
TCACCACCAACACCAACGCGCTCGACATCGCCTCCTGGAGCGAAGGCTCGGAGCCCTTCAACGGCACGATTGACGACGTCGCCGTCTACACCAGTGCTCTCTCCTCGGCGCGGGTCAGCGCGCACTACGAAGCAGGAGCATCGACCAGCAAAACGGTAGCCGCGCTGTCATCGGCACTGCCGGACGATCGTCTGGTCGGCGGCGTCAGTACCAGCGGCGGGCGCTACTCGATTGCGAGCCCACCGACGTTCGCCGACTACTGCCACCTCCCACCGGCGGGCACAGGGGACTATGCAGCAGGCGCCGGGGACGATGCGCTGGTGCTCGCGGGGACATCATGGCTTCGACGCCAGACCTGATCGAGACCGCCGTCGAGCGGTTCCAGGCCGAGGTCCCTGCGCTGCAGAAGCTGAAATTGGTCTTCGGCCTGGAACTGAAGGCCAAGCACGACATCCAGCTCTACCGCGTCGAGGTGCCGGGCCCGGTGATCAAGAAGGACCTCTCTCAGGACGAGCGGGTGCTGGTCCAGATCGACCGGCCCCAGTTCAACGAGCTGGCCGAGAACGGCACCGTGCGGAGCTACCGCAAGGCGTATGAGACCGGCCACATCAAGGCCACCGGCGACTCCAACGTGAAGAAGCTGATCGCCCAGGTAATAGAGCGCCACGAGGAACGCGCCCGGCTCAAAAAGGCCCACTGAGCCGGGGTCGGGCTAGAGGCGGATTAGGTTCTCAGCGTCGATCCCGCGCGTAACGCCGCGGAAGTCGACCAGCAGCGGTGTGGCGGCTGCGACGGCCTTGTAGTCGAGGCTCGGGTGCGCCGTAACTATCACGGCGACGTCGGCTGAAGCCAGGGCCGCATCGAGGTCCACCGAGCTGAGGCCGAGCTGCGCAAGCTCCGGCACATGCGGATCGTGGTAGGAGACATCGCCGCCGAGATCGCGCAGCAGGGTGGCGATCTTCAGCGCCGGGGACTCGCGAGTATCGCCGACCCCGGCCTTGTAGCTGACGCCGAGCAGGACGATCTTCGACCCCTTTACCGGCTTGCCCGCCTCGTTCAGCGCCCGGTCGATCCGTTCCGCGCAAAAGGCGGGCTGGGCCTGGTTCATCTTCCCCGCCAGCTCGATGAACTCGGGGTAGAAGTCGTATTCGCGGGCCTTGAAGGCGAGGTAGAAGGGGTCGATCGGCAGGCAGTGGCCGCCCATGCCGGGCCCGGGGTCGAAACGCATGAACCCGAAAGGCTTGGTTGAGGCGGCATCGATCACCTCCCAGACGTCGATCTTGAGCCGATCGCAGAGCTGGGCCAGCTCATTGACGAAGGCGATGTTGACCGAGCGAAAGATGTTCTCCAAGAGCTTCGAGAGCTCGGCCGCCTCGGGGCCAGAGAGGACAACCACCTGCTCGCAGATCAGCGCATACAGCTCGCGGGCGCGCTCGGTGCAGGCGGCGGTGAGACCGCCGACCAGCTTTGGCGTTGTGCGCACCGTGTAATCGGTGCGGCCGGGATCGATCCGCTCAGGCGAGAAGGCGAGGTGGAAGTCGGTGCCGGCGGAGAGCCCCGACTCCTCGAGGATGGGCGCCAGCCGCTCACGGGTAGTGCCCGGGTAGGTCGTTGACTCCAGCACGACCAATTGGCCGGGTTGGAGGACCTGAGCAAGCGCGGCCCCGGCGTCGAGGAGATAGGTGAGGTCGGGCTCGCGCGAGCCCGTCAGCGGCGTCGGCACGCAGATGATCACCGCTTCACAGGAGGCCAGGTCGGCGTGGCGCGTGGTCGGCTGAAGGCGCTCGCCAATCGGCGCCAGCGCCGAGTCGGCGATATCCTCGATATAGCTCTCGCCTCGTTCGAGGCTCCCGACCTTGCGGGTATCGGAGTCGAGGGCAACCACGTCGTGCCCGCTCTCCGCAAATGCGACGGCAAGCGGCAGACCAACGTAGCCGAGGCCGATGATTCCGATCTTCATGGCGCGGGAGTCTAGCTTCGCCGCAAGCGGCGTCGCGCCGGCGGTCGGTAGGATGCCGCGCCGCCATCCAATAGGAGATAAAACGAGAAATGAGCGATCAGACCTACGAGTTGAGCACCGACCAGGCCGAGCGCGAGGCGTCCGGCGCGCACGCCTACGGCCGCTACCTCGAGGAGTTTGAGGTCGGCGCCGTCTACAAGCACTGGCCGGCCAAGACGGTGACCGAGTCCGACGATCACCTCTTCTGCCTGATCACGATGAACCACCACCCATTGCACCTCAACGACGTCTACGCGGCGGGCTCACAGCAGGGCCGCAACGTCGTCGTCGGCCCGCTCGTCTACTCGCTGGCGCTCGGCATGTCGGTCTCGGACGTCTCCGGCAAGGCGATCGCCAATCTTGCGACTGAAGACCTCAGCCACCCCAACCCGGTCTTCCACGGCGACACCCTCTTCTGCGAGACCGAGGTGCTGGAAGTCAAGCCCTCGAAATCGAAGCTCGACCGCGGCGTGGTCAAGGTCCACACCCGCGTCCTCAACCAGGACGGTGTCCTCGTCGCCGAGTTCAAGCGCCTGGTACTCGTGCCCCGCAAGAATCCTGGCGAAGCCCCGAAGGCCGAGGGCGACGTCGAGTAGCGCCCCTTCAGTGCGCCTCGTCTGAAGCGTGGGCAGGGGGGCGGGACTCCTCGGCTAGAGAGGTGATCTCGAGGGGCCCCTGGGCCGCGTCCTCGAGCACGTCGGTTGCCTCTTCGGCGGAGCGGGCGTAGAGCTCGACCAGGGCGTGGACGACGACCTGCTCCTCGTCGTGCTTGTGGAAGCGGACGTGGGTGAAGAACTCGCGCACGCCGGCGTCACCAAAGGCGCCGTAGGTGAGGAACTCGGCGGCTTCGGGGCCGGAGCAGTTCTCGACCCTGTCTTGGTCGACCCGCACCGTGCAGGAAGCGACCCAAGGGGTGCCGGCGACCATTCGTTCCCAGCGGTCCTCGATTGGCACGACCAGGTTGTCCTGGAAGGTCAGATGCGGCTGATCGTGCATGCAGTCGACACACTGGACGAGGGCCTCCTGGACCTCATCAACGCCCTCGGCGAGGATGCCGCTGCCGGGATCGACGCGCCGGATCGCGTCGTAGTGGATCTGGATCTCGAGGTTTTGGGACCAGCAGCGGTAGCAACGCAACCAAGCTGAGCGGTCCCCGTTGAGCTCGCTCATGTTCCTATTGTCGCGCGGTCGCGACCTTGGCGCGATGCGCCACCTTAGCTGCTGCCGTTGCCGCCGTTTGAACGTTCGCCGACTAGGTCGACAATCTCGCCCATGATCTTGTTGATGTCGAAGTCCTTGGGCGTGTAGACGCCGTCGACCCCGGCCGCGCGCAGGCGCTCGGCATCGGCGGGGGGGATGATGCCGCCGGCTACGACTGGCGCGTCGACCTGCTCGTCGCGCAGTCGCCGAACCACCTCGGGGACGAGCTCCAGGTGAGAGCCGGAGAGGATCGAGAGGCCGATTACGTCGACGTCCTCCTGCAGGGCGGACTCAGCGATCTCGGCGGGAGTGAGCCGGATGCCCTGATAGATCACCTCCATGCCCGCGTCGCGGGCCCGCAGGGCGATCTGCTCGGAGCCATTGGAGTGCCCGTCTAGACCCGGCTTGCCAACCAGGATCTTGATCCGGTGACCGAGTTGGTCGGATACCTCGTCGACGCGGCGGCGGATCGCCTCGAGCTGCTCCCGATCGGTAGCCGGCGCGGCGCCGCTGACGCCGGTCGGCCCCCGGTAGGCGCCGAAGGCATCGCGCAGCACCTCTGCCCATTCGCCGGTTGTCGCGCCTGCCTTGGCTGCGGCGATCGTCGCCGGCATGATGTTCTCGCTGTCGCCGGCAGCGACGCGGCCAAGCTCCCCCAGCGCGGCCTTTACCGCGTCCTCATCGCGCTTCGCCTTCCAGGCTTCCAGCGCCTCGACCCGTTCGCGCTCGACCTCGGGATCGGGCGTGAGGATGCCGCCATCGGCCCCAGCGGTAAGTGGCGAGTCCTCGGTCTCGGTGAAGCTGTTTTGGCCGATCACCTTCTGCTCGCCGGCCTCGATCCGGGCGACCCGCTCGCGATGGGACTCGACCAGGCGGGCCTTCATATAAGGAACAGCCGCGACGGCCCCGCCGTGCTCCTCTACCACCGCCATCTCGGCACGGGCCCCCTCGATTAGCTCCTCGACCAGGCCGTCCATCACCACCGAGCCCTCGAAGATGTCCGGGTACTCGAGCAAGTCGGTCTCGTTGGCGAGCACCTGCTGGATGCGCAGGCTCCACTGCTGGTCCCAGGGGCGGGGGAGTCCCATCGCCTCGTTCCAGGCCGGCAGCTGGATCGCCCGCGCGCGGGCATCGCGGCTGAGCGTCACGGCAAGCGCCTCGAGCACGATCCGCTGGATGTTGTTCTCCGGCTGGGCCTCGGTCAGGCCGAGGCTGTTGACCTGGACCCCGTAGCGGAAGCGCAGCATCTTCTCGTCGGTAACGCCGTAGCGCTCGCGACCGATTTCGTTCCAGAGCCGGCCCATCGCGCGCAGCTTGCCGATCTCCTCGATGAGGCGGATGCCGGCGTTGACGAAGAAGGAGATGCGGCCGAAGACCTTGGCGAAGTCGGCCTCGGTGACCTGGCCGCGCGTTTTCACCTCGTCGAGCACCGCAATTCCGGTCGATAGGGCGTAGGCAATCTCCTGCACCGGCGTTGCCCCGGCCTCCTGCAGGTGGTAGCTGCAGATGTTGGTCGGGTTCCAGCTCGGCACCTCGTTGACTGTGAAGGCGACCATGTCGGCGATCAGCCGCATCGAGGGCTCGGGCGGAAAGGCGTAGGTGCCACGCGAGAGGTACTCCTTGATGATGTCGTTCTGGGTCGTGCCCTTCAGCCCCGAACGCTCGACCCCGTTGTCCTCGGCGACCGTGATGTAGAGGCCGAGCAGCCAGGCGGCAGTCGCGTTGATCGTCATCGAGGTGTTCATCTCGTCGAGCGGGATGCCGTCCAGCAGCTGGTGCATGTCGCCCTTGTGGACGATCGAGACGCCGACCTTGCCGACCTCGCCGCGGGCGAGCACGTGGTCCGGGTCATAGCCGGTCTGCGTCGGCAGGTCGAAGGCGACGGAGAGCCCGGTCTGGCCCTTGGCCAGGTTGCCCCGGTAGAGCTCGTTGGAGCGCCGCGCATCGGAGTGCCCGGCGTAGGTGCGCATCACCCAGGGACGGTCGTGCTCGGGGAGACGGTGCTCGCTCACGTGCTCAATGATATTTGGGTCGCGCCGAAATACGCCGTTCACCCTTCGTCGGGCCGCATCTTTCCCATCGTCCTGTGTTTAGGCTGCGAGATTGTGAGACTGCTGCGCACAGCCGTTTTCGCCGCGCTGCTCGTTGGCACCCTGGCTTTTGCCTCGGGCGCCGGCGCTGCCCTTGTCAGCATCTACCGCAACGGCATGGGCAATAAGGGCCAGCTCGCCCAGATCGCAAAGCTCTCGGGCGAGCGCTGCGCTCGCGGGGCCTCCGACGGTGCCTTCACGATCTTCATCGGCAAAGGGACGAAGGAGTGCTCGTACCGCACGCCGGTGCTCGGCCGCGATCTCGAGATCGCGGCCACCGAGCGCCTGCTGAGCAAGACGCCTATTGCCGTGCAGCGCGCGGCCTACCTGGCGGTCGACCTGCGAGCGGGCGGCGGCGCGCGCTACCAGTTCGCGGTCTACCCGCTGCAGCGCAAGGCCCAGGTGCGCAAGGTCCTTCCCGATGGCAGGATCGAATACCTCGACATCGAGAAGAACGTCGCCAATATCGGCGGTGCCGACAAAGCGAATCAACTCCGCTTGCGCGCCTTCAACGTGACCTCGGGCGAGGGAAGAGGCAATTGCCAAATCCTCGCCTTCCTCGGCGGCAAACTGGTTTCCGAAGTGACCGACGAAGGCGCCGGGGAATTGAGCGGCCAGGCGTCCGGGTTCTCGGTCGGCTCGGCCAAGGTCGCCAAGGGGGCGCAGGCAACCGTCGACGACGTCGTCGTCCGGGTCCCGAGCCCCTTCTAGGGCTCGAGCACCCAGTCGGCAGCGCGGTAGATGTGTTCGACGGCCCCGCGCCGAGGCTGTGTCCCGACCAGCTCGACGCAGCCCAGCTTCTTCAACACGCGCACGTGGTAGGCGACGCCGCGCACGTCCAATCCGAGACGATCGGCGATCACTTTTGGGCTTTTTGTGCCTTCGACCAGTAGGCCCAGTGCCTGCGCCCGCACCTCGTTGGAGAGCGCCTTGGCCAGCCGCGGGTCGAGCGAGTGAAGGTGACTTGTCATCGCGATCCGGTCTTCCAGTGGTTGGCGATGTCGAGTTCGCAGTCTAGGGCATAACTATTTTGAGTAGTTAAGTTAACTTTTAAGGAGCAGACAAACATTCGAGCCGCACCGGATTACCGCCGATCGGAGGGACTTCCGCATAATGCGTGGCGATGTCGACCACGACGGTGGAGAGGCCGCGCAGCGGGGGGCCAGGCTCGGACTTGGGCGGGGAGTGGCGCGTGATCGTCCGCAACGACAATCACAACACCTTTGACCACGTCGCCAAGACCTTGGCCCGCGTCCTTCCGAGCGTCTCCCTCGAGCAAGGACATCGGCTGGCCGACAGCATCCACAACAGTGGCCAGGAGATCGTCTGGTCGGGCCCGCGCGAGCTCGCCGAGCACTACTGGCAGCAACTCGACTCGGCCGGCTTGACGATGGCGCCTCTGGAGCGGGCGTGAAGCGACCACCGACGGCAACGGCACGTTCGGCCCTCCCGGAGAGCTCGATCGAAGTTCCGCTCGGTTCGGCTGGAAAGCACTGCTGAAGAAACCGAACGAGCGGGGGCCGGTAGGGGGACCTACTCGGCGACGATCAGCGTGTGCCAGGTGGGCAGCAGCGGTAGGTCGTATAGGTCGATGCAGGCGGCGCGCGCCTTCTCGATTTCCTCCGAGAACCAGTAGCGCTCGAAGTCTGAGCGGTTCTCCCAGAGCGAGGACTGGCGGAAGGCCAGCGGGTCGTCGATCGCCCGCGTCAGCGACCAGCTCTTGGCGCCGTAGGCGGGCATTCGCGCCGCCGCCGGCTCCCAGAGGTCGAGCCAGCGGTCCGCCCGGAAGGGGGCGATGTGCCAATCAAGTACGCAAACCTCGCTCATCAGGCTCCCACCTCCGCCCGGATCGCGCCCGGGCCATCGACCTTGCGGCCCTCGTCCTCGGCCTCGGCCCCGACCAGGATCGCGATCTTGCCGAGGTGCTTGTTTTCGTGCAGCAGCTGGTGCGCCTCGGCGACGCCGTCGAAGCCCATCGTCCGCCAGATCACCGGGCGCACCTTGCCCTCGGCCATCAACTGGTTGGCCTTCATGCACTCGTAGGCGTTGGCGAAGTGCGAGCCGATGATCTGCTTCTGGCGCATCCACAGGTAGCGGACGTCGAAGTCGAGCTGGAAGCCCGAGGTGGCGCCGCAGATGACGACTTTGCCGAAGGGCTTGACGACGAAGACCGAGGTCGGGAAGGTCGCCTGGCCGACGTGCTCGAAGACAATGTCGGGAGCGTCGCCGAGGATCTCCTTGACCCGCTTGGCGAAGCCGCGCGAGGCCTTGAAGCGCTCCTTCTCGGCTGCCTTGTCGGCGAGGTTCTCCGGCGTCCGCATCATCTCACCGAACTCCTTGCGGTTGATGTAGTCGACGGCGCCGAGCTGCTTGATCAGCTCGCCCTTCTCTTCGGAGGAGACGACGCCCACGGCGTTGGCCCCAGCCGCCTTGCAGAGCTGGGTGGCGAAGACACCGAGGCCGCCGGCGGCGCCCCAGATCAGCACGTTGTGACCGGGCTGCAGCTTGCACTGGTCGATCAGCATCCGGTAGGCAGTGAAGTAGGTGAGGCCGTAGGCCGAGGACTCGGCCCAGGAGAGGCTCTGGGGGCGAGGGAGGAGTTGCTGCGCTTGCACCTTGGTGAACTGGGCAAAGGAGCCCCAGGTCGTCTCGTAGCCCCAGATCTTCTGACTCGGCGCCGCCAGCGGGTCGAGCCCGTGCACCTCGACGTCCTCATAAGAGGCCTGGTTGCAGTGGATCACGACCTCGTCGCCGGGCTTCCAGCGGGTGACGCCCTCGCCGACCTTCCAGACGATCCCCGAGGCGTCGGAGCCGCCGATGTGGTGTCCGTACTCAGGGTGATCCCCGTAGCCGAAGACCGAGACCGGCTTGCCCAGTGCCGCCCAGACGTTGTTGAAGTTGACGCCGGCGGCCATCACGCGGACGATCACCTCGAAAGCCCCTGGCTCGGGAACCTCGATCTGCTCGAGCTGGAAGGCGTCCTTCGGCTCCCCCTCGCGCTCCTGGCGGATCACCCACGCCGCCATCGTGTCCGGCAATTCGCCCGGCTCGACGTCCAAGTTCGCGACTGCGCTCGTGTCAACGGCCAACTCTGATCCTCCGCGGGGTTCGGGTTCAGGAACGGGCGGCGAATCCTAGCCTCAAGGTCACCTGCGTGGTCAGGCGACCTTGGAGGCTGCGTCGGGGGCCTCGCGCAGCTCGGGCGCGGTGATCTCGCGCACCGTGATCTCGATCGGTTCCGGTGGCTCGATCGCTTTGCTCGGGGTGATCCCGAGCGACTCGACCTTGCGCAGCTGAGGCAGCAGACGACGCTCCATCGAGCCGACCGCGGAATCGTAGGCATTGGCTGCCGAGGTCAGGCCCCGGCCCACCTTGTCGAAGTCGCTGAGGAACTTGGCGAAGCGAGCGTGCATGGTCCCGGCGGCGTCGGCGATCTCGGCCGCCTCGGCGACCATCCGCTCCTGGCGCCAGCCGAGCTCCATCGTCCGCAGCAGGCCGATCAGCGAGGTCGGGCTGACCAGCAGGACGTTGAGTTTCAGCGCGTAGTCGAAGAGCTCGGGGTCGGCGGTGAAGGCGGCATGCAGCGCCGGCTCATTGGGGATGAAGCAGATCACCAGATCCGGTGTCTCGCCGGCCTTGAACTGCCCCTGGTAATCCTTTGAGCTGAGCGCGCGGACATGCTCGCGCGCCTGCCGCGCGTGTCGCTCGAGATGGGTACGGCGCTCGCTCTCGACCTCCGCCTCCTGGGCGTCGAGGAAAGCGTCGAGTGGGACCTTCGAGTCGGCGACGAAGCTGCGCCCCTCGGGCAGGAGAAAGCGCGCGTCGGGCCGCAGGCGACCGTCTTCGGTATGCAGCGTTTCCTGCATCTCGAAGTCGACATGCTCGGTCATACCGGCGATCTCGATGCAGCGGCGTAGCTGCAACTCACCCCACTGGCCCCGCGTCTGCGGCTGCCGCAGGGCCTTCTTGAGGCCGGCCGTCTCTGCATTGAGGTTGCCGACCGTCTGCCCCATTTGTTCGAGCAGGGTGCGTGTCTGCAGGTCGCCTTCGCCCCGCTTGCGCACCTCCGCCTCAATCTTTTCCTGGCCCTTGGCGATCCGCTCCGCCAGTGCCTTGATCTCCGCTTGGCGCCTGTCGAGCGTTGCCTCCGCGGTTTGGGCATCGACCTTGCGCGCTTCCTCGTTGATCCGCTGCCACTGGGCGATCGCTCTCTCGGTCGCCTCCTGGATTGCCGGTCCGTGATCGAGCGGCTGCTGCCGCTCGGGCCGGCGGGCGATCACGTAGACGAGTGCCGCAGCGAGCGCGAGCACGGCTATTGCGAGAACGATGGTCACCCGACCGATGGTGACGATCGGGGCAGACGTACTGGCGCGCCGCGAGGCCGCTATTTACGGCAGCAGCAGATCGTTCTCGGACGAACTGCGGTACGGGCCGACGGTGAACCTGACCGGTTTCGCCCTCGGGATGTCAGCTGCGCTGACCCGGTAGACGCCGGTTGGCAGCAGGGCGAGCAGTGAGTTGTTGCCGTTGGCGACAAGCGCCCCCGATTTGACGTCTTTGGGGCCACGCACTTCCAGCTTGGAGTCGAAGTCGGTGAGGTTGGCGGTGACGAAGACGACGTCGACCGGCTCCTTGGACTTCACCTGGGGCTGGGAAGCATGCTGGTTCTGGGGGATCTGCTGCGTCGGTTCGGGACCGATGGCGATCCGCGGCGGCTGCACCGTGATCCCGCGCGGAGTGACCGTGACGCTGACCCGCGTCGGTGGCTGCGGCCGCGGTTCGTTGGCGCTTTCCTCGGCGCCGCAGCCAGCCGTCGCCAGCGCCAGCGCGGCGAGGGCGCAGCCCGCAGCGAGGACTCTCCCACTTCCCATCGAGGCGGAATCTAGCCGAAGGGCAAGTCGACCACCTGAGCCGTAACGCCATCTTCACCTACGCGCAGCTCGGTGCCGGGCTCGGCCTCACGGCGAACGATCGCCAGCGCGATCGGGCCGTGGAGGGGAGAGACGCAGCTGCCGCCGAGCTTGCCGACCTCTTTCTCGGCGAGAGAGAGCGTCTCCCCGGGTAGCGCGGGAGCGCTGAGACGCAGGCCGCGGAGGTGACGGTTGGGCTTGCCCTTGTAGTGGAGCCGGGCGACAGTCTCCTGGCCGATATAGCAGCCCTTCTCGAAGTTGACGGCGGCCTCGACGATGCCGGCCTCGGTGGGCATCGTCGCCGTGTCCATCTCGCTACCGAAGCGGGGCGCACCGGCTTCGACGCGGAGGATCTCAACAGCCTCCGGGGAGACCTCAGGGGCGCCGGCAGCGGCGAGGGCGGCGCGCAGCCGCTCGCTGTCGGTGGCCACGGCGATCAGGTCGATGCCGAAGGCGGTTCCCACCGCAAGGCACTCGACACCGTCGATTGAGACGGGCTCGGAAGCGCGCTCCGCAAGCGCGCGGCTGCCGGCCAATTCGACGCTGCGCGACCCGATCAGCGAGAGGATCGAGCGCTCCTCGCTCACATCCTCGAGTACGACCTCGCGGCCGATCTTGTACATCTCGAGGTGGCGGCGAGCTGCGCCCAGCGCCTCGGGCTCGGTATCGATCCAAATCTCATCGTCGGCGAGCCTCAGCACCCGCATGTCCGCCTGCATATGCCCCTTGCGATCAAGCAGCGCCGCGTAGCAGCCCTCGCCGGGAGCGAGTGCCTCGATGTCGTTGGTCAGCTGGCCCTGCAGGTACTCGGCCGCCTCCGATCCCTTCAGCACCAGCTTGCCCCGCGCCGAGCGATCGAGCAGCCCACACTCTTCGCGCAGTTGCCTGTACTGCGCATCGATCTCAACCATTGCGGCCTCCGTCATCTATCCAATTCTAGGAAGCGGCGCAGGTGGGTGACCGGGATGATCCCGAACGAGCCCTCCTCGCTGTTGCGAGAGAGGGGTCATCCCGGTCACCCCGCCCCACCCTTTTAGATATGCCAAACTCTTTTCGACGTGTCTAAAACCTCCGAGGCTATCGAGGACTACGCGAAGGCGATCTACGCGCTCTCACAGCAGCGGCAGGGCCCCGTTTTGAACGGCGAGGTAGCGGAGCGACTGGGCGTAACCCCCGCGACCGCCACCTCGATGCTGCAGCGGCTCGCCGAGCTTGGCCTGGTCGACTATCTCCCCTACAAGGGCGTGACGCTGACACCGGCAGGGGAAAAAGTCGCACTTGAGGTGATCCGCCACCACCGGCTGATCGAGGCCTACCTCTCCGAGGCGCTCGGCATGCCCGAGGACCGCGTCCACGCCGAGGCCGAGGTGCTCGAGCACTACATCTCCGAGGACCTCGAGCTGCTGATCGCGGCCAAGCTCGGCGAGCCGAGCCACGACCCGCACGGCACGCCTATCCCCGGTCCCGACCTCAAACCCCCGGCGGGAGACGTGAGCGCCCGGTGAAGCCACCCTTTGTGACCGAGACCCCCGTTGAGGAGGAGGCCCGGCCATCTGAGGCCACGGTCGAGGACATCCTGCCCGGTGAGGCCGCCGTCGCCCGCGCCGCGCGCCGCTCGCTCGATGGGCACGTCCGTGGCCCGGCGCGCATCTGGCCCTTCCTCGGCCCAGCCTTCGTCGCCGCCGTCGCCTACATCGACCCTGGCAACTTCGCCACCAACATTGCCGGTGGTGCCAAGTTCGGCTACCTGCTGCTCTGGGTGATCCTCTCCGCCAACTTGATCGCGATGGTCGTGCAGACCCAATCGGCGAAGCTGGGTATCGCGACTGGTAAGAACCTCGCCGAGCTCTGCCGGGAAACCTTCTCCAGGCGCACCTCGATCGGCCTCTGGCTGCAGGCCGAGGTGGTGGCGATGGCGACCGACATCGCCGAGGTGGTAGGCGCTGCACTTGGCCTCAACCTGCTCTTTGGCATCCCGCTCTTCCTTGCCGGCTTGATCGCCGGCGCCGGCGCCTTCGCCATCCTCGCCTTGCAGCAGATGGGCTTTCGCCGGCTCGAGGCGGCGATTACGGCCCTGGTCGGAGTCGTCGTCGCCTCCTTCGTCTTCGAGCTCTTCCACGCCAAGCCGGCCGGCGGCGAAGTCGCCAAGCACCTCTTCGTGCCGGGTTTCGCCGGCACCGGGAGCATCCTGCTCGCCACCGGGATCATCGGCGCCACGGTGATGCCGCACGTCATCTACCTGCATTCGGCGCTGACCCAGCGGCGGATCGTCGGGCGCAATGCCGAGGAGAAACGGCGGATCCTGCGCTTCGAGAAGATTGACGTGGTGATCGCGATGTCGCTAGCTGGGGTGATCAACCTCTCGATGATGATTGTGGCGGCCGCGCTCTTCCACGAAGGCGGACTGGCCGGGATCGACTCGATCGACGGCGCCTACGATGGCCTTAAGTCGCTGGTCTCGGTCAACGCCGCGACCGTCTTCGGCATCGCCCTGCTCGCCTCCGGCTTTGCCTCCTCTTCGGTCGGGACGATGGCCGGCCAGGTGGTGATGCAGGGCTTCATCCGTCGCCGCATCCCGATCTTCTTGCGGCGCGCGATCACTTTGGCTCCGGCTCTGGTCGTCCTCGCGATCGGCCTCAACCCCACCGATGCGCTGGTCGGCAGCCAAGTCGTGCTCTCCTTTGGCATCCCCTTCGCCCTGGTGCCGCTGTTGATCCTGGCGGCCAAGAGGGAGGTGATGGGCGCGCTGGTCAACCCGCGCTGGTTGACTGGGGTCGCCGGGGTGCTGGCGGCGATGATCATCGCCCTCAACGTCTTTCTCTTGCAGCAGGTGTTCTTCGGCTAGGGCGGCTCCGCGCGATCAGCCTCCGAGGAGCTTGGTGGCCAGTTCCGGCAGCTCTCTTGCCATGCGGGAGCGGGGGACGACTAGGTCGAGGCCGGCCGCTTCGGCGGCGTCGCGCGTCTCGGTATCTACGTGGGAGTAGTAGCCGAGCACCGGGATGCCGAGACCGACAAGCGCCTCAGGGTTCTCAGTGTCGAGGTCGGCGACGATCAGCTCGGCGTCATCGAGCGGCGCCTCGGCGAGCGCGGGGGAGAGCGTCACCTCGTGACCGGAGGCGCTCAGCATCGCTTCGATCTTGCTGCCGAGCAACAAGTCGGATGCGAGCGCGACGACGCGGGCCACTAGAGCGAGCGGCGTTGGCGGAACTCCTCGCGAACGCTCTCGGGGCGGCCCCACATCGGCACGACCTCGGCGCGTCCCTCGCGTACCTCGCGCAGCTGCATCTCGCCGCTGACACCGTCGGCGTCGAGCTTCGCCAGCACGCCCTTGACCGACTCGGCGGCGGCGGCGTGGCCGAAGCTGTGGGCGATGAGCAGGCGCCAGTGCCAGTCGGCTTGCGAGTAGGGCTGGGCGTTGACCTGACTCAGCGCCACCGCGGTGTCGATGTATTGACTCTCGTCGTCGATGCGCAGGTCGAGCTCGAGGTCGGTCCAGTCCGGCGGCATCGAGTCGAGTACCAGCTGGAAATCGGCGGCCAGGCTCACGGTTGCAAGCCTAGCTCGAACGCCGTGCGCACATCGAGGGGGCGTTCGAACAGGCCGTGCTTGAGGTCCCACTTGCCCCAAGCGCGCAGGACGGCGGGATCGAACGGGAGGGGCTGCAGGTCCGGCCGCAGGACGTCGAGCTGCGCCTGTTGTTCGGATCGGTCGAGGCTGGGCACTTCGGCGAGCAGGTCGTCGAGCGCCTGCCGCGGCCGGCGGGCCGTCAATTCGTAGCCCTTCGTGGTCGCGGCAAGCAGCGAACGGACCAGGTCGGGATTGTGCATGGCGATCTCAGCCGAGGTGACGAGGACGAGCTCCGGGTAGGGCGGAGCGCCGTATTCGTTGACCTTGAAGATGCGGATCGGCACGCCCTGCTGCCGCAGGGCAACCCCCTCGGCGTTCCAGAAGCCGGTCGCGGCGTCGACCTTGGCGGCGGCGAGCGAGGAGATCGCGTTGAAGCCGATCGTCACCCGCTTCACCTTCGCCGGGTCGCCGCCGTCGGCACTGACCTCGGAATCGACCACGGCTTCGTCCGATGGCAGTCCGGTGACGCCGGCCGTGCGGCCTTCGAGGTCGCGCGGTCGGGAGATTCCACGATCGCCGCGGACGATAACCGCGGCAAGCGGGCGCTGCACCAGCGGCATCACGCCGACCACGTCCAGGCCGCGCTCGCGGGCGATGCCGAGATCGTGGATGTCGAGGATGGCGAAGTCGGCGCGGCCGGCAGCGAGCAGCTTGGGAGCGTCCGTCGATTCGCCCGGCTGGCGGATCGTCAGGTCGACCCCCTCGTCGCGATAGAAGCCCTCTCGCTGGGCCGCGTAGATACCCGAGTGGACCGCGTTCGGCGTAAAGTCGAGCACCAGCGTCGCGCCGAGAGGCGCGCCCGGTTCAGCGCCGCTCTCGCCGCAGCCGGCGAGGCCGGCGAGCAGGGAGGCGGCCGCCAGCAGCGCGGCAACCAACTTCATCTCGGGCGGCAACCTATTTCATTCGCTCAATATGGGTAGACTGGCGCCGCCCCCAGTCGAATCAGGGATCTAGGAGGAGAGAGAGTGCAGGAACGAGGACTTGCGGCATACCTTGCGGAGCTAATCGGCACCTTCTTGCTGGTGTTCTTCATCACCAGCGTCGTGGTGCTCTTCGTCTCGACCGGTGAACAGGCCCAGTTCGGGACGGACTTTGCGGTCATTGGGCTCGTCCACGCCTTCCTGCTCTTCGGCCTCATCGTCATGTTCGGTGTGGTCAGCGGTGGGCACTTCAACCCCGCGGTCACGCTTGCGGCCTGGGCGATCCGGCGGATCTCGTCGATCGACGCGCTGATCTACATGCTGGCCCAGCTATCCGGCGGCGTGCTTGGCGCGCTGCTCTGCAAGGGCCTGCTGCTCGACGAGGGTCGCGCGACCCACTACGGCGCCGCCACCGTTAGCGGCATCCTGGGAGGCAACTTCCAGGGGGCGATCATCGAGGCGATCGGCACCTTCTGCCTGGTGCTGGTGATCCTCGCCGCCGTCTTCTCGCGCAAGAGCTTCAAGGAGTGGGCACCGCTGGCGATCGGCACCACGCTTGGCTTCATCGTCATGGTCGGCGGCCCGCTCGACGGCGGCTCCTTCAATCCCGCCCGCTGGTTCGGCCCGGCGCTGGTCGGCAACGAGTGGGGCGGCGTCTGGCCCTACCTGGTCGGCCCGATCGTCGGCTCGCTGCTCGCCGCGGCCGTCTTCCGCTTCGTCCTCGAAGGCGGCGGGCTGCCGCCGACGGAGCCAGCCGAGGCAGTGCGTCCGCCGGTCGAGAAGTACTCCGAGGGCGCGCGCTGATCACCTGATCGACTGGGGTACCCCGCCGGGCCGCTCGGCCCGGCGGATCGTTGCAGTAGCTTGAGCGATGTGCGACGAGTCACCTTCTCGCGGAACTACACGCTCTCGCTCTCGCGGACCTGCCAGTGCTTCTGCAAGTACTGCGCATTCGCCACGCATCAGGCGCATATTCGTAGCCCTGAAGAGGTCGAGAAGCTTCTAGACGAGGCTCTGCGCCGCAACGCCAAGGAGCTCTTGGTTCTTACTGGGGAGCGCCCCGAGGTCAACCCCGTTGTCGCGGCCAAGTTGGCCGAGTGGGGGCACGACGACTTCACTTCTTACGTCGTTTGGAGCTGCGAACGGGCACTCGAGCGGGGCATGCTGCCCCACACCAACATCGGAGTCCTCGACCACGACGATCTGGCCCGTCTACGCGAGGTGACCGCTTCTCAGGGCTTGATGCTGGAGTCTGTTTCGGAGCGGCTGATGGACACCGTCCACGCCGGTTCTCCCACGAAGCATCCGGTTCGGCGCCTGGCCACGATCGAGGCGGCGGGGGAGCTAAGGATCCCGTTCACCAGCGGGATCCTGGTCGGCATCGGCGAGACTGAGGACGAGCAGGTGGCTTCTTTGGAAGCCCTGGCCGAGCTGCATGAGAACTACGGCCACATCCAGGAGATCATCCTGCAGAACTTCGTGCCGCACCCGAGGTATTACGGGGCTGAAGTGGCTGATATAGCGGACGAGGCTGCGCGTGAGAGGTGGGGGGGCGACGGGGACCCCTCTGCCGGGGCTCCGCAGCGAAGGCAAGGTGAAGGGTCCGTAGCTGAGTCGCTTCGCGAGTTCCCGTCGGAGGGGTCCCCGGCGCCCCTTCCGCCTCCCTCGTGGGCGAGTCCTGTTGGGGTTGGCGACATCAAGCGCTTGATCTCCGAGTGTCGGAGGTTGATGCCCGATGTCGGAGTTCAGGTGCCGCCGAATCTTTCGGATGCTTGGGGGGAGCTTGTCGAGGCCGGGGCTACCGATCTTGGTGGGCTGTCGGCGAATGGGGATCACATATCGCCGGAGCATGCATTCCCCAGCCCGCATGAGGTGCGGAAGGAGCTGGCTCCTAAGGGCTTCGCGCTGACCGAGCGGCTGTGCGTCTATCCGCAGTACATGGACCCCGAGTGGATGGAGCAGGGGGTACTGGATGTGATCAAGCTGAAGTACTGGAGCTTCATTCCGCGTAGTGGGTCCGGGCGCAGGAGTGAAGAGACGATCGATGGGAGGCTGGCCCCCGAAGCGATTGAGAAGGGTCGCGAAGGCAAGGAGCTCTCCGAGGACGAGTTGACGGCGCTGTTCTCCGAGATGCGGCCGGAGGTCATTGAGGAGATGCGGGTGGCTGCGGATGAGCTTCGGCGGGAGTTGGCGGGGAATCGGGTGACGT
Source organism: Solirubrobacterales bacterium (assembly GCA_033856275.1). GTDB lineage: Bacteria > Actinomycetota > Thermoleophilia > Solirubrobacterales > 70-9 > VRUE01. The sequence continues at coordinate 16,956 of JAWVFJ010000040.1, forward strand.
TTGTGGTCAACCGGAACATCAACTTCACCAACATCTGTGTCGTCGGCTGCGCGTTCTGTGGGTTTGGGCAGGGGAAGCGATCGCCGGATGCTTATGAGGTGTCGGAAGACGATTTTGCGGACCGGGTGCGGGAAGCGGTTGAGTTCGGGGCTACGGAGCTCTGCATGCAGGGGGGGATCCATCCGGACCTGACGCTCGAGGAGTACGGCAAGTGGTTGCGGCTGGCGAAGGATGTTGCGCCGGAGTTGCATCTGCATGCCTACTCGCCGATGGAGGTGCACTACATGTGCGAGCGGTCGGGGAAGGGGCCGGACGAGGTCTTCGAGTACCTGATCGAGTGCGGGCTTGGCTCGACGCCGGGGACCGCGGCGGAGGTGCTCGACGACGGTGTGCGGCAGCGGATATCGCCCAACAAGCTGCCGGCGCAGCGCTGGGTGGAGATCATCGAGGCCTCTCACCGGGCGGGACTCCACTCGACTTCGACGGTGATGTTCGGCCATATCGAGGAACCTCGCGAGCTGGCGCGCCATATGCGCGTGGTCCGCGGCCTGCAGGAGCGCACCGGCGGGATCACGGAGTTCGTGCCGCTCAGCTTCATTCCCTTCAACACGATGCTCGGCCGCACCCACGGGATCGAGGAGATCTCCGCTGCGGAGAACCTCAAGCACACGGCGGCCTTCCGGTTGGCACTGGGAAAGACGATCCCCAACCTGCAGGCGAGCTGGGTGAAGATGGGCCTCGACGCCGCGACCGAGGCGCTGCGCTGGGGAGTCAATGACCTTGGCGGCACGCTGATGGAGGAGAACATCTCCCGCATGGCTGGCTCCCAGCATGGAGTGCGCCTGGACCCCGAGCAGCTGATCGCCGCCGCTCGCGCCGGCGGCCGCGAACCCGCCCAGCGCACCACGCTCTACGAGATAGTTGAGACTTATTAGCCAAAGTCTTATCTTTCGTTGATCGGTTCTCGGTCTTCACTAGGGGGGAGGTTTCCGGGGCTGGCGGTCTTTTCGCTGCTCGCCTTGACGACGCTGCTCGCCCTGGTGGCTCTAATGGGTTTGAAGCCCTGGGAGGCGAATTCGGTCGGTCCGCACCTCGGCCCGCTGGGATTCGAGATGGCCGTCGGCGATTCCGTCGCCCTACCCTCAGCGCCGGTCGCCTTTGTCGCCGATGCCGCGGTGGCACCAGGTAAGGCAAAGCTCGTCGCTGGGTCCGTTGCAAGGCAGGACGGTGGCGGGCATGCCGAGAGCGATCTCGGCGTTGGACCAGCGCGGGTCGTTGCAGTTTCAGCCGGCGAGCCAGCCCCTACGCCGATTCCGATTCCAGCGACTCCGTCTCCGGAAGCATTGCCAGTGACCGCGCCTGCCCCGGAGGCGGTGCCCGCGACAGGGCCGATCGCGGCGACAGGCGAAGGCGCCCCCGGCAGTCCCGGCGGTCCGATCACCTCCGGCGTCGGCGGATTCGAAGAAGGCTGCGAAGGCGATGAATACATGCTCACGATCGGCTTTACGGGCGAAGAACCCGCCAGCGTGGAATCGCCGGTCGAAATCCTCTTGCAGCATTTCAATGCCGACGGCAGCGTCGACGAACTCGAGCTCCAAGGCAAGCTCCAGGACTTCCAGGACCTGCTCGCACAGCTCACCTCGGAAGGTAACTGCGTCGAAGTCAAGTTCGTCCCCGCCGATCCGGCGGAATCCGCCTTGCCCTAAGCCGATGCGGGCGATGGTCCTGGAACGCCAGCGGGAGCCGTTGCGGCCCGCGGATTTGCCGGATCCCCAACCAGGCGTCGGGCAGGTGCTGATCTCGGTCAGCGCCTGCGGAGTCTGCCGTACCGACCTGCACATCGTTGACGGGGAGCTCGAGAAACCGAAGCTGCCGCTGGTGCCCGGCCACCAGATCGCCGGCGAGGTGGTCGAGGTGGGAGATGGGACGGAGCGCTTCACGGTCGGGCAGCGAGTGGGCGTTCCTTGGCTGGGCTGGACCTGTGGCGAGTGCCGCTACTGCCTTTCCGGACGGGAGAACCTCTGCGATCGAGCTCGCTTCACCGGCTATGACGTCGACGGGGGTTACGCCGAGTTGGCCGTGGCCGACGAGCGCTTCTGCTTCCCGGTCCCCGAGGGCTACCCAGACGAGCAGGCGGCCCCCCTGCTCTGCGCTGGCCTGATCGGCTACCGCGCCCTGCGGCTGGTCGGCGAGGCGGAACGGATCGGGTTCTACGGATTCGGTGCATCTGCTCACATCCTCTGCCAGGTCGCCGTGCACCAGGGCCGGCGGGTCTTCGCCTTCACTCGCGAGGGCGACGAGGAGGGCCAGGCGTTCGCACGCGAGCTTGGCGCCGAGTGGGCAGGCGCCTCGGAGGAGGCGCCGCCGGAGGAGATCGACGGCGCGATCGTCTTTGCGCCGGTTGGCTCGCTGATGACCACCGCGCTGCGGGCGAGCGCCAAGGGCGCCCGGATCATAAGTGCCGGCATCCACATGAGCGACATCCCGGGCTTCCCCTATGAGCAGCTCTGGGGCGAGCGCGTCCTCGGCTCAGTCGCCAATTTGACCCGGCGGGATGGTGAGGAGTTCCTGGCTCTGGCGCCACAGGTCCCGGTTCGCACCAAGGTAGAGATCCACCCGCTGGAAAGCGCCAACGAGGCCCTCGACTCGATTCGCGATGGGAGTCTTCGCGGTGCCGCAGTGCTTCGGATCCGTCCCGGTAGGGGTTCCACTTAACTTTTTCGGTGGATCGGATGGGGCTGGCGCCCGGTGGGCTCGACGAAAAAGTACAAGACGTTCCACCCCTACCGGGACGGATCCGACGTCAGCGGAAGAGATCCTCGTTGCGGGGGCGGCGGAGGGCTACGGCCCCGGGGCCGTCCTCGGCGGTGACGAAGCGGTCGAGGCCGCGGACGATCGCGGCAGGGATGCCGCTGTCCTTGCTGCGGACGAGGTCGGCCGCTGCGGCAGCCTCGTCGGCGATGGCGATCAAGGTTGCTTCCAGCTCACGGCCGTGAGCATCTTGTCGGCCGCGCCAGTTGTCGAGCGGTTGCAGGCCCGTGCAGCCGATCGCCACCTCGGCTTGGCCCAGGCGCCAGGCTCGGCCGAAGCTGTCGCTGACGATCACCGCGGGTGCTGCGCCCGCGGCAGATTGGAGTTCAGCGCGGATGCGACGAGCCGAGGCGTCGGGATCCTTCGGCAGCAGGCAGACCGTGTCGTCCTCGGGAAGGTTGGAGCTGTCGATGCCGGCGTTGGCGCAGACGAAGCCGTGGTGCGTCTCGGTGATCAGGACACCGCGCTCGGCCCGCAGCACCTCGGTGCTCTCTTCGAGGATCAGCTCGACCAGCGCTGGCTCCTTGCCCAGCAGTGCCGCGAGCCGCCGGGCCTCGGCTCCGGGGATCACCGAGGCGAGCCGCCGCGCACGTCCCTCTGCCTTCGAAACGACCTTTTGGACGACGACGACGACATCTCCGTCGCGCAGCCCTGCACGCTCGGCAATCAGCGTTCCCAGCTCCATTCCCTCTTCTATCTCGGGCAGCCCGTCGACGCCAACGACTTCCAGTCCCGCCGGTTGTTGGCTCATATGCCGAGTGCCTTCGCGGTTCGCTTTGCGCGCCCGCGACGGGCTTCCAGCTCGCGAGTGAGCGCGACGACGTCGGCCGGCGTATCGAGGTCGAGCGCCAGCGAGCCCAACTCCTCGACGCCGAAAGGCAACCCTGCCTCGCGCGCCGCGGCGACGTGGCGGGCGCAGCTGCCCTCGCCGAAGGCTGGTCTGATCGCGTCGGGTGGGGAGAGCGCCAGCGCGTTGGTACCGGTGCCGTGCCGGTCCGGGACGATCGCGACGTAGCGCTCCGGCATTCCGGTCAGCAGGCGTTCGAGCTCGCGTGGCTCCAGCAGCGGGCAGTCGATCGGGAGCAGCACGACGCAGCCGGCGCCGAGCTCCCGTGCGCGGGAGATGCCGGAGAGGGCTGCGCCCGAGTGGCCGCCCTCGTCTGGATCGGGGAGCACCTCGGCGCCACTCGCCGTCGCCAGTTCAATCGCGCGTGGCTCACTGGTGACGACGACCAGGCGCTCGATCGAGCGCGCAGCGCCTATCGCTTCAAGCGCGTCCTCCAGCATCGCCGCCGCCAGCTCCGCGCGGTGCGTGGCGCCGATGCCGGGAGCGAGCCGCTGCTTGGCCGCGGCGAAGCGCTTGACCGGCAGGACCGCGGTCGCCTTCAAGCTGCGATGAAAGGGGAGTCAGTCACCTTCGACGAGGCTAGCGGCGTGGTCGAGGACGATACGCGCGAGCCGCACCCGGCCGGCAGCGCTGTCCATCAGCGTTGCGGTAGAGAGCGTGGAGATCTCCGCGGGCGGGGGGTCCGGGTCGCCCTCGTCGACGATCATCGCATCGATCAGCCCGGCGTAGAGCGAGGCGACACCGGCGGCGGTCGAGGGACGGCCCAGCGCCTGCATGAAGCGTTCGGTCGGTCCCTTGACGACCTGCCCGGCGACGAACGGGCTGACGGCGATGACCGGCACGCCGAACTGCCTGATCGCCTCTCGCATCCCCGGCACGGCGAGGATCGGGCCGATGCTGATCACCGGATTCGAGGGGCCGATGATGATCGCCTCGGCTGAGCGCAGCGCCTCCAGGACCTCCTTGGTCGGCTCCGCCTCCTCGATCCCATCGAGCTCGACACCATGGACCTCGGGCTCCCCGCGGTCGACGATCAGGTATTCCTGCAGGCTGCGTACGCCGGCCGCGGTGTGCACCTTGGTCCGGACCGGTGCCTCAGACATCGGCAGCACCTTCGCCTCGACGCCGAGCGCACGGGCGATCTGCGCTTGCGCGGCCGTGCAGGTCCCACCCTCCTCGACGAATTGGCGGCGATAGAGACAGGTGGCGAGGTCGCGATCGGAGAGGCTGAACCAGCTCGGGGCGCCCAGCTTGGTGAGGCGCTCGAAGACGGTGAAGCTGTCGTCGCGCAGGCCCCAGCCGCGCTCCTCGTCAATTTCGCCGCTGAGCCAGTAGGTGATCAGGTCGGGATCGGGGGAGACATGGACGCCCAGCGTCTCGATGTCGTCGCCGGTGTTGGCGATCACCGAGAGGTTGGAGCCGATCTCCTCTTGCATCCCGGCGGCGAGCTTGGCGCCGCCGGTGCCGCCGGCGAGGAGCGCAATCCTCATCGCGACCCGCTCAGGCCCAGTGGTCGCCGTCGGGCAAGCCGGTGAGCTTGATCCCCGCGTGGGTCTTGTAGCGCGTGTTGACCGAGATCAGCATCGGCGTCAGCTGCTCGACGATGCGGGCCATCTCCAGGGCGCCGGCATTGACGGGCCGCAGCCCTCCGATCAGCTCGATCAGCCGTGCCACGCGAGCCTTGTCGGCCTTGCGGTCGCCGCAGACCGGAACGTCCTCATCCAGTTCGGTCTCGCCGTCTGCGAGGCTGGGAGCCCCGACGGTATGCAGCGCGGCGACGACGGTGACCCCGTCGGGCACCATCTCCTGCGCCTGCTGGGCGGCCGAGCCCTGCCAGACGCCGAGCGAGCGCGTCGCCTTGCCGCTCACGGCGGCGGCGAGCGGCACCGTGCAGTCAACGAGGATCTGGCCCGGCCGCAGCGCCTCGCGCAGGTTGTTGAGGTTCTCCGACTGGGCGCGGAAGGGGACGGTGAGGAAGACGATCTCGCCCCGCTTGGCGGCCTCCTCGTTGAGCAGGCCCTCGATCTGCGCGTCCGGGACCTGCTCGCGCAGCTTCGCCGCCGCCTCCTCGGCTCGCTCCATCGAGCGCGAGCCGATCGCGATCGGCGCTCCCGCCCTGGCCCAGCGCAGCGCCAGGCCGGCGCCGAGTGCGCCGGTGCCGCCGACGATCGGGATGGTGGGGAGGTCCGTCACTGGAATCACTGGTTCACGCTCCGCTCCCTCACGAAGAATCAGATATGCACGCTCGGTCGCTCCGCGTTCACGGGCGCCAGTCTATGCTGCGCGGCGCATGAGGCTGGAGGGACGAAAGGCACTGGTGAGCGGTGGCGCCAGCGGTATCGGCGCCGCGATCGCCGCGCGGCTCGCCGCCGAGGGTGCCGAGGTCTGGGTCGGCGACATCGACACCGAGGGGGCCGAGAAGGTCGCCGCCGAGGTCAACGGGCACGCGCTCGAGCTCGACGTGACCGACCTCGAGTCCGCCAAAACCGCCGTCGAGGCGGCCGGCACGCTCGACATCCTCGTCAACAATGCCGGCACCGACGAGTTCGGCTTCTTCACCTACACGACGCCCGAGCAATGGCAGCGGGTGATTGCGATCAACCTCATCGGTGTGCTCAACTGCACCCACGCGGCGCTGCCTGGCATGCAGCAGGCCAAGTACGGCCGCATCCTCAGCATCTCCTCGGAGGCAGGCCGGGTCGGCTCCAAGGGCTCGGCCGTCTACTCGGCGGCCAAGGGCGGCATCGTCGCCTTCATGAAGGCGATTGCCCGCGAGAACGCCCGCTACGGCATCATCGCCAACTCGATCGCCCCCGGCCCAATTGAGACGCCGCTGCTGATGGGGGCCAAGGAGTTTGGTGAGATCGGCGAGAAAGTGATCGAGACGATGAAGTCGGCGACCCAGATGGGCCGCCTGGGCCAGCCCGAGGAGGTCGCCGCCGCAGCCGCCTTCCTGGTCTCCGACGACGCCACCTACGTCACCGGCGAGACCCTCGGCGTCAGCGGCGGCCTGGGCATGGTCTGATGAGCGAGCCGGAGCAGACGCTCGTTGCCGGGATCGAGCGCAGCGACGAGTTCACGGTCGCACCGCCGCTTGTAACGGACGTCGGCGGCACGATCGGCGCCGGCGTGCTCTCGACGCCGGGCATGATCGGGATGATGGAGGGCAGCGCCTCGATGCTGGCCTACGAGCATCTGCCCGAGGGGCAGGCGACGGTCGGCTTCGAGGTTTGCGTCAAGCACGTGGCGGCGGCCGCGGAGGGGGCGACCTGCCGGACGCGCGCCACGCTGCGAGAGGTCGTCGACGGGCGCAAGCTTCGCTTCGACGTCGAGGTGACCGAAGGCGAGCGGACGATCGGCGTCGGCACCCACGAGCGGCGCCTGGTGGGCCAGGCCGGTCCGCCGACCGCGTAGCCTCGGATCTCGATGACCCCGCTGCCGAGCAACGTCCGCATCCGCGAGGTGGGGCCTCGCGACGGATTTCAGAACGAGCCGGAGACGATTCCGACGGCGGAGAAGATCCGCCTCGTCGATTTGCTTTCCGCGACCGGACTGAAGCGGATCGAGGTGACCTCGTTGGTGCGGCCGGAGGTGATTCCGCAGCTCGCCGACGCGGAGGAGGTGCTGACTGGGGTACAGCGGCGTGAGGGCGTCGCCTTCTCGGTGCTGATCCCGAACGAGCGGGGCCTGGAGCGGGCGCTGGAGGTGCGCGACCGCTTCGACGAGATCAACGTCTTCGTCTCCGCTTCGGAGACGCACAACCGCAAGAACGTCAACCGGTCGATCGAGGAGTCGCTGGCTGGCCTGGAACGCACGCTGGAGACGGCGCGTGAGGCCGGGCTGCGCTGCGAGGGCGTGATCTCCACCTCCTTCGGCTGTCCGTACGAGGGCGAGGTGCCGCAAGAGCGCGTCTTCGGGATCGCCGAGCGGCTTGCTGCCGCGGGTTGCGCAGAGGTTGGCTTTGGCGACACGACCGGGATGGCAAATCCGCTCCAGGTCGGCGAGTTCTTTGCTGCTGCACGTGGGCGCCTCGACGGGGTTGCGCTCACCGCCCACTTCCACAACACCCGCGGGCAGGGTCTCGCCAACGTGCTGGCGGCGCTGGAGCAGGGCGTCGATTCCTTCGAGTCGAGCTTCGGCGAGCTGGGCGGCTGCCCGGTGCCGCCCGGCGCCACCGGCAACATCGCCACCGAGGACGTGGTCTCGATGCTGCACGAGATGGGAGTCGAGACGGGGATCGATCTCCCGGCGCTGGTGGCGGCTTCGCGTGCCGCCCAAGAGGCGCTCGGTCGCCCCCTCGGCTCACACGTGCTGACAGCGGGCCCGGTCGACTGGCATCGAACTGCATCAAATTCTCAATCTGGCAGGTAGGGAATTCGATGCAGTTCGGATCGTGCGACGGGTCCGAATAGGCTCCCGGGCGTGACCGATTTCTCGCAGGCGCTTGAGGCCGCCCTCGTCGGGGGCCCGCAGCGCCACCACGAGAAGACCGAGGCGCAGGGCAAGTTGCCGGTGCGCGAGCGGGTCGAGCGCCTCGTCGACCGTGGCTCCTTTGCCGAGGAGGCCGCCCTGGCCAACTGGGACAAGGAGGGCCTCGGTGCCGACGGCGTCGTCACCGGCCTGGCCACGATCGACGGCCGCCGCGTCGCCCTGATGGCCAATGACCCCACGGTCAAGGCCGGCTCCTGGGGGCCGAAGACGGTCGAGAAGATCCTCCGCATCCAGGAACGGGCGCTCAGCCTGCAGGTGCCGATGGTCTACATGGTCGACTCCGCCGGGGCGCGGATCACTGACCAAGTGCAGATGTTCCCGGGCCGCCGCGGCGCCGGGCGGATCTTCCACAACGAGGTGCGGCTCTCCGGCCAGGTGCCTCAGGTCTGCCTCTTGTTCGGGCCGAGCGCCGCCGGCGGCGCCTACATCCCTGCCTTCTGCGACGTGGTGATCATGCGCGACGGCAACGCCTCGATGTACCTCGGCTCGCCGCGGATGGCCGAGATGGTGATCGGCGAAACGGTGACGCTGGAGGAGATGGGCGGCGCCAAGATGCACACCGGGGTCTCGGGCTGCGGGCACTTCCTGGTCAAGAGCGACGAGGAGGCGATCGACCTCGCCAAGCGCTACCTGTCCTTCATGCCGGGCAGCTGGCGGGAGGAGCCGCCGCTCGCGCCGCCCGCCGAGCCGGCCTCGCAGACGCCGATCGCCGAGATCGTCCCTGCCGACGAGAACCGGCCCTTCGACATGCAGCTGCTGCTCGACTCGCTGCTCGACGCCGAGAGCTTCCTGCCCGTGCACAAACGCTGGGCCAAAGAGCTGATCGTTGGCTACGGACGCCTCGACGGCCGCGTCGTCGGCGTCGTCGCCAACCAGCCCAAGCACACCGGCGGCGTCCTCTTCGTCGACTCGGCAGACAAGGCGGCACGCTTTATCCAGACCTGCAACGCCTTCAACGTGCCGCTGCTCTTCCTCGCCGACGTGCCCGGCTTCATGATCGGCACCGCGGTTGAGCGCCAGGGGATCATCCGCCACGGGGCGAAGATGATCAGCGCCGTCTCCGAAGCGACCGTGCCGAAGATCTCGGTGGTGGTGCGCAAGGCCTACGGCGCCGGCCTCTACGCGATGGCGGGCCCGGCCTTCGAGCCGGACTGCTGCATCGCCCTGCCCAGCGCCTCGATCGCGGTCATGGGCCCGCAAGCGGCTGTCAACGCCGTCTTCTACAACCAGATTCAGGCAATCGAGGACGAGGCCGAGCGCGAGCGGTTCGTGGCACAGAAGCGCGAGGAATACGCGGAGGACATCGACATCCTCCACCTCGCCTCCGAGCTTGTCGTCGACGCGGTGGTTGATCCCGTCGAGCTGCGCGGCGACCTGATCAAGCGCTTTGCGATGGCCGCCGGCAAGGATCGCTCCTTCGCCACTCGGCGCAACCCGATTACCCCCGCCTGAGGCGCAAGCACTCTGATCGCTACCGTTTCGTGCGTGGCGCGGAACGTCAGAGCCCCGCTCGTGGCCTGCCTTGCCTGCGCTGGCGGGTTCGTCTTCCTTGCCGCGTTGGCGTACGGATCCGACGCGGCGCAGCATCTCGATGCCGCCGTCCTGGCGCGACTGATCGAACCGGGCTCGCGCACCGGCTCGCTCGCGGCCGGTATCGCCCATCTCGGCGATCCGGGGGCACTGCTGCTGATGCTGGCGCTCGCCTGCGGAATCGCCCTGGCCCGTCGTCAGCCCCGCGGCGCGCTCGCGGCGCTGGCCATCGTCGCCGGGGCCAACCTGACCACGCAGCTCTTCAAGGCCTTGCTCGCCCATCCCCGCTTCCAATCGGCGCTTGGCGCCGAACAGCTCGCCTCCAACACCTTTCCCAGCGGACATGCAACCGCGGCCGCCTCGATCGCGATCGCCTTCCTCTTCGTCGTCCCCCGCGACTGGCGGCCGCTGACCGTGTTCTGCGGAGCCGCCCTGGTCGCTGCCGTCGGCTGCTCGGTGATGGCGCTCTCCTGGCACTACCCGAGCGACGTGCTCGGCGGGATCCTCGTCGCCGGGGGATGGGGCTTCGCGGCGCTTGCCGGCCTGCGCGCGGGCGAAGCCGCGCCACGCTGGCGCCCGCGTCAGCTGGGCAGGCGCGCCGCCATCTCGGTGAAGTAGTCGAGCGCCGCCGGGTTGGCGAGCGAGTCGCGGCTGGCCGCCTGCTCAGCCGGCGTGCCCATCAGGATCCGCTTTACCGGCACCTCGAGCACCTTGCCGCTCAGCGTGCGCGGCACCTCGGCGATCGCGAAGACCTCGTCGGGGACGTGGCGCGGCGAGCACTGAGCGCGCACCCGCCGGGCGATCTCCACACGCAGCTCGTCGTCGAGCACGGCGCCCTCGCGCAGGACGACGAAGAGCGGCATCCAGCCCTCGGTGCCCGGGCGGGGGACGTCGACGACGAGCGCGTCGACGATCTCGTCGAGGCTGAGCACGGCGCGGTAGATCTCGCTCGTCCCCATGCGGATGCCCGAGCGGTTGATGGTCGAGTCCGAGCGGCCGTAGATCACCGCCGTTCCCCGCGAGGTGATTTCGATCCAGTCGCCGTGGCGCCAGACGCCGGGGAAGAGCTCGAAGTAGCTGGCCCGGTAGCGGCTCCCGTCGGGGTCGCCCCAGAAGCGGACCGGCATCGAGGGCATCGGCTCGGTGACCATCAGCTCGCCGACCTCGTCGGTCACGGCCTTGCCGTTCTCGTCCCAGGCCTCGACCGCGGCGCCGAGCGCGCGGCCCTGCAGCTCGCCGCGGTAGACCGGTAGGAGGACGACGCCGCCGACGAAGGCGGTGCAGAGGTCGGTGCCGCCACTGGTCGAGAAGAGCCAGGGGTCGGCGCCGAGGTGCTCGTAGATCCAGTCGAAGCCCTCGGGGGCGAGGGGGGAGCCGGTCGAGCCGACCGCCTCCAAGCGGCTGAGATCGCGGCCGTTGCTCGGCTCTACCCCCGCCTTCATGCAGGCGGCGATATAGGAGGCGCTGGTGCCGAACATCGTCACGCCGGCCCGCTCGGCGAGGTCCCAAAGCACGCCCATGTCGGGGTGGCCCGGGCTGCCGTCGTAGAGGACGATCGCGGCCCGGGTCAGCAGCCCGGAGACGAGGAAGTTCCACATCATCCAGCCGGTCGTCGTGAACCAGAAGAGGCGATCGCCGGGATGGGCGTCGACGTGGAGGTGGAGCTTCTTCAGGTGCTCGAGCAGGATGCCCCCCTGCGACTGCACGATCGCCTTCGGCAGCCCGGTCGTGCCGGATGAGTAGAGGACCCAGAGCGGGTGGTCGAAGGGCACGCGCTCGAAGGCAAGCTCGGCGCCTTCATTGGGGCCGAGAAGCTCGTCCCAGTGGATCGCGTTGCGCAGCGGCTCCAGATTGGGCTCGGAATCGAGATAAGGGAGGACGACGGTGCGCTCGAGGCTTGGCATCTCCGCCTGCAGCTTGGCCAGGGTCTCGCGCCGGTCGAAGTCCTTGCCGCCGTAGCGGTAGCCGTCGACGGCGAAGAGCACCTTGGGCTCGATCTGGGCGAAGCGGTCGATCACGCTGGCGGGGCCGAAGTCGGGCGAGCAGCTCGACCAAATCGCGCCGATGCTGGCGGTGGCGAGGAAGGCGACGATCGCCTCGGGGATGTTCGGCATGTAGGCGACGACGCGATCTCCGCGCTCGACCCCGAGCGCCCGCAGGCCGGCAGCCGTCGCGGCCACCTGGGCGCGCAGCTCGCCCCAGCGCAGCTCGCCGAGCTCACGCAGCTCGGCGGCGTGCAGGATCGCCGTCTCCGCGTCGTCCTTGTCCGCGAAGACGTGCTCGGCGTAGTTGAGGCTGGTGCCGGCGAACCACTCGGCGCCGGGCATCTCGCGGCTGCCCAGCGCCCGCTCCGCCTCGCCGTCGGCCCGCACGCCGAAGAAGTCCCAGATCGACGACCAGAAGCCCTCGAGGTCGTCGACCGACCAGCGCCAAAGGTCGTCGTAGCTGGCGAAGCTAAGCCCGCGCTCAGCCTCGAGCCAGCGCATGTACTCGCGCAGGCGCGAACGCTCGACCAGCTCGGCAGAGGGCTCCCAGAGCTTCTCGGGCGCCTGCTTGCTCACGCCGTCGCTGCGCCGGCGGTGCCGGCCTGCGCGAGGTCGAGCTCGTGCGGGTCGTGCGAGCAGAGCAGGCGCACCTCGTCGCCGTGCCGAGAGGCCAGCTCGCGAAGGCGCTCCTGGTTCGCCAAGCGCTGGCGGCGGTCGGCGTTGTTGAGGTTCTGGAAGAAGCGCAGTCCGGGTGGGCAGGAGGGGGGAGTGGAGAGCTCGTCGTGGTGGAAGTAGGCGTCGCCGCAGTGCAGCAGCCAGCTATCACCGGTCTTGATCGCGATCCCGGTGTGGCCAAGGGTGTGGCCAATCAGCGGCACCATGAGCACCTCGGCGCCGAGATCGGGGAGGATCTTCACGCCGGCGAAGCCGAACCATTCATCCCCCTCGATCTCGTGCCGAACCCACTGTGGATTGTGTTCCCAGTGGGCTTTGCGGTAGCGGGGGCGATCGCGCAGGCTTGGGTTGAGCGCGGCGTCAAGTTCCCTGGCGAGGACATGGACCTTAGCCTGGGGGAAGTCGGGCAGCCCTCCGGAATGGTCTGGGTCGAGGTGGGTGGTGACGATCTGGCGCACGTCGCCAGCGGCGAAGCCGAGCGCCTCGATCTGCTTCAGCGCCGTCTCGCCGATCTCGGCCCGGGGCCGCATCAGCGAGAAGGCCGCGCCGAGCTGACGCGGGTTGCGCGTGTCCTCCACCCCGAAGCCGGTATCGACGAGGACGAGCCCCACATCGCTCTCGATCAGCAGGCAGTGACAGACGACCCGGCCCGGAGCGAGCAGGCCGCCCTCGCCGTTGATCAGGCGTGCCCCGTGAGGGCAGAGCGTCCCGCAGTTGAGGTGGTGGATCCTCATGTTTCGCCGCGGCAGTCTAAACCGCTCTATCGTTCCTGCTGCGCCGGAGTGGCGGAATTGGCATACGCGATCGGCTCAAAATCGATTGCCCTTACGGGCTTGTGGGTTCGAGTCCCACCTCCGGCATGAGATGCGCGCGGATATCAGCCGCGGGCCAGTGGGTCGATGCCGCGGCCACGCGCTCAGGCGGCGAGCGGGGCGCCGCCTTCGGGCGAGGCCCCGGCGCCGTAGTCCTCGCCGGAGCCGATCGGGCGCTCCTCCTCGACGTGCCAGTTCTGGTTGAAGCCGTAGAGGGCGACCCCGATCAGGATCAACTGCAGGATCGCGAGGATTATCACCAGCAGGCCGATCAGCGGTGAGGGAATCAACCCCTCGTCGAAGCCGGTCTTGTCGCGCGCGAACCAACTGTTCGCGCCCACGGCGCAGAAGATCGCCAGGATCATCGAGAGGGCGGCCGCCACGGGCAGGATGCCGCGGCTCCACCTGAAGACGAGGAAGGCGAAGAACGCATAGAGCAGCGCATAGATCATGCAGATGATCCCCATGCCGCTGCCACCGGTCATCAGCGAGAAGCCGGTGACCGTAATGAGGGCTGCGATCGCGGCAGTCGCCGCGAGCAGGAAGACGAGCACGAACTTGGTCGTGACCGACTCAGCTTTTTCCCGGTTCGGCCTCCACAGCTCGTAACCGGGCCTGACCTCTCCTACCGCCACGCGAACGATCATAGAATCTAGGAGCGACGCAGCATTGGTCGTGCGTTAAGGCCCGGTTCGGGCAGCCACGCGGGCGTGGCGGAATTGGCATACGCGCCAGGTTTAGGTCCTGGTGGGCTTCGGCCCGTGGGGGTTCAAGTCCCTCCGCCCGCACTGAATTAGCATGGCCTTCTCGGGGCAGTGGCCCAACTGGCTAAGGCACCGGTCTCCAAAACCGGCGATTCCAGGTTCGAGTCCTGGCTGCCCCGCTCGAATCCCGCTTGTAGAGCCGAAAATAGCCGGTTGATTCGCCTTAAGTCACCCGGTGTAATTTGCCGAAGTCGGGAGTAATTCGCGGTTTTCAGGCACGAAACTGGCTCGGCGCGACCCTTTCATTCCCCTGAGAGGCGGTTGCGGGACTGATCGTGGATCTGACAGCCCCTTGACTTCGGGGATCTGGCGTAAGCTTGGGAGAGCGTCATGGCAGATGGCACCCAGGAAATCGAGCTGGTCTTCGAGCCCCAGGGCGAGGGCGGCTACCACGTTTACGCGCCCGATCTTCCCGGTCTTCACACCCAGGGCGATGACATGGACGATGCGATGGCAAACGCCAGTGAGGCGGTTGCCCTCTACGTCGAGGGTCTGCTCGAAGACGGCGAGCCGCTCGACAGCGGCGTGATCCGCCGCTCGATTCCCCTGCCGGCGTGAGCCCACGCCAACCGGTCGTCTCCGGCGAGCGCCTGATCAAGGCGCTACGCAAGGAGGGCTGGGAAGTCGTCCGCCAACGCGGCAGCCACGTCCGCTTGAAGAAGGCCGGGCGGCGGCACGCGCTCGTCGTCCCGCTGCACCGAGAACTCCGTCGCGGCATCCTCCGCGATGCCGATCTCAGCGCCGACGACTTTGTGAAACTGCTCTCCTGATTCCGTCGCAAAAGGGTGGTGGTCGGAGTCGCCGCCGCCCTGGCTTCATCCATAGCCTCGACGTCCCACGACGAAGCGTTACGGTGCGCGGTGATCAGCAGTGGGGTGGAGGCGCCTATGGATGCAACGACTCAGACAGCACTTGTCGAGAACGGGGTTGCCCCTTGGCTAATAGAGGCAATCGACCAGCTTCCGCGTGTCTCGGGAGCCGATCTAGATGGTCTACTTGTCACCGTTGGAGGGCCGATGGTCCCCGACGAGACCAAGGCTAACTGTCGCTGCCATTTCGTCGCTCGCGACGGCAACAATCGCCCCCGTGTAAATGCCTTGGCGAAGACGCTCGCAAAACACGCGATGGCCTTCTGCATTCCTCGTACTCGCATCGACGAAGCCGCTGCTTACTACGCCGAGACGAAATCACCTGAGAAGTTCAGTGAGCTGGAGAGTCAGACTCGCTCGCTCTTCACCAAGCTCGAGAAGTCGGGAGAGGGGGGAGAGCTCTTGCTCTATCTCCTCCTTGAAGCGGCGCTTTCGATCCCGCAGATCCTTTGCAAGATGCCGCTGAAGACGAACACCGAAATGCACGTTCACGGAGCAGATGGCGTTCATGCGCGACTGCTGCCCAATGGCCACCTTGCGCTCTATTGGGGCGAGTCGAAGCTCTACGCCTCAGTCAATGGCGCGATTGATGCTTGCTTCGGGAGTGTTGCCCCCTTCCTTCTGGATGAGGGCGGGACCGATGCAACCGAGCGCGATCTGATGCTCGTTCGCGAAAACGTCGATGCCGGTGATCCTGACGTGACCGCTGCGCTCGCGCACTACTTCGAGGATGAGGCAGGCGCGGCCAAAGTCGAGTTTCGGGGTGCCTGTCTCATCGGATTCAGCCTTGATGATTACCCGCATCCGTTTGGTGAGGACGGCAAGACGATCAGCGAGCAGGTCGCCACCGGCATCAGCGAATGGCAAAAACGGATTGCAGAGCAGATTGGCGAGCACAAACTTGAGGCTTTCGAGTTCGAGGTCTTCTGTGTGCCCTTGCCCTCGGTCAATGACTTCCGCAAGGCGCTACGAGAACGGCTGGGCCTTACCGCATGACCTCCGAGGAGTTGGCGGAGGTCATCCTCTCCGGGCCCCGCTTTCAATCTCACCTGTCAGCGATCACGCTTACCTCGATCCTGCAGGACCTGCCGGCGATCTCTTCTGCAGAGGAGCCTGCCGAGATCGACTGGAACCACGCACTCTTTTGTTGCAGGGCATTGACGACTGCTTCTTCCGAGAAGGCGCAGGAGGCTGCATTGCGTGTGGCACAGGGCTGCCTGTCCACCGAGACGGCTGAGCCGGGGCATCACAACGCCGCCGCGGTGCTCTTGGAGCGCCTTGGCAATCGACCTGCGGTAGAACTGGCAGAGCGCCGCGAGCTTGTCGAGGTCGACGCCTGGGATAAGGCACCCTCACCGTTGCAGCTCGACGTTATCCACAGTCGCCTAGCCCTGACGATCTCGGTTGCCGACGGAGAGTCAATCGCGGCAAACAAGTTTCAGCGCGAGTTCTGGAATCGGGCCTCGAACTACTTGTGGCTCAGCGTGTCGGCTCCCACCTCGGCCGGAAAGTCATACGTGGTGAAGCGATGGTTCGGGGAGCGCCTCGCCGTGACGGAGGGATTCCGCGGCGTGTACCTAGTGCCTACGAGGGCGTTGATCGAGGAGGTCACTAACGATCTTCGTGCTCACTTCCCAAAAGAGGTTGGTGTCTACGCCTTGCCTTGGGACGGCGACATTGGGTCCAAGGACAAGGAGATCCACGTCCTGACACAGGAGCGACTGCACTTGCTTCAGCAGCGATTTGCTGACTTCGCTCCCGATTTGCTCTTCGTCGACGAGGCTCAGAAGTTCGGAGACGATTCTCGCGGGGTCCTGCTCCAGCGCGTTCTCGATGAGGCGGTGCGCAGGAATCCGAGCGGTCAGGTGCTTTTCGCAAGCCCGCTCACTCTCAATCCAGAGCTTCTACTTGAGGGCGCCCCAGCTGGAGCCGAGGCCGAGGCGCTGACAAGCGAAACGATCACCGTCAACCAGAATCTGCTGTGGGCGAATCAGGTTCCGAGAAAGCCGAAGACATGGACGATCAAGCAGGTCTCCGATGGCGAGGCGACCGAGATCGGCACGTTCGAGCTGCCTGCGCGACCCTCGCCAGAGAGCAAGAGGTTGACCCTTGTTGCCGTGGCGTTGGGCGGCACCGAGTCAGGCAATGTCGTGTACGTCAACGGTGCCGGGGCGGCCGAGAAGGCGGCGCTCCAGATTCACGATGCATTGGGTGAGGCTTGTGATCTCTCTGGTCGGCCGGAGATCGCCGAGCTGCGTGAGCTTGTCCAAAAGACGATCCACCGGGATTACGCGCTCGCGACTGCGCTAGAGAGGGGCGTGGCCTTCCATTACGGGAATATGCCCCTGATAGTTCGGGCGCAGATCGAGAAGCTCTTTCGCCTCGGCGTCATTCGCTACTTGGTCTGCACCTCAACTCTCCTTGAGGGCGTCAACCTGCCTTGCCGGAATCTTTTTGCGAGGGGACCGAAGAAGGGGAACAACCGCCCCATGTCGCCGGCGGACTTCTGGAATCTCGCTGGCCGCGCTGGCCGTTGGGGAAAGGAGTTCCAGGGAAACATCGTTTGCATCGACACCACTAAGGAGAATCTTTGGCCGAAGGTGCCGCGTTCGCGAGCACGGCAGCCGATCCAGCGCGCCTCTGATCAGGTCTCAGCGGACCCGGCCGCTTTGCGGGCCTACGTTGAGGCAGAGACCCCCGTCCAGGCTGGCCGCGCGGACCCTGTTCTGGAGTCCGTGTTCAGTTTTATGGCTACGCGCATCGCTCAGGGCGTCAAGCTCGAGGACATTCCCGGCATGACGCTCGGGGATCAGGTCGCTCCCATCGAAGCAGAGGTTGCGAGTGCCCTTGAGTCGGTTGAGGTCCCTGTCGAGATCATCGCCGCGCATCCGGGGATCAGCCCTCTGTCGATGCAGCGGTTGCTCATCTACTTCCGTGAGAAGGAGGACCCTGTGTCCTTGCTCCTCGCGATGCCCGAGAGCGACGATGCCGTAGAGAGCTACGTCGCAGCGATCGGGCGGAGCAGCCGCTACCTGGGCGGCGAATTCGGTGTCGGAGGCCGACAGTGGATTCTGGCGATGCTGGTCGCGAACTGGATGCGCGGGCACTCGCTCGCGCGTCTGATCTCCGCCCGGATCAGCTACTACGAGGAAAAAGGTCCAGTCAACGTTGCGACCATGATTCGGGCCGTCATGGATGACGTCGAGCAGATCGCTCGCTTCGAGGCGCCGAAGTACCTTGCTTGCTATCTCGACACCTTGAAGTTTCATCTCGATCAGATCGGCAAAGCCGAGCTGGCCGCTGAGATGCCGGACCTGACGATGATGCTGGAGCTGGGGGTCTCCCGGGACACCGAGCTCGCCCTAATGGGGCTCGGTCTCTCGCGGACGAGCGCCATCGCCCTCTCGGCGGTTATCGTCGCCGACGACCTCAGCCGGGAGCAGGTTGCGGCATGGCTTCTAGAGCACAACGTCGAGGGGCTTGACCTGCCCGTCTTGATCAAGTCGGAAATCGCCAATCTGGTGGACTCGTTTGGTTCGGCAGAGGCCGCGTAGAGCCGCCGAAGCTGTCCGATGCTCACGCGAGAGGCGAGTACTAAGTGGGTACTAAGTTGAGCGAAACTAGGTCCAACTCGGACCAACTCAGACCGCTTGAACAAGCCAAAAAACAGCGTGCTCAACCAGCGCAGAGAACTCATAACCTGAAGGTCGCGGGTTCGAATCTCGCCCCCGCTATAGGAAAAGGACCCGCAAATGGGCCTTTTTTTGTAGGTGGAGACGGTGGCCGATGACTTCAGCGGGTACCAAGCGGGTACCAATTTGAGGAAGAGCAGCGATTCTAGGTTGAAGTTCTAGGTCCCCGCTTCCGGGGCGATGGCTCTTCGGCTGGCTGAGCTCTTCGTTGAGCCGGGGAACCCGCCGCTCTCGACTGCTGCGCGGGCATCAGGATTGTCACAGGCACGCGGGAGCCCCGAGCTGCCAGCCAAGTGAGGAACGTCCTGCTCTTGGTTGGCTACGAGATCCGCCGCGTCCTCTACCGTCACTCACGGGATGGCACGGCCGAGCTTAAGCTGATCGGTGCGGATGGCTCGTGGATCGACCGGCGGCGGCTTCCCTGGAGGATCTCCCCACCGCGACCCCGGCCAGAGGCCCGTCGTCCTCGACCCGACTCCCCATCGCCATGTCGCCGGGTGAAATATCCACCGCCCGGCGGGCACTACAGTGATAATGACCGACGACCGACCGATCCTGCAGGACGCGCTCGCCGCGGCTAGCTTCGAGGCGATTTTCCGTTCCTGCTACCCCCGCGTCCTCGCCTACGTCCTGCGACGGATCGAGAGCCGCGAGGTGGCCGAGGAAATCGTGTCGGAGACCTTCCTGATCGCCTGGCGCCGCCTCGAGGCGGTCCCGCTCGAGCCGTTGCCGTGGCTGTTGGGCACCGCCCGGAAGGTGCTGGGGCACCGCCACCGCTCCGAGCGTCGCCGTGCCGCACACCTGACCGTCTCCTCCCTGGAGGGGGTGGAGGTCGCCGACCCCGAGACCCCGGTCGCCGAGCGCCTGGCCCGTAGGGAGTCCCTCGCCGCGGCCTTTGCCGCCCTCCCCGACCGCGATCGCGAGATCCTCACGCTGGTCGCGTGGGAGGGGCTCGCACCGCGTGAGGGGGCACAGGTCCTCGGCTGCTCGGCGGCCACCTTCTCGCTACGACTGCACCGCGCCCGCCGGCGACTCTCGAAAGAGCTTGCTGCCAACGGGCATTCATCAGGTGAGGACATACGACCAAGGGCTCACGTCCGGCACGGTGCCGCGGGGACGGAATGAACGAGAGGAGCGAAGACATGGTGGTAGACGAAGTGCGGACCCTCGACCCGCTCGACGACGCCGAGCGGCCGGACCGACTGTGGGACGCGACCGCGGAGGACATGCTCGCCACGATCCTTGCGTCCGAGAGGCATCCCTCCTCTGTGGCCCGCGCGCGGGCCGACGACGCAGGCCGCGGCCGGCGCCATGACCGGCGCCGCGGCGCAGCGCGTCGGCGCTGGGGCGCTCCGAAGCTAGCCCTGCAGGCGCTCGCGGCGCTGGTACTTCTCGGCGCGGCCCTCTACTCGGTCCCGCCCACCCGGGCGGCGATCGAAGGAGCGGGGGAAAGCGTCGGCGGCGTCTTCTCCGGCTGGCTCGGCGGCGACCACGACGAGGCCCCCGGAAAGCCGCTCGAGGCCGGTGAAAAGCTGCCCGAATATATGGAATATCTCCACGACAGCAAGGAACCGCGGGTGATCGCCGAAGCCGGCCGCTACAAGCTCTATTCGTACATCGGCTCCGCCGGTGGCCTGAACTTCGAACTCGGCGGCACCGGTGTCGGCCTCGGCTATGAAAGCGCGGCGGAACTCGGTGATGCCCCGTTGCATCTCCTCGATCCGGGGGCAAGGCGGCACGCCGACGCCCAGGGCTATGTCCCGGTCTTCGGGATCGCGGTCCGAGCGGTGAGCAGCGTCGAACTCATCTACGAATCGGGGCCGCCCCTCCGGGTCTCCGGGGTCGAAGGAGGCTTCGTCCTGCTCGCGGAACCGGGCCGCGGACCGATCGAAGTGGTCGCCCTCGGAGCAGACGGCAAGGAGGTCGGCCGGGAATCCATCGACTACCCGTTGGTCGACGAATCGCCCGAACCGCCGCTGCCGGGGATCGAAGGGAGCGGCCATGCGTCGTCTGGAAGTCACGAACCCTGAGCCTGCCCAGGGTTCGCAGCGGCCCGCGCTGCGCGGCCCCGGCGCGGAGGTGCTGCGCCTGATCGGTTATCCGGTGGTCCGCAAGGTGTTGGCCGACCTCGGGCGACGGAGTCGCCGCCCGAGCGAGATCGATCTCGGCTGGCGGGTCGACGTCAGCACGTTCCACCGTCACGCGCCCGAGCTGCTCGCGGTCAAGGCGATCACGCGGCGGTCCGTCCCTGGTCCGCCGCGCCAGGTCTTCTACAGTCTCGGCCCCACGGGCGCCGAGCTCTGCGCGCTGATCGACGGTTGGCACGCACTCCTCCCGTCGGCACCCCGGACCGACTGGCGCGGGCCGATCGGTTTCGGAGAAGCATGGGCGGCCGGCGTGACGCAGGCACTCCTCGACGGCCCGCTCGGGCTTCCCGAAATCGAGATGAGCGTGCATCTCGCCCGACCCGGCGTCACCGGCCATCAGGTCAGGCGGCTGCTGCGCAACAAGGGTCGGGCAGGCTTCCTCCTCTCCGAGGGACCGAGAGGGCAGGAGCGCTACCGACTCGCCGATCGTGGGCGCTACGCCGTCGGCGAACTGGCGACGAGAGCGCGCTTCGAACGCCTGAACATGCCCGAGACCGCGGTCCCGATCGCGGTCGATGACGTCGTCGACGCCCTCCGGGCGCATCTCCCTCTGCTTAAGCTGCCCGCCGGGCTCGAGGGAGTCTTCGAGTTCGCCGTCGTCGGCGACCCAGGCCGGAGGAACGGTGTCGCGCTGGCCTGGGCGGAAGTAGGTCACGGTCGCGTGGTGGCCAGTGGATCAGGTCGGCCACCGCAACCCGCCGACACCTGGGCGCGCGGGACGATCGGGCAGTGGATGGCGACCGTGATCGACCACCGGCGAGTCGGAATCAGCGCAGCCGGAGAGCGTCCGTTGGGCCGGGCGGTAGTCGACGCACTACAACACACGGCTATATCGTCGCTACGGACCCTGGCGTTAGACCATCCGGCCACAGCGCAGTAATTGCGCTGCAATTACTGCGCCGCTGCAACTACTGGATCCCGTGCCGTCTGCGGGCACCATCTCACGGTATCGGTAGGGATGCGCCGGGACGTGACTTGGCGGCGGCTGTCCCGAATACTCGAAGACCGTGGTACACACAGGAACGTCGATTCGGTCACGGACAGGCGGGCGGCAAAGGTTCGGGTGTGTTGTTTTGCCGAACGTCGAACCTACCCGGATCGAGCCGGCGACCGTCACCCGATGGGCCCGGCGCCGGGATGCTCTCCCTTTCGGAGAACACCTCGGCAAAGCACCAGGTGGAGGGTCCGCGGACGCGGCCCGACCATAGACCAGAACACTCAAAGGAAAACTCAGATGAAGCTAGTTCGACTGTTTCTCATGTCAGGTTTCGCCTTCGTGGCCTTTTCGGGAGTGGCGGGGGGGGGG
>JAWVFJ010000041.1:0-5382 GCA_033856275.1 Solirubrobacterales bacterium
CCGGACGCGCTTCGCGCTGAGTGTCCGGCGGACCCGTGCCCACCGCCCCTCAGATTCGGAACACCCCGTTAGAGGGCCGGACCCGTCCGGACTCGAAGGCGCCCGGTGCGCCATCGACTTGCCTGGGAGTTAGACAGCGACCGGAACGGAATCGGCTGCCGGCACGTCGCTGGTTCTGTAAAAGGCTATGGACGTGGGGACGCTGGTTAGCTCTTTGCGCATTGCGTTCCAGGTGCGCATTGCGGCGGTCTCGGCCGGCCAGCCGTAGCGGGCTAGGAAGGCTTCGGAGCCGCGCTCGTCGGGGGCGCCGACGGTTGCGTCGGTGAGGGCGCTGGCGAGGGCGGCCATGCCACGGCAGAAGTCATCCTCGCTCCAGGTGATTCGGCCGGCTTCATCGATCTCGACGAAGCCGTTCTCGGCGAGGAAGCTGAGTTCGACGTAGGCGGCGCCGGGGTCGCCGTAGTACTTCGGCCCGCGGCGCATGTAGTGGAGTAGCTCGGCGATGTGGGTGGCGCACATGTCGAGGCGGCTGACCCCGGTGACCCCCAGCCAGGCGTCGGAGATCGTCATCAGGAAGCCGTAGACGTCGGCGATCGCCTCCTGCAGCGCCATGAACGGCTCGATCCCGAGCGTCTCCATCCAGCTGTCGTAGCACGTGGCCGGCACGACGACATTGTGGCCGTGGTCGTGGCCGCGGATCCATGGCATCAGCGTCTCGGAGACCGGCGCGTCGGCAGCCCGCATTGGACCTTTCAGCAGGGTTTCCGCGAGCGGGATCGTGATCATCGAGTAGCGCGCTAGGTGAACGTTTCGCATGTAGAGGGTCCGCTGTTCCTCGATCGGCAGCCCGTCGACCCATTCGTCCTCGGGCATGAAGTAGGCGAAGTGCTTGGGGTGACCGGCCGCCTCGCCCGCCGAGATCAACAGGTTGGTGACGTTCATCGGCAGCTTGAATGGGACACCCATCCCGCTGGCGCCGATTTCGGTTTCGACCGATGCCAGGGCTTGCTCGAGCGAGTCGTCGAGTTCGTCCAGCAACTCCTGCTGGCGCTCGTCGCGGGCGGCGGCGAGGAACGAGTGCAGCCCGATGCGCGTCTTCATCCGCCAGGTGCAGAGCGGGCCGCAGACGATCTCCAGCGCGGGCGGTGGGCCGCTGCGGGCGATCTCGAGCGTCATCTCGCGGTGCTCGATCTCGCCGGCGAGTCCCTTGGCGCGCAGGCGAACCGGTTCGGCGCTCTCGCTGTCGATGAGGTCAGCCAGTTCGCGCATCGTCTCAGCCATCTCACCGCGCAGCACCGAGTCGGTGGCCTCGGAGAGGGCCTCACCCTCGGCGCTCTGCAGGCTGCGCATGGCGTCGCTCTGGGCGGCAAGCTGGAGTAGCAGTGGCATTACCTCGGCAGCGTTGGTCGGTGGCTCGCCCTCCAGCCGTACGTGCCCGACGCCGTGCTGGTCATCGACCGGCCAGAACGGCGGCAGAAGTTGCGGGGCACTGCGGCTGGCCAGCTGCGACATCTCCCTCTCCCTCTTCCCCGCATGGCTCGGCGCCATGCGCGCTTTGAGTCCACGAATCCGGTTCCTGCTGGATACCTCTCCGGTACGAGCGAAGGTACAGAAGGGAACATGGAGATGCAAATAAATCGATCCAATTAATTAGAGCGTCAGTAGGAGGCGCAAGAAGGGGGGACCAGGGCCCGTGTCGCGGCGATGCTGCCGCGTGAATCCCGCTGCTGCGTCTGCGGCTGCGATGTTCCGCTCCGCATATCCTGTCGTCATGGCTACCGAAGAGACCCATCGCACAATCGCCCCCGTTGTGGGTCCGGATGACGAGCGCGTCTTCACCGATTCCGGCATCGAGATAGAGCGCGTCTATGACGCCGAGGACGTGGCTCCCGACCTGGAGGAGCGCCTCGGCAAGCCGGGCACGCCCCCATTCACCCGCGGAATCCACGAGGGCATGTACCGGGACCGGCTCTGGACGATGCGCCAGTACGCGGGTTTCGCCACGCCAGAGGACACCAATGAGCGCTACCGCTACCTGATCGAGCACGGCTCGACCGGGCTCTCGATGGCTTTCGACCTGCCGACCCAGCTCGGCCGCGACTCCGACGACCCGCTCTGCCAGGGCGAGGTCGGTCGTACCGGGGTGCCGATCGACACGATCGAGGACATGCGGATCTGCTTCGAGGAGATCCCCCTCGACAGCGTCTCCACGTCGATGACGATCAACGCGCCTGCGGCGATCCTGCTGCTGCTCTACGAGTTGGTCGGCGAGGAACAGGGCGTGCCGTCCGAGAAGTTGCGCGGCACCGTCCAGAACGACGTGCTCAAGGAGTACATGGCGCGGGGCAACTACATCTACCCACCGGTGCCGACGATGCGGCTCACCACCGACATCTTCGAGTACTGCCGCGAGAACGTGCCGAAGTGGAACACGATCTCGATCTCCGGCTACCACATCCGCGAGAAGGGCTGCTCGGCCGTGCAGGAGGTGGCGTTTACGCTCTCCAATGCGATCGCCTACGTCGAAGCGGCGCTCGAGCGCGGCCTGAAGATCGACGAGTTCGCCCCGCGGCTGGCCTTCTTCTTCAACGGCCACAACAACGTCTTCCAGGAGATCGCCAAGTTCCGCGCGGTGCGGCGGATGTGGGCCAAGATCGTCGGCGAGCGCTTCGGTGCGCAGGATCCAAACTCGATGAAGATCCGCTTCCACACCCAGACCGGCGGGGTGACGCTGCAGGCCCAGCAGCCCGAGGTCAACATCATCCGCGTCGCCCTGCAGGGCTTCGCCGCCGTCTGCGGCGGTACCCAGAGCCTGCACACCAACGGCTTCGACGAGGCGCTGGCGCTGCCGACCGAGCGCTCGGCGCGGATCGCCCTGCGCACCCAGCAGGTGCTCGCCCACGAGTCCGGCGCCGCCGACACCGTCGACCCGTTTGCCGGCTCCTACTTCGTCGAGTCGCTCACCGACGAGGTTGAAGCCCGCTCCTGGGAGCTGATGGAGAAGGTCGAAGAGCTCGGTGGCTCGGTCGAGGCGCTGGAGTTCATGCAGCGCGAGATCGAGGAGTCCGCGCACAGCTACCACGAGCGCTACCGCAGTGGCCAGGACATCATCGTCGGCGTCAACAAGTACGTCACCGACCAGGTCGACGACGTCGACATCCTCCGCGTGGACCCCGAGGCCGAGCAGCGCCAACTCGCCCGCCTCAAGGCTTTCAAGGAGCGCCGCGACCAGGCCGCCGTCGAGGCCAAGCTCGACGCTCTGTGCGACGTAGCCCGTGGCGAGGGCAACCTGCTGCACCCGATCCGTGCCGCGCTCGCCGCCGACGCCTCGATCGGCGAGGTCTGCGGCGCCATGCGCGACGTCTTCGGCGAGTACCGCGGCGGGGCCTTTTTCTAACTCCTCTTTTGGAGGTGCAACGTTTTCTCCCCGTTATAAGGGGACAAAACGTTGCACCGTCTCGTTCATGCGGCTAGGGCGGAAGGAACGCCCACGCGAGAGTTGAAGCGGGCGGCATGATCGAGGTAGCGCGAACGCTGATGAAGTCCGAGCCGGAGCTGGCGGAGCTGGTCGCCAACGTCGAAGGCGTCGAGGTGACGATGGCCGAGAAGGGCTTCGGCACGCGGGTGGCGGTACGAGCTGGGGACGATTCGGGCCTCGGCGAGGTCGACCTGGAGCGGATTCTGGACCGGCTGGCCGAGCCGCAGAAGCAGCCGTTCTCGTCATAGACTGCCGCCTCCGTGCGCGAACGAAATCCGGTCACTCACGACGAGAAGCTCGCCTACCTGCGCGAGCTGCGCGATGCCGCGATCAACTCGGCCTCTGAGGAGGCGGTGGAGAAGCAGCACGCGAAGGGCAAGATGACCGCCCGCGAGCGGGTCGAGAAGCTGCTCGACCCCGGCTCCTTCGAGGAGCTCGACACCTTCGTCCGCCACCGCACCTACGACTTCGAGATGCAGAAGAAACGGCCCTGGGGTGATGCGGTCGTCACCGGTCACGGCACGATCGACGGCCGCACCGTCTTCGTCTTCTCGCAGGATTTCACCGTCTTCGGCGGCAGCCTCGGCGAGGTGATGGCAGAGAAGATGTGCAAGGTGATGGACCTCGCCGCGGCGGTCGGGGCGCCGGTGGTCGGGATCAACGACTCCGGCGGAGCCCGGATCCAGGAGGGCGTCGTCTCGCTCGGTGCCTACGGCGACGTCTTCGTCCGCAACGTCAAATGCTCAGGCGTGATCCCGCAGATCAGCCTGATCATGGGGCCCTGCGCCGGCGGCGCCGTCTATTCGCCGGCGATGACTGACTTCATCTTCATGGTCAAAGAGACCTCGCACATGTTCATCACCGGGCCGGAAGTGATCAAGACGGTGACCGGCGAGGAGGTCGAGTTCGAGGAGCTTGGCGGTGCGATGAGCCACAACTCGAAGTCGGGCGTCGCCCACTTCGCCTCCGAGGACGAGGAGAGCTGCCTCGAGGACGCGCGCTACCTGCTCAGCTTCCTGCCATCGAACAACCTCGAGGCGCCGCCGCGCTTCGAGCCCTCCGACGATCCCGAGCGCGAAGACGACGACCTCGACACGCTCGTCCCCGACGATCCCTCCAAGCCCTACGACATGCGCGAGGTGATCTCCCGGGTCGTCGACGACGGCGATTTCTTCGAGGTCCACGAGCACTTCGCCAAGAACATCGTCTGCGGCTTCTCGCGGCTCGACGGCTTCCCGATCGGCATCGTCGGCAACCAGCCTGCCTTTCTCGCCGGTGTGCTCGACATCGAGGCCTCCGAGAAGGCGGCTCGCTTCGTCCGCACCTGCGACGCCTACAACGTCCCGATCGTCACCTTCACCGACGTGCCCGGCTTCCTGCCCGGCACCGACCAGGAGTGGAACGGGATCATCCGCCACGGCGCCAAGCTGCTCTACGCCTTCACCGAGGCGACCGTGCCGAAGCTCACCGTCGTCACCCGCAAGGCCTACGGCGGCGCCTACGACGTGATGAACTCGAAGCACATGCTGGCCGACTTCAACGTCGCCTGGCCGACGGCGGAGATCGCGGTGATGGGCCCCGAGGGCGCCGTCAACATCATCTACCGCAAAGACATCACCACCTCGCCGACCCCCGACGAGCGCCGTCAGAAACTGATCGACGACTACAAAGCCCACTTCGCCAACCCCTACTCGGCGGCCGAGCGTGGCTACATCGACGACGTGATCGAGCCGCGGCAGACCAGGCCGAAGCTGATCAGGGCGCTGCGGATGCTGCAATCCAAGCGCGTTCCGCAGCCGAAACGCAAGCACGGGAACATTCCGCTGTAGGTCGGGCTGGGTTGTCGTACCGGGTGACCGGGTGTAGGTTCGATCCAGCTCTGCGATCGGACCGCAGCCCGAATG
>JAWVFJ010000042.1:0-63350 GCA_033856275.1 Solirubrobacterales bacterium
CACATCCTCACGATCGAGGATCCGATCGAGTTTCTGCACACCCACAAACGCTCGATCGTCAACAAGCGCGAGATCGGCTCCGACGCGCCCGACTTCGCGCCGGGACTGCGAGCTGCTCTGCGCCAGGATCCCGACGTGATCCTGGTCGGCGAGATGCGCGACCTGGAGACGATCTCGACCGCACTGACCGCAGCCGAGACGGGCCACCTGGTCTTCGCGACGCTGCACACCCAGTCGACCGCCCAGACCGTCGACCGGATCATCGACGTCTTCCCGCCCGAGCAGCAGGGCCAGGTTCGCACCCAGCTCTCGATCGCCCTGCAGGGCATCGTCACCCAGCAGCTGCTGCCGACCAGCGACGGCCGTGGTCGCGTCGTCGCCACCGAGGTGCTGGTGCCGACGCCGGCTATCCGCAACCTGATTCGCGAGGGCAAGACGCACCAGATCTACGCCGCGGTGCAGACCTCCGGCGCGGTCGGGATGCAGACGATGGACGCCGACCTGGCGCGCCTGGTTCGCGCGGGACAGATCACCCGCTCGCTGGCCGAGCAACGGGCCTCGGTACCGGAGGAGCTCAAGCGCCTGCTCGGCGGTGAGGCGGCCCATGCGCCAGCCGGAATGGTGGGGCTCGATGGTCGTGCCGCCGAGGAAGCCGCGGCGGCCGCGCAGCCCGTCTACACCCCGGGGGCCTAGCGCGCGATGGCCGGCGCCACTACATTTGCCTTTCGGGCCATGGATATGGCCGGTACGACTTCGGCCGGGGAGCTCGAGGCCGAGTCGAAGGCCTCAGTCAGCGAGCAGCTGCGCCAGCGCGGCCTGATCGTCCTCGACGTCAGCGAGAAGTCCAATCCGCTGAAGATCGAGGACGTCTTCAATCGTTGGCAGGGCGTCGACATGCGAGAACTGGCGATCTTCTCGCGCCAGTTCGCCACCCTGGTCGCTTCCGGAATGCCGATGCTGCGCACCCTTTACACGCTCGAGGAGCAGACCCAGGACGAGCAGATCAAAGCCGCGACTGCTGGCATCCGGGCCGATGTCGAGGCCGGCAGCACGCTTGAGGCGGCGATGGAGCGCCACCCCAAGGTCTTCGACCGCCTCTTTCGCGCCATGGTCCGTTCGGGCGAGCAGTCGGGCCGACTCGACGAGGCTATGGACCGGATCGCCTTCCAGGTCGAGAAGGCCGACGCTCTGCGTCGCCAGGTCAAATCGGCATTGATGTACCCGGCGCTGGTCTTCGGCTTCGCGGTCGTTGTGCTGGTCGCGATCGTCGTCTTCGTGATCCCGGTGTTCGTCGGCATCTTCAAAGAACTCGCCGAAGAACACCCCGAAGAAGCCGCTGGCCTGCCGGCGCCGACGCAGCTCTGTGTCGGCGTCTCCGATGCCCTCACCGGCTACTGGTTCCTGATCATCCCCGGCATAGCGCTCGCCTTTTTCGTCTTCTTCAAATGGAAGAAGACAGATCGTGGCCACGAGCTCTGGGACCGCTTCAAGCTGCGCATCCCGTTCAAGATCGGCGACGTGATCCAGAAGGTTGCGCTGGCGCGCTGGTCGCGCACCTTCTCGGGCGCCGTCTCCTCCGGGGTGCCGATGCTGCAGGCAATCCAGCTGACCGGCCAGACGGCCGGCAACGTGGTGGTCGAGCAGTCGATGGAAGACGTCTACGCTTCCGTCAAGAGCGGCGGCTCGCTGGCCGGGCCGATCGAGGAGAACCCAGTCTTTCCGCCGATGGTCGGTCACATGGTCGCCGTCGGCGAGGAGACCGGCCAGCTCGAGCACATGCTTACCAAGATCGCCGACTTCTACGAGACCGAGGTCGACGCCAAGGTCAAGGCGCTCACCGCTCTGATCGAGCCGGTGATGATCGTCTTCGTCGGCGGCATGGTCGGCTTCATCGTGATCTCGATGTACCTGCCGATGTTCAGCATCTACGAACACATCCGTTGAGGACCGCGTACAGGGGAAGTATTTGTCTTCAGGCATTTTTAGTACTTGTAATTTTTCCCTGAGTAAGTAGGTTTTTCCATGTGTAAGCGTGGAGGCTTCCAAAACCTCACAAGGCGATCAACCCAGCCCTACCTGGTCAGGGCTGCTCAAATCCGCTGCGGCCAGCCTCGTTCCGGTCCTGATCACAGCTGGCAGCCTGATCGGCTTCGTGGCCTTCTCCGGCGCGGTGATCGTCTGGACCCGTTTTTCGGCTGCGGAGGTTCCCGCTGACCAGGCGGTGAATGCGGTTCCACGCGAAGAACTGGTCGCGATCGGCTCTTCGCTTTTGCTGCTGTTCGGCTTCTTCGGGGTGCTCGCGGTCGTGGCCGTGTTCCTGATTGACCGCGGTGGGCGGGTGACGCCTGGAATGAGTCGCGGGCTGCTGCTCTTGCTGGCCATCGAGGGTGTCGCGGCGATCATGCTCGTCGAGGGAGGGGAGTGGCAGCGCAGGGTGCTGGCCGGCGAGCTGTTCGTTCTGCCGATGGCGGTGATTCTGTGGTCGACCTTTTCCGGCGGCTTTACCAAGCTCGACGAGACGAGCCTGGCGAAGCGAGGCGATAAGGAACGGGATGCGGTGTTGAGGAACCACGCGTTCCGCACTGACAAAAATAAGGACCCGATTGCCTTGTGTCTGTACCTGATCGTCCTCGCCGTCGTCGGCGGTGCGATCGGTGCCACCCTGCTCTCGATCGCCCTTGGTGCCCCGAGCTTGTATGCGTGGATGGTGAGCCTGGCAGCGCTGTCGGTAGTGCTGGGGCTCGCAGTCGTCTTCCGGGAGATCAGCTTTCACCGGCACCCCGCTCGCAAGGCCGAGGCCTTACAGGAGGAGCAAAGGAGAGTGGCCCGTGCGGAGAAACGGAAACGGGAAGAGAGCTTGGTCAGCGGCCCGCCGCTGGCCTCGCTCAAGCTGAAACCGAAACCGCGCGAGGAGGAGGAGGAGCGCAGGCCGCCGCGCTTCGGGCTCGAAGGAAGCGGCATCGCCCTCGTGGGTTTGATGCTCCTGCTTGCAGCGGCGGGGCCGTCGTTCGCTCTGGAACGGTGGTGGTTGGCCGCTTCGCTGGGGTCCGCGATCATCCTCGGAGCTGGTCTTTGGAGGATCGCCTCCCTGGCCAACGCGCGCTTCATGTGGTACGGCCTTGCGGTCTTCATCTCGGTGCCCCTCTTCGGCACGTTGACCGCGATGGCGCGCAACATCGAAGACCCGCAAGTGCAGCCGATGGCCCTGATCCGCAACACGGACGGGCCCGACGAAGCGATCCAGGGTCTCTACGTGACGGAAGCCGACGACCGCATCTACTTCGCCACCGTAGCGACGGAAGGCTGTACGAAAGACCTCTCGCCCCACAGTGGCAGGCTGCTCTGGGTGCCGAAAGCGGAAGTGGTGGCAATGACGGTGGGGCCGTCTCAGGATGTCGAGGATGCCGCCAACTCAGCGCTTGAAATGGCCTTTGCGCTGACGCCGGGATCGGGCGTCCCCGGCGGTGGTCAGGCGGCCCCAAGCGCTGCCGAAGGCCAGGCGGGTGCTGCTGTCGCTCTGGACAAACGCCTCGAAGGCGTCGGCGCGGCCGTCCGCCCCAACTTCGGCCTGGGCCTCAGCCTGGTGCCCCCAGATGCGTCGCCAGGCGACGTTGTCACCCTGCGGATGAGCCTGCCGAATCCTCACGGCAACGTTGATGGATTCGGGCCGAAACGCAAAGGGCGGACGCTACGACTGGGGGGTGTCCCGGCGCCGATCCTCAGAGAGAGGGTCGATAAGGCCGAGGGTGCGGAATTCGTCAAGACGAGTGACGGCAAGGTGCTGGCCCTGGACAAGGAAGGCGTCTACGGTCGGGGCGAAAAGGGGGGTTTCTATCTGATCGAAAATCTCTCCACCTACTACCGCAGGAGGTTCCTCAGGCTCAGCGACAGCTTCGGCGCCAAGGTGGAAGGCAAATCGCACGCGCGCAGCGGCTCCTACCTCGCGTTGCGAGGCAAAGGCGGGGAAGGAGAAGGCGAGCAGGCAATCCTCTTAGAAGGGCAAACCGTTGTTCTCAAGTCGGGCGAGGAGGTTGGGCTCAAAAGCTACCTTCTGCGCCAGGCCTGGCACGAAGATCACATCAAGTTCCGCGTCCCAGACGATGCGTCCTCGGGGACGGTTTCAGTCGAGTGCAAGCAACTCGCCGGGCAGCCAGTGCTGCACGTGGCACGTCCACCCACGGCCAGGATCGCGGTTCGAATGCGAGCGGGCTCCCGGCGCGTCTCCTTCGACGGCACCCGCTCGAGTGATGACGGCAGGATCGTCTCTCGTCGCTGGGAGATCGAAGGGCACGTACGAGGTGGGGGGTCACTGGTTTCGCTGGACCTGCCGCCACGCCGCAGTCCTTACTCGGTGCGGTTGGTCGTGACCGACGATGACCATCAGTCCGACAGTGCCCGGGTGCGCCTGTTGCGCCTGCCGGCATCGTTGTTTGGTTTCGACAAAGAAAAGCCGGAAGACAGCGAGGCCGTTAAGCGCATCAGCAGGGTTCTGAGCAAGGCGGTACGAAGCGAAGCACCAACAGCAGTAGAGCTCGATGGTCACACCGACGATGTCGGGCGCAGCTCTTACAACCTGGGCCTGTCGCTGCGCCGAGCCGAGAGGGTGCGCAAAGAGTTGCTGGTTGGAAGCTCTTCGAGGACTGGAGTGGAAGGTTCGGTGCCAGTCGCTCTGCACGCCTTCGGCGAGAACTGTCCTCTCGATCGGCGCCATGGCCGGTCGCGGGTCAATCGTCGTGTGGAAGTCTTCATCCTCGGCCCCGGCACTGCCGTCGCTCCCCGGCGGGGATGTCACGCCGGCAAAGAGGCGGACGCCAGTTGGCTGCCAGAGCCTCTGCCTCCGCCGTAACTCGTGGCGGAGGTTGACCGGTTATCCCGTGGTTTTGGCCTAGAACCCTGACTTTTCGCCAGATGAAGCCCTAGTTTCGGGGATTAAGGGATCTGGCAGGTGGTCGATTAGGGGAGGGTGATGAATCTGCCAGTGCCTCGGTGCAAAAGGCAAACCCGCCGTGAGGTGGGGGCGCAAAGCCAACGGGGCTCTTTCACAGGAGCCGGCCGGGCTACCACCGGGGTCGACAGACACCACGTGGCTGCAACGCGACGGGGCTCTGGCGAAAACGATAGGACCACAGGAGGTCACTAATGTTTCTCCAGAATCTCCGGGCCAAGGTTGGCGCCCGGCTCAACGGTGACAAGGAGGCCGGTTTCACGCTGATCGAGCTCCTTGTCGTCATGCTGATCCTCGGCATCCTCGCCGCGATCGCCCTGCCCGCTTTCTTCAATCAGAAGGAAAAGGCCGGCGACGCCAAGGCCAAGGAGGGCGCGCATACGACACAGGTCGCACTCGAGACTTACGCGACCGACAACGGCGGCTCCTATCTCGGCGCCACCGTGGCTGGGCTCAAGAAAATTGAGCCGACGGTGCCGAACGAATCCGCCGAAGCAGGTAAAGAAGGGATCCTGCTGACCGGACTGGCCATCAACAAATACACGATTGAATCGACCTCTTCGAACGCCCACACGTTCAAAATCGCCAACTCCGAAGGCACGATGACTTACAAATGTACGCCGAAAGAAAAAGGCGGCTGCCCCGCTTCTGAAGACTGGAGCAAATAGTCACCTAGTCGCAACGCTTAGCTATGCCTAAGCCAAGCGAAAACGCTGCCGAGGGGCGGGCCATGCTGGCCCGTCCCTCGCTGTGTTTATTCAGTTTTGTCGTCGCGTTGCTCATCGCGGCAGTCGGCACTTCGACTGCCAGTGCGGCACAGCTCGAAACTCTCCTGCTAACTAAAACCAGCCCGACCTCGAGCGAAGCCATACCGGCCAATTCGACCACGCCCCTCGTCTTCGGAGGAGAAGAAGGCGTGATCATCTCCGTCGTCCATTTCGGACCCATCAGTCGGGCGCCGATCACCTCGGGAAGCCAAAACCCAGCCAACGAAATCGCGATCTACGCGAACCCGTCCTGTACAGGGGAACCGCTCAACACCGGCACCCTCGAAGAGCTGGAACAGAAAGGCATCCAGGTAACGGTGCCCCAGGATGCGCGGACCACGCTCTATGCCACCCAGTCCGATCCCGACGGGATCGACCAGACTTCAAAATGTCCAACGGTCGGACTGGACTACTGGGAGAGCTCAAAACCGGTAACGCCACCGGTCAAACCGCCGCCGTCAGGGCAGCCGGATGAACGGCCAGGCTCGAGCAATGCACCCGTTGCGCCACGTCTCCACACCGTGCCCAGCGGCCGTGCGAACAACAACTCCCCCCGAATCGTTGGGTCGGCTCCCGGTGCCGAGCGGGTGAAGATCTTCGCCACGGTGAACTGCAGTGGAGCGCCAGTAGCGAATGTTTCCGCGGCCGAACTCGGAGCAGGGGTCACCGCGCACGTCGCCGACAACTCGGTCACCGACTTCGCCGGCATATCGGTCGCCGGTGGCAAGCAGTCCTTCTGCTCGCCGCCCGCCACCTACATCGAGGACTCGACGCCTCCCCGCACGCGCATCACCATGGCCCCTGGAACCAAGACCCGCCGGCATAAGGCGGTCTTCCGCTTTACCGACACCAGCGAAGATCCGCTCACCACCTCCTTCCAGTGCAAGGTCGACAACCACAGGTGGAAGCCCTGCCACTCGCCGTTCAAGCTGCGCCACTTGAAGTTCCATCGCTATGTCCTCCAGGTGCGCGGTACGGACGAGATCGGCAACGCCGAGACGAAGCCCGCCAAGCGCAGCTTCAAGGTCATCCACTAGCTCGGGTAGAACTTCCGGCCGATGGTCGGTGTCGTCCTCATCGCATTCCTGGCGGGCCTTGCCACGGGCAGCTTTGCCACTGCGGTTGCCCATCGGATTCCGCGCGGAATCTCGATCGCGTTCGCTCGGTCGCAGTGCCCGGCATGTGGGGCGCGGATCGCCGCCTATGACAACGTGCCGCTGTTCTCCTGGCTACAGCTTCGCGGCAGGGCGCGTTGCTGCGGCGCTCGGATCTCGCCGCGCTACCCGCTGACGGAGCTCGCGGTCGGCGCGCTCTTCGCCGCCACGGTGCTCGTCTACAGGCACGACGCCGTCGAAGCGGCGATCGGCCTGGTCTTTGTCGCTGTTCTAGCCGTTGTGACGCTCACCGACCTCGAGCAGCGAATCATCCCCAACAAGGTCCTGATCGTCGGGGCGGTGCTATGCGTCGCGATCGCCGCTCCTGCGGATCCGGGCAGTTTGGCGGAGAGGGCCATAGCTGCCGCTGCGGCGGGAGGCGTTTTCTTTCTCGTTGCCCTCGCCTATCCGGCGGGTATGGGCCTGGGCGATGTGAAGCTGGCCGCAACGATGGGCCTTTTCCTCGGTCGCGCTGTGGCACCCGCAATACTCGCCGCGCTTCTCGCGGGGAGTCTCGTCGGCCTCGTTTTGATCACCCGTCACGGATCGCGAGCCCGCAAAATGGCGATCCCGTTTGGTCCCTTTCTGGCCCTGGGGGGCATCGTCGGCCTCCTCGCGGGCGACCAGCTGGTCGACCTTTACCTCGGTTAGAGACCCATCCAGTGCTTCCGTCGCGACGGCACGCTGCCCGCCAGGGCTCAGCCGCCGTGCTTCGGCTTGCCGAGCGGCGCCTTGTCGAGCTTGTCCGTCTTCAGCAAACGGAGCTTGAGCAGCTCGATGCGATAGGTGCGAGCGTCGGCGCCGTAGACGACGGTCTCTGGGACGCCCGGTTCGAGGGCGAGCAGTTGGCACGCCGCTGCGCCGACGACGCAGACGCCGTCGCCGAAGAGGCCGGTGACCTTGTCAGAGACGAGCATCAGGGCTCGCTTTTCGTCCTTGGTGACGCTCATGAAGGTCAGCGCCGGCACGTCACGGCTGGGAAGCATGGTGAGCTCCGGCAGGTTGTGACGCACGGAGGGCTCGGGCTTGTTTTTCTTCGATGAGACCCCAACGACGCGGACGTCGATCGCGAAGGAGTAGAACTTGATGTGGCCTTCTTCGGGGGGTTCTCCGTCGCCTTCGTTTGGCGGGCTGGTTCCTGCCGGTTCGGTCGTGGGTTCCGAAGGTTCACCTGGTTCAACCGTTGCCGGTTCTTCTCCACCTGGCGACCCTTCACCGGCCCCTTCGCCTTCGGAGTTGGCGTACTGCTGCTTGAACGGATCCTTGGGCGTGCCCGCGAGGCGGTGCCGGTAGTCGCGCAGGCCGGGCGCGGCTTTGGCGACGACCAGCGTGCTGGCCGGGGCCACGGTGCTCGGCGTCGCGATAGCGCTTTCGGTTTCGCTGGAGCCTGAATCGGAGCCGCTGCTCAGCATGATCGGCAGGGCAACGAGCGCGACCAGCAGGATCGCCACCAAGGGCAGCAGGTGGCGCTCGCGAAGGTCGTAATAGATGTCAAGCATGAAGTCCGGGACCTTGAGCTCGGGGACTTTCAGCTCGGGTCCTTTCTTCAGCATGTTCATCGGGCCGACACCGTTTCCGAAGAGGTGGCAGGCGATCCTGACGCAGCTTCGTTTGCGGCTTCGCCGGCGCCCGCGGGCGCCGCGATTGGCGACGGGGCGGCCGGCGTCGCGCCGGCGGTGATGCCTTGCGTCGGCGGCGTGACGTAGGTGGTTACCGCAAAGGTTGCTTTGAGGTAGTCGGCGGGCTTCTGTTCGCCTTCGCCTGCCTCTTCTTCGGTATTGAGGGCAAAGCCGCTCAGGGTTACGAGGCGGCCATTGACGGCTACGGTCGGATCGCCCGTATGGACAAGGGAGTCGATGCCTTTGATGAAGTCGGCTATCTGGAAGAAGTTGCCGCCGAAGGTGAGGTGGTACGGCATCACAGCGAGACCGGCGGTGCCGATCGTCGCTCCGAGTGGCAACAACGAGGCGGCCGCCTCCGTCGGGGGTACCGTTGAGGACGCTGGCACAGCGTTCGTGGAAGTGCCGGCAGAGGGAGCCGTAGGGGCGACTTCGGGGGCGGGCGCTAGAGCAGCTGAGGTTTCGCCCGAGCCTTCCAGCTGGATGTCATTGAATCTCACGCCAGCGGCCGCGGCAATCGTGTTCACCTCGACTAGAAGTGAAGAGGTTTCATCGCCCCCGGGGACCGCCTGGCCAAGTACGACGAGCTGTCGGTAGTCGGCAGGGAACTCGCGCCGGGCGGCCGCTGCCTCGGCCGCTTTGCTTTGCGCTTCGGCCAACGCGGTCTGAATCTGACCGACCTGGCTGGACAGTTCGCTGGCTTCTTCACGCTTCGGTCCGAGAGCAAGCATCCAAAAGCCAATCGCCAGGGCGGCGACGAGGAGGATGGAAACGATCAGTCGGTTAGAGGAACCCACCTCAGTTGCCTTCCGTTTCCGCGGTGGCTTCAGGGGCGGGTGCCGCTTCGGCTTCCACTTCTGTTTCTTCGCTGGAGACGGGCGCCGCGTCAAAGGCTGCGACCATCTGGAATTCGGCGATGAAGTCACGGGTTTGGCAGGCCGATCCGCCTGACGTAGCGTTTTCGCCCGATTCTTCGCCGAGCGAGGAGGACTGCATGCCAACGCGGGTGACTCCGTCGATCTGCTTGAGCGCCTGTACGAATTCGGCTACCGCGTCTTGACCGGTTGTGCAGCCCTTTAGTTCCAGGGCCGGGCCGGCGATCGAACTTCGCAGCGAGACGCTGGCGGCGCCGTCGATGGAGACATTCGGACTGGCCGTTCCCGTCAGGTTGGTCAGCCAAACGTTGCTCGGTAGGACCAGGGCTAGTTCGCGCATGACCCGCTGCCAGTCGAAGCGGCTATCGGCGAGGCTGGTAACGGTGGCGAGACGCTGCTCGCGCAAACTGTGGAACTGGGTGTAGGCGTCGAGTGCCTGGGCGCGTGCTTCGACCGCCGCCGTTTCCTCTTCGAGCTTGACTATTTCCGCCTTGCTGTCTGAGATCTGGTTGCTGGTAACCGCCAGGACCGCGACACCGATAACGGCTGCGGCCAGAGCGCCGACAATCACGTAGGCAACCGGCCCACCGCGCATCGGTCGGCGGCCGCCGGGCCGGTCCTCCGCGGGAATCAGGTTGACGGGTCGCATTGCTAGGAATCCAGTGCGAGTCCGAAGGGGAGGGCAAGGCGGGCCGCCGCGGCCGGGTCAAGGCCGATGAGGGCTTCGGGACGCCCGATCGAGATCGGCAGGCCGAGAACCGGCTCCATGTGAGCGGCGAGACCGGGGATTGTGCTCCCCGGCCCGCACAGCACGATCCGCTGCACGGGCACCCCGCCTTCTTGGGCGCCGTAGAAGTCAAGCGAAAGACGCAGCTCATCGACCAGTGCCGAGGCACCGGTCTCAAGAGCGGTGCGAGCCCTGGCGATGGTCTCCGGGTCCCCCTCGACCTGCTCAAGCGGCAGCGCGAGGCCGACGTGGTCGAGCCACATTTGGGCGTGCTCTAGGGTCAGTCCCGTGGCACTCGCGAAGTTGCCGCCTATGTCCTCGAGGCCTACGGGAGAGACACGGGTGAAGAGGCAGGCGCGACCCTTGGCGATGGCGAGGTTGGTGACGTCACCGACGTTGCAGTAGAGGACGGCGGCGGGAGTCGACTGGCCCTCGCTAGCAGTCGCTGGGTCCGTCGCCTTGCTGAGCGCCCGGATCATGCCGAAGGCCGAGAGATCAACGCCCACTGGTTCGAGTCCGGCGTCCTTCAGGGGTTCCAGCGAGGCCGCGATCATGTCCTGCCGTGCGGCGACCACGATCACGTCCACTTGGGGCGCGGCGCCGTCAACAGCGCCGACGCCGCCCACAACGCGGTGGTCCATGACGGCTTGGTCGAGCGGCATAGCGATCTGCTCTTGGGCGGCAAAGCGCACGGCGGCTGAAAGCTCAGCGGGGTCCTCAATCGCGGGCAGTCGTAGTGTCCTAACCACGACACGCTGATTGGCGATGCCAAGCCGCACGCGTTTTCCGAGCGTGTGCGCGTCAAAGAGCTCGCGCAGCGCCGCTGCAACCGCGCCGGGATCGATGACCTCGCCATCGCGGAATGCTTCTGGTGCGAGGGGTACGGTGCCGGCGCCGGCGAGGTGTGCATCGCCGTTGCGGACCTCAGCCGCGGCAATGCTACCGGCCTCGATCTCGAGGCCGACGAGGCCGGACCCTTTCGTCCGGCTCCGCTTCAGCGACGGAAGGTTGATCTGGAGCGATGGGAATCTCATGGGAGATCGGGTGGAGAACCCGCTAGGCCTTGCATCGGCCAAACGGCCAAAGAACCTTTGCCCTGGCCTACTTAGAATTCGAAATTGCAACGCTCATTCGAGTGTCTCTCGCCCGATCACCCAGGCGGTTTTTTCGGGCTGGATGAAGCTCGGTGGCTCGAGATAGCGAAGACGGCTGTCGTAGTTGTAGCTCTTCAGGTAGCCACTCCCTTTGCTTCCGGTGGTTCCCACGGCGCCGCGGTACTTCTGCGCGATCGCGCCATTGACTCTGAGCGTGCCGAGCTTGGCGCCGCATTTGTAGTTATCGACGATGAAGGAGTGTTCAATTGCCAGGATTGCGGCGTCGATCGTCACGTTCTGAAGTATCCCCGTGCCGTTTTTGCATTCGAATACCTTGACTTCTTTTCCTTCTTTTATTTCAGTTTTATATGGCACTGGGTGGAATATGCGGACGAAGTTGTTGGCGACGAGTCCGAGGACACCTTCGCCTTTAAGCGGGAGTTCCGATTCGCACGATTCCATGCAGAGGTTCCCCGTGACAACGATGTTGTTATAGGTCGCGATGGTGAGCTGTCCGGAGTAGGTTCCTTCAATGAACGCATCGCCGCACCCGCTAGTTTCCAGGTTCACGTCATAGGCGACGTTGAAGGGGGAATATTTGGTGGAACAGGTCCCGTTTTCCACGTAGACAACGCCGTTGGGCGGAATCGCGCCATTGTAAAGTGGAGTGCCAACTGGCACAGAGCAGGTGGAAGTCTCCGAATATGTCAGCACCATCATGTTTTTCCCGCTGAGGCAGATCCGAACTTGGCCTTTGAAGTGGAATTTTTGTTCGGCGATGTTGCTCAGTTCCTGGTTGCTGGGCGGTGGCGTCAGAACCGCGGAGTTGGCCGTGAACGTGCCTTTGAAATTTTCGTTGCTGCCGCTGCAGTTTGAGTTTGAGTTGGGGATTTCCCAGGTGGAGAACCAGCCTTTGGGCGGGCCGCTGACCTCGACCGGATCGGCCGCCGAGCCACCGAGGGTTGGGCTGCCGCAGATCACAAACGCGTCGTTGGTGTGCATGGGACCGTTGATGAAGTCCCCGCTGACGAACGAGATCGTGTCGCAGTAGCCTTTTCCCGAGAGGATTTCGCTTGCGTAGCGTTCTTCTTTGATCGTTTTGCTGCATTGTTTTTCGGCCGCTTTGACCAGAGTTTCTTCTCCGTAGGTCGCCGGGTCGGAGGTCTCGCGCTGGGTGAAGTAGACGTAGTCGAGGAAGCTGCCCGGCTTGAAGGTGGCGACGATTGAGGCTTTGGCTTTGCCGGCGAAGCCGGTGGAGCGGATCCGGAAGGTTCCCTTCAATGGATCTTTCGACTGGATCATGCTTTCGGTCGGATGTTGTTCGTCGCATTTTTGATAGGTGGTCTGGGTCGTCGAGGGAAGCAGTTCGATTGCGTATTCCGCGCCGGTGGTGCCTGGCACGGGGCGTCGTTTTTCGGTCGAGCCGACCTGGTTGACCGCGCTGGGTGGGGTGACGTTGTTGCAGGTGGTCCAGTAGCTGTTGTTGGCGTGCAGGTGGTAGGCGTAGTCGTCGATTCCAGCCTTGGCGGCCTCGTATGCCTGCTTCTGCTTGAAGTCGTATGCGCCCGAGTGGCTGTCGCCGTTGACCGCGGTCACGGCGACCAGGACGAGCATTGCGACCAGCGAGGCGCCGATCACGGTGATGACCATGGTGAAGCCCTCTTCGCCGCTGCGCGTCACTGGCATGGCCGGCTCGGCGATCCTTCGTTGAATGACGGCGGGGTCAGGCGCAAGGTGGCGCTATTACGAACGCTGGCCGATGCCCCGGCGTCCTTAACTGGGGTGCTTTCCGGCGCCGCCGTGAGCGCAGCCCGCACCTCGACCGTGAGTGCCGCCGCCGTCGATTCGAGCGGAGTCGATTGCGGGGTAGAGGAGATCGTTCCGTTCGTGTACGTGTAGTAGCTGAAGATCGATGTGCTCGGCGAGGTGGGGCTTACGCTGGTCAGTAGCGTGCGGGTCGAGCTGGGTTCTTCGGAGAACGTCCAGCTCGGGGCCGTGCCGCCGGTCTGCTGGTAGTCCGACTGGGAAAGCGTGGTTTCGCTGAGGCTGACCACGCTGAGAACCGGAGTGGGCTGTACTGCAGACCCGGTCTGATGGATGAACCTGAGCGAGGTCCCCGTGCTTTTTTCCTGAATCGGAGCGATTTCCGGGGCGATGCATGACGAGTGAAGCTCTTCCATCAGGCGGGTGAGCACGATCCGCGCGCGCTGTGTGGCATGGACACGCGCGCTCACTCTGGCTGAGCCGTGCAGTGTGGTGAGGATCAATGCTGTCAGCGCGGCCAGAATGACCATGCCGCTCATCAGCGCTACCAGCATCTCGATCAGGGTTGTCCCGCGCTCGTCGCCGAGAGGCCTGAGACGGCTCAACATGTCTTGGTGCTCCCGGTTTCCGACCCAGAGCTAGGCAAACTGAGTGTTTTCGAGGCGGCGGAGGTCAGGCTGTGCACCACGACTCCCGATTCGATCGCGCGGTGGTTGGTACCGGAGTAGAAGGCCGAGGCGCAGACTTTGTAGGTGCCCCAAGGAAGGCCGTATTCCGGTTTCCCGGTCGTCGAGTTGCTTTGGTGCCCGTTGGCTTCGCTGGTGTATTCGCGCTTGATCGAGGTCCCTTTTTCGTCTTTGCAGTTTTCGTCGGTAATCGTTATCAGCGCGCCGCTAACCGCCGAGCTGCCGTTTTTCACGGTCAGTTCGAGCGTGGGGACTTTGAGTTTCAGCGTCGGTTTCAGTTCTT
Source organism: Solirubrobacterales bacterium (assembly GCA_033856275.1). GTDB lineage: Bacteria > Actinomycetota > Thermoleophilia > Solirubrobacterales > 70-9 > VRUE01. The sequence continues at coordinate 13,915 of JAWVFJ010000042.1, forward strand.
CGCCGGGTTGAAGCGTGACGCTGGTCGTTCCGGCGCCCGCGCCGGGGTTGTTGCTTTCGCAGCTTCCAGCCCAGATGCTGACCGGGCTGATGAAGGGAAAGACCGGCGTGGCTTTGACGAGGAGTTCCCGTGCGTTGGTTGGCGTCCAGTAGTCCTTTGCGCCGAGCGAGTTGAAGACGAAAAGCGAGTCGATCTTCGCGGGTTCGAAGGTCGAGCCGCTGCCGATCCTGTTTTCGAATTCGGCTGAGACGGTTGCGCCGGTGTCGTATTCGAGTGAGAGCGGGTTGCTAACGCCTGCTTCCACCCCGGCCGTTTCGGCGTGTGGGGGCTTTCCGTCCCTGCCCACCAGGCCGGTTGCGGTGGGGGTCACCGTGTAGTTGCCCGTTGACAGGTCGGTGAAGTTGGCGCAGCCGCTGGAGTCGGTGGTCCCGTTGAAGCTGCCCGGGCCGCTGCCCGAAATGCCGACCCCGGAGAGGGCTTTGCCGGCGGCGTTTTTGGTCGTGACGATGAGGGCGCCGTGATTGGGGTCCAGGGAGCCGCTGGAGGGCGAGACGATGCTTTGGATGACGACGGGCGCAAGGCTGCCTGGCCAGGTCACCGTGGAGGTGATGCGAACGTAGTCGGCCGAGGTGCTCCCCGAGCAGGCCGATGGTTCGCTGGTCGAGTTGTTGACGAAGACCCCGATCGATTCGACCGTGAACACGGTGCCGTCGAGCGTGAATTCGTTTTTCTGTTGCAGCCGGTTCAGGGAGGAGAGTCGGAGTGAGCGCAGGCGCGCCTGGTCTTCCTGTACCAGCGCGTAGGCCTCGGAGTGGCGGCGCTCGGAGGCGGCTGAGCGGGTGGTCGCCTGCAGCAGTGCCAGTACGCCAGCGGCGACGATGGCGAGCACGAGCGCGCTGACGAGCACCTCGATCAGCGCGAATCCGTCTTCGCCATGCGTCGTCCTGCGCCCGGGTGGCGTCATGCAGGGTCCATCGGATGCGCAGGAGCTTCGCTTTAGCCGGCCTTGGTGCCGCAGACGGCGATCTAGTGCGGATCGGCCAAAACTTCAGTAAGTGAAGCAATGTCGCTACACTCGCTGAAGCGAGGCAATCGCCACAACCGCCCCGCTTTTGCCATGAGTGCCGCTTCCAACTCTCGATGTCCTGTCTGTCGCACGGCTGAAGTCGTTTGCGGCAAGTGGACGCTTCTCGTCATCCGCGACCTGGCCGAAGGGTCTAGTCGTTTTTGCGAGCTGGAGCGCTCGCTGGAGGGAATCAGCCCGCGCACGCTCTCGCTGCGCCTGCGGGCGCTGGAAGAGGAGGGGGTCGTCGAGCGCCACACCTTCCCCGAGGTGCCGCCGCGGGTCGAGTACGCGCTGACCGAGAAGGGAGAGGCGCTGGTGCCGCTGGTCGAGGACATGCGGCGCTACGGGCGTCGCTGGCTCTTCGACGACACGTCCGCCGAGCCCGAGCCCGTGGTCGCCTAGCGGCGAAACCGTCTCAACCCGCCTATTTCGCGGCTTGCGACGGTCTCGTGCCGTACGTCCTGCAAGCGACCGTGCAGGCGCAGGAGCGCCGTGCCTGGGGGGGAAGCGGGGGGCGTGCGCGATCGCCTGCTCACCGAATCGCTGACCCGCCTTGCCTCCGAGGCGGCGATCAAGCTCAGCTCGCTCGTCGCCGGCGGGGATCAGATCCCGTTTGACGTCGACGCCGACAGCGGCGACGACTCGCTCTTCTACAGCTACCGGCCGCTGACCTCTGTCTACGTGCGTGAACGTGAGGGGAAGCTGCGCGAGTTGGAGGCCTTTGGCCCGGCTCGCGACGCAGTCGCCGCTGCTGGTATCGCCGCCGCTTACCTCGAAGTCCGTGGTGAACAGGTCCCGGGCGAGCCCGGCGAGCGTGCCGCGCAGATGCTCACCGTCTTCCTCGCCTCCCTTTGGGACGGCTGCACCGAACTCTCGCTCGACCATGAGCGCCTGCAAAACGCCCTCGCCGTGCTCGAGGCTGAGACGCGTGGCGCCGAGGATGCCGACCTGCTGATTGCGCCTCTGATCGGCCTGCGTATGCCACTGCCGCGCCTGCAGCTCCCCCACGGCGTTCAGATCGTCCGCGCAGATGCGATTGAGGCGCCGATCGAGGCGATGCGCAGCGAGGGCATGGGCCGCGTCGCCTGGCAACCCCAGTTCCTCGCCCTCGCCGAGCAGGGTGACGGTCCCGACAGCGCCGACTCGGCCCTGTACCAGCTCGGCGAGCTGGTCAGCGTCATGCACCTTTTCAAGGCCGGCAGCATTGGCCTCGGCCCCTACGCCTTTGCCCCGACGGGTGAGGAGCGCTGGGCACGACTCGCCACGGGCGCGCCCTCGACGCGGCCCGGTTCCTACGAGTTGAGCGAGGAGGAGGCGATCCGGCTGACCGAGTTCGCGGCAACGCTGGAGGCGCGCCCCGATCCCGATGGCGCCCTCGCCTGGGCTGTTGGCCGCTTTGAGATGGGCTGCGGCCGCGAGTCCGCGCTTGAGGGACTCAGCGACCACCTGCTGGCGCTGCGCGCGGTGCTCGATGGCCACGGCCCCGTCGGCGCCTCGCTGCCGATGCGGGCCTCGGCGCTGATCGCCGACGAGCGCGTCGACCGGATCGAGGCGCGCGAGCGGATCGAGAGTGCGCTTGAGCTGGAGCGCTCGCTGATGAACGGCACGCCTTCGCTGCCGGGCCTTGCGACGGCGGGCTGGATCGAGGAAGGCGTGCGCCGCATCCTGCGCGACGCCGCCCTCGGCGAGCTCAGCCCCGACCTCAACACCGCCGCCGACGAGACCCTGATCGCCACTGGACTCGGCGCCGGCGATCCAGAGATTGCGGTGTCCGAAGAATTCCCAGCACCAGAGGAGATCGTCGTTTCGCGGGAGACCCCGATCGTCGATGAAACCCAGATGGAAGACCTTCAGCCGCCAGAGGAGGAGCACCGCATGGACCAAGAGACCCGCATCCTCGAGCCGATTCCGGACGAGGGCGAGATTCGCATCACCGCCACGCCCTGGCTGGATGAGGTCGAGGCACCCGACAGCACCCTTGACTTCCCTGCGATCGAGGGAGACATCGGGCATCGCGAGCGGATCGACACGCCGCGCGTGCGGCACCTATTCCCGGTGCCCGAGGATGCGGACTGGGAGGTCCGCGAGCTCAAATACGACCACTACCGCCACGCGGGCTAGGCCCGCCCGGCGGCGATCTCGATTCGCTCCTCGCTGCTTGCGAACAAGTAGCGGTTGATCTCGGCCAGGCCGGCGAGGTCGTGGACGTCCTCGTCCAAGTAGGGGACACGGATCACGCCTTGGGCGTGTAGCTCGCGGGCGAGGCGCTCGATGTTGTGCGCGTCGCGCTCGGCCAGCGCCTGGTAGTCGGCGAAGTTCTCGGTTACCCGTTTCGCCAGGTCTTCGTCGCCGAGCTTCTCGGCGAGAGAGGCTTCCAGGTCCTCGCCGTTTCCACGCAGCTGCTCGGCCGGGTAGTGGACCTTGTTGACGATCACGCCGCCGAAAGGCAGCTTCGCCTCGACCAGCTTGCGGTGGAAGTAGACGGCCTCGTCCACCGGCTCGCCCTGCGGGCCGCAGACGACAAGGAAGCAGGTGTGCGGATCGGCGAGCAGGCTGTTGACCCGCTTGGCCCGCGCCTGGAAGCCGTCGACCATGCCGCTGAAGGCGTTGAAGAACTCGGCCAGGTCGGCGAGCAGGTCGAAGCCGACGATGCGCTTGAAGACGGAGAGCGCAACGGAGGCGCCGCGCCCGGCGACCTTGGCGGCGAAGCCGGTCGGCTTCATGAAGACGCGCAGCGAGCGACCCTCGATGAACTGGGTGAGCCGTTTCGGCGCATCGAGGAAGTCGAGCGCGTTGCGGGTCGGGGGCGTGTCGAGCACGAGCAGGTCGAACTGTCCTTCGCTGTGCAGCTCGAAGAGCTTCTCCATCGCCATGTACTCCTGCGAGCCGGCCAGGGCGCTGGAAATCTGCTGGTAGATGCGGTTGCCGAGCACCCGGTCGCGGGCCTCCTCGTCCGGCGCCTGTCTGGCGACGAGCTCGTCGAAGGTCGCCTTGGCGTCGAGCATCATCGCCCAGAGCTCACCTTTGATCTCGAGCCCGTTCCGCTCGAAGAGCTCCGGGTCGACCCGCGTGGCCTCGTTGCCGAGCTCCTTCAGACCAAGCGAGTCTGCCAGCCGCTTTGCCGGGTCGATCGTCAGCACGCAGACCTTGAGCCCGCGCGCCGCCATTCCCGCCGCGATCGCCGCCGAGGTGGTCGTCTTGCCGACGCCGCCCGAGCCGGCGCAGATGCAGATGTCCTTGCCCTCGAGGATCTCGCCGACGGCGGGCATCAGCTCAGCCTCCGCGATAGCTGCCGGGCGCCCTCGACGCCAAGTTCGGGTTCGAAAAGGAAGGGCAGGGTCTTGACCGGCGCCTTCGCTCGGCGGCGCAGGCGGGCCAGCTGGGCGCGCTGGGAGCGGGCCCGGTTGTGCTCGGAAAGCGCTGCCCGCCCCGCCGCCCGAACGGCGCCGTCCGCGCCCGCTGACAGCTCGGCGAGCCGCGCGGCCTCCTCGTTGGAGAAGCGCTCAGGGTAGAGCCCGTTCATGTAGACGCGGTCGACGGCGACGCCGACGTCGTGGCGAAGGTCCTGCTCGAGGGCGGCCGACTCGTTGACCGGCATCTCCTCGGGCAGGGCGACGATCGCCACGCCGGTGTGCTCGTGGTCGGTGATCAGCCGATCGAGTTGCTGGGCCTGCGAATGGATCGGGCCGACCCGGGCGATCGCCGCGAAGGTGCGCGGCGTCTGCAGGAAACCGATGCCGTGGCCGGTGGCGGGAGCGTCGACGATCACCAGGTCGTACTTGCGGGCGCTCTTGACCTTGCGGTCGAGCTGGGCCAGCTCCCAGATCTTGCCGATCGTGACCAGCTCTTTGAGGCCTGGCGTGGCGGCGGCAAGGTAGTTGAAGATGCGACTGCGGAAGAGCATGTCGCGCATCGCCCGCACCTTGAGTTGCAGCAGTACGTACTCGCGCATCGACTCGTCCGGGTCGATCGAGATCGACCAGAGGTTCTCCTCCATCTCGACCTCGTGGAAGCCCACCTCGGTGTGCTCGAACATCCGCGAGGCGTTCTCCTGGGCGGAGACCTCGCAGACGATCGTCCGCTTGCCTTCGGCGGCGGCACGCAGGCCAAGTCCCACGGCGACCGTGGTCTTGCCGACGCCGCCCTTGCCGGTGACGAAGACCAGTCGCTTGTCGAGGAGATCGGTTACCGGGTGATTCCTAGCAATTTCTGGGGCCAGCAGGAAAAGCGGGTGGCCATGCGAATACCCGCGCAATGGGATTCCTTAGCCGCAAGAACAAGTTCGCGTCCACGCCCGCCGTTGACGAGCCGCATCCGATCGTCGAGGAGCTGGAGCAGATGGAGGCTGCGGTTCCTGAGTCAGGGACGGAGCGCGTGGTCAGCGATGAGACTTCAGAGGTATCGGCCACGGGGCCCGACACGGCCTCGGGGGGGCCTGCGGGCGGGGGCGGGGCCTCCGTTCTCGGCCCCCCCGAGTCCGCGCCACCCGCGGATGAAGCGCCTGGGATGGCGCCGCCGACCGCTAAGGCAGCTGAAGCTGACGAGCCAGAGCGGTTTATGCCGCGGGATCTCCTTGCTCCCAGTAGGCATGAGGTTGCTGTGCAGGAGCCGGAGGACGAGGTGCCGGTCAAGCACGCTGAGGTAATTGCGTTTGCCAATCAGAAGGGTGGGGTCGCCAAGACGACCACGACTCTGAATCTTGCTGTTGCCTTTGCCGAGTCGGGGTATCGGGTGCTGTGTGTGGATCTGGATCCGCAGGGGAACTTGACGATGAGCCAGGGGATCGATCCGGACAAGGTGGAGAAGAGCCTTTACGACGTGCTGGTCAACGACATGCCGCTCAGCGAGATCATCCAGCACCGCGAGATCGACATCGCCGTCTCCTCGATCGACCTGGCGGGCGCCGAGATTGCAATGAGTACGAAGATCGGTCGCGAGCGCTCGCTCGAGAAGGCCCTTAAGGAGGTCTCCGGCGACTACGACTTCGTTTGCATAGATACCCCACCCAGCCTCGGATTGCTGACGATCAACGCACTCACCGCCGCGGACAAGGTGATCGTCCCGGTCCAATGCGAGTATTTGTCGATGCGCGGACTGGTCCAGCTTCAGAACACGCTGAAGATGATCCAGGAGAACCTCAATCCAGATGTGCGGATCGAGGGCATCCTGCCGACGATGCTCGATAGCCGCACTGTTCACGCCAAGGAGGCGGTCGAGATCCTCGAGGAGAACTTTGGCGAGCTCGTCTTCAAGTCCCGCATCCGCAAGGCGATCAAATTCGCCGAGGCCCCTGTCAAAGGCGCCAGCGTGCTGAAGTACGATCCGCAGAGCAACGCTGCCGGTTACTACCGCGACCTTGCGAAGGAGGTTCTGGCACATGAGTCGGCGTGACAAGCGGGCCAGCATGCGCGAGGGCCCTCTTTCCGATCTCTTCCGGTCCACCTCTGAGGAGAGTGAGCAGCCACCTGCAGAGCCCCAGCCACCTGCCGCTGAAGGGGTATCCGAAGAGACTCCGCCCGAGCGGCTGAAGCGAGTCTTCTCCGAGGAGCCGGCTCAGCGGCGGGAGATTGAGCAAATTGTCGAGTCGCCTCGCTATGGGCGGGAGGAGCCGGAGTATGAGCCGCCGGGGAGTGGGGAGCCGCATCAGCCTGTAATTCGAGTTGTGGGCGTTGGCGGCGGTGGTGTGAATGCCGTTAATCGGATGGTCGAGGCGCGGATCCCTGGCGTTGAGTTCATGGCGGTCAACACAGACCTTCAGTCGCTGCAGCTTTGCATGGCCGACGTCACCATTCACATTGGCGATGAGGCAACGCGCGGTCTCGGCGCTGGCGCCGATCCCGAGCTCGGCCATCGCTCGGCCTTCGAGGAACAGGACAAGATCAAGCGCTTGCTCAAGGGCTCTGACATGGTCTTCGTCGCCGCCGGCGCTGGTGGCGGCACGGGCACAGGTGCTGCCCCGGTGATCGCTCGCCTCGCCCGCGAGGTCGGCGCGCTCACGGTTGGCATCGTCACCAAGCCGTTCAGCTTCGAGGGCAGCCGCCGCGGCAACCAGGCCAACAAGGGCATCGAGGAACTGGCTGCCGAGGTTGACACGCTGATCGTCGTCCCCAACGACCGCCTGCTCGAGGTGCTCGACCAGCAGACCTCGATGGTGGAGGCCTTCCAAGTTGCCGATGACGTGTTGCGCCAGGGCGTGCAGGGCATCTCCGACCTGGTCACCCTCCCCGCCGTGATCAACCTCGACTTCGCCGACGTGCGTACGATCATGTCGGAGGCCGGCCGGGCCCTGCTTGGCATTGGCATGGGCCATGGCGAGGGCCGGGCCCTGCTCGCCGCCGAAAAAGCGATTTCCTCGCCATTGCTGGAGACTTCGATGGACGGCGCCAGGGCGATTCTGCTCTCGATCACCGGCGGTGCCGACCTCTCCCTGGTCGAGGTCAGCGAGGCGGCCAAACTAGTCGGCGAAGCGGCTCATCCCGATGCCAACATCATCTTTGGGGCCAATGTCGACGAGGAGCTGGGCGACCAGGTTTGGGTAACCGTCGTCGCGACCCGCTTCGATGGCCGCCCCGCGCCGCCCCGCCGCGTGGCGGAGCCGACGATTCGTCGCACCCAAGAGGCACCGCGCTCTGGTCGCCGGGAGCGATCGGGAGAGCTCGGCATCGACGTCCCAGAGTTCCTGCCCGGGTAGCCGGCTCCGCCCTTGAGCGCGGCGATCGGCACGGTGACTTCCGGGGATTCCAATCCGCGCCGATCGACGCGCGAAACTGTGTTTTGAGCGGAGTCGTCGCCGCGGGTCACCCACTCTCCGCCGAGGCGGGAGCCCATGTCTTGCGCGAGGGCGGCAACGCGGTTGATGCCGCGGTCACCGCGGCGCTCGCCTCCTTCGCGGTCGAGAGCCCGCTGACTGGCTTCGGCGCGGGCGGCTTCATGATGGTCCACCGCGACGGTGAGACCGCGCTGCTCGACTTCTTCGTCGCGGCGCCCGGCCAGGACGGGATAGAGCGGCGCGCCGAGCTGGTCCCCGTGCCGGTCCATTTCGATGCCGAGACGGTGCAGACGTTTTACGTTGGCCCTGCCTCCTGCGGGGTGCCGGGGACGGCGGCCGGGCTGGAGGCGGTGCTGCAGCGCTTCGGCACTATGCCGCTCGCCATGCTGGCCCAGCCCGGCATCCGCCTTGCCCGCGACGGCGCGCCCGTCAATGCCGAGCAGGCTTACATCCTCGACATCCTCGAGCCAATCCACGCGCGCCTGGCGGGGACACGGGAGCTGTATGCGCCAGGAGGTCGCACCCTGCGCGAGGGCGAGATCTTCCACTTCACGGAACTTGCCGAAGCGCTCGAACGCTTCGGGTCCGAGGGCGCTGAGCCCTTCTGCCGTGGCGAGGTGGCGGCGGCGCTGAGCGACTACGTGATCGAGAACGGCGGCACTCTTGGCCGAGGCGATCTGGCCCGATATGAGCCGATCGAGCGCGAGCCGATCCGTGCCAGCTTCCGCGGCGCCGAGGTGCTGACCAACCCGCCACCGTCCTCGGGCGGGATCCTGATCGCCTACTGCCTCGCCTTGCTTGAGCGGCTTGGGGAGCGCAGCGGTCCCGAGGAGTTGGTCGCCGCGATGGGAGCCGCCAATGACGCCCGCGGCGAGGCATTCGCCGAGGCGCTCTACGGCACTGGCCTCGAAGCGAGCTTGCTCGACCCGGCGACCCTTGACATTACCGCCGGGGACCTGCTCGGCTCCACGACGCACATCTCGACCCTCGACAAGGACGGCATGTGCGCCAACGTCACCTGCTCGAACGGCTCAGGTTCGGGGGTGCTGGTGCCCGGCACCGGCGTGATCCTCAACAACATGCTCGGCGAGGAGGACCTCAACCCACTCGGCTTCCACGCGATCTCCCCTGGGCGGAGGGTGCCGTCGATGATGGCGCCGACGGTGGTGTTGCGCGACGGCGAGATCGAACTCGGGCTCGGAAGCGCCGGCTCCAACCGGATTCGCTCGGCGATCCTGCAGACGATCGTGCGGGCGGTCGAGCAGGGGATGAGCGCCGGCGAGGCCGTGCGGGCGCCGCGCTTGCATTTCGAGCAGGGCGTCGTCCAGGCGGAGCCTGGGATCGACGAGGAGGCACTGGCGCGGATCGAGGCTCGCGGCGTGCCGGTTCTGCGCCGGCCAGCGATCAACCTCTTCTTCGGCGGCACCCAGGCCGTTGCGCGTGAGCGGGGGACGGGCGCGCTGAGCGGCGGCGGCGATCCGCGCCGTGGCGGTAGCGTGGCGATCGCATGATTGACTTCGAAGCCGAGGGATTGCTCGACGGGCTCGAGGGCGAGGCCCGCCAGGACCGCCTCGCTTTGCTCGAACAGCTGACAGAGGAAGGCGTGCCGCTGGACGAGCTGCGCGAAGCGGTCGCCGCCGGCCGCCTCACCCTGCTGCCGGTCGAGCGCGGTCTTGCCGGAGACGGTCCTCGCTACACCCCGCGTGAGATCGCCGAGATCTCCGGTGGCAACCTCGACCTGCTGCAGCGAGCCAGCGCCGCTCTTGGCATTCCTTATCCAGACCCCGACGAGCGTTCCCTCAACGAAGCCGACCTCGAAGCAGCCCGCCGGGTCAAGGCCTTCCTCGACGCAGGTCTGCCCGAGGACGGCATCATCCAGGTGGCGCGAACGATCGGCATGGGCACAGCCCGCATCGCCGAGGCCAACCGCGAGCTGACTGTACGCACGCTGATGCAGCCGGGCGATACAGAGCGCGACCTCGCCCTGCGCTTTGCGGCCGCGGCCGAATACATGCTGCCGATTTTCGAGCCGACCCTGCTCTACGCTGCCCGCGCGCATCTGCTCGAGCAGATTCGTCGCGACGTGATCGGCACCGCCGACCTCGCCTCTGGAGAGCTGGGCGCGACGAGCGAGGTCTCGGTCTGCTTCGCCGACCTGGTCGGCTTCACCAAGCTCGGCGAGGAGATCGCCCCGGAAGAGCTCGGCCTCGTCGCAGGTCGCCTCGAGGAGATGGCCACCGCGGTCGCCGAGCCGCCGGTGCGGCTGGTGAAGACGATCGGGGATGCGGCGATGTTGGTCTCGAGCGAGGCGGAAGCGATGACCGAGGCCGCGCTGCGCTTGGTCGAGGCCTCCGACGAAGAGGGAGAGGAGTTCCCCCGCCTGCGCGCGGGGCTCGCTCGCGGCCTCGCGGTGTCTCAGACAGGCGACTATTACGGGCCCCCGGTCAACCTGGCCAGCCGGATCACCGGTGTCGCCAAGCCGGGCAGCGTCCTTGCCGACACAGAGACGAAGAGGGCGGCCGCCGATTCCTTCGAGTACTCCTACGCCGGCGAGCGGCGCCTGAAGGGATTCGACTCGCGGGTCAAGCTCTACCGCGTGCGCCGCGGCGAGCGCTAGGCCGGCTTGCGGCCGGAGACGAGCAGGTTGTAGAAGAGCTCGGCGGGCAGGTGCGGCTCGAGCAGCCGCGAGTCGACCCTCTGCAGGGCCATGTAGCTGTTGAAGGCGAAACGGCGCCAGCCCCAGGAGATCGATTCTGGTTCGGCGCTCGACTCGACCGTGCGCAGGCCCCAGCCCCAAGCGTTAGCGAGCAACTCCTCGCCGCCGACGTGGCGATCCTCGAAGCCGGCTTCGCGCAGCAGGCGCCGTAGATCGGCGGGCGCGAAGGCGTGAACGTCGACCTCGCCCTCGAGCGCGTGGCCGTCGGACTGCGCCATCTCGGCGATGGCGCGTGGCCGGGCGCCTACGGCCCGTCGCCAGGCGGGAGCGGCGAACAGGCCGGCGCGCTTGGGCAGGGCCGCCAGGCGGTCGCCATAGCGCGATGGCTCGCCGGCGAAGGCGATCGCGCCGCCCGGTCTCAGCACGCGCCGGAATTCGGCGAAGGCCTGCTCGAGGTCGGGGATGTGATGGAGAACCGCGTGGCCGAAGACGAGGTCGAAGCTTTCGTCCTCAAAGGGCAATGCCTCGGCCTCGGTCTGGACCGTCTCGACCTCAAGCCCCAGGCCCACGGCGGTGTTCTCCAACCGCTTCAGCATCCCCGGCGAGATGTCAGTGGCTGTGAGGGCTTCAATTGCCCCGAGCTGCAACAGGTTGAGCGAGAAATAGCCGGTACCGGAGCCGATCTCGAGGCCGTGGACGAAGTTGGCGCGGCCGGGGCCGCCCAGCGCCTTGACCAGCTTCTGTCGCACCTGCTCCTGGCCGGTCGCTCCGAAGTCGATGCCCCACTTGGCGTCGTACTCCTCGGCGGCGGCGTCGTGGTAGCGCGTGTTGACGTCCTTGATGTGCTCCGGCGTCGCGGTGGGGGAGGCGGGCATGGCGCGGAACTCTACGCGGATTGGCGTAACGCACAGGGGGCTGGACGCTCAATACGGTCCCTCCCCGTGGCGCGCGAGTACGTCCAAGAAAACCAGCCCGCCGGGGTGCCGCCGCTGCCGCTGACCGGCGAGCGCACGCTACCGGACGTGCCCGAGGAGAACTACTGGTATCGCCGTCACCTCGTCGTCTACGAGTGGATCGCGGCGCGCGTCGGCGGCAGCCGGGTCGTCGACATGGCCTGCGGCGAGGGCTATGGCTCCGACGTCCTGGCCCGCTCGGCCGCCACCGCCGTCGGGGTCGACGCCAATCCCCAAGCGCACGAGCACGCCAGGCTGCGCTATGAGCGGCCGAACCTGCGCTTCGAGCGCGATCTGGTCGAGTCCTTCGCCGAGCCCTGCGACGCGGTCGTCTTCCTGCAGACGATCGAGCACGTCCAGGACGCCGGCACGATCCTCGACCATTTTCGCTCGATGCTGTCCTCGGGCGGCGTCGCTTACGTCTCCACGCCCAACCTGCTCACGCTTGCCCCTCCTGGCGCAGAGAAGTCCGACAACCCCTGGCACGTGCACGAGTACCGAGCGGAGGAGTTTCGGGAGCTCTGCGAGGGCCACTTTCCCCGGGTCGAGCTGCTCGGCCTCTTCCACGCTCGCAAGCTGCGCGCGCACGAGTTGGCGCTCAAGCTCGGCTGGGATCGGGTCCACAAGGCACTGCACCTGACCAGCCCCTTCTACGATCGCTTCACGCCGGCGATCGCCGCCTCCGACTTCAAGCTGGAGCGCGGCGACCTCAACCGCGCGCTCGACTTTCTCGCCGTCTGCCATGCCCCCTGAGGAGAGCGTCGGCGACCTCGCGATCGTCCTGCACTCCCATATGCCTTACGTCGAGGGCTTCGGGACCTATCCGTTCGGAGAGGAGTGGCTGTTCGACGCGGTCATCCGCTCCTACCTGCCCGTGCTCGAGGTGGCCGAGCGGCTGACGATGACGGTGACGCCGGTCCTCGCCGACCAACTCGAGGATGCGGGCGTGGGGGAGCGCCTCAGGCGCTTCCTGGTCGACTGGCGAATTGCCGCAGCCGAGGCGGACCTCAACGAGGTGCCGGAGGAATGTCGCGATGCCTGCGAGGCCGAGCGGCGGCGCTACCAGCATGCGCTGGAGCTGCTCGACGCCCACGGGAGCGACCCCCTGCGTCCCTTCCAGCAGGCCGTTGCCGCGGGACGGATCGCGCTGGCAACCTCAGCGGCGACACACGCCGTCCTGCCACTCCTGGCAACGCGGCAGGGGGTGCGGTTGCAGCTCGACACCGGCATCCGCTCGCACCGGCGCCGGTTCGGTTGGGACGGAGGTTTCTGGCTGCCGGAGTGCGGCTATGCGCCCGGCCTGGAGTGGCGCCTGGCGGAAGAGGGGGTGCGTTGGTTCTTCGTCGACCAGAGTCGGCACGGGGGGACCTCGTTGGCACCGATCGCGACCGAGGCCGGGCCGGTGGCACTGCCGATCGACTGGGAGGCAATCCAGTGGCTCTGGTCGCTGCAGGGATACCCCTCCGACCCAGCCCACGCCCAGTTCGCCGGCGAGTCCCTGCGGGGCGTGCGGATCTGGAAGGTCGGTGGTGGCGGCTACGACCCGGCCGCAGGGGAAGCGGCCGCGCGGCGGCAGGCCGGCGAGTTCCTTGCCGCCACGGCTGCGCGGCTGCAGGAGTTCAGCGCTGTGCAGGGTCGTCGTGGCCTGCTCGTCTTTGCGATCGATACCGAGCTCCTCGGCCACTGGTGGTCGGAGGGCGCGATCTGGTTGCGCGAGGTCTTGGCCAATGCCGAGAACGCGGGGATCCGCCTGCTCACCATTCCGGAAGCCCTGGCCGAGCACGAGCCTGTCATGCGGCCGTTGCGGGCCTCGACCTGGGGCGAGGAGAAGGATCTGAGCACCTGGGATTCGCCGGCGGTCGCCGACCTCGCCTGGGGAGCGCGGCGGTTGGAACTTCGCCTGCTGCGAGCTCTCGCGAGTGGGCTGCGTGGGGCGGCGGCTGAGCGCGCCACTCGCGAGTTGCTCGCGACCCAAGCGAGCGACTGGGCCTTCCTGGACCAGCGTGGCCAAGCGGGCGACTATGCGTACTGGCGCGCGATTTCGCACTCCGAGGCGACCCTGGAGGCCATAGACTCTCCGGCCATCGCCGATCCGCGCATGCGCGCACTAGCCCCTGACCTGAGCCTCTCGCCGCTGCTGCAGCCGTGACTCGCGTACTGATCCTCTCCTGGGAGTACCCGCCCCTGATCGAGGGAGGCCTCGCCCGGCACGTGCGCAAGCTCTCCGAGGCGCTGGTCGATCACGACGTCGAGGTCCACGTCCTCACCCGTGGCGGCGAGGAGTCCCCGGCCGAGGAGCGGCGCGGGGGAGTGATCATCCACCGCATCCGCGAGCCCAAGCGCCCCACCGATCTCGGCGAGTTCGTCGCCTGGGTCGAGCGGATGAACTCGGACATGCTCGCGGCGGGGGTCGAACTGGGCGACCGCTACAGCTTCGACCTCGTCCACGGTCACGACTGGCTCGTCGCCAACGCCTGCGACCACCTCGCCAAACGCTTCGACGCGCCGTTGGTGACGACGATCCACGCCACCGAGCACGGCCGCCATCAAGGCTGGGTCGAGGAGCACCCGCAAACCTACATCCACGGCGTCGAGCGCTGGATCACCAATCGCTCCGACCGCGTGATCGCCTGTTCGCACTACATGCGCGAGCAGATCGCCGACATCTTCGGAGTGGAGGAGCAGCGCGTCTCGGTGATTCCCAACGGCATCGATCCCGACGACCTGCAGCCGCAGGACCCCAACGAGCTGACCCGCCTGCGGGCCGAGTTCGCGGCGCCCGAGGAGAAGCTGGTCCTGCTGATCGGCCGCCTCGTCTACGAGAAGGGATTCCAGCTCGCCCTCGAGGCGATGCCGCGGCTGATCGAAGAGGTCCCCGGCACCCGTTTCCTGATCGCTGGCTCCGGCACCCACGAGGCGGAGCTGCACAAGCAGGCGGAGGAGCTGGGCCTGATGGATCACGGCACCTTCCTTGGCTGGATCGGCGACGATGTGCTGCACTCGCTCTACAAGATCGCCGACCTGACTGTGGTGCCGTCGATCTATGAGCCCTTTGGCCTGGTCGCCCTTGAGGCGATGGCCTCCGGTTGCCCCTGCATCGTCGCCGACACCGGCGGCCTGCGCGAGGTCGTGCCCCACGAGGAGGTTGGCCTGCGCTTCCGCGCCCACGATCCCGAAGCGCTGGCCGAGGTCGCGATCAGGGTTCTTTCCGACGATGAGCTCGGCCGCAGCCTCGTCGCCGAAGCCTACGAGCACCTGCGCCGTTTCGACTGGGGCGACGTGGCCGAGCAGACCGCTGCCATCTACGCCGACCTGGTCGGCGAGACGACCCGCGCTTAGCCGCCCTTTGTACCTTCGCCTGGGCCCTCTGGTTTGAACTTGCCGATCCGGGTACCGCCAGGCTCCCAGCCCATGCCGACGAGCAACTCGTCGGCTGAGACTTCGAGCGAGCCGATCAGCTTGATCAGCGTGTCGATGCGGGCGATGCGCAGGCCGCGCTCGAGCTGACTGATCTCGGTGCGGTGCAATGAGGCGCGAACGCTGAGCTCCTCCTGTGAGAGGTCGGCGCGCTTGCGACAGCGACTCAGGTTTTCCCCGAAGCGGGCAGCGATGTCCACGGCAGCATTGTTTCTCAGGAAACTATCTACACCCCCTTAACAGGAGGTTGCCCCGCCGTAGGCCACTGCCGGAGGCGCTCGCGATGCAATGTATCAGCTGTCGGCTAAAACATTCCATTTTTGGTACTCTCCTTGCAGGTCGATGCCGCCGGATTCGAGCAGCGACCTGCCCCTACCATGACTGCATGCGAGAGATTGGAGTCCGGGATTTGAAGGCGCAGCTGAGCAGCGTGCTTCGTGATGTCGAGGAAGGCGAGCGAGTGACAATCACATCGCGCGGCCGTCCCGTCGCGGAACTCGTGCCGGTGTTGCCTGAGCGAAGCAAGGCGATGAAAAAGCTGATCGCCGAAGGCCGGGTCACACCCGCTTCACAGCCCCTTCCGATGAGCCCGCCGTCCCCCAGAGACACGGGTCGCTCGGCATCGGCATTCATTCTCGCCGAGCGCGAAGAAGAGCATTGACGCTTTATCTCGACTCGAGCGCCCTGGTCAAGCGCTATGTGAAGGAGGTTGGCAGCGACTCAGTCGTTGAGGCGATGAGGAGCGCGAACGCCTACAAGATGTGCCGAGTTGGCTTCGTTGAGACGGTACGTGCCGTTGCCCGCGGAGGAGAGCCTGACGATGTCGAGAAGATGGAAAGCGACTGGACCCGTGTCGACGTGATCGAGGTCGACACGGCCTTGGCTGAGCAGGCCGCGGAACTTGCGGTCCATCACGGACTTCGTACCCTCGATGCCCTGCATCTGGCGGCAGCCCTGGCCGTTTCCGACGACGAGGAGCCAACGTTTCTGACTTGGGATGTGGACCTGCACCACGCTGCCCGCGAGGAGGGTCTGCGGACCCTGCCCGCGACGCTCGCCTGAGCACGGTGTGGGCGACGGGGTGCTTACTCCGGCAGTGACAGCGTCGTATGCGCTTGCGGGTCGGGCTCGACCGGGTCGGGCCAGCGCAGCTCCTGTGGCGCCTCTCGCATCCTGATCACCCGAGCTGGGATGCCGGCGACGACGGCGTTGGCTGGGACGTCCCTGGTGACCACCGAGTTGGTGCCGACGATCGCGTTGTCGCCGACGTGCACACCGCGCAAGATGCAGGCGCCGTAGCCGATCCAGACGTTGGAGCCAACTTCGACGTCGCGCTTGTAGATGCCCTGCGTGCGGATCGGTCGCTCGACCTCGACCACACCATGGTCGAAGTCGATGAACATCGCCCGGTCGGCGATTACGCACTGCTCACCGATCCGCACGTGCTGATAGGCGGAGATCGTGCACTCCTGACCGATCACTGTCTTGGCGCCGATCTCGACCCGGCCCTCGTGGCAGCGCACCTTGGTGCCGTCGCCAAGCCAGACGAAGCGGCCGAAGTCGACCCGGGCGCCTGGAGCGATCTGCAGTTCGAGCCCGCGACCGAAGAACACCGGGCCGTCGGTGCGCCAGCGTCGGCCCGCCGCGGTGAGAAAGCGCCGTCGCAGGTAGCGGCCGAGCAGCCGCCCGTATTTCAGGTTCAGCATCCCGTTGCGGGCGAGGAAGCGGATTAAGCGAATCACGGCGGCGGGAACTCTAGACTCACCGATCCGTGACCGACGCCGCCAAGACCGCCCCACTCGCTGAGCGCCTCATCGCCGGCGACAAGCGCGCCCTGGCGCGGGCGATCACGCTGATCGAGTCCGATGACCCGGCCGGCTGGGAGCTCGTGCGCGAGGTCTACCCGCGCACCGGCAAGGCGCGCATCGTCGGCTTCACCGGCCCGCCCGGCGTCGGCAAGAGCACCCTGATCGGGGCGCTCACGGCCGAGCTGCGCAAGGTCGAGCGCCAGGTCGCCGTGCTCTCGATCGACCCCTCCAGCCCCTTCACGCAGGGTGCCCTGCTCGGCGACCGGATCCGCCTCTCCGATCACTTCCTCGACCCGGGCGTTTTCATCCGCTCTATGGCCTCGCGCGGCGCTCTCGGCGGCCTCTCTGAGGCGGCACTGCAGGTGGCACTGGCGATGGACGCGGCCGGCAAGGACGACGTTCTGATCGAGACTGTGGGCGTCGGCCAGGCAGAGATCGACATCGTCGACCATGCCGACACAATCGTGCTGGCGCTGATGCCTGGTTCCGGCGATTCGATCCAGGCGCTGAAGGCGGGCGTGATGGAGATCCCCGATGTGATCGTCGTCAACAAGTCCGACCATCCGATGACCGACACGATGGTGCGCGAGGTGCGCGGAGTGCTGGCGCTTTCCCACGACCCCGCGGGCTGGAAGGTGCCGATCCTGCGCACCGAGGCGGCCCGGGGTGAGGGCGTTGCCGAGCTTGCCGAAGCCATCGATGAGCACCGCGCTCACATCGAGGCGGCGGGCAAGCTGCAGGAACGGCGCGCGCGCAACCTGCACAACGAGGTGCTTGGCATAGCGACCTCGAGGATACGGCGGCGGATGGAGGCGACCGCGGCCGGCGACCCGAGAACCGCTGAGTTGCTGGAGCGGGTGGTGCGCCGCGAACTCGACCCCGCCAGTGCGGCGTCGGAGCTGCTGGAGAGGCAGGCGGATGACTGAATCGCCTGCAGTAGCGCCGCCTACGCTGGAGGAAGCGAGACGGTGGGTCGGCCATCGCGTCGATGAGATCGGCGGCGCAGAGATTGGCCGGGTTCACGGTTTCTTCGCCGATGCCGAAAACGGCAAGCCGAGCTGGCTGATCGTCAAGCAGGGCCGCTTCAGGGGCACGCTCGTGGCGATTCCGATTGACGATTGCGCCGGCGGTGGCGGCCGTGTTTGGGTAGCGCACGAGCGCGCGACGATTCGCAGCGCTCCAGTCGTCGATCCGACCAAGCCGCTGCTGCACGAGCACGAGCTGACGATCTGCTCCCACTATGGGACCGGGCAGGCGGTCGGTCGGGCCGCTGCAGTCGCCGGTCGCAAAGAGGGGGCCGTCACCTCGCAGCCAGCGGCATAGCGTTTCTTTTCTTGACGTCACCTCCGCGTAATCTCGAACTGGCAAGGTTGGCTCGATGGCCCTGCTGATGCTCTTCGGCTTTGTCGCGGGGGCGGGTACCGCGCTCTCGCCCTGCGTGCTTCCAGTCCTGCCGATCGCGCTCTCGGCCGGGGCGACAGGCGGCAGGCGCAGGCCGCTGGGAATAGTCGCCGGCCTGGCAGTCACCTTCACCTTCGCCACCGTTGCCTTGGTCTACGTGATCTCGGCGCTGGGGTTGCCCGACGACCTGCTGCGCAAGCTGGCGATCGCGGTGCTGCTCGCCTTCGGCATAACGCTGATGATCCCGCCGCTGGCGGCTCGCATCGAGGCGACGATGAGCCGCTTCGCCGGGCGTGCGGGGATCGCCGGTGGCAGCGGGGACGGCTTCTGGTCGGGAACGGCGGTCGGCGCCAGCCTCGGCCTCGTCTACGCGCCCTGCGCCGGTCCGATTCTCGCTGGCGTGATCACCGTCTCGGCCGCGCAGCCGTTCACCGCCGGCCGCCTGGCGGTCGCGCTCAGCTACGGGATCGGCTCTGCCGTCGTCCTCTATTTCTTGATGCTGGGCGGGCGGAGGTTGGTGGCACCGCTGGCGCGGCGCGGTATCGGGTTGCAGGTCGCGATGGGGGCGGTGATGGTCGTTGTCGCCCTGGCGATGGCGGCCGACTACGACGTCAAGTTCCAGAACAAGATCGCTAGCTCGCTGCCGAGTTTCCTGGTCAACCCGACCGAAGGGCTCGAGGACACTGCATCGGCGCGGACCGCCCTAAACGACATACGGGGGGAATCGGCGCACGGTGTTGGTGCGAAGGCGACGAGCGCCGCTTCGGCAGTGCGCGACAGCGCTGAAAAGCAGGAAGCCTCCGATGCAACGCAGTCCGGTTTGCCCGTTCTCGGAACGGCACCCGAATTCATCGGCAATCAGCAATGGTTCAACACGCCGGGTGGCAGGCAGCTGACGCTGCGCTCGCTGCGCGGCCGCGTCGTCCTCGTCGACTTCTGGACCTACAGCTGCATCAACTGCCTGCGCACGCTGCCCTACCTGACCGCTTGGGACCGGACCTACCGCAAGGACGGCTTGACGATCGTCGGCGTCCACTCGCCGGAGTTCCCCTTCGAGAAGGATGCCCGCAACGTGCAGGAAGCGATCGAACGCAACGGCATCCACTACCCGGTTGCCCAGGACAACGACCTGGCGACCTGGAGCGCCTACGGCACTCAGTACTGGCCCTCCGAGTACTTCATCGACGCCAAGGGGCGGGTCCGCTTTGCCCACTACGGCGAGGGCGAATACAGCGAGAAGGAGAGGATCATCCGCGAGCTGCTGGCGGAAGCGGGACGTCCGGTCTCAAGGCGAGATTCGGGCGCGCATGGCATTGAAGCTTCGGCCGGCGTGACAACGCCGGAGACCTATTTGGGTGCCGCCCGTGCCGAACGTTTCACCAACCCGACGCTTTCGCCCGGTTCGCACGACTTCGCCGGCGCACCGGAGCCAGGACCGAGCGAATTCGCCTACCACGGCCGCTGGAGGATCACGCTCGATTCCGCCACAGCGGAAGGTGGATCGCTCGATCTCAACTTCGGCGCCCGACGCGTCTATTTGGTCCTCGGTTCACCGGGCCAGAGCCGCAGCGTACGTGTCCTGCTCGACGGGCGACCGATCCCGGTCGATCTCGCCGGCTCCGACGTCCACAACGGCGTCGTCGACGTCACCTCCCAGCGTCTCTACAACCTCGTCGACCTGCCCAGCGTCGGCAACCATCTGCTGCAGCTCGAACCCGAAGGGGGAGTGATGGGTTATGCCTTCACCTTCGGCTAGCCGCCTCCGGACGCGGGAGCGCGGGCGCGAGATCGCGGGGTATGACAAGCGTGCCCACGCGGGAGCGGAGGCGGCATCCCCTGGTTCTTCGGCGAGAATCGCCCTTATGGCCAATCGCGGCATTGGCACGGTGCTCGTCGTCGACGACGAGCCGACGATCGTCGAGGTCGTCGCCCGCTACCTGGAGCGGGCCGGCTACAAGACGTTGCAAGCCGCCGACGGGCCCGAGGCGCTGCGCCTTGCTGAACGGCGCGATCCCGATCTGATCGTGCTCGACCTGATGCTGCCCGAGATCGACGGACTCGAGGTGATGCGGAGACTGCACGAACGTCCCAGTGCCCCCGTGCCGGTGATCCTGTTGACCGCCCGCGGCGAGGAGTCCGATCGCCTGGTCGGGCTGCGACGCGGCGCCGATGACTACGTGGTCAAGCCCTTTTCGCCGGCGGAGCTGGTCGCCCGCGTCGATGCGGTGCTGCGGCGCACCGCGCCCCCTGCCGAGGAGGTCCCGCCACCGATCGAGGTCGGGTCGCTTCGCGTCGACCCCTCGATGCGGACCGTCACCCTTGACGGCGAGGAGATTTCGCTGACCCAGCGCGAGTTCGACCTGCTCGCCTATCTTGCCGCCCACCCCGGCCAGGTCTTCTCACGCGACCAGTTGATGGAGGCGGTTTGGGGCTTCCCCTTCTTCAATGACACCAGCACCGTCACCGTCCACGTCCGCCGCCTGCGCGCGAAGCTGGGCGACGATCCGGCCGCGCCCCGCTTCATCGAGACGGTCTGGGGCGTCGGATACAGGTTGCGGCCATGAAGCGGGCCGGCCTGATCGCTGTCGCCGCCTTCCTTGCCGGGGCGGCTGCGGTTGCCGTTCCCCGCTGGATGGGCCTGGCCCAGGTGGTGTTCGTTGCCCTAGCCCTGGCTGGCGCCGCGCTTGCCGCCGCGCTTGCGGTGCGGCTGGCGATGGAGGAGCGTTCGCGGCGGCAGATCGAGGAAGCTCGGCGGCAGATGGTGGCGGCCGTCTCACACGACCTGCGCACGCCGCTGGCCTCGCTGCGCCTGCTGGTCGAGGCGATCGACGACGGCGTCGCGACGGGGGAGACGCGCGAGCGCTACCTGCGTGAGATGCGCACCCACGTTGAGGCGCTGACCACCCTGATCGACGACCTCTTCGAGCTCTCGCGGATCGAGGCGGGGGAGATCTCCTGGACGATGGAGCGGATCGAGCTGCGCCAGCTGATCGGCGACACGGTCGCCGCGATGCGTGTGCCCGCCGAGGCACGCGGCGTCGCGCTCGCGGCAGAGTTGCCGGCGGACGAGGTGCTGGCGAGCGCCAACGCCGAGAAGGTGCAGCGCGTCCTGCTCAACCTGATTCAGAACGCGATCCGCCACACCCCTGCCGACGGCAGCGTCACGGTCAGGGCACGCGCGGCGCCGGGCAGCGTCGAAATCGAGGTTGCCGACGACGGCGATGGCATCCCGGCCGGCGACGGCGAGCGCGTCTTCGAGGCCTTCTACCGCGGCGACGAGGCGCGCAGCGAGGATGGAGCCGGCCTCGGCCTGGCGATCTCACGGGCGATCGTCGAGGCGCATGGCGGCCGGATTTGGCTCGAGGACGGCACCCCCGGCACCCGCGTGCGCTTCACCTTGCAGAGCGCTGACTAGCAGCCGAGCTGGCGGGCGATCACCATCTGCTGCACCTCGTCGGTGCCCTCGCCGATGGTGAGGATCTTGGCGTCGCGATAGAAGCGGCAGACCGGGTACTCCTCGATATAGCCGTAGCCACCGTGGATCTGTACCGCCTCCTCGGTGGCGCGGACGGCGAGGCGGCCGGTGATCAGCTTGGCCTGGGCGGCGGTAAGCGTGAACGACTTGCCGGCGTCCTTCTCCAGCGCGGCGCGCCAGGTGAGCAGGCGGGCGGACTCGATTTGGGCCGAGAGGTCGGCGATCTTGGCCTGGATCGACTGGAATTTCGAGATCGCTTGCCCGAAAGCCTGGCGCTCCTTGGCGTAGGCAATCGCCTCGTCGAGGGCACCCTGAGCAAGGCCGACGCCCATCGCGGCGACACCGATCCGGCCGCCGTCGAGGATGTGGAGGAAGTTCTTGAAGCCGTCGCCGCGACGGCCGAGCAGGTTGGCCTCGGGGACACGGCAGTCCTCGAAGCTGAGCGGCCGGGTGTCGGAGGCGTTCCAGCCCATCTTGCGGTAGGGCTCACCGGCCTCGTAGCCGGGCGTGCCGTTGGGGACAATCAAGTTGGAGATCTCCTTGCGCCCGCTGGCCTCACCGGTGACGGCAGTGATCGAGACGCATCCCGAGATATCAGTTCCCGAGTTGGTGATGAATTGCTTGGCCCCATTGACGACCCATTCGCCGTCCTCGAGCTTCGCCGTCGTCCGCACGTTCCCCGCGTCGGACCCAGCCTCCGGCTCCGTCAGTCCAAACGAAGCGAGCCGTTCCCCGCTGCACAGCTTGGGAAGCCACTCCGACTTCTGCTCGTTCGACCCCCACAAATAGATCGGCATCGTCCCCAGCGACGTATGCGCCGCCATCGTGATGCAAACCGAAGAATCAATCCGAGCCAGCTCTTCAACAGCAAGCACGTAAGAAAGGGTGTCGGCGCCACCGCCTCCGTACTCCTGCGGAAACGGAATCCCCATCAGCCCGAGGCCCCCCAGCTTCCCCGCGATCTCGTAGGGAAAAGCCTTGGTCCGATCCAGCTCCTCAGCTACCGGCTTGACCTCGGCAAGCGCGAACTCACGCACCGTGTCCCGAAGCAGCTTCTGCTCGTCCGTCAGGTCGAAGTCCATACGCGGCAGCCTATTGAGGCTGGGAAGGAGAGGCGGGGGTGTCCCTCCGCGCAGCGGCGTCCTGGTTTTCGCACAGATCACTCGACGAGAGCGGTGGCGCGCGGCGAAAACCCCAGCAACCGGAGGGACACCCCGCCCCTCCCACCGCTCAGAGCTGCAGGCTCTTGACCTGCAGCAGCTCCTCGATCGCATACCGCCCGTTCTCACGTCCGTGCCCCGACTGCTTGTAGCCACCGAAGGGCGCCAGCGGGTTGAACGCCCCGCCGTTGATCTCGATCTGCCCGGTGCGGATCCGCTTCGCCACGGAGATCGCCCGGTCCTGATCGGCCGACCAGACGCCGCCGGCCAGCCCGTAGGCGGTGTTGTTGGCGATTCGCACCGCGTCGTCCTCGCCGTCGTAGGGCTGGATCGCCAGCACCGGCCCGAAGATCTCCTCCTGGGCAATCGTCATCTCCGGCGCCACCTCGGAGAAGACCGTGGGGCGGACGAAGAAACCCCTGTCCAGGCCCTCAGGCGACGCCGCACCCCCGGTCAGCAGCTTTGCGCCCTCAGCCTCACCCTTCTCGATATAGCCGCGCACCCGCTTGCGCTGGGTGTCAGAGACGAGGGGGCCGAGGCGGGTCGAGTCCTCGAAGGGGTCTCCCGGCGTGAAGCTCTCTGCCGCTTGCGCGGCGATCTCCTCCGCCTCGCCGAGCTTCTCGCGAGGCACCAGCATCCGGGTCAGGGCGCTGCAGGTCTGACCCGAATTGAGAAAGCACTTGGCAACTCCGTCGGGGATCGCTTTGCTCAGGTCCGCGTCATCGAGGATCACGTTGGGCGACTTGCCGCCGAGCTCCATCGCGACCGGCTTCACCGTCGCCGAAGCAAGCTCGGAGACGCGGCGGCCGGCGCGGGTCGAACCGGTGAAGGAGACCATGTCGACGCCGGGATGGCCGGCGATCACCTCTCCGACCACCGGTCCCGTGCCGGTAACGAGATTGAAGACGCCGGCCGGCAGTCCGGCGGCCTCGACGATCTCGGCGAGGATGAAGGCGTTGAGCGGCACGATCTCGCTTGGCTTCAGCACGACGGTGCAGCCCGCGGCGAGAGCGGGGGCGACCTTGCAGGCGATCTGATTCAGCGGGTAGTTCCAGGGCGTGATCGCACCCAGCACGCCGACCGGCTCGCGCAGCACCCGCGAGTTGCCGATCTCCTCCTCCCAGCGGACTTCTTCCATCAGCTTCGGCATCGCCGCGAACTGGGCAATCGGAAGGCCGGCCTGGATCATCTTGCTCAGCGTCAGCGGCATCCCCAGCTCCTGGGCGATCGTCGCCGCAATCTCATCGGCGCGCTCGCCGAGGCCAGCGGCGATCGCGCTCAGGTAGCCGGCGCGCTCCTCGCGCGAGGTCTGCGACCAGGTCTCGAAGGCATCGCGCGCGGCCGTCACCGCGCGGTCAGCGTCGGCGGCCGTGCAGGCCGGGATCGTCCCCATCGTCTCCTCGGTCGTCGAGTTGACGACCTCGAGCGTCCCGGAGGCCTCCGGGACGACCCACTCACCGCCGATGAAGACCTTGTCGCGCGCCTGGACCTCCGCCGCTGTCGCCATTCCGTTCCTCCTAGTAGCTGGTTGCTGGCCGCTCAGCCAAAGCTAGCGCGCCGCGACCGTGGCGGCATCCTCGGTCTCGCTGTCGAGGCCGGGGCCGGGCAGGGCCCGGGCGTCGCGGGCGTGCAGCACCTTGCCGCAGCTTTCGCAGATGCCGCGGTCGCTGACCGCGCCGCCACACTCCTTGTGCACGATCAGCATCGGCGGCCCGTCCGGGCTGGGGGAGTGGCGGTCGCCCCAGTTGAGCAGGGCGATCAGGGCCGGCCAGAGGTCGAGTCCCTTCTCGGTGAGGAAGTACTCGTAGCGCTCCGGATTGAGCTGGTAGGGGCGGCGCTCGAGGATGTCCTCCTCGACCAGCCGCTGTAGTCGTGCGGAGAGCACGTTGCGGGCGACGCCGAGTGCCTTTTGGAGCTGGTCAAAGCGCCGGTGGCCGTTCATCACATCGCGCACGATCAACAGCGACCAGCGCTCGCCGACGACTTCGAGCGAGCGGGCGATCGAGCAGACCTGACCCGGATAGTCGTTGCGCAGCACAGAGTGATCCTTGCACACTGGGTTGCGTCAAGCAACTGAGTCGGTTAGGGTCGCTTTTGTAGGAGTTGCTTGAAGCAACTCACGTCAAGCCCCGAACGGAGGCGCCCGATGAGGCTGATCCCGCGACATAGGCATCACCACCCTTCAAAGTCACCCCGGATCTCGATAAGCCAGGCAGAGATCACCGCGGACTTGATCTACCCAGCCACGCCGCGGGCTGCCCGCGAGCGCGGTACTGCGCACGGTCGCAGGGCGGGCCGTTGAGCGCCGAGGGCATCGCGGAGCAGGGCGGCAACGCGGTCGACGCTGCGCT
This sequence comes from Solirubrobacterales bacterium, assembly GCA_033856275.1. Classification (GTDB taxonomy): domain Bacteria; phylum Actinomycetota; class Thermoleophilia; order Solirubrobacterales; family 70-9; genus VRUE01. Next base: position 38,971 of record JAWVFJ010000042.1, read on the forward strand.
TGCCTTCGCCGAGTCTCGGCCCGAGATCACCCGCCGCCGCGAGTTGGTCTGGCAGGACCCGGTGCCGACCGCGGCAGTCGGGGCGACGATGACCGGGATGGAGTACATGGAAGCGATCGTCGCCGGCGAGATGCCCCCGCCGCCGATCGCGGTGACGATGCGGATGCGACCGATCGAACTGGGCGAGGGACGCGCCGTCTTCGAGGGCGAACCCGGGGAGGAGCACTACAACCCGATCGGCGTCGTCCACGGTGGCTACGCCGCCACCCTGCTCGACTCGGCACTCGGCTGTGCCGTTCACACCACCCTTCCTGCGGGCGTCGGCTACACCTCGCTTGGGCTCGAGGCCAAGTACGTGCGCCCGATCACCCGCGACACAGGCCGCGTCCTCTGCGAGGCCAATGTCCTCTACCGCGGCCGCCGCCAGGCCACCGCCGAGGCCAACCTGACCGCCGCTGAGAGCGGCAAGTTGCTCGCCCACGGCGTCGCCACCCTGATGGTCCTTGGCGACTGATTGCTCGCGACCGCTACGCCGCGAAGGACCGCGCCAGGGCGGTGAGCAGGCGGACGCCGAACCCACTGGCGTCACTACCGGTGTAGGGACGGCCGACGTCCCAGGCGGTGCCGGCGATGTCGAGGTGGGCCCAGGGGGTGTCGCCGACGAATTCCTCGAGGAAGGACGCGGCGTAGATCGTGCCGGCCTTGCGCTTGGCGGAGGCGTTGGTGAGGTCGGCGACGGTTCCTTTGGTCAGCGCCTTGTACTCGGGGTGGAGCGGGAGGCGCCAGACCAGCTCGCCGGTCTCGCGGCCGACCTCGTCGACCTGCTCGGCGAGTGCATCGTCGTTGCTGATCACGGCGGCGTAGGTCGAGCCGAGGGCGATCATCACGGCGCCGGTCAAGGTGGCAATGTCGACAATCCGGTCAGCCCCCTGCTCGACTGCGTAGGCGAGGGCGTCGGCGAGAATCAGACGTCCCTCGGCGTCGGTGTTGTTGATCTCGACGGTCTTGCCGTTGTACTGGGTGATGATGTCGCCGGGCTTGACCGCGGTCCCCGAAGGCATGTTCTCGGTCGATGGGATCACGGCGATCAGGTTCAGCTCCAGGCCCAGCTCGGCGACCGCGGTGACGGTCTCCAGAACCGCGGCGGCGCCTGACATGTCCATCTTCATCTCGTGCATGCCGCCCGGCGTCTTCAGCGAGATGCCGCCGGTGTCGAACGTGACCCCCTTGCCCACCAGGCCCAGCGTGGGTCCCTGCCTGCCGCCCTCGTAGCGCAGCACGATCAGCTTTGGCTCCTCCGCCGTCCCCTGGCTGACGGCGACCAGGCCACCCATTTTCTTGGCGGCGATCTCCTCGCGGCCAAACACTTCGGTGCTGACCGCCGGGTGGGCGGAGGCGACCTCACGGGCGCGTCGGGAGAGATAGGAAGGCGTCGCGACGTTAGAGGGCAGGCTCTGCAGGTCGCGGGCGCGGTTCTGGGCCTCGGCACAGACGCGTGCCGCCTCGGCGGCGCCCGCGACGCCCTCCGGCGCCAGCATGATCAGCGATTCGATTGAAGGCGGCTCGGGGTCGTCGGGGTCCGCGCTCTTGAAGCGGTCGAAGCGGTAGGAGCCGAGGATCGTGCCAGTGACGATGCCCTCGGTGAGTGCGTCCTCGTCGTCGGCGGTCGGCAGGATCCAGGCGAGCGAGGTTGCGCTCAGCTTGCGGGCCTCTTTGGCGACCAGCGCCGCGGCGACCCGCAGCCGCTCGGCATCCAGGTCCGCTCGCTTGCCCAGGCCCGCGACGAGGACGCGGGCGGGCCGCTCGGGATGGATCGTGGCCAGCTTCTTGAAGCCGCCCTTGGCGTCGGCGGCGCCACGAGCGGACGCGAGCTCGGCGGGCAGCTCCTCTCCCTCGCAGAGGCCGATGGCGAGGAGATCGGCGTCGACATCGGGGATCTGGCCTTGGCTGACAGAGACCTTCATCGAGCTCGCGAGTCTATGACGTTGCTCACGGCGGCTGGACCCAGGCTCGCGCTATCGTCCCGAGTGTGGGCCAGGCGGCCCTGATCGAGCCGAGACCCGGCATAAACACTCAGAGAAAGGCAGCCATGCCCAGCACAGTCATCCTCAGTACTGCACGCACGCCCTTCGGCAAGATGGGTGGCACCCTCTCCTCACTCGACGCAACCGACCTCGGCGGTCACGCCATCTCGGCAGCGCTGGAGCGCTCCGGCGTCGATCCCGAGCAGGTCCAGCAGGTCGTCTTCGGGCAGGTCCTACAGGCAGGCCAGGGCCAGATCCCCTCGCGCCAGGCCCAGATCAAGGGCGGCATCCCCAGGGAGGTCCCCTCGGAGACCATCAACAAGGTCTGCGCCTCGGGCATGCGCTCGCTCGGCATCGCCGACATGGCGATCCGCGCCGGCGATACCGAAGTTGCCGTCACCGGCGGCATGGAGTCGATGAGCCAGGCCCCGCATCTGCTGCCCGGCGCCCGCTTCGGCTACCGGATGGGCCATGTCGAGACGATCGACGCGATGGTCCACGATGGCCTCACCAATCCCTTCACCGAAAAGCAGATGATCAACGAGGCGAGCGAGGTCTCCAACGAGCTGGAGATCACCCGCGCCGACATGGACCGCTTCGCCGAGCGCTCGCACCGGCTCGCCGCTGAGGCGACGGACGCCGGCCGCCTCGCCGATGAGATCTCCGGCGTGACGGTCAAGTCGCGCAAGGGCGAGAGCACGATCTCCTCCGATGAGGCGATTCGCCCCGAGACCACGGTCGAGACCCTCGCCGGGCTGCGTGCGATCGGCGGCGAGGACGCGACCCACACCGCCGGCAATGCCCCGGGCGTCAACGACGGCGCCGGCGCGATCGTCGTCGCTTCCGAAGAATGGGCTGAAAGGGAGGGCCGCACGCCGCTGGCCCGCGTGCTCGCCTACGGCACGGTCGCCGACGACTTCGCCTACCTGGCCAAAACCCCGGCTAACGCCGCCAAGCAGGCTTTGGAGAAGATCGGCAAGAGCCCCGAGGACGTCGACCTCTGGGAGATCAACGAGGCCTTTGCCTCCGTCGCGATCAACTCGGTGCGGATGCTCGACGTCGATAAAGACAAGGTCAACGTCAACGGCGGCGCGATCGCGCTCGGCCATCCAATCGGCGCTTCCGGCGCCCGCATCGTCGGCTCGCTTGTCCACGAGCTCGGCCGCCGCGGCGGCGGCATCGGCGTCGCGGCGATCTGCTCGGGGGGTGGCCAGGGCGATGCGATCGTGATCGAGGTCGACGGCCAGTAGCTCGGTGAGCCGCGCCGCGGCATTCTTCGACCTGGACAAGACCCTGATGGCAGGGTCGTCAGGGATGCAGTTTGCCCGCGTCGCGGCTCGTCACAAGCTGGTCAGCCGTCGCCAGCTGGCCAGTTGGGGCTTCGAGCACCTGCGCTACCGCCTGCGCGGGACCACCGACGAGCGCACCCGTGAGGTACTGAAAGCCGCCCGCGAACTGATCGCTGGCGTGCCGGCGCGCAGTTTCGAACGGATGAACCCGGAGGTGATGGCGGCAATCCTGCCGCGCGTCTACCCGCAGATGCTCAACGAGGTCCACGCCCACCAGGATGAAGGTCGGCCGACCTTCATCGTCAGCGCCGCGGGCAGCGGTGTGGTCGAGCCCCTGGCCACCGTGCTCGGCATGGACGGCGGGGTGGGCACCCGTTACGAAGTCGGCGACGATGGGACCCTGACGGGCCGCTTCGACGGTCCCTTTGTTTACGGCAAGGGCAAGGTCGAGGCAATGCGGATCTTCGCCGCTGAACATGACATCGATCTCGCCGCCTCCTATGCCTACTCGGACTCGATCTCCGACCTGCCGATGCTGCGCGCGGTCGGCAACCCGGTTGTGGTCAACCCAGACCCGCCGCTGGCCGAGATTGCTCGCGTCGAGGGTTGGCAGACGCTGCGCTTCGAGCGCCTCGGCCGCCGCCTCGTCGCGATTGCGGTCACCCTGCTGGCGACGGTCGCCGGTTTCGGTGGCTCCCGCATCGCCGCCCGCCGCAGGCAGCCACCCCGCCGCTTCGCCCGCCGCTGACCAAGGGTGCAACGTTTTGACCCCTCCGCGGGGGGACAAGACGTTGCACCCTGTCGCGTCGGTTGCGGTGCAACGCTTTGTCCCCCCGGCAGGAGGAAAAAACGTTGCACCCTGGGACGGTCCGTAGACTCCGGGCAATGGCGATCGAGCCGCGCGACAAGCCGGAGTTCAAGGAGCGCGAGAGCGAGTTTTCGACGATGTCGGGACAGCCGGTGGCGCCGCTGTACGGGCCCGAGCACGCGCCCGCTGAGCCCGACGAGACGATCGGCAGCCCCGGCGAGTATCCCTTCACCCGCGGGCCCTACCCCTCGATGTACCGGGGGCGGCTCTGGACGATGCGGCAGTTCGCCGGCTTCGGCACCGTCGAGGAGACCAACGAGCGCTTCCACTACCTCCTCGACCATGGCCAGACGGGCCTCTCCACGGCTTTCGACATGCCGACCCTGATGGGCTACGACTCAGACCACGCGCGCAGCCTCGGTGAGGTCGGCCGCGAGGGCGTCGCCGTCGACACGCTCGACGACATGGAACAGCTCTTCGACGGCATCCCGCTCGGCGGCGTCACCACCTCGATGACGATCAACGCGCCGGCGGCGATCCTGCTCGCCTTCTACGTCCTCGTTGGCGAGCAGCAGGGCGTGCCGCCGGAGAAGCTCGGCGGCACGATCCAGACCGACATCCTCAAGGAGTACATCGCCCAGAAGGAGTGGTGCTTCCCGATCGAGCCGGCGATGCGCCTGGTCACCGACATGATCGAGTGGTGCTCCGAGAACATGTCGCGCTGGCACCCGGTCTCGATCTCCGGCTACCACATACGAGAGGCCGGTTCGACCGCCCAGCAGGAGCTTGCCTTCACGCTCAAGGACGGCTTCACCTACGTCGAGCGGGCGCTCGAGCGCGGCCTCGACGTCGACGACTTCGCGCCCCGCCTTTCCTTCTTCTTCAACGCCCACATCGACTTCTTCGAGGAGATCGCCAAGTACCGGGCGGCCCGGCGAATCTGGGCCCGCGAGATGCGCGAGACCTACGGCGCCAAGCGCGAGGAGTCGATGCGGCTGCGCTTCCACGCCCAGACCGCGGGTGTTTCACTGACCGCGCAGCAGCCGCTCAACAATGTGGTGCGGACCTCGCTTGAGGCGCTGGCCGCAGTGCTCGGCGGCACCCAGTCGCTGCACACCAACTCCTTCGACGAGGCGCTGGCGCTGCCGACCGAGGAGGCGGTGCGGGTGGCGCTGCGCACGCAGCAGGTGATCGCCTTCGAGTCGGGCGCGCCCAATACCCCCGATCCACTCGGCGGCTCCTGGTTCGTCGAGAAGCTGACCGATGAGATGGAGGAGGCCGCCTACGGCTACTTCGCCCGGATCGACGAGCTGGGGGGGATGGTCGAGGCGATTCGCCGCAACTTCCCCCAGCGTGAGATCGCCGACGCCGCCTTCACCTACCAGCGCGAGCTGGACGAGCGCAAGCGGATCGTCGTCGGCGTCAACGACTTCACCCAAGAGGACGAAGAGCCGACCCCGATCCTGCGCATCGACCCGGCATTGGAACGCAAGCAGACCGATCGCCTCGCTGCGACCCGCGCCCGCCGTGACGGCGCGGAGGTCGACGCGGCCCTCGCCGAGCTGAAGCGCGCCGCCGCGACCGAGGAGAACCTGATGCCGCCGATCATCGCCGCAGCGCGCGCTCGCGCCAGCGAGGGGGAGATGATCGCGGCGATGCAGGAGGTCTTCGGCACCTACACCGAGTCCCCGGTCTTCTAAACCCGGCTCCTGCAAACCGGCGCATCTCGGGGTCCTCGGTCGCTCGGAATGGGTCACGCACGAGTGTGCGCTCCCCTCACCTCGCTCCCTGCGTCCCCCGATCTGCTTGGTTTTCGAAGCCGTGCGTGGTCTAGTGTTCCGCGCCATGAGCACGGCCACCGCCCGCAAGATTCGCGTCGTCGTCGCCAAGCCTGGCTTGGACGGGCACGACCGCGGCGCCAAGATCATCGCCCGCGCCTTGCGCGACGCCGGCATGGAGGTGATCTACACCGGCCTGCACCAGACGCCGGAGCAGATCGCCGAGACGGTGATCCAGGAGGACGCCGATGCGGTTGGACTCTCGATTCTCTCCGGTGCCCACATGACCCTGGTACCGCGGGTGGTCGCCCTGCTCGCCGAGCAGGGCGTCGACGACGTGCTGGTCACCGTCGGCGGCACGATCCCGGCCGAGGACATTCCCGAGCTGAAGAAGCTCGGTGTCGCCGCCGTTTTCACGCCTGGGGCGGGGACCGACGAGATCGTCGAGTTCATCCGCGACAACGCTTCCGAGCGCGACGACGTTTAAGCCCGCCGCGAGCCGCGGCAACGGCTTGCTGCTGCGCCCGCTAACCTCTCGCCGCGCCGCGTATAGATAGACTGATTGACTGGTCAGTCAACCAGCCTTAGAACTAGCCAAGGAGGCTTGAACTTGAAGATCTGCGTCCTGGTCAAGGAGGTTCCGGACGCCGCCGTTCAGAAGCGCATCGACTCGAGCACGATGCGACTGGACCGCAGCGGCGAGAAGAACCTGAACCCCTTCGACACACACGCCATCGAGGCCGCCATGCAGATCAAGGAGGGCGGCGCGATCCCGGTCGAGGAAGTCGTCGCCGTGACGATGGGCCCCGACTCCGCTGTCCGCGCTTTGCACAAGGCGATCGCGCTCGGAGCCGATCGCTCCGTGCACCTCTCCGACGACGCCCTCGCTGGCTCCGACGTCTGCGCCACCGGCTACTCGCTGGCCAAGGTGCTCGAGGCCGAGAACCCGGACCTGGTCCTGCTCGGCCAGCAGTCCGATGACGGCGAGTGCTACACGATCGGCGCCGTTGTCGCCGACCACCTGAAGATGCCCTCGCTGACCCAGGTGATCAAGATCGACGTCACCGACGGCAAGCTGCGCTGCGAGCGCCAGGCCGAGTACGGCTACGACACGGTCGAGATCGAGCTGCCCGCCGTGATCAGCGTCGGCGACGCGATCAACGAGCCCCGCTACCCGAGCCTGAAGGCGATCATGGGCGCCAAGAAGAAGCCGCTCGACGCCAAGGCAACCGGCGACGTCGGCATCGAAGGCGGCATGGTCGGCGAAGGCGGCTCGAAGACAACCGTGCTGGCCCTCAACCCGCCGCCCGCCAAGCAGGCCGGCGAGATCATCGAGGACGAGGACACCAACGAGACGGTCGAAAAGATCGTCGCCTGGCTCGACGAGAGGAAGCTGATCTAGATGGCAGGCATCCTGGTTTACGCCCTTCACGACGACGAGGGCAACTTCAACAAGAATTCGCTCGGAGCGATCTCCGAGGCTGCCAAGCTGGCCGGCGAAATCGGCGGTGAGGCCGCCGCGCTGGTCGTCGGCGACATCGCCGATGACGCCTGTGCCTCGCTCGGCAACTGGGGTGCGGCCAAGGTCTACCGCGCCAAGGACGTGCCGGAGGGCCTCGCCCAGCCGATCGTCGACGCGATGGCCAAGGTCATCCAGGACGAGGGCATCAGCTACGCCCTCTTCGGCGGCGGTCTGCTCGGCTTCGAGATCGGCGCCGGCCTCACTGCTCGCCTCAACGCCGGCGTGACAATGGAGGTCACCGAGGTCAAGGTGTCCGACGGCAAGCTCGTCGTCGAGCGGCCGATCCTGCAGGACTCCCAGATCGCCGACGTCGGCTACGTCGCCGAGCCGGGGATCATCATCAGCCGCCTCAACGCCTTCGACGCCAAGGAGAGCGGTGGCACGGCCGAGGTCCTTGACGTCCAGGTCGAGCTCTCGCCCTGGTCCTCCAAGGCCAAGCTGGTTCAGCGCGGCGAGCAGCGCGGCGCCGACGTCAACATCGAGGACGCCGAGATCCTCGTCGGCGGCGGCCGCGGCCTCGGCGCAGCCGAGGGTTTCAAGCAGTGCGAGGAACTGGCCGAGGCGATGGGCGGGGCGGTTGCCGCCACCCGCGCCGTGGTCGACGCCGGCTGGTACCCCTACGCGGCACAGATCGGCCAGACCGGCAAGACGGTCGCGCCGAAGCTCTACCTGGCCGCCGGCATCTCCGGCGCGATCCAGCACAAGGTGGGGATGCAGAGCTCGGAGAACATCCTCGCGATCAACAAGGACCAGAACGCGCCGATCTTCGAGTTCTCGGATCTCGGCGTGGTCGGCGACCTGCACAAGATCGTCCCCAAGCTGACCGAGGCGATCAAGGCGAAGAAGGGCGGCTGAGCGCAAGCTCGGTCGTCTGCAAGCAAAGGAGAAGCAAGCGATGCCGGCTGTAGCACCGAGTGAGTTCCCGCCGCCGTTCGACGCCGCCGATGTGATCGGCCTGCCGACCGACCCCGAGGACGAGCGCATCGAGGTCGGCATCGCGATCGTCGGGGGCGGGCCCGCCGGGCTCGCCTGCGCGATCAAGGTCATGCAGCTGCTCGAGGACGAGCCGGAGCTGACCGAGAAGCTCGGCGAAGTCCCGGTCGCGGTGGTCGAGAAGGGCAAGGTGGCCGGCGCCCACCTGCTCTCCGGGGCCAACATGCGGCCCTCGGCGATGGAAGAGCTCTTTCCCGACCTCGACAAGTCGGAGTGGCCGGTCTACCAGGAGGTCACCAAGGACGCGGTCTACTTCCTCACCTCGAAGGCGGCGGTTCCGTTGAAGCCGATGCCGCCGAACTTCCGCAACCACGGCAACTACGTCATCTCGGTCTCCAAGCTGGCCCGCTTCCTCTCCGACAAGGCCGAGGAGGCCGGCGTCTACATCCTCTCCGAGACCGCCGCGACCAAGCTGCTGGTCGAGGACCGCATCGTCAAGGGGGTGCGTTCCGGCGACCGCGGCCGTGGCAAAGACGGCGAGGAGCTGGCCAACTTCGAGCCGGGCTCCGACGTCGTCGCCAAGGCGACGGTGCTGGCCGAGGGCACGATCGGCCACCTGACCTACGCGGCACTCGACTACTTCGACCTTCACGGGACCGACCCGCAGGCCTGGGAGCTAGGCGTGAAGGAGATCTGGGAGGTGCCGAAGCCGCTCGACAGGGTGATCCACACGCTGGGCTGGCCGCTGCGCTGGAGCCCGCGCTACAAGGAGGCCGGCGGCAGCTTCATCTACCCGATGGGCGAGGACAAGCTCTGCATCGGGCTGGTCGTCGGGCTCGACTACACCGACGCGACCCTCAGCGTCCACGACGCCCTGCAGCAGTTCAAGACGCACTCCTTCGTCAAGAAGCTGCTCGAGGGCGGCAAACGGGTCGCCTGGGGCGCCAAGACGATCCCCTCCGGCGGCTACTGGGCGATGCCGAAGCGGCTCTCCACCCCCGGCATGGTGATCGCCGGCGACGGCGCCGGCATGGTCAACATCGCCGAGCTCAAGGGCGTCCACTACGCGATGCACGCCGGCATGTACGCGGCGGAAGCGATCGTCGACTCGCTCAAGCAGGATTCGGTCAATTTCGAGGCCTACGACGAGAAGGTCCACAACTCGGCGATCGAGAAGGACCTCTACCGCAGCCGCAACATGCGCCAGCCGCTCTCCAAGGGCCTGATCTTCGGCGGTGCGATGGGCTCGGCGATGGTCGCGACCAAAGGTGCCTTCCCCGGCGGCCACTGGAAGGTCGAGGACGACGCCGAGGTGCCGGTGCATATCGGCAACGCCGCCGACAAGTACCCCAAGCCCGACAACGAGCTCACCTTCGCCAAGCTCGACTCGGTCTTCCTCTCCGGCAACGCGACCCGCGACGACGCGCCCAACCACGTCCGCATCCAGACCAAGGTGCCACGCGAGATCGCCCAGACCTGGGTCTCGATGTGCCCCGCCCAGGTCTACGAGATCCCCGACGAGCAGCTCGAGAACGGGGCCGCCTCGGTTGACGTCCACGTCACCGCCTCCAACTGCGTGCAGTGCGGCGCGATCACCGCCAAGGGCGGCCGGCTTACCCTGCCCGAGGGTGGCGACGGGCCGCTGTACCAGGAGACTTAGGCCCGGCTATTCGCAGTTCGCCGTAATCGTTTCGGCCATGCCACGGAAAAATTCCGTAAGAGGTTCCCAAGCTACTGGGGGCGTCGATCCGCGGACAACGATGCTGGTGCCGCATTCTTCGAAGAAGTACTCGATCCAGGCTTCCCCGGCGACGTCGAAGGCCCAGCGAACAGCGGGATGGCTCCAGAGCGTGATTTCCTTCAAGCCACGCTGGCGGTAGCCCGGCAGTTGGTGGGCCTGTATCCGCGCCAGTTCCGCGGATGCCATCGGAGAACCGGTTTCATCGGAGGGCCGCGAGTCGATCACGAACCGCGCGGCCGTGCTCGCCGGGTCGTGCCAGGCGCTCTCGAGGTAGTTCCCACCGATCCGGCGGTCGTTCTCGTCCTGTGGCCATCCGCTGGAGACCCCGACAGCGTATTCGGCCTGATGGTAGTTCTGCTGCTTGGTGATCGCGGGATCTACGGCGGGGGTGTCTTCGCCCGAGTCGCGGGTGAGGAGCAGGACCGCGACGGCGATCCCGATGAGCAGCACCAGAGCCCCGCCGACGAGTGCCGCTCTTCGCCCCCGTTTTTCGCCTCTGGGGACGCGGTCCTCGGCTCGTTCGTCGGAATGGGGGTCGTCTAGGCCAATCATTAATTTTCTTATAGTGCCAGGAGTTTGGAGTGCTCGCCGGCCGGGGGTCCGATCCTCAGCAGCGAACCGCGGGCCCGCCCAGGCCTCGCAGGCTGGTTGCCAGCCAATTGGCGACCTGGTTTATGGCCTGGACTCCCCCCTCAAAGGAGCCAGAGTCGGCTTGCGCCATCATCGCCACCGCGATGCCCGTGGAGCCGCTTCGGAGCACGCCCGATTGGCGCACCAGATATGGGCCGCCAGCGGACCCCTCCGGTCCCCAGCCACCCTTCATGCCGACTTTCCAATCGGAAGGGAACGCGGCTTCGCCAAGGCCCCAGCTCTGTTCCGGAACCACGCCTTCCATCAGGCCAAGCACGTATGCGGTCCCGTTTTCATCGAGTAGGCAGCCGCGAGCCAAGCTGCGGAAAAAGGTCACCGACCCGCCCAGCGACCACTTGGTTTGGCCGTAGGTCGAGACCGCCCCTGGCGGCGGCGGCGCCGTGGCGAGCGTCGTTACCCGGTCGCCAGCTTCGCGCAGCACCGAATCGACCCCTTCGCTTGCCGCCGCCAGGCCTCCGCGCTGCGCTTCGATGAGAGCGAACAGCGAGGCTCCGGCTTCGTTGTTGGAAGCCGTCAACGCCGCTCGCGCCAGGCCGGACTCCGTTGTGTCGAGGCCACCAGGTTCGCGTTCGCGTAGCAGGGTGACGAGCAGTGGCACCTTGATGTCGCTCCAGGCATGGCCCGCCTGAAGGGAGCCAAAGGAGCGGACCCGACCAGGGCCCAAGGGTGCGGCAGCGAGGCCGATCCGGGCCGGGATCGAACTGGAGAGAGCGAGCCAAGAGCCGGCGGCGTCGCTTCGCCAGACGCTCGCACGAGGGGGTTGGGCAGCGCTGGCAGTCGGCGGGGGCTCCTCAGCGGTCGGCGCTGGCCTTCCCGCTTGGCCGTGATCAGAGCCACTCGTTTGAAGGAGCAGAACCGCAGCCGCCCCCGCGACGACCAGTGCACTCAGCGTCAGGGCCGCCCGGCTGGCGAAAACGCCTACTCGGCGCAAGGCACTTCGATCGAGGAAGCAGCTTGGTGGAATGTCTGGGCAAGTGAGCCAAATACAGTCGGGGAGGAGGATCCCAGCACGGCGATGCCGACGAAGCAGGGTTCGATGAAGTAATCGACGCGGCGATCTCCCGCCACGTCGAAGACCCAGCGGGCCGCTGGCAGGCCATTCAGCGTGATCGCTTCCAGCGAGTGTTCCCTGTAGCCGGAGGATTGGCTCGTCTGCGCTCTAACCGTTTCCGCATCGACCATTGGAGAGCCGGAGCCGCCACTGGCCTGAGCGTCGACCAGGATCGCGGTGTTCGGTTCCGCGGGATCCCGCCAGGTGCTCTCCATGTAGTTGCTGACCGGTTTGTCATCGGACTCCTGCGCCCAACCGGTGGGTATCTCGACGCTGTAGAGCGTCTGGATGAAAGCAGTTGAACCGGGAGTGGCACTCGCTTCGGCTTCGTCTGCTTCCACTGGGGCAGCGTCAGCCGGCTGAGTTTCGCCAACCGTTTCGACGCGCCGGTTGACTACGGTGCGAGTGCTTTCGTTCTTGCTGTCGCCGGCCAGAACCAAAGCAGCGGCGACCAGGCCCGCGGCGAGCACCAGGCAGCCGCCTATTACCGCGGCGGTTCGGACACCCGAGCTGGTCCTTCTCCCCGGTCGCGGAGGGGGCGGAGGGGGTTGTGCCATCCTCGTGGTTGCCTGGCCGCGTGGCGGCGGCGGTGGTGGTGAGAACTTCATCGTGCGCGTGCGCGACGCGGCCTCGTTCTCGATCAGGCCGGAAGCCGCGTTACCGGTGGCAACGCTGTGCTCGGGAGCGGCTACCGCGGCGTCGTCGAGGGCCGCAGCGGCCGCGCGGGCAAGGTCTCCCGCCGACGGATAGCGTTCCTCCGGGTCCTTTGCGGTTGCACGGGCGATCACGGCGTCGAGACGGTGGGTCGTAGGGTTGCCCTCCAGGGGCGGAACTGGCTCGTTGACGTGGTTCCACATCTTCTGCATTTCGGCGCCCGTGAACGGCACGGCACCCGCGAGCATCTCGTAGAGCACGCAACCGAGCGCATAGACGTCGGTTCGGGCGTCGATGCGGCCGCTCGTCATCTGCTCCGGTGCGACGTAGTCGAGCGTGCCGATCCACTGACCCGTGCCGGTGAGTTGGGCCGTGCCACCCTGCAGCCCCTTGGTGAGGCCAAAATCGGTCAGATAGGCCGAGCCATCGCCAGGCACGCCGGTGAGCAGGATGTTGGCCGGCTTGACGTCGCGGTGCACGAGGCCCACGGCGTGGGCGCCGTCCAAGGCAGAGGCGATGTCGCCGACGATCGCCACCGCCCCGCCGGGATCGACCGCACCCCTCTCCGCGATGAACGTGCGCAGGTCCGTGCCGTCGACGAAGCGCATCGCGATGAAGAGTCGGCTCTCGGCGGCGCCGGCGGAGAAAACCGGGACCACATGCGGATCATCGATTGCCGCGGTGTTTCGCGCCTCGGCCTCGAAACGTTGCTGGAACTCCGGGTCGTGGGCGAGCCTGGGTGCGATGACCTTGAGCGCGACGCGCCGGTCAAGGTGCTCGTCGTGCGCCAGGTAGACGACGCCCATGCCGCCCTCGCCGAGTCGGCGGACGATGCGGAAGTCGCCCATGCGGTCGCCAGCGCTGAGTTCTGGTGATTCCGAAGCCATCCTCGTGCCCCTGGTCAGGGCAAGACGAGCCGGGGATAGGAGTCCGCGTAGCCAAGCGAACGAGCCTCGCTCGCTTGGGCTGATGCTTCGTCGAAGGTGGCGAACTTGCCCGAGAAGACAACCCAGTAGCCAGGCTTCAGAGAGCTGAAGTTGCTGCTGTAGACGACGCCCGTCGGCAGCCCACGTTCCGATGCTTCTTCCTGCAATCGATCGGCTCGCAACTCGCTGGAGAAGGCGCCGAGCATCGCCGAGTAGCCACTGCCGCCGGGCCAGTCACCGAGATCGACCGTCGAACTCGAGGCCGTTTCCGTTTCCGCTTTGCCTTCCGAGTAGCTGGAAGTTGCGGTAGTGGTGATGTAGACGGTTGCGTTCTCCCCTCCTCGGCAGGCGACAGGGGCAACGCCAGTGCAGGTCATCGTGTAGAGCTTGCCGGTGGTCGGGCTGTAAGCGGAGATCGGAGAGCTTTCGCCGCTGCCGACGTAAGCGCGCTCTACTTCCAGGGCAAACGGACACGACGTGTAGTGCTCGCCAGATTGCCTTTCTTTGACGAATACGGTTGAGCTGCAGGGTTCCACGTTGGGCGGTAGCGCCGAACCCCGCGGTTTGCTCACCGCGGCTTTGTGTGGCTGGGGCTTGTGGCTGGCCGTCGTAGTGGGCTTGTCGCCTGAAGAGCTACCGCCGGCGATCACTACCGCGGCGGCGATGAGGCCGGCGGCGATAACCAGCGAGCCGCCGATAATCGCGGCTGTGCGCAGCGAGCCGCCGCCGCGGTCCTGGCGCGGCGGCGGCGAGGGCATTTGCGTGGTCGGGCTATCGCGCGGTCCGGGAGTGGGGGCCCTGCCGGTGACGGTCGCCGCCGTTGGGGCTGGCGAAGGCGTCTGGCTGGACACCTCCGTGAGGCCGCTTGCGGCGGCGCCCGTAGCCACGCTTTCCTCCGAGGACCCCGCCTGTACGCCCCCGGTGGCAGCGCTGGCGGAACGGGCGAAGTCGCCGGCCGAGGGGTAGCGATCGGCTGGGTCCTTGGCGGTTGCTCGAGCAATGACCGCCGCCAGCGCATCGCGCCGACTCCCCTCTAGCTCGAGGGTCGGAAACGGCTCGTTGACGTGCCCCCACATCTTTTGCATGTCGTTACCGGTAAAAGGAACCGATCCGCTGAGGATCTCGTAGAGGACGCAGCCAAGTGCGTATATGTCGGTACGCGCGTCGACCTTGCCGGCCTGTATTTGCTCGGGCGCGACGTAGTCGATCGTGCCAACCCATTGTCCGGTTCCGGTCAACTGGGCGCTTTCGTCGGTGCGGCCCTTGGTCAGGCCGAAATCGGTGAGGTATGCCTTGTCCTGACCGGGTTTCCCCTCGAGCAGAATATTGGCCGGCTTGACGTCCCTGTGCACCATGCCGGCCCTGTGGGCGGCGTCGAGCGCCGCGGCGATTTCGCCGACAATGGCAGTCGCCACAGCGGCCGGTAGCGGGCCCTGCCGCTCGAGCAGGCTGCGAAGGTCGGTACCGTCGATGTAGCGCATCGCGATGTAAAGCGCGCCGTCGGCGACGGCGGAGGAGTAGACGGGAACCGCGTTTGGATGATCGATTGCCGCCGCACTTCGGGCCTCGATGACGAATCGTTCGCGGAAATCCTCGTCCAGGGCCAGTTGCGGTGCTATTACCTTGAGCGCTACCCGCCGCTCCAGCCGTTCGTCTCGGGCCAGGTATACGACACCCATCCCGCCCTGGCCGAGTCGTTTGAGAATTCTGAACTCGCCCAGGGAATCGCCAGCCCCAAGCCCGCCTTTTCCACTGTTCACCCGCGCCAGACTACATAGGTGGGTTTTTGCCTGCAATGCTCCCGACCATGTCCACCGAGCCACACCTGGGGAGTCGGGCGGACCTCACCAAGGCAGATGGCGTCGGCAGTGAGATAGACGTGGCAGGGTGGATTGAGATTGGCCCCCGGCGCTACCCACTGCCCTCGGACGTCACTGTTGAGGTAGGCCGGTCAGCCAACGCAGATCTCGTTCTCGAGCACCAAACCGTTTCCAGCAGGCATGCGTGTATGGCGGTGCGGAGCGGTGTGGTGAGAGTCTGGGACCACGGCTCACACAACGGGACGTATGTGAATGGGATGCCGATCGAGCAGGACGGGACGGCGCTCGTTCATGGAGCCGTTATCCACTTTGGTGAGTGCGAGGCGACCTTTCACCTGACCGGCGCCGATCCCCAAACGCGGCGCCTCGCAAAAGTCCGTCGTTATCCAGTTGACCATGACTTGACCGTAGGCAGATCGAGTGAGAACGACGTCGTTCTAGACGAACCAAACGTGTCACGACGGCACGCGGTGGTCCGGGCGGGTCCACCGCTCTCGGTTGAAGACCTCGGATCCCGCAACGGCACCCGGCTCGGCGCGGAGCCCGTGCGCGTGTCGGCATTGGCGCTGGGAGATGAGATCGGCATCGGTCACTACCGACTCAGCCTTGACCGTGGCGGATTGACCGTGGTGGACCAGCGAGCCGGAGCCGGCCTGCAGGGAGTCAACCTCTGCGCCACGGTGGGTCGCAGGACGATCCTTCACCCGACGACGTTGACGGTACCGCGGGGAGAGGTGCTGGCCCTAATTGGACCGAGCGGATCGGGAAAGTCGACGTTGCTCCGCCTGCTCGCCGGTGTTTCCCGCCCGGCATCCGGCGAGACAACGGTCGATGGAGAACCGGTTGCGGCCCGCATGTCGGACCTCGGCTACGTCCCTCAGCAGGACACGATTCACACCCGGCTCACTGTCAAAGAGGCGCTCGGCTGCGCTGCTGTTCTGCGGCTTCCGTCCGACACGAGCGACGAGGAGGTCGACAGCTACGTGGAGTCGGTGGCAAGCGAATTGGAGCTCAGCGAGTGCCTCGGCCGCCAGATTGGCACGCTCTCGGGTGGACAGCGCAAGCGCGCTGCCTGCGGCGTCGAGCTGATCGGCAGGCCCTCCCTGTTCCTCCTTGACGAGCCGACCAGCGGACTCGATCCACCGCTCGAGCGCCAGTTCATGCAAACCGTGAGGGAGCTCGCTGACGACGGCCGCGGGGTGGTGGTTACCACTCACGCTACGAGCAGTCTCTCGCTCTGCGACACGTTGGCGCTGATGGCCCCGAGAGGCCACCTCGCTTACGTCGGGCCACCGGCGGCAGCGCTCGAGCGCTATTCCGTCGATCATTACGACGAGCTCTACTCGGCGGCGCAGACGGAGCAAGATCGCGAAGCCGATGACGATCGTGCCGTGCAACCGCGGCGAGCACAGGGAGACGCACCGGCAAGATCGACTGGCGATCGACCCTGGGGTCGGCAACTGGCCGTGCTCACCGGCCGGTACCTGCGTACCTTCGCCAGGGACAGGAAGACCCTGGCCGTGCTGTTTGCGCAGGTGCCGGTGATCGCGGCGCTGATCGCCGCCCTCTTCCCGGCCGACCTCCTCCTACTTCCCGATGTGGAGCCGACAAAGTCGGCACAGTTCGCCTTTCTGCTGGTTACCGCGGCGCTCTGGATCGGCTTGATCAGCTCCTGTCGAGAGGTCGTCAACGAGCGGCCGATTGTCCTGCGCGAGTTTGCCGTCGGAGCCCGTTTGAGTGCCTACATCGGCGCCAAGGCGATCGTGCTCTTCGGGCTTGCCTTGGTGCAGATGGCCCTGCTGCTCGTATTCGCCACGTTGATCCAGCCACTGGACCAGCCGGCGTCGAGCTACCTCGAACTCTATGCCGTCCTGGTGGGCACGGCATGGGCCGCGATCGGCATGGGCCTTGCCGTCTCGACGCTGGCGCGCAGCGTTGACCAGGCAACCAGCTTTGTGCCGATGCTGCTCATTCCTCAGCTCCTCTTTGCCGGAGCCCTGGTCACGGTCAAGTCGATGCAGCCCGCGATTCGCCTGCTCAGCGACCTAGTCGTCGCGCGCTGGGCCTTCGCCGGGGCGGGCGGCAGCATCGACATGAACGCGCGCTTCGCGACGGACAAAGGAGCGGCCGCTGGCTACGGCCACTCGTTCTTCTCCATCGATCCGCTTCTCGCAACGGGTATCGCCCTGGCGTTTGCCGCCGCGGGCTTGGGCCTGGCGGGCCTCTTCCTCCACCGCCGCGCGACCTAGCCCGCCGTTGTGGCGTGGCCGCCCGCCGCAGTAGCTTCCCAAGTGTGCTGGCGCTTGGGATAGTCGCGGCGGTTGGGGCTTCCGTTCTCTACAACACATCGATCGCTCTGCAGGCGCTGGAGGTGCGTGGGGTTTCGCATCGGCACTCGCTGCGGCCATCGCTAATCGGGAAACTGGTGCGTAATCGGCGCTGGCTAGGGGCCACGGCGCTGGGGCTGGCGGGGTGGCCACTGGAGATCGTTGCCTTGTCGCTGGCGCCGCTGACCGTTGTTCAGCCATGCTTGGCGAGTGGTTTGGTGTTGCTGCTTTGGTTGGGCGCGACGCAATTGGGGGAGAGGTCGGGGCGGCGAGAGGCCCTCGCGGTGGCGGCGATCGTCGTCGGTGTGGCCGGCGTTGCGTTGGCGGCGCCGGAGCGGACTACCGACCATGCAGGGGGCGGTGCGATCGCGCTGGCGGCGGTCTTGGTCGCGCTCCCCCTCCTTGCTCCCTACGCGCTGCGGGGCCGTGCGGCAGCGTTCGGCACGCTCGCCGTCCTCAGCGCCGGCTGCGGCTATGCCTGGACGGCGATCGCCAGCAAGCTGCTCACCGATGAACTGGCGGCGGGAATGCTGTTGATCGCGGTCGTCTGGTTGGCCACGGCGGCGCTTTCGGAGGGATTGGCGCTGCTCAGTGAGATGAGCGCGCTGCAACACCGCGCGGCGACACACGTGGCCCCGACCATGTTCGCCGTCCAGGTACTCGTGCCGGTGCTGCTGGCGCCGCTGATCTTCGGCGAGTCGTGGGGTTCGACTCCCCTTGGGGGGGTGGTGCTGGTCGCTTCGATGGCGGTGGCGGTGGCTGGCACGACGCTGCTGGCGGGCTCGCGTGTTGTCGGCGCCGTGATCGAGAGTGCCCATATTGGCGATTCCGGCTGAATTCCGCTCGGCTCGGGTCCGGCTTCGCTGCTAGCCTTGCGGCGCTTTCGCGCTTCCACCGATTTCGTCCCGCGAAGGCTTTCCCCAGCCACTTACGTCAAGGAGCTACCCCGTAGGGTCCGCAGAGACAAGCCGGATCGACGCGAGCAAGTTCGCGATCGGGTTCGACCATCGTGACCGCACCAGGCTCTTCGAGCTCTGGACCGAGGTTCTCGATTCCGAGCAGTGGTCGGAGGGTCGGATGCTGGCGGCGTTCGAGCAACGCTGGGCGGATTGGAATGGATTGCCGAGCCTCGGCCTCTCGAGCTGGGCCGGCGGGGCGCTGACGGCGCTGGAGTTCGCCGACGTGCGCGGCGAGAAGGTTCTCTGCCCCTCGAACACCTTCATGGCGACACCACTGGCCGCAATCAACGCCGGCGCCGCGGTGGAGTTCGTCGACTGCAACCGCAGCGATCTCTGCATGTCCTTTGCGGATTTCGAGGCGAAGGCAGAGAAGCACAAGCCGAAGGCGGCGATCCTCGTCCACATCGGCGGCCACATCGGCTTCGATTCGGAGCGCATTGCCGAGTACTGCCGCGCCAACGACATCTTCCTGCTCGAGGACTGCGCTCACGCGCACGGGGCCGCGTGGAATGGTCGCAAGCCCGGTAGTTTCGGCGACGCTGGCGCCTACTCGCTCTACGCGACCAAGACGGTCTCCACTGGCGAGGGCGGCGTGCTCGTCTCCGCCAACGAGGAGCTGATCGAGTTCGCTCGCAAGTTTCGCAATTACGGCAAGTTCGAGCACGAGATCGACGGGCTCAACTTCCGCATGAGCGAGTTCACCGCTGCGCTCGGACTCGTTCAGGCAGACCGCATGGAGGAGATCGTCGCCTGGAAGAATGAGTATGCGCGCGAGCACCTCGACCCGCTGCACTCGGGCAGGCTCGAGCTCCCCGAAGGCATGATCTCGGGCCTCTACAAGTACGTCGTCTTCGATTCGATCGAGAAGTCCACCGGCCGCGTCTACGAGCAGCCCTGTCACCGCATCATGGGCCGCTCCGATGAGCTGCCCAACACTGACTGGGTGTCCGAGAATCACTGGTGCGTGCCGCTCTATTACCGGCCCGAGAGCCGCGAGGCCGCGCTCAACGAGGAGCAATGAGTGCGGAGTGAACGAACGAGACTTCCGGTGATGATCATCGTGGGTGAACGAAGCACGAAAGGTGTGATCGTATGAGGGTTCTGGTTACCGGTGGCGGCGGCTTCATCGGCTCCCACGTCGTCGACCGCCTGATCGAGCGCGGCATCACACCGCGGATCTTCGACCTCAGCGCCTCGCCCTACCACTCACCGCTCGAAGTCGAGACCTTCACCGGCAGCATCACCGACCCGGCCAACCTCGACCTGGCGATGCGCGACTGCGACGCCGTGATCCACCTCGCCGCCGTTGCCGACGTCGGCCACGTCCTCGCTGACCCGGTCCTGGCCGAGGAGGTCAACACCCGCGGCACCCTCAACGTGCTCGAGGCCGCCTGCCGGGCCAAGGTCGGTCGCGTCGTCTATGGCTCGACGACCTGGGTCTACAGCGACTGTGTCGAGCAGGACGTTGACGAGGAAATCCCGATCCCGGCGCCGCGCCACCTCTACACCGCGACCAAGTTGGCGGGCGAGACGTACTGCGCCGGCTATGCCGAGCTCTATGAACTGGAGAGCACCATCCTGCGCTTTGGCATTCCCTATGGCCCTCGCGCTCGGGCTGCCGGTGTCGTTGCCAAGTTCACCGACCTTGCCTTCGAAGGCAAGGCGCTGACGATCGCTGGCGACGGCAGCCAGACCCGCAGCTTCATCTACGTCGAGGACCTCGCCGAAGGGATCGTCGCTGCTCTGGCTCCGGAGGCGGCCGGTCGCACCTACAACCTCTCCGGTGACGAAGTCGTGACGATCCTCGAAATCGCCGAGCGGGTGCAGGAAAACACCGATGGCTGCGAGATCGTCCACACGCCCCCGCGCCCGGGCGACTTTCCAGGCAAGGCGATCTCCAACGAGCGGGCGCTCGAGGAGCTCGGCTGGAGGGCCGAGACCAGCTTCAAGGAAGGCGTCCGCAAGTACGTCGAATGGGTTCGCAACAGCATCCGTCCGCCTGACCCGATCCCCGGCAAGCGGCCTTCGATGAACGGCAACGAACGCGCGGCCGGCGCGATGCTGGCGGGGGCCTCACGCTTCGAAGAACGCGATCCTCGAGTTCTCATCCTCACTGCCGACATCGGCGAGGGGCACGATCTGCCGGCCCGGATAGTCAAGGCGGACCTCGAAGCGGACATTCCCGGCGCAGAGGTGGAGATCGTCAATGGGCTGCGGGAGATGGGACGGATCAGCTCCTCGGTGGCTCGCGATGGGTCCCGCTTCACCTTTCGCTGGGTGCCCTGGCTGTTCGATATCCAGTACTGGCTGATCACGAAGTTCGCGCCCACCCGTTGGCTGATGCACCACCTCAGCTACCTGCTCGGCGCGCGCGGGCTGCTGCGGGCGATCGAGAAGCACCAGCCCGACGTCGTCATCTCCACCTATCCCGGCGTTACGGCGGTGCTTGGGATGCTGCGCGAGAACCGCCGCCTTCTGGTCCCGGTGCAGT
Organism: Solirubrobacterales bacterium; assembly: GCA_033856275.1. Lineage (GTDB taxonomy): Bacteria > Actinomycetota > Thermoleophilia > Solirubrobacterales > 70-9 > VRUE01. Next base: position 59,945 of record JAWVFJ010000042.1, read on the forward strand.
CGGCGATCACCGACCTGGCCGGCTTGCGGTACTGGGTGCACCCCGGCGTCGATCTGCACTACGTCACCCATCCGGAGTCGATCGAGGAGGTCGAACGGCTGGCCGGGCCGGCCAGCGTCGAGTGGATGCGCCCACCGATTTCACCGGAGTTCCTGATGCCGCGCACGCGCAGCGACGCGCGGCAGGCACTCGACGTTCCCGTTCACGCCAGGCTCATCCTCGTCTCCGGCGGCGGCTGGGGCATCGGCAACCTCGAGGGCGCGATCCGCTCGGCGCTCACAGCCGACGACACCAACGTCGTCTGCATCACCGGGCGCAACGAGGTCGCCCGCGAGAAGCTGGAGCAGCGTTTCGCCCAGAACGAGCGGGTGCGGATCATCGGCTTCACCGAGCAGATGAGCGACTGGATGGCGGCTGCCGACGCGATGGTCCACTCGACCGCCGGCCTGACCGTGCTCGAGGCCCACATCCGCGGTTGCCCGGTTGTCTCCTTTGGCTTCTCGGCTGGGCACCTGCGGGCCAACAACGCTGCCTTCGAGCGCTTCGGGCTAGCCGAGGTGGCGCGCTCCGAGCATGAGCTGGGCTCGGTGCTGCGCCATCTCAGCCGCGAGCGACGTCCGCCCGACTCCTCCTTCGCCTCGCTGCCCTCGATCGCCTCGCGGGCCCTGACCGTGAGGCCGCGGGTGCGCCCGCAACCAGTCTGGCGCCTGCGCATGGAGCGCGTTGTCGCCGCGGTTAGCCTGGCCGCGATCTTCGTCGTGATGCTCTTCACTGTGATCGACCGGGAAGCGCCCTACAAGGTGATCGCCAAGCCGCTCGAGGGACGCATTCACATTGGCCGGGACAATGACACCTCCCCTCCGGAAGGGATCAAGGCCAGCTCGAAGCAACAGCCTTCTCCGACGCGCCAGGCCACCGCCCACAAAGGCCCTTGATCAGGACGCTGCTCGGCGCTGGCGCCTCGGCGGCGGCCGTGCTGCATGCCGGGCCAGCGCTGGCGCCGGTCGTTCCCGGTCTCGGCCCCACCCTGGGAATCGAGATGCGCCAAGAGGGCGATCCGGGGGTCGCTCTCACCTTCGATGACGGACCGCACCCGCAGGGAACGCCGGCCGCGCTTGAGGTCCTGCGCGAGCACCGCGCAACGGCGACCTTCTTCCTTGCCGGCGAGCAGGTCGTGCGCCGGCCGGCACTGGTGACGGAGATCGTCGCCGCGGGGCACCGTGTCGAGCTGCACTGCTATCGACACCGCAATCTCCTGCGGCTCAGCGTGCAGCGGTTCCTCGAGGACGCCGAGCGAGCCCGTGTGGCGATAGAGGATGCAGGTGGGCAGGCCGTAGCCGACTACCGGCCGCCCTACGGAGTCTTCAGTGCGGCCACCCTGGGCGCTGTGCGCCGTCGCGGCTGGCGCCCAGTGCTGTGGTCACGCTGGGGACGGGACTGGAACCGCCGCGCGAGCGCCGAGTCGATTGCCCGTCTCGCAAGCACCCGCATCGGGGCCGGAGACATCGTCCTCTTGCATGACGCCGACTACTACAGCGCGCCGGGCTCCTGGGTGCGCACGGCGGCGGCGCTGCCGCTGATCCTCGAGGAGATCGAGGAGCGGGGGCTGAAGACGACCTCGCTGCGCCGCTGAGAGGGCGGCGCGAGGGTCCACTGGTCGCAACCGGCGAACGCTTCGTCGAGGCGCCGCGCCATCGTGCTGCGGGGCCGATCCTGGTCGAAGATTTCCTTGGACATGGCTCTCCGTCCTGTAGGGAACGTTGGGGCAGCTTCACTTGTGGATCGGACGAAAAAATCCAAAGCGCGCGAAACGGTGCATTTCGTGACAGAAATGCACCAACTAGGTCCTTGTAAGGATGTACGTAGACGTTTATTCTGCTTGCGCTGACTGGCCTAACGGCAGTCTCGGTGTCTTGGAATCACGGGACAATCAAGGGGAGGGGAGCGATGGGACTGTTTTCGGGCAGGACGGCCCTTGGTCGATTTTTCGGGTTGGTGACCGTCCTCGCTGTCGCGGCGATTGCCGCACCGCTTGCCTCTGCCGATATCCACCCCTTTGAAGTCAACGAATACCGCAAGGACTTCGACGTCCCGGTGGCTCAGGCTGAAGAAGCGCTGGAAACGCAGGAAGCCGGCACCGAAGCTGACATCGTCGGCGCCCTTGCAGATCGGCTTGGGTCCAGCTACGCCGGCGTTTGGTTCGACAATCAAACGGGCGAATTCGTGATTCCGATTGCCGCTGGCTCCGGGAGGGACGTGGCTCGCAGCGAGCTCACGAAGGCAGACCTTCAAGGGGACTTTCGTATCGCTGCGGTGCGATCGAGCTGGGCCGAGCTTGAAGTCGCTCAGAGGCGGCTTGACACCGCCCTTTCCACCTTGGTCGATGGGGGTCTCGTGCAGACTTCCCTTGACCCCAGAACCAACTCGGTCGTCATCGCCGAAGCTGAAGGAATCGACAGCACCGCGAAAGCGGATCTGCTGCAGCAGGCGACGGCGCAGGAGGTCAAGGTAGAAATTCGAGGACGCGGACTCGACCGCTTTCAAATGACCCCGGCAGCATGTAGCGATCTCTCGATTGCGTCGTGCGATGCGCCAATGCGAGGTGGTGTGCCCATCCAGGAAAACGGCCCCGGCCCTGAAGAAGGGATAACGGGGGCGAGCTGTACCGCCGGGTTCAAGGCGCTTGGTGTTGGGAACGGCAATCGGTACGTGATAACGGCAGGGCACTGTGCGAAGGAACCGGACAGGCAGTACATGGCCGCCTTCGACAGCTTGGGTCACGAACATTACCTCGGCTATACAGAGCAGGCGTACTGGGGCAACGGTCACGATGTGGCGAAGATCAATGCGACGGGCGTGGCCTACTGGGATATTCCATCTTGGCCCAATTGGGTCGTCGAATGGAGCAGGAACGCAGGCGGATTTCCCCTTGACCCTGCTCACAAAATCACTTCGGAAGCGTCCAGCTTCCTCGGGCAGTACGTATGCCACTCAGGTGCGACGACTGGGACGAGCTGCGGCTATGTCAGGGCATTGAACGTTCCTGTCAGCTATGAACCAAGCCCGCTGCAGGAACCAGGTCGCACCATAACCGTCAACCACATGACGGAAGCCTATGGCGTTTGCATTGAAGGGGGAGACAGTGGGGGCCCGGTCTTCGCGGGCAATACGGCGCTCGGGATCACTTCGTTTAAGGACGCCGAACTGCCTGAATGCAACAACGTCGATGTGTATTCGGAGATCACCGAAGACACCAGCCTTCTTGGTGTCAAGATCGGACCCTTTGCCACCACCACGGACACCGCCGTCGCCGGAGTCATCAACGGCCAGCCCGGTTCGGTGACCGTCAACGGCCACGTCTACTCCAATGCGCCGGTCAACAACGCCCATGTCTATCTCAACTTCT
>JAWVFJ010000043.1:0-21417 GCA_033856275.1 Solirubrobacterales bacterium
TCGGCCGCAACCTGACCAAGCTCGCCGAGGAGGGCAAGCTCGACCCCGTGATCGGTCGCGAGACCGAGATCGAGCGGATCATGCAGATCCTCTCCCGCCGCACCAAGAACAACCCGGTGCTGCTGGGCGAGCCCGGCGTCGGCAAGACCGCCGTGGTCGAGGGATTGGCCGCCCGCATCAACAAGGGCGAAGTTCCCGAGCTGCTCAAGAACAAGCAGATCTACACGCTCGACCTGGCCGCCCTGGTTGCCGGTTCGAAGTACCGCGGCGAGTTCGAGGAGCGGCTGAAGAAGGTGATGAAAGAGATCACCCAGCGCGGCGACATCATCCTCTTCATCGACGAGCTCCACAACCTCGTCGGCGCCGGCGCCGCCGAGGGCGCGATCGACGCCGCCTCGATCCTCAAGCCGGCGCTGGCCCGCGGCGAGCTGCAGACGATCGGCGCGACGACGCTCGACGAGTACCGCAAGTACCTCGAGCGAGACTCGGCGCTGGAGCGTCGCTTCGCCCAGATCAAGGTCGACCAGCCCTCGGTCGAGGACACGGTGAAGATCCTCGAAGGGCTGCGCGAGCGCTACGAGCAGCACCACCGCGTCAACATCACCGACGACGCGCTGGAAGCCGCCGCCGAGCTCGCCGACCGCTACATCTCCGACCGTTTCCTGCCCGACAAGGCGATCGACCTGATCGACGAGGCGGCTTCGCGGATGCGGATCAAGTCGATGAGCGCGCCACCGGTCTACCGCGACCTCGAGGAGGAAATCGAGACGACGCGGCGCGACAAGGAGGCCGCGATCGAAGCGCAGGAGTTCGAGAAAGCCGCCAACCTGCGCGACACCGAGCGCCAGCTGACCACCCGCAAGCGCCAGCTCGAGGACGAGTGGGCCGAGGGCGAGAACGGCGAGCGGCCCGACGTCGGCGAAGAAGAGATCGCCGACATCGTCTCGATGTGGACCGGGATCCCGGTCTTCAAACTGACCGAGGCCGAGACCCAGAAGCTGATCCGCATGGAGGAGGAGCTGCACAAGCGCGTGATCGGCCAGGAGGTCGCGATCACCGCCGTCTCCAAGGCGATCCGCCGCTCGCGCGCCGGGATCAAGGACCCCAAGCGCCCGGCCGGCTCGTTCATCTTCCTCGGCCCCTCCGGGGTCGGCAAGACCGAGCTCGCCCGCACGCTGGCTGAATTCCTCTTCGGCGACGAGGAGGCGATGGTCCGCATCGACATGTCCGAGTACATGGAGAAGCACGCGGTCAGCCGCCTGGTCGGCTCGCCACCGGGCTACATCGGCTACGACGAGGGCGGTCAGCTGACCGAGGCCGTGCGGCGCAAGCCGTACTCGGTGCTGCTGCTCGACGAGATCGAGAAGGCCCACCCCGACGTCTTCAACATCCTCCTGCAGATCCTCGAGGACGGGCGCCTCACCGACGCCCAGGGTCGCACGGTCGACTTCCGTAACGCGATCGTGATCATGACCTCGAACATCGGCGCCTCGGAGATCGCCAAGAACACCTCGATCGGCTTCACCGTCGCCGATGAGACCGGGATGTCCTACGGCGACATGAAGAACCGGATCATGAGCGACCTGAAAAAAGTCTTCCGGCCCGAGTTCCTCAACCGGATCGACGAGGTGATCGTCTTCCACAAGCTGGCCAAGGACGAGGTCAAGGAGATCGTCGACCTGATGATCAACCGCGTCCGCGTCCAGGTCGCCGAGCACGAGCTGCAGCTGGACCTGACCGACGAGGCCAAGGACCTGCTGGTCGAGAAAGGCTGGGACCCCTCGATGGGCGCCCGGCCGCTTCGCCGCGCGATCCAGCGCTACATCGAGGACCCGCTGGCCGACGAAGTGCTGCGCCAGGGCCAGATGGTCCCCGGCTCGACCGTGATGGTCAAGCGCGACCCCTCCGGCGACGAGGAGGATCGCCCCCTCAGCCTCACGATCATCAAACCGAAGAAGCCGGCGCGGCCGAAGAAGTCCAAGCCCGAGCCTGAGAAGGTTGGTGTCGGCGCCAAGAAGGACGAGGGCAGCGAGCCCAGCGATGGCCAAGAGCCGGGCGACGGCGATTCCAAGCCGGAGCCGAGCTAGGGCCTATCCCGGTAGGGGTTCCACTTAACTTTTTCGAGTTGCGTTTCCGGCTGCCGACGATGGTTTGCCGCGAAAAAGTACAAGACGTTCCATCCCTACCGGGATAGGCCCTTATCGTTCCCGCTGAGATGCGCGAGCCTGGTCGCACAGCTATAGGCACCTGGAGTGGAGGGAGGTTCCTCCACTTTGGCGAAACGGTCGATGAGGAGCGGATCGAGGCCGTGCTGCGGCCCGGTAACGGGATCGACACTCTGCTCACGGCCGACACCTATGGGCAGGGTGCGGCCGACTCACTGCTGGGGCGGGCGCTGGCCGGGGTCCCCCGTGACGATTACTGCCTGGTCGGCGCCGTCGGCCACGACTTCTACGAGGGCGAGCGCGACGGCCCGCGCGGCTTCCCGCGTTTCACCGATCCGCGCCTGCGCGGCGAGGCGGAGTACGCGGACTACCTGCGCACGGCTGCCGAGCGCAGCCTCGAGCGGCTTGACGCCAGCTCCTTCGACCTGCTGCTGCTCCACAACCCCGACCGGATTGGTTACTCCAGCGAGGCGGTCTGGGATGGGATGGCAGCTTTGCGCGACGCCGGCCTCGCCAGCCAGATCGGTGTCGCTCCCGGTCCGGCGAACGGCTTCACCCTCGATCTGATCGCCTCTCTGGAGCGCTTCGGCGAGCGGATCGACTGGGCGATGATCATCCTCAACCCCTTCGAGCCCTGGCCGGGTGAATTCTGTCTCGACGCTGCCGAACGTCACGACGTCAAGGTGATCACTCGCGTCGTCGACTATGGCGGGCTCTTTTGGGGCGACCTGCGACCTGGCGTCGAGCTAGCCCGCGGCGACCACCGAGCATTCCGTCCCGAGGGCTGGATCGAGGCGGGACTGGAGAAGCTCGAGCGGGTGCTGCCCTACGCCCAGCGGGCCGATCTGACGCCGATCCAGCTCGCCTGCCAATGGAACCTGGCCCATCCGGCGGTCGAGTGCGTGGTCCCAACCCTGATCCAGGAGGCGGGTCCCGACGCCCGCCCGATCGAGGAGCAGCGGGCCGAGCTTGCGGCACTGCCACCCGAGCAACGCCTCAGCGACGAGGACGTCGCCGCGATCCGCGCTATCGGCGACAACACCGGCTGCATGACGCTCAAGGGCGCCAGTCCCCAGCACGAGGGGGAGGAGCGCCCGGATCGCTGGCCGCTCAACGAGGACTTGGTCGAGGTCGGCAGCCGCTGGGGCATCGACCCGACCCGGGACCTGGCGACCAGCTAGCAACCTCGAATCAAGCTCCACCTATTAGCTTGAAAACTTGATGCGCGTCGTCATCCGCGCGTGCGGATAGCGTCGCCGCGATGCTGCGGATCGACGAACGGAACCGTCCCTCGTGGACGCTGATCGGCGCCTGCTCGGGGCTCTTCCTGCTGATGCTCGACTCGACGGTGGTGGCGCTGGCGCTCTCCTCGGTGCGAGCAGACCTTGGCGCCAGCGCGACGGAGCTGCAGTGGGTGATGAACGGCTACCTGCTGACGATCGCGGTCCTCGTCGTCACCGCCGGGCGACTTGGCGACATGTTCGGGCGCAAGCGAGTCTTCGCGATCGGGATGGTCCTCTTCGCGGCTGGCTCGGTTCTCTCCGGGGCTGCTCAGGGCCCGACGATGCTGATCGGCGGCCGAGTCCTGCAGGGCATCGGCGCGGCGCCGATGCTTTCGCTCTCGCTGGCGATCGTCTGCAATGCCTTCCCCGCCGCGCAGCAGCCGCGAGCGCTTGGCATCTGGGCAGCGGTCTCGGCGATCGCGTTGGCGATCGGGCCGGTGGTGGGCGGGGCGTTGATCGCGTTTGACTGGCGCCTGATCTTCTGGATCAACCTCCCGGTTGCCGCCGCCGGGCTGGCGATAGTGATTGCGGCTGCGCCGGAGTCGACCGATCCTGGCGCCGGTAGGCACGTCGACCTGGCCGGGCTGACGACACTCGGCGCCGGTCTCGGTGCGGTCGTGCTCGCGATGGTCCAGTCGAGGACCTGGCCGGCGGAGGTGACCGCGGTGCTCGCCGTGGTCGGCGTGCTTTCTCTTGCCGCCTTTGCCCGGATCGAGCGGCGGGTGCGCGAACCGATCGTCGAATTTGCCCTTTTCCGCAACCGTCCCTACTTCGGCGCCAGCGCTGCTGCCTTCGCCGTTGTCGGGTCCTACTGGGCGGTGATGTTCTTCCAGCCCCAGTACCTGCAGGATGCCCGCGGGCATTCGGCGATCCTCAGTGGCCTGATGATCTTGCCCGTGACCGCGCCGATGGTCCTCATCTCGCCCTTCTCCGGTCGTTTGATCGGCCGTTTCGGCGCCCGCGGACTGATGACCGCGGGCATGGCCTTCGGCACTGCCGGCCTGATCGTGTTGACGCAGATCGGCCCGCACTCTTCCTATGGATTCCTGCTCGGTGGCTACCTGCTCTTCGGGATCGCGATCGGGCTCGTCTATGCGCCGATGTCGACTGCCGCGATGGCCGTCATGCCGGCGGAGAAGGTCGGCATCGCCTCCGGGGTGCTGGCAATGGACCGCATCGTCGCCGGCTCGCTCGCCCTGGCGGCCACCGGTGCCGCCTTCCATGCGCTGCAGGCGAGCGGTGACTCATTCACCGATTCGATCGCCGGCTCGACCTGGGTCGCTGTCGTTCTCTGTGTGATCGGGGCGGCCCTCACCTGGGCGTTCGTGCGTGACCCCGGCCACCCCGGCCCCGACCCCGCTGTCGCCGGCAACCCTGTCCCAAGCGCTCTCCGGCACCACACTCATCACCGCCGCTTCCACCTCTGAAGGACCAAATTCGAACCACATCAGATTCTCCACCTACCAGGATGAGAATTTGATGTGGTTCGCTCCAGGCACGCAAACTCCGGGACTTATGGCCTTGGGTGACCGGTTTCCTTGACAACGACCATCCCGACCTGTCCAGTGGGGATTAGCCACACCGCATTCCAAAGCGGTTTTTGCCATCCTAAAGAGCGATGTCAGCGCTTCCTGGGGATGAGCTTCATGAGTTGTCTGAACGCCAAGATCCCCGGCTACTGAGGGCTCTTGACGTAGTTGCACCTGGCGGCGCCTTGCGCGAGGGCCTCGACAACATCGTCCACTCCCGCACCGGTGGCCTGATCGTCGTCGGCGACGCCGGCGACATCTCGCATCTGCTCTCCGGCGGAATCAAGCTCGACATCGATTACACGCCGGCGATGCTCTACCAGGTGGCAAAGATGGACGGGGCGATCGTGCTCAACTCCGAGGCGACGAAGATCGCTTGGGCCAACGTGCAGCTGATGCCCGACCCGACGATTCTTTCGGCCGAGACCGGCACCCGCCACCGCACCGCCGAGCGCGTCTCCAAGCAGACCGATGCGCTGGTAGTCGCGATCTCGCAGCGCCGCGACGTCGTTTCCCTCTACATCGAGGGGACCAAGTACATCCTCCAGGACATCCCTGCCGTGCTGGCCAAGGCCAACCAGGGCCTGGCGACGCTCGACAAGTACCGCGCCCGCCTCGACCAGGTGTCGAACCGGCTCACCGTGCTCGAGTTCGAGGGCGGCTGCGTACTCTACGACGCGCTCGCGGTGCTGCAGCGCGCCGAGCTGGTCACCCGCATGGCGGTCGAGGTCGAGCGCTACATCGTCGAGCTCGGCACCGAGGGGCGCCTGATCGAGATGCAGCTGGAGGAGACGATGGTCGGCGTCGCTACCGACAAGACCGCGCTGGTCCGCGACTACTCGGTCGAGGACTCCGAGCAGAACCTGGCCACTGTCCTGCAGTCGCTTGCGCGTTTGCCGCACGAGGACGTGCTCGACTTCGGTCGCCTCGCCGAGCTGCTCGGCTACGACCGCAAGCTCAACACCCTCGACTTCCCGGTGGCCCCACGCGGCTACCGAGTGCTCGGCCGCGTGCCGCGCATACCCAAGCTTGTCGTCCAGAAGATCATCCAGGAGCTGGGTGGGCTGGAAGAGGTCCTCGCTGCCTCTGACGCTGACCTGGAGGCCGTCGACGGGGTTGGCTCCACGCGAGCCAAGGACATCCGCGAGGGCCTGCGCAGGCTTCAGGAGGTCGACCTGGTCGATCGGTACCTACAGAGCTGACGGCAATGGAGCCGTCGATAAACGAAAGGAGCACCCGATTTCTGAGCTAGCAGAGGAGGCCATGGAGGCGGGCTTCGAAGCGGACGTTGAGGTCCCTTACGTATGCGACTTCGAAGAGGGGGACAAGGTCGTCTACCCCCACCACGGCGCTGGCCTCGTGCTGAAGAAGGAGTCCCGTGAGCTGATGGGGGAGGAGCGTGATTACCTCACGATCAAGATCCTCCACAACGAACTCACGGTGATGGTCCCCTGCGAGAACGCCGGCGTCGCTGGTCTGCGCCGCGTTATCGACGAGGAAGAAATCAAGAAGGTCACCGACGTGCTCACCGACGACGTCTCGGACATGCCGAAGAACTGGAACCGGCGCTTCAAGTACAACCGCGAGAAGATCAAGACCGGGGACGTATTCGAGCTGGCCGAGGTCGTTCGCAACCTCGCCATTCGCGAGATGGAAAAGGGTCTTTCCACGGGTGAGAAGCAGATGTACACGCGGGCGAAGAAGATCCTCGCCTCGGAGTTCATGTACGCGCTCGACAAAGACGAGGAAGGCGCGGAGGACTACCTCGACGGGCTGCTGGAGGAGCGCTTCGCCGCCACGGCGTAGCTCCGCAGCGTCTGTCACAGCGGTCATCGCGGCCGCCGGCTCCGGGCAAAGGCTCGGAGCCGGCGGTCCGAAGGCCTTCGTGCCGCTGGCCGGCCGGCCGCTGGCCGAGTGGTCGATCGCGGCGTTCCGGGCGGCGCCGTCCATCCGCTCGATCGTCGTCGCCTATCCGCCCGGACACGCTCATGACCTTGCAGGCGATGATGTCGGCGTGGTCGACGGCGGCGCCACTCGCGCGCAGTCAGTCTCTAATGCTCTGCAGGTGGTTTCCACTGAGCTTGTTGCGATCCACGACGCGGCCCGCCCCCTGGTGACGCCAGAGCTGATCGAGGAAGTGGTCACGACTCTGGCCGCGGACACCGACGCCGCTGGGGCCATCGCCGCCGCCCCAGTCACCGACACGATCAAGCAGGTGGACCCTGGCGCGAAACGCACGTTTTCCATGTCAGGCATGGAAAACGTGCGTCTGGTCGTCGAGGCGACCCTCGAGCGGGGGCGACTCTGGGCGGCGCAGACGCCTCAGGTCTTTCACGTCGAGGCCCTGCGCGAGGCGCTCGTGGCCGATCCGGACGGGGCTGCTGCAGCCACCGATGAGGCAATGATGGTCGAGGCGACGGGCGGCAAGGTTCTGATCCATCCCGCTCCGATCGAGAACCTCAAGGTGACGATGCCGCGTGACCTGAAGCTGGCCGAGCTGCTCCTCTCCCAGCGCTCCGGGTGATCGAGTTAGTCGCCCTATGCGCGACTAACTCGATCATCATTGCCGCAGCAGCACCCAGATAAGGGCGCCCGCGAAGCAGACCTGGCCAACCCCCAGGGCGACGCCGAGGCTGGCCGCGCCGAGTACCCCGGCCACGACGGCGCCGGCGGCGAAGGCACCGAGCATGATTGCCAGCTGGCGAATCACCGCTCCGCCGCGCTTCGTTCACTGGCGGTCGGCAGGCCTGCGACGGCACGCGCGCTATCGCCGCGATGACGCTGCCGCCGTCGCTCGTACAGCTTGCGCTGGATCGAGAGCGTGGCGATGCCGGCGAGCACGATCGCCGTCAGGTTGACCGCCAACTGCGCCATTGCTCCCCGCCATTCCGACCAGTCGGCGAGGGCGGTGGCGACACCGATGTTGGCCGCGGCCGGAATCGTGGTGACCGAGATCAGCACTCCGATCAACGCCCCCGACTTGGCCGACGTCAGCGAGAGAACGCCCGCGGCACCAGCAAAGCAGGCGACGATGAACGAAAATTCGTCTGGCTTGGAGATGAACTGCGTCAGCGGGTGCATCGAGCCGCTGAAGTCCGCGTCGAGCATCCCGGTCGCCTTCGAGGCCAGCGTGAAGAGGAACGCAGCCGTGATCCCGATGGGGAAGCCGATCGCGAGCGCGGTGAGCGAGCGGATCGCCACGTTGCGTCGACGCTCGACAACGGCGACGCAGAAGCCGGCCAGTGGGCCGAACTCAGGGCCCACCACCATCGCCCCGACGATCAGGATGGGTGAGCCGAGGAATATCCCCACCGAGGCGATCAGGCAGGCGAGCACCATGAAGACGAGGAAATTGCCACCCAGCTCAGTGCTCTCCGAAGTACGCGCCTCGACCTCCTCCCAGACGACCGCATCGGAGGGCGTGCCTCGTGTCGCCCGCTCGGCCCGCTCGGCGGCTGCCGAGACTTGCGAGTCGATCTGCTCGAGTGAGATCGAGCCGTCGCGGCCAATCCCGATCTCCTTCAGATCCTCGATCAGCAAGCTCGCTTCCTCGCGGGCAACGTCGCAGAGGACGACATCTCCCTTGGGCTGGCGTGCGGCGCCGGCGAGGAAGACCAGGTTGGTCGTCGAGGGCGCGGCTTCGAGCAGGTCAAGGACCTTCCGGCAGCGATCTTCCGGGACGACGATCCTCAAGTGGACCATGGCTCCAGCGTATCCGTGGCCCGGGTCGCCTAGTCTCGCGTCTCCATGCTGACCGACTACCACCTCCACCTGCGGCCCGACGAGCTCGATACCCCTCCGGATCGCTTCTTCACGACCGAAAACGTCGACCGCTACCTGGCCGCCGCCGAGGAGGCCGGTATCGCCGAGCTGGGCGTCTCCGAGCACGTCTACCGCTTCACCCAGGCCCTCGACCTCTGGCGCCATCCCTTCTGGGAGGAACAGGCGCGCGACGACCTCGACGCCTACTGCGAGTTCGTGCGCAGCACGCCGCTGCGGCTCGGGGTCGAGTGCGACTACGTCCCCGCAGCCGAAGACCGCACCGCGGCTCTGCTCGAGGCACGCGATTTCGACTACGTGGTCGGATCGGTCCACTTCATCGGCGACTCTGCCGTCGACCACCCGGGCTGGGATGTCTGGGAAAGCGGCAATGACCCGGACGAGGTCTGGCGCCGCTACTTCGCCACGCTCGCCGAGTGCGCCCGCTCCGGTCTTTTCGACATCCTCGCCCATCCCGACCTGGTCAAGGTCTGGGGGAGCGCCCGAGCGCTGCCCGAGCGCGATCCGCGCTTTTTCTATGAGCCGGCGATCGAAGCGATAGCTGAGAGCGGTATCGCGGTCGAGGTCTCTACGGCGGGCCTGCGTAAGCCGGTCAGCGAGATCTATCCCGCGGCCGGCTTCGTCGAGATGTGCGTCGAGGCTGGCGCCGACTTTGCGCTGTCTTCTGACGCGCACCTGCCCGAGCAGGTCGGCTTCGCTTACGAGCAAGCGGTCGAGTTTCTCAGCGACCTTGGAGTGAGGGAGATCTGCGCCTTTGAAAACCGTCAGCGTCGGCTCGAGCCGCTCTCCGGCCCCGTGCGCGAGGATTCATAGATGAGCGTCGGGATCGGCTACGACAGCCACCGCTTCGCCGATGGCCGCCGCCTCGTGCTTGGCGGAATCGAGATCGAGCACGCCCGCGGCCTTGCCGGCCACTCGGACGCCGACGTTCTCACCCACGCGGTGATCGATGCCCTGCTTGGCGCGGCCGGGATGGGAGACATCGGCACTCTCTTTCCCGACGACGAGGAGACCTGGCGCGACGCGGACTCGATTGACCTGCTGCGTACCGTCGTCGGCACCATTTCCGGCCGCATCGTCAACCTCGACGCGACCCTGATCTGCGAGGAGCCACGGATCGGCCCGCACCACGCCGAGATGGAGCGAACCCTTGCCGAGGCCACCTCGGCCCGGGTCAGCGTCAAGGCGACGAGCAACGAGGGGATGGGTTGGATCGGCCGGGGTGAGGGAATCGCCTGCATAGCGGTCGCTTCGGTGGATAGCGAATAACCTTCGCCGCTGCGATGGGAATGCTGAAGTCGATAGCGGCGAGCGCTCGTCAGTCGGTCTCCGACTCGGTCTTCGAGGCGAAGGTGCTGCACGAGGCGGGGATCGTCGGCCTGGTCCGTCCCGACAAGGCAGCCAAGGTCGCGACCACCTTCCTGCGCTGGGGCGCCTCGCCGGCGACCGGGGTGGCCACCGCGGCGCACAAATACCCGCACGAGGCGATGCTGATCGACGAACGCGGCTCGCTCAGCTTCGAACGGGTTCACCGCCGTTCCAATGCGCTCGCTCACGCCTTCGCGGGTATGGGGATCGGTCACGGGGACGGGATCGGGATCATGTGCCGCAACCACCGCGGCTTCGTCGAGGCGACGCTCGCCGCCGCCAAGCTCGGCGCCAGCGCGCTTTATCTGAACACGATGTTCGCTGGTCCCCAGTTGGTCGAGGTGACGCGGCGCGAGGCGCCGAAGGCGCTTATCTACGACGAGGAGTTCGCAAATCTGCTCGACGGCATCGACGCAGACATCGCTCACATCGTCGCCTGGAGCGACGGCACGCCGCAGGGGCCGACCCTCGACTCGCTGATCGCCGCCAACGCCGACTCCGACCTGAAGCCGCCGCCGGACAAACCTCGCTTCGTGATCCTCACCTCGGGCACCACGGGCACCCCCAAGGGCGCCCAGCGCTCCAGCCCCGACGGCCTGCTGGCGATGGCGGCGCTGATCGACAAGATTCCCTACCGGGCTCGGGAGACGATGATGATCGCGGCGCCGCTATTCCACTCCTGGGGCTTCTTCCACTTCGTGATGAGCCTGCCGACGGCCTCGACGATGGTGCTGCGCCGGCGCTTCGACGAGGAGGAGACGCTGCGGGCAGTGCAGGACTACCGCGCCGACGTGCTGGCGGTCGTGCCGGTAATGCTGCAGCGCATCCTGCGCCTGCCCGAGGAGACGCTCAACGCCCACGACCTTTCCACGCTGCGCATTACCTCGGCTTCCGGCTCGGCGCTACCGGGGGAGCTGGCGACCGAGTGGATGGACCGCTTCGGCGACACCGTCTACAACCTCTATGGCTCGACCGAGGTCGCCTACGCGACCGTCGCCACTCCCGAGGACCTGCGCGCCGCACCGGGAACGGCGGGGCGGCCGCCGCGGGGCACGGTCGTGCGCCTCTATGACGAGGCGGGCCGCGAGGTCCCCGATGGCGAGGTCGGGCGGATCTTCGTCGGCAACGAGATGTCCTTCGAGGGCTACACCGGCGGCGGCGGCAAGGAGGTGATTGACGGCCTGCTGAGCAGCGGCGACGTCGGTCACATCGATTCCGGCGGCCGGCTCTTCATCGACGGTCGCGACGACGAGATGATCGTCTCCGGTGGCGAGAACGTCTTCCCTCGCGAGATCGAGGACTTGCTTGCCGATTACAACGGTGTGGCCGAGGTGGCGGTGATCGGGGTCGAGGACGAGGAGTTCGGTCAGCGACTGAAGGCTTTCGTCGTCGCCAACGGTGAGGCCGAGATCTCCGAAGAAGAGCTGAGGGCCTACGTCAAGGCGAACCTCGCCGCATATAAGGCGCCGCGCGAGATCGAGTTCCTCGACGAGCTGCCCCGCAACGCGACCGGCAAGATCCTCAAGCGCGAGCTGCACGCGCGTGAGGCGCAGGGGTCGGCTTAGCGCCAATCCCGGCAGGGGTTTCACTTAACTTTTTGGGTGGAGCGTGGGCTGCTGGCGCCTCAAGGTCGGCGCCCAAAAAGTACAGGGCGTTCCACCCTGCCGGGATTGGCGCTAAGTGCGTCTCGCAAGCTCGCTAAATGCGCGTTTTTGCGTCGAGCGGGGGTAGCTACTCCTCCGGCCCGGATAGTAGGTTGCCGGTTCATGGGCGATCCTGCGGCGCAACTAAGGGCGGTTGGAGCGGCAAACGAAGAGTTGCACGAGACCGCCAAGCAAGCACTCGAGTGGGTGCGGGTCAGCGAGGCGCGGGTCGCCAAAGCCGAGGCGCGCAGCGAGGAGCTTCGGGCTGAGCTGAAGCAGCGGGCGATGGCGACTCTGCGCAAGCTTGGCGTGGAAGGGCGCGAGCGGATCGCGGCCGAACGCCGCAGGCGCAAGGAAGCCGAGGCGCGCGCGACGCGGGCCGAGGCCGCGCGCGATCGGGCTGAGCTGAGCTTCGAGCAGATTCAGGCGAAAGCGGAAGGGGAGCGCGAGGCGATAGCTAAAGAGCTGAGCGCGGTTCGGGCCGGGTCCGAGCGGGCGCTCGCGAAAGGCATCGAGCTGGCCGAGGGTAAGACTGCTGCCCGCCACAAGGAGGCACTCGACAAAGTCAGGCTCGAGGCCGATCGGCGCGTTGCCGCGGCCGAGCAGCGTGCCGTCGAAGCCGAGGCCGCGGCGGCCGAGGCCCACCAGCTCGCCGTCAAGCTCGAGACCGAGATCGAGGAGCGGGTCATGCAGGGCACCGAGGAGGTGCGCCGCGAGGCCGACGAACGGGTCCGTACCCTGGTCGAGAAGGTCGAAGGCGATGCCGCCGAGAAGGCGCGAACCCGCGCGGAGGAGGCGCTGAAAGCTGAGTCTGAGCGGATCCGGGCGCAAGCCGAGCAGCGCGAGGACCGGGTCAGGCGCGCGGCTGAGGATGAGATCAAGGCGAGCACTTCACGGGCGCGGCGCGAGGTTCTGGCCGCGGCCGAGAAGACCGCGCCTTCGTGGGAGCGGCGCGAGGCGGCCGCTTCCGGGTCCGGTTACCGGACCTTCTAGTTCTCTTTAGCATCCGCCCGATGCGAGAGGTGCGGATCAGGGACACGCTGACGGGCGAGCCCGTCACGCTCGACCCCGGCCACGAAGTGGGCATCTACGCCTGCGGCCCAACCGTCTATAGCCGCATCCATATCGGCAACGCGCGGCCGTTCGTCGTTTTCTCTCTCTTCGCCCGGTTTTTGAAGTCGGAGGGATACTCGGCGAAGTTGGTGATCAACGTCACCGACATCAACGACAAGATCTACGCTGCCGCCGGCGAGGCGCGCGAAGGGTCGGCCGCGTTCGCCGAGCGGATGACCGAGGCCTATTTTGAGGACACCGATCGGCTTGGCTTGGGAAGGCCCGATGCGGAGCCGCTGGCGACGGAGACGATCGAGGGGATCGTGGCGCTGATCTCCGACCTGATCGCGGCGGATCACGCCTATGAGTCGGGCGGCGACGTCTACTTCCGGGTACGCAGCTTTGACGACTACGGCAAGCTCTCCAACCGCCGCACCGAGGACATGGACCAGGGCGAGGAGGCCGGCTCGGCGTCGCTCAAGGGAGATCCGCTCGATTTCGCGCTCTGGAAGGCCCACAAGCCTGGCGAGGACACCTCCTGGGACTCGCCCTGGGGCCCTGGGCGGCCCGGCTGGCACATCGAGTGCTCGGCAATGGCGGAGGCCGAGCTGGGACCGTCCTTCGCGATTCACGGCGGAGGTTCGGACCTCGTATTTCCACATCACGAGAACGAGATCGCCCAGTCGGAGGCGGCTGAGCGGCCGTTTGCCCAGGCGTGGATGCACAACGGAATGGTCGAGACGGACGCCGAGAAGATGTCTAAGTCCGAGGGGAACATCTTTCAGCTCTCCGAGGCGTTGGATCGTTACGGGCGCGAGGCGGTGATTGCCTACCTGATCTCGGGGCACTACCGGCAGCCGCTTGCTTTTGGGGCCGAGCAAATGGACCAGGCAGTGGCACGCGTCGAACGGCTCCGAAATTTCTTCCGGGAGCACCTCATAGGGGAGGCCGGGGGGGTCTCGTCGGAGCAACAGCGGGGAGGCTCCGCCGAGACCCCCCCGGCCTCCCGCATCGAGGCGTTTCGCGAGGCTCTTGCCGATGACTTCAACACGCCGCGAGCGATGGCTCAGGTCTCCGAGTTGGTTTCAGAAGCCAATCGCGAGGAGATTCCGGGCGCGCGGGAGGCTGTGGAGGAGATGCTCGAGCTGCTGGGGCTCGATTCGCTCGCAAAGGAGAAAGTCACCGAAGGTGCCGCGACATCGACGGTTGGGCTGGCGGTTGGAGCGTCAGGGGAAGTGCTTCGGCCCAAGGAGGTGCTGCTGGCAGAACGCGAGGAGGCGAGGGCGGCACGAGACTTCAAGCGCGCCGATGCGATTCGCGACCAGCTGACAGAGATGGGCTGGGAGGTCCGCGATTCTGCCGACGGGGCGAAGCTCGTGCCCAAGGGCTAGATGGCTTCGCAGCTGATTTACGGCAAGCAGCCGGTCGCCGAGGCGGAGCGGGGGAGGCGGCAGGTCCAGCGGGTTTGGCGGGTCCCCGAGACTTCGCCTGAGGAGTTGGAGCGGCTGTGTGGGTCGCCGGATCATCAGGGGGTCGTGGCCGAAGTCGAGCCCTACCCCTATGTGGGGGCGGCGGAGCTGCTGAGCAGGGAGAACGCGCTGCTTGTCGCGCTGGACCAGGTGCAGGATCCGCGCAACCTTGGGGCTGTCGCTCGTTCGGCCGAGGTGGCGGGGGCGGCCGGGCTCGTCATTCCCGAGCGGCGCTCGGCGGCGGTGACGGCCGTTGCCTGCAAGGCCTCGGCGGGGGCTGTTGAGCACCTGCCGATTGCTCATGTCCGCAATCTCGCCGACTGGCTCGGTGAGGCGAAGCAAGCTGGCTTTTGGATCTGGGGCGCTGACGCCGAGGCGGAGCAGGCGCCCTGGGACGTCGACCTGAGTGGCCCGGCAGTGTTGGTTCTGGGTGGGGAGGGCCAGGGCTTGCGCCCGCGCGTCGCTTCGGCCTGCGACGGACTCGTCGCCCTTCCGCAGCGGGGCAGGATCGACTCGCTCAACGTCTCGGCGGCCGCTGCGGCGTTGCTTTTCGACGCCGTTCGGCAGCGGTAGCTACTGCAACGGCGTTTGCACAAATTTGGATTCGGGGTTGACAGAACACTGCGCGACCGTAAACTAACGCGGCAACAAGGGTGAACCTCAGCTTGAGTCTGAGATTGCCCAGTCCATAAAGGGCGCCGCCAGGGGAGGTAAGGCGCCACGACCCTTCGTCAAGGAGAAGGATCTGTGGCTCTATCTTCACCTACTCAGGAAATGCATCTCCCTTCGGGCCGCCTCAACGGCTCGCTCAGACCGGCTGACTCTAACCCTCAACCCGAGCTTGATGATCATTATCTGGTCGCTCTAGCCAAGGACGGTCGGACCGATGCGTACGACGCGATCGTTCGGCGCTACCGCGGCTTCGTCCGGCTCAAGGCCTCCTCGTACTTTCTGCTCGGAGGTGAGGCTGACGATCTGATTCAGGAAGGCCTGCTCGGTCTCTACAAGGCGATCCGGGACTACCGGACCGATCGCGAGTCGAGCTTTCGCAATTTCGCCGAGCTCTGCATCACGCGCCAGATCATTACCGCGGTGAAGACGGCGACCCGCAACAAGCACACGCCGCTCAACCAGTACGTCTCCTTCAGCCAGACTCCAGCGGCAGCGGGCGACTCGGAAACCACCCTCGACGAGATCCTGCCGGGGCCCACCGTGCACGATCCGGTCAACCAGGTGATCGCCTCCGAAGAGCTCGGCAGCCTCGTCTCCTGTCTCTCGGGCGTCTCTGGGGTTCTCTCGGATCTGGAGAGCCGAGTGCTTTCGCTCTACCTCGACGGCAACTCCTACGAGGCGACTGCAGAGCGGCTCGAGTGCGACACCAAGACCGTCGACAATGCTCTGCAGCGGGTCAAGCGCAAGGTCGGCGCGCACCTCGCTTCGCGGGAGACCTTGAACTAAGGCAAATCGGCGAGGACGTACTCAAGCAGTTCCCGGCCGTGCTCGGATGCGACCGAGACGTCGTCGGCTTTGATCTGGACCCGGTGCAGGGATTGCATGCGCAGCACGTCACCGTCGCAGCGGTTGTTGGGAAAGATGCCGGAGTAGGAGACGCCGAGTCGCTCGAGATGGTCTGCGACAAGAGCCGTCGCCGGCGTTTCCAGGGGAAGATCCAAATAGATCGCGTCGAGGCGGTCGCGGTGGAAGAGGTGATGTCGCTCAGCCGCCACGACCTGCTCGAGATCGGCACCCGGCACGTCGACAGTGATCAGCGCGAGGTTGTGGTCTTTGTCGGCGGCGACGTGCAACTCGCTGCGCTCCGCCAGTTCGGCCTCACCGGGGGGCTTGGCAAGAGTCCCTCGAAGCTGACACAGCTTGAGGGTCCGGTCGATGATCTCGCGATGGCGCTCCGGGGCGTAGACGGGCCGCTCGTGGCCGTCGTTCAGCTTGGTGTAGAAGAGTGCCGCCGATTGCCGCCCGCGTCGCCCCGCAGCGGCTGCATCATTGGAGACCGATGCCGGAATCCAGCCGAGCAAGAAGCCCGTCTCGTGCGCACCCAGCTCGATGTTGGCTCGCTGGCTGTAGGGATGGGCAGCGGTCGCCTCGCTGTACATTCCCGCCAACCCTCGCCGTGCAGCCCAATCCATCAAGAAGCGCTTGGTCTGCGTGAAGATGTGGTGTCCCCGGGCCGCCTGCATCGTCACCGCCTGTCCGGAGTGTCCGACTGCGTCCCCCGCCGCGGCCAGGCTCATTCCCTCGTGGCAGAGCAACTCGCCGTCGCTGGCCTCGGCCACGCAAGACACATAGGTCCCGTTCGCAAGCCGCGCAGAGATCTCTTCGGCGTCATAGACCCAGCGCACGTCGTAGCTGTCCCCGTAGGCGGTCCGGATCGCATCGCTCAGCAGCGCACCCTCTTGGGGGCCGAGAAAACGGAAGTTGACCTCCACTGGGGCAACGATGGCAGAAAACCGTCCTAATCACCTCCGAAATATTCTGTCTGCGGCCAGCCGTATGCTGTGGTTGTGCTGACGGCCCTTCCAAAGCCAGAACTCACATCGCATCCGGTCGACGTCGGCCATCGGGGCCAAAGGCGGCGATCCTCGCCGAACTGTCAAGTGTGGCCATAGCGTTCTCCTCCCGTTCGGAGTCAATCAGCGCTATGACCTCTTGCTGGACTGCAATGGGCGCTTTTGAAGGCGCAGCGGTCGTCTTCGCAACGGATCCATTGAGTTCCGTGCTTACAGCACCCAATCCAATACGAAGAGGACGCGGACGCAGGGCTACGCTGGCCAAGTTGATCTCTTCATCATTTACTGCGCCCAGAATGATCAGTCTTCGTCATTCCGGTAGACGAGGTGCCAGCCACTGGCATGCATCTACGGGTCGATCCGACGCGCAATCGGCAATCCAAGCGCGTACGCTGGGTGAAGGACTACGAGTTGCCCGCCTAGCTTAATTGGTAAAGCACTCGATTTGTAATCGAGAGAGTTCCGGTTCGATCCCGGAGGCGGGCTTACTTACAACGCGGAGTAGTACTTCTGCAGTGCGCGCTGAGTGCTTGTGATCCTAGATCGAAGGCTTCTCATTTCCCGCGTCGTCTCCTCACTGAAGTCGTCGTGACCACCTTGTTGGTAGTTGTTCGCTTGCGCGTTCATATCGTCGATCAGAACGTAGAGGGGAGCAACTGAGTCATAGATGACCGGGGCGTCATCGGCGAGAACATCTCTCGCACGCTGCCACTCCCCGGACTGTAGACCCTCAAGCCCCACGTTCCACCAATAACCGTGAGCAAGTGCGTCATCTAGCTTCTTCCGGCTTGCCTCCAGCTCGGCATGAATATGACGTGCCCCGCGCCTTGCTGTCTGCCTGTGCTCCTTCGCCCCCTCAGCCTCGACTGGTACACGCATTCGTGCGAGATCTTCCCAGCGAAGGGGGCGGGTTTTCGGGTCTGCTTCCTTTGCCACTTCCTTGCGAGAGTGGATCGCCAAGCTCAACAAAATCGCCGCTAGGACAAGAAGCGCCCCGGTGCCATAAAACCCGAGATAGGTGGCAGATTCATGGCTTGCGCCATCCGTGCTGAGGCCAAGTCCGGTTCCGAGAAAAAGGGCCGCAAGCGCTCCAGCGCCCGCTCGTAGAAGCTGCAGCCACATGGCGAGGCTCCGCCTTGCCTCTGCTAAGAGGCCGTGCCTTTATCTAGGACCCGTGCCTTCTCGGCGGCCATCTCCTCGTCGGTGAGGATGCCCTTCTCGTGCAGGGCGGCGAGGCGTTCTAGTCGGGCCAGGCGGGCGTCCTCGTCATCGGCGGGAAGGGTTGCCGTGGCCGCTTCGCTCTCGTCGGCGGGCTTGCGCATCTCGGGGAGCCGTAGTTTGGCTACCCGCTCTCCCAGATTGGCGTCCTTGACCGCGTCGACGAGGCGGTCCTTGGTGCGGCCGACGACGTCGCCATAGTCGGCGTCGGGGAATTCCTCGGTGCTCTGTTTGCGCAGCTCGTGGATGCCGAAGGCCGCCAGGCCGGCGATCACCAGCGTGGTCAGGAAGGAGCGCAGGTTCTGCGTCGGGGCGGAGAGGAAGTAGATGCCGACTACGACCGCCAAGAGTGCGTAGACGTAGGCGGGGTAGTCGCGCAGGACCGGTGCCAGCACGCGGCGGGTCGCTCGGGCCGAGCCGGTGGGCGAGGCCAGCCAGCCAGCGATGCCGAAGAGCACGCCGATCACGATCACCGTGGTGGCGATGCTGGTCATCAGCGAGGTGCCGATCGACCAGGCGGCTTCGGCGGCCGGCTTGACGCTCTCTTCGTTGACCAGTTGGCCGACCACGATGCCGCCCGCCACCTCGCGGGCGACGATCACGGCAAAGCCAGCGGCTATGAGGCCGATGCCGCAGAAGAGCACGGTAACCCAGCGTTCCTCGCGTGAGAGGTAGATCGCCAGGCCAAAGCAGAGGAAGGTGAGCAGCGACAGGATCAGCGCCAGGCCCTTGATCGCGACGACGATGTCCTGGGCCGTCTTCAGCTGGTCCGAGCGCAGGATCGTGATCTGGCCCGCGTCCGGGGGCAGCTTTTCCGCGAGTTTCTGGCCGATCCCAACCTGGCTGGCGAGATTGGTGATCAGGCTGCCCAGGTTGAGGCTGACTTTGCCTTCTTCCGTCGCGAGCGTCCCTTCCTTTTCTTCCAGCACTTCCAGCAGCTGTTCGTGGGTCGTGCGGTTGGCGCTCTTCCAGAGTTCCTGGGCCGTCGAGCTTTCCAGCACCTTGTCGGCACCGCTGCCGGCGACCTGGCGCAGCCCGCCCGAGACCGGCCCCGCAAGTTCCTTTGTCTCACCGGGCAGGATTTCGCTCAGTTCCTTTTCGACGTCGACGTTTTCGTAGAGCTGGTCGACGAGATAGTTGCCGACCGCTTCGCGGATCGTCGGGTTCTGGATCAAGCGGCCGCTGGTGTCGACCCAGTCTTCGGTGTTGAGCGCCTGGCGCTCGGTCCAGATCGCGAAGACACTGAGAAATGCGAGAAACGAGCCAAGCACGATCAGGGCCCTGACAAAACGTCGTCGTCCGCGGCTCATCGGCGGGATGGTATACGTGACGTTGTGAAGCTAGAGGGAATTCACCACATCACCGCGATCACGGCCGACGCGCAGAGCAACGTCGATTTCTATGCCGGGGTGATGGGCCTGCGCCTGGTCAAGAAGACGGTCAACCAGGACAACCCGACCGTCTACCACCTCTTTTACGCCGACGAGAAAGGCAGCGCTGGCTCCGACCTCACCTTCTTCGAGTTCCCGGGGGTGCCGCCGGGTCGCGCCGGGACCGGCGACGTACACCGGATCGTCTGGCGGGTCGCTTCGCACGAGTCGCTCGATTTCTGGGAGGAGCGGCTCGGCGCCAGCGGGATCGAGTCCGAGCGGGCGGGAGGAGGCTTGCGCTTTGCCGACCCCGAGGGCCTCGCCCACGAGCTCGCGGTGGTCGAGGTGGCAGACGAGCCGCTGATCGCCGACCATCCCGAAGTCCCGGCCGAGCTCGCCCTGCGCGGCTTCCACGCTGTCTGCGCCTACACAGCCGACCCCGCCGCCAGCCGCTCGCTGCTCGAGTCGCTCGAGTTCGAGCCAGTCGACGAGAACAGCTGGGAGGCGCGCGGCTCGAGCCGCGGCGGCCTCTACGTCTACGAATCCCCGCCCGAGGAGCGCTCCCTGCAGGGAGCGGGCAGCGTCCACCACGTCGCCTGGGCCTCGACCATCGACGAGCACGACGCGTGGCGCGACCGTGCGATCGCCGGCGGCACCCAGCCGACCCCGGTGATCGACCGCTTCTACTTCCGCTCGATCTACTTCCGCGAGCCGAGCGGGGTCCTCTTCGAGATCGCCACGCTTGGCCCGGGCTTCACCGTCGACGAGCCGCTAGAGCACCTCGGCGAGAAGCTCTCGCTGCCGCCCGACTACGAGCACCTGCGGGCCGAGGTCGAACCGAACCTGCGCCCGGTCGTGAACCCGCGCACGGCCTCGTCTGGGTGAACGGCAACTTCGTCTGGCGCGACGCCGGTCGCACCGTCGTCTTCCGCGGCGGTGGGATCACCGCCGCGCCAAGGTCGCTCGCCGAGCACGGCATGGAGCCGTTCGAGCTGATCTCGACGTCGCGCCATCTCGGCAGTGCGGCGGAGCTTGCCGACGCCGCGACCGTCGTGCGTGAGCTGCCCGCAGCCGACCCGGCCACCGCGGTACCCGCGACCGCCGCCGAGTTGCTCGACGACTCTGCCGATTCACCGAACCTCGTCGCGCTCGGTGGTGGCCGCGCGATCGACACCGCAAAGGCCATCGCCTCCATCACTGGCGCCCGCGTCGCCGCGATCCCCACCACGATGTCCGGCGCCGAGATGACCGGCATCCACCGCCTACCCGCTGGCGCCGAGGACCGGGTGCGCGAACTCGTCCGCCCGGCCCTGGTCATCGCCGATCCCGAGGCGATGACGAGCGCTCCCGAGTCCGAACTGCGCACCAGCTCGATGAACGCCCTGGCCCACGGCGCCGATTCGCTCTACACCCCCTTCACCAGCCCGGTCTCCCAGATGACCGCCCTACGCGGCGCCGAACTGATCGCCGCCACCCTTGACGAAGACCCCGGCGAGCGCAACCGCAGCGGCCTAGCCCTCGGCTCAATCCTCAGCGGCTACGCAATCGACTCCGCCGCCTTCTCCCTCCACCACGTCATCTGCCAAACCCTAGTCCGCATCTGCGGCGGCACCCACGCCGCAGTAAACGCAGCAGTCCTCCCCCGCGCCATGTCCTTCCTAGTCCCCCGAGCCCCCGACAATCTCAAGCCTCTGGCGACCGCGATCAACACGGATCCCGACGGCATCGAAGCACGCATCCTCGAACTTGGCGGAAACCCACCCGGCTTGGGCGATCTCGGAGCCGATCGAAGCAAGCTCCCCGAAGCCCTGGACGCCATGCTGCTCCGCCCAGAGCTCGCCTTCACGCCGGACCCACCGACCCGGTCCGACCTTGAGCAATTGATCGACAACGCTTGGTAGCGGGGGTCGGGCGCCCGACCCCCGCCGAGGTAACCGCTGTCCCGAGTTAGTGTAGCGCTTACAGATTGAACCAGCACGCCTCCAGGCGTACCACCCGTACACGCGCGCCCACC
>JAWVFJ010000044.1:0-62719 GCA_033856275.1 Solirubrobacterales bacterium
GTTTGGGGGGGGGGCCCCCGACACCCCATCCCAACGCGTCAATCGATATCCGTGCCCTCAATCAGGAAAGCCACCCGGACATGCGCGCGATACTCATCGAGATTCTCACCGCGAATCCCGGTCGAGACGATGTCGACCGCGCGGATGTTTCGCAGCGTGCCCTGCGCCTGGCTCAGTGCCTGGCGCGCCGCGTCGTCGGTCGACGTTTTCGAGCTGCCGACCAGCTCGATGATCTTCACGACAGCCATCTCTCTCCTCCTTCTGAATCCTCAACCGGGCCCTTGGCGCTGACTCCTTCGAGCAGCGCTGCCCGCTGCCATGGGCCGATGGTGTCCTGCTCCGCTCCGGGCGCCGGCGCCGTCTCCGCACGAAACCGCTCTACCGCCGCCGCAATAGCGGCGGCCTCGTCCTCGCTCGCGATCCAGGCCATCTCCGAAGCCTAGTTCAAGGCCAGACAAACGACCCGGGCCGGCGAGGGAGGCGCCTGCCCGGGTCAATGTTTGCTGGTCGCCGCCGGAAAGGGGATCCGGCGGCAGGGGGGTAGCCGGCAGGGATCCGGCTGGGCCGCTGCAGCTTTTTGGGCCGTCCACATAAAAACATAGCCCTACTAGAAAATCAAGTCCGGGACGGAATTATCGTGTTAAGGAGAGTTGGGTCTCGGCCCCAGGTCCGCTGCAAAAGGCGAGAAAAGGTCAAAAATCTTCTATCCGAACGCTTGCGTTCCAAAAGAATGGTACGTACCATCAAACGCTCTGATGGATTCAAGCAACCACGGAGGTATCGAGATGGCCGGCTATCGTCCGGTCGCGATGGTCAGGACGCCGTGGGGGGACGCAGGGACACTGCGCGATCGCAAGCTTCAGCCGGGCCGGCGCTTGCCGGCCGAGGAGGTCGCGCGCAATCAGCGCGAGCGGCTCTTCGCCGCTCTAGTCGCCGTCGTCGCCGAGAAAGGCTACGAGGCCACCCGGGTCGAGGACCTGCTCGAGCTCTCCGGGGTCTCGCGCAGCGCTTTCTACGCGCACTTCAGCGACAAGGAGGAGTGTCTGCTCGCCGCCCTGCAGGCCTTCGTCGGCCCCACCGTGGGCGGGATCTTCGGCGAAGGCGGGCCGCCCCCCGACGAACTTCGCGCTCGCCAGGCCTTCGACGCTTTCATCTGCCTGATCGTCGAACAGGCCGCGGCAGCGCGCATGTGCCTCGTCGAGATCTACGCGGCGGGCCCGCGCGCAGTCGAAGAGATCGATCGCACCACCGACGGGGTGCAGGCTTTCCTCTCAACCACCCTCGATCAAGTTCCCGGCCGCAAGGGAATGCCGCCGGAGATCGTGCGGGCGATGGTCGGTGGGATTCGCAAGGTGATCCACAGTCGCCTCTACCGCCACGAGGAGGAGGAGTTGATCGAGCTGACCCCGCAGATGTGGGACTGGTTGGCGGCCTACGCGCCGCCGCCCGAGCCGCTGCGCCGCCCGCGCAGCCGCGCGGCGCAAAACGGGGGGCCGCCCAACGGCTATGACCCGGCCGAACGCATCCTCCGTGGGCTCGCCTCAGTGGTCGCCGAGAAGGGCTACCCGGCGATGACGATCGGCGACATCGCCGCTCGGGCCTCGATCTCGCTCTCGACCTTCTACGCCAACTTCGCCGACAAGGAGGAGGCAATGCTGGCAGCCGTCGACAGCGGCTCAGCTCAGATGCTGGCGACGACCCTGCCGGCCTTCCGCCGCGCTCCCGACTGGCCGCACGCGGTCCGCGGCGCCTTCGGCGCGATGTTCGCTTTCTGCGCTGCCGAGCCCGAGTACACCACCCTGGGCGCGGTCGACGTCTACGCAGCCGGCCGCCGCGCGCTGGAACAGCGCGATCAGGTGATGACGACGATGGAGGGCCTCCTGGTTCCGGGTTACGGGCTCAAGCCAGACGTGAGCCCGATCGCGGCCGAGGCGATCGGGGGCGCGATCTACTCGATGATCTATGACCAGGTGAAACGCGGCGGCGCCGAGAGCATGCAGGAGATCGCCCCGCTCGCTACCTACATCACCCTGGCGCCCTTCATCGGCGCCGAGAAAGCCTGCACGGTCGCCAACGGCGACGGCCGCGGCCGCTAGGTCTAATTCTCGTCAGCGTTGCCGAGACCATCGACTGGGTGACCGTGCTTGGTGATGTCGCAGAGCGTTGTGCCGGGATCGAAGGGGTCGGTTAGCGCGCGGCCGGATGAAGCGCCGCGGACGGGACGGCCTGGCTTTGCGGCGCGGCCGCGACCGCACTGGATCGAGAAGTCCCGGGTGCCGTCGCGGGCGTCGATCACGTCTTCGCCGCCGCCGCCGTAGAAACGGTCGGCGCCGGGTTGGCCGAGTATCGCGTTGGGGCGACTGTCGCCGACCAAGATGTCCCAGTCAAAGGAGCCCTCCATGTCCTCGTCGGTCGGCGAGAGGTGGACCTTGTGGCAGCCCGGGATCGCGTCGATCCAGGCCGCGTGAGCGGGGAAGGAGACGTGCAGGACGCCCGGATGGGCAGGGGTCTCGGCGAAGGAGGCATCGTCGCGACCCGGGCCGCCGACCAGCGCCCCCCCGGCGCAGCCACCGCCGGCCGCGAGCAGGTCCCCGTCAGGACCGCCATAGAGGAAGGTCGGACCGGGCCGGCTGCCGATCAGCCCGTCGGCGCCGGCGCCGCCGTAGATGCGATCGGCGCCGAAGCCAGCCTCGATTAGGTCGTCCTCGTCACCGCCGTGGATCGTGTCGTTGCCGAGGCCGCCAGCGATGCGGACGTTCTGCGCGCCGGCCAGTGAGCCTTCAACCCGGAGGCTGTCGCGGCCGGGACCGAGGTCCGCCATCACCCAGCGTGCGGGGCCTTCGGTCGGGCAGCTCACCTGTACAGCGCTGACGCGCGAGCAACCGGGGCCGGTGGCGATCCCGCTGGACGCGGTCACCCCAAAGGTCGAGAAGGCTTCGTTGAAGGCGACGACGAAATGGTCGGAGCCGCCGCCTCCAACCAACACCAGGCCCCCGCCCCCGCCGGAAACCGGGTCGAGTTCGACATAGGCCGAGGCTTTCAGCCTCACTTCCCGCCCGCAGGAGGTCGTATTGCCTTTGGCGCCCTGGCATCGATCCGTTCCCTGGCCGCCGAGCAGATGATCCTTGCCGCCGCCACCGCGAATCTTGTCGTCGCCGGCGCCGCCGTCGATGACGTTGCCCTGACCGTTGCCGACGAGGACGTCGTCGAAGGCCGAACCTTCGAGGCTCTCGAAGCGGAAGAGCCGGTCGTGTCCGTCCCCCTTGGCGCGGTGCTTGGCCAGCGAGACCTTGACGCCGCCGCTGCGGCCGGCGCCGACGTCGGTGGCGAAGGATGCGATGTCCCCCCTGCCGGGTCCGCCGTCCATGCGGTCGTAGCCGTAGTCGCCGTGGACAAAGTCGAAATCCCCCGGACCCCCGTTGAGGGTGTCGATGCCAAGGCTGCCGGCCACTTCGTCGGCGCCACCGGAACCCCCGGTCAGCTTGTCGTCGCCGAGGTCGCCGATCACGCGGTCATCGGCGCCTGCGCCGCCGTCGGCGACGTCGTTGCCACGCCCGCCGTGAATCAAGTCGGCGCCTGGCCCGCCACAGAGCAGGTCGTTACCGAGGCTGCCGGAGATCGTGTCGTCCCCACCGCCGCCCCAGATCACGTCACGTTCGGGCGTCCCCTGCAGCACGTCGTCAGCTTCGGTGCCGACGATCGTCGCGCGCCGCCCGTGGCAGCGCGCGTCTTCTTCTTCGGCTTGGGGCGCGCCGACGCCAAGGCTGACCGCGAGTATCGCGAGCAGCACCAAGCCGGGCGCGACCCCCCTGGCAGGTCGTCTCATCAGGCAACGATGGTAATCGGGAACTCGGTCCCTATTCCAGATTCACCATGATGTGCTTGATCTCTGTGTAGTCCTCGAGGGCATAGACCGAAAGATCCTTGCCGTAGCCGGACTGCTTGAAGCCACCGTGCGGCATCTCGGAGACGAGCGGGATGTGGTCGTTGATCCAGACGCAGCCGAACTCAAGCGCGTTGGCGACACGAATCGCGCGGCCAACGTCGCGCGTCCAGACCGAGGAGGCAAGGCCGTAGCGCGTGCCGTTGGCCCACTCGATCGCCTTTGCCTCATCGGTGAACGGCTGCACCGTGATCACTGGGCCGAAGATCTCGTCCTGGATCATTTCGTCGCCCTGCTCGAGGCCGGCGACCACGGCGGGCTCGAGGAAGAAGCCGGGCAGGTCGGGCTGGACGCCGCCGGTGACGATCTCGGCGTTGCCGGGCTTGCGCTCCAGAAAGCCCTCGACCCGCTCGCGCTGGCGGGAGCTGTTGAGCGGGCCCAGCGTCGTGTCGGCCGACATCGTGTCGCCGAGGACGAGCCCCTTCGCTTCGCCGGCGAGCCCATTGACCACGTCGTCGTAGACGTTGCTGGCGGCGAGCACTCGCGTCGCCGCGGTGCAGTCCTGGCCGGCGTTGTAGTAGCCGGTGCCGGCGATCGTCTCCATTGCCGCCTCCATGTCAGCGTCGTCGAAGATCACCACCGGGGCCTTGCCGCCCAGCTCGAGGTGCACTCGCTTTAGCGTGTCCGCTGCGGCCTTGGCGATCCACTTGCCGGTCGGCGGCGAGCCGGTCAGGCAGGCCATCGCCACATCTGGGTGGGTGACCAGTTCGGCGCCGGTCGGCTGGCCGTGACCGCCGATCGCGTTGAAGACGCCGGCCGGCAGGTACTCGCCGCACCATTCGGCGAAGAGCAAGGTGGTCAGCGGAGTGGTCTCAGCCGGCTTGAGGACAACCGTGTTGCCAGCGGCGAGCGCCGGGCCGATCTTCCAGATCGCCATCATCAGCGGGTAGTTCCAAGGCGTGATTTGGCCGACCACGCCGAGCGGCTCGCGGCGGACAAAGGAGGTGTGGCCCTCCATGTACTCACCGGCCGCACGACCCTCCATCGTCCGCGCCGCGCCGGCGAAGAAGCGCATGTTGTCGGCCATCACCGGGATCTCGTCCTCGATCACGGCACCGCGCGGCTTACCGGCGTCAACCGCTTCGAGATCGGCGATCTCCTCGCCGCGCTCCTCGATCATGTCGGCGATCTTGAGCAGCGCCCGCGCCCGTTCGCCGGGCGGTGTCGCCGCCCAGCCCGGGAAGACTCCCTTGGCGGCCGCCACCGCCGCGTCGACATCGGGCTTGGTCGAGAGCGGCGCCTCGGCGATCAGGTCGCCGGTGGCGGGATTGACGACGTCCTCGCTGCCGCCCTCGGCCGGGTCGACCGCTTTGCCGCCAATGAAGTTCTTCAGCCGGGTCTTCTCAGCCGTCGCCATCACTCATTCGCCTCCGCGTGTTGGGGCCGACGCGCCTCAAAGCGATCTATATCTCCACTGTCAGGCCCATCGGCGGGGATTTTCAGGCCCAGCGCCTCCTCGACCGGGACGCAGTCCATGCCGACCCCTTCGGCAACTGCCGGGTGGGTGACGGCGCCGCCGGCGACGTTGATGCCTGGGCGCAGCCCCGGGTCGCGCCGAATCGCTTCGGCGACGCCCGCATCGGCGAGGGCGATCGCGTAGGGCAGGGTCGCGTTGGTGAGCGCCTGGGTCGAGGTGATCGGTACCGCGCCAGGCATGTTGGCGACGCAGTAATGGATGATCCCGTCAACTTCGAAAGTCGGATCGTGGTGGGTGGTCGGGCGCGAGGTCTCAAAGCAGCCGCCCTGGTCGATGGCGACGTCTACGAGCACCGCGCCAGGCTTCATCAGCGCCAGCTGCTCGCGGCGCACGACGAAGGGCGCGCGGGCGCCGTGGACGAGAACGGCGCCAATCACGAGGTCGGCACGCGGCAGCATCTCCTCGACCGCAAGCGTGGTCGAGTACACCGTCGAGCAGCTTCCGGCAAAGTCGACCTCGAGCTCGCGCAGCCGGTCGATCGACTTGTCGAAGACGAAGACGTCAGCGCCCATCCCGATTGCGATGAAGGCGGCGTTCATGCCGACCACGCCGCCGCCGATCACCATCACGTTAGCGGCGGCCACGCCGGGCACGCCGCCGAGCAGGATGCCGCGGCCGCCGAGCGGCTTCTCCAGCATGAAGGCACCCGCCTGGCTGGCGATCTTGCCGGCGATCTCGCTCATCGGCGCCAGCAACGGCAGGCGACCGCGCGCGTCCTCGACGGTCTCGTAGGCGATGCAGGTGGCGCCCGAATCGCGGAGGCCGCGGGTCAGCTCAGGATTCGGCGCCAGGTGCAGGTAGGTGAAGAGCAGCTGGCCGGGGCGCAGCATCTTGACCTCCGCCGGCTGCGGCTCCTTGACCTTGAGCACTATCTCGGCCTCGCCGAAAACCGTGGCGGCGTCGGCGACGATGCTCGCGCCCTGAGCCTCGAACGCGGCGTCATCGATCGCGCTGCCCTCTCCGGCACCGGCCTCAATCAGGACCTCGTGCCGATGCTCGACCATCTCGCGCACACCGGCCGGCGTGATCGCGACGCGGTACTCGTCGGGCTTGATCTCGGCTGGGATCCCGATCTTCATGTGACGAGCTCCCGAGCCCGTATCGCCAGCCAGAACTCGATCCGGTCGTGGGCGCGGGAGAGGTCGCGACCCGTCAACTCCTCGACTTTGCGCATCCGGTAGCGCAGCGTGTGGCGGTGGCAGTAGACCTGGCGGGCGGCTTTCTCCCACTGGCCGTTCTGCTCGATGAAGGCCTCCAGCGAGCGCAGCAGCTCGCCGCCGTACTCCTCGTCGCCGCCCTCGATCGGCCCCAGCACGCTGTCGCAGTAGAGCTTCAGCGCCTCATCGTCCTGGATCGAGAGCAGCAGGGTGAAGGCGCCGAGGTCGCGCCAGGAGGCGACTTCCGGGGCACTGCCATTCTCGATCGCAGTTGCCTCGAGCGCGCAGCGGGCCTCGTGGAAGGAATGGCGCAGGTTCTCCGGCGGGGCTGGGCGGCTCGCCGCGGCGCGAACGACGCCGCGGTCCTTGATCAGCGCTTTGCGGGCGTCGGCGGCGAGGTCGACCGGATCGCGGTCGGCGGCATCGACGATTGCACAGAGCAGCTCGCGGCGCCCGCTCGCGTGCGGCGCCACCACGGCCGGGCAGGCGTCGGCGGCGAGTGCTCGCTCGAGCGCCGCCTCGGCCGCGGCCGGATCGTCGAGGGCGAAGACCAGCACGGCCGCTTCGTCGCCGATGCCGAAAGGCTCGAGCCGGCGGCGCAGCTCCGAGGGCTCCAGCCGCCCGCCCAAGGCACCGGCGAGGACGTCGCCGGCGAGACGCCGCTCGGTCTCGCGGGCGACGCGGCGACGCATCAGCTCCAGCGCCACCACCGCCACCGCCTGCTGCAGGATCAGCCGCTCGAAATCACCGAGGCCACCGGAGTCGCGCACGATCACGACCCAGGCCTGGGGCGGGCCGCCGCCGGGTGAGATCACGGGATGGGCCAGCGCCCGCCCGGCGACCGCGGGATGAGCAGGGACGAAGGGGTGGCCGTCGGCGGTGTGGCGCAGCGCTTCCTCACGAATCGCATTGACCGCCTCGGAGGAGAGCTCGCGGCGAAAGCCGCGCCCGGCGAGCCGCTCGCCGCGGCCACCGAGAATCGCGACGGTGCCACCTACCGCCGAGGCGATCGTCGCCACTATCTCCTCCAGGCCGCGCTCTTCGAGGACCAGCCGCTCGAGCCGGCGCTGCACGGCGATGCCGCGCTGCAGCACCTCGTACTGCTCGTTTACCAGCCGCGCGAAAGCCTTCTCGGTGATCGCGATGAAGGGCGTTGAGTAAGGGACCTCGAAGAGCGGGAAATCGCGTTTCTCGGCCTCCTCGACCAGCGCTTTGGGAAGCTCGTCGTGATTGAAACCGGTGCCGAAGCCGAGCCCGGCGAGGTTGTGGTCGGCGAGGAGCTTGACGAAGGCACGCTGTTTGGCGGCGCTACCCAGTGGGATCCCGGTGGTAAGCATCAGCTCGCCGCCGGAGAGCCACGGGGTTGGGTCCTCGAGCTCGGATATATGGACCCAGCGCACCGGCGCTTCGGCTGCGCTGGCGCCCGCGGCGAGCTCGAGGTCGAGTTCGTCAAGCAGGCTTTGGACGGTGAGCACGCGGCCGCCTATCCAGAAGAGCGCCGCAAACGAGCTGGAGACGATGCGGGCCCGGTACTCGTCTTCCCGACCCGCTCCCAGGCCTCGCTGAGCACGCCGTGCAGGACGTCGTGGATTTCTTCGAACTGCTCGGTGTCGGCGATCAACGGAGGCGCCAATTGCACGACCGGGTCGCCGCGATCGTCGGCGCGGCAAATCAGCCCGCGCTTGTAGAGCTCAGCCGAGAGGAAACCGCGCAGCAGCTCCTCGGACTCCTCGTCGCTGAAGGTCTCTTTGGTCTCGCGGTCCTTGACCAGCTCGATCGCTTGGAAGTAACCGGCGCCGCGCACGTCGCCGACGATCGGGAGGTCGTACAGCGTCTCCAGCATCTGGCGGAACTCGCCCTCCTTGGCGAGAACGTGGCCACAGAGATCCTCGCGCTCGTAGATGTCGAGGTTGGCCGTCGCCACCGCCGAGGAAAGGGGATGGCCGGCGAAGGTGAAGCCGTGGGCAAAGGAGGCGTCCCCCTCCATGAATGGCGCCGCCACGGCGTCGGAGGCGATCATCGCACCCATCGGCGCGTAGGCCGAGGTGAGCGCCTTGGCGACGGTGATGATGTCGGGGACGTAGCCGAAGCGTTCGCAGCCGAAGTAGTGGCCGAGGCGGCCCCAGGCGCAGATCACCTCGTCGGAGATCATCAGCACGTCGTAGCGGTCGCAGATTTCACGCACGCGCTCGAAGTAGCCGTCGGGCGGGACAAAGCAGCCGCCCGCGTTCTGCACCGGCTCGAGGATCACCGCGGCGACCGTGTCCGGCCCCTCGAACTGAATCCGCTCCTCGATCGCCGTCGCCGCCCAGAGCGGGTGGCGGTCCTCCGGCCAGCGATAGACGTTGGTATTGGGCACGTGGCAGCCGCCGGGCGTGAGCGGCTCGAACTGCGAGCGCAGCTCGGTGATCCCGGTGGCGGAGAGGGCGCCGAGCGAGGTGCCGTGGTAGGCAATCTCGCGGGCGATCACCTTGTGCTTCTGGCCTTTGCCAAGAACGCGGTGGTAGTTGCGGGCCAGCTTCAGCGCCGACTCGACCGACTCCGAGCCGCCCGAAGTGAAGAAAACGCGGTTGAGGTCGCCGGGGGCGAGCGAGGCGAGCCGCGTCGCCAACTCGATCGCGCGGGGATGCGCGTAGCTCCAGAGCGTGTAGAAGTCGAGCTCTTCCATCTGGCGCGCTGCCGCCTGCGCCAACTCGGTGCGGCCGTGGCCGGCGTTGATGCAGAAGAGGCCAGATAGGCCGTCGAGGTAGCGCTTGCCGTGGTCGTCGTAGACGTAGCAGCCGTCGCCGCGCACGATGATCGGAATCTCGTGCTCGTCGCTATAGGAGCCCATCCGCGAGAAGTGCATCCAGAGGTGGCGGCGGGCCATCTCCTGCAGGCCGGGGCTTGCTGCCGAATCCGGAGTCGCGTCGGGTCGCGACACAACGGCCATGTCAGTCTCCTCTCATGCTACGACGATATGGATAACGCTAGAAGGGGTATAGCGCACTTGCAATGTTCGCTTGGGAGAGTCACGGACGATGACCTGTACAAAGCGTACAAGTCCCACATGGACATTTGGGACATTCGCAACTTGTGCGAATCGTCTGGCAGTCCTACCGTGAAATAGGTGCCGCTAAAGGTGCGGCGGATCGACGGAAGGAGACGGGATGGAGAGCTCGGCAGTCCCGGCATCGGAACCGGCGCCAACGGGCGCCCGCGAGGGCGACAAGGGTCTCAAGACTGGCGCGCTTGGGTACCTTTCCAACCTCGTAATCGGCGTCGCCTCGACGGCGCCTGGCTACAGCCTCGCCGCGACCCTGGGCTTCGTCGTCGCCGTCGCCGGCATGGGACTCCACGCTCCAGCAGTGATGATCGTCTCATTCATCCCGATGCTGCTGATCGCGGCGGCCTACAACTACATGAACAAGGCCGACCCCGACTGTGGCACGAGCTTCACCTGGGTGACGCGGGCGATGGGGCCCCGCCTGGGTTGGCTGACCGGTTGGGCGATCGTCGTCGCCGACATTGTCGTGATGGCGACGCTCGCCTATATCGCCGGCGTGTACACTTTCCTGCTCTTCGGTTTCGACGGCGCGGCCGAAAGCCTGCTCGCCATCAGTATCGCGGCGGCGATCTGGATCGCCGTGATGACCTGGATCTGTTACCGGGGCATTGAGCTTTCAGCCCGTATCCAGTACTTCCTGCTGGCGGCGGAGATCGCCACCCTGACCTTGTTCGCGATTGTGGCGCTGTTCAAGGTGTATATCTCGGGCGCACCCGCCGATTCGATTCACGTCGGGCTCGACTGGTTCAACCCCTTCAACCTGCCCGGTGGGGCGACGGCGCTGATCGACGGCGTCCTGCTCGGGGTCTTCATCTACTGGGGCTGGGACAGCGGCGTCGTCGTCAACGAGGAGTCGAGAGACAGCGCCAACGGCCCGGGCAAGGCTGCCGTGATGAGCACGGTGCTGCTCGTCCTCATCTACGTCGTCGTCGCCACCGCGGCTCAGGCGTATCACGGCCCGGACTTCCTCATCGCCAATGCCGAAGACGTGCTGAGCGCGCTGGGAGGCGACGTGCTGGGATCGCCGCTCGACAAGCTGCTGATCATCGCGGTGCTGACCTCCGCCTCCGCCTCGACTCAGACGACGATCTTGCCGACGGCGCGAACGACGCTTTCGATGGCTCGCTTCAAAGCAGCCCCGAAGAAACTTGGCGACATTCACCCGCGCTACCTGACGCCAGCGACCTCGACGCTTCTGATGGGTGCCATCTCGCTGGCCTGGACGCTGTTCATCATCAACATCAGCACCAATGTCCTCGCCGACTCGATCACAGGCCTGGGCTTCCAGATCGCCTTTTACTACGGGCTCACGGGCTTCGCCTGCACGCTCTACTACCGCAAGGAGATCTTCAAGAGCCTGAAGAACTTCGTGATGGTCGGCATCGCGCCGACGCTGGGCGGGCTGATGCTTACCGGCATCTTCATCAAGGCCTTCAGCGACTACAACACGACCAGCACCGAAGTGAACTACACCGGCGGCGTGCTGGGCATCGGTACGCCGGTGGCGATCGGGGTCGGGCTGCTGCTTCTCGGAGTCGTGGCAATGGTCCTCGCGAACATCGCCTATCCGGACTTCTTCAAGCGCAAGCCGGAAGTGGCGGACCCAGGGATCCTCGAGGGAACCGTGGCCGGCAAGGCATCGGTGATGGCGGACCCCGACTGAGGAGAGAAACGATGAGCGAGATAGTCGTCGGCTATGACGGGTCGGAAATCAGCCAGGTGGCCCTGGACAAGGCGTGCGAGCTGGCCAAGGCGCTGGGCGACAAAGTCGTGATCGTGTTCGGTTACGCCCCGGGCGGCTATGGGGGTGGTGAGGTGCCGACGCACCGCGAGGCGGTCGAGGAAATCGCCGAGAAGGTCACGGCCGAGGCAGCCAATTACGCGGCCGAGGCCGGCGTCGAGCGGGAGGTCCGCCTGAAGCCGCTGAAGCCATCCCACGCGCTGGTCGAGACCGCGGAGGAAACAGGGGCCCGGATGATCGTGGTGGGCAGCTATGGCGAAGCGCCGCTGAAGGGCGTGATCATCGGCTCGACCCCCTACAGGTTGTTGCATGTTGCGCGATGTCCGGTGATGGTGGTTCCCGCCAAGCGGTAGGAGGGACGGGGTGCCCCTCACCCGGACAAGTGCCGCGCTAATGAGCGCGGCACTTTGAGTATCCGCCCGTTCGAGGGGCACCCCGTCCCTCTCATCGGGCCGAGTTACCACTACCGGCCGATGTGGAAGCCGATCAGCTCGGGGACGCGGGCCAGGAGGGAGCTGATTGGGTCGGGCCTGCTGCCAGACAGCTCGGCTTGCTCCTTGCGGAGGATGCCCGCACGGATGGCTTCTCCTCCTAGCCAATGGAAGGGCTCCGGCGGCACTTTTGGCGGCGAAGGATCGACGAAGGCTAGGCGCGAGGGCTCATCGCGGCGGTCGAGAGCTAGGGAGGCGAGGGTGCGGGCGACCATGTGGGAGGGGCCGACGCCGTTGCCGGTGTAGCCCGCTGCCGCGAAGGCGCGGCCGCCGCGTAGGGGGAGGACCAGGGGGAGGTGGGTGGGAGAGGCGTCGATCGGGCCGCCCCAGGCGTGAGTGAGGGCGCGGCCCTCGAGGCCGGGGAAGTAGTCCCAGAGGTGGCGGGCGGTGAGCGAGGCGACCTCGGGGTCGATCTCGGCGCTGCCATGCAGGCGGGCGCCCATGCCGATGCGGCCGCCGCCCCAGCCGAAGGCGATGCGGCCGTCGGGGGTGGTGCGGAAGTAGTCGATCAGGGCGCGACTGTCGGTGATGCACTCGCCGCCGGTCCAGCCGATCTTCTCGAGCAAGTCGGGCACCGGCTCGGTGAGGACGATGTGGGAGGAGGCAACCGAAAGGCGGTTGTGGAACGGTCCGCCCTTCGCCTTTGCCGCAGCCCCGAGTGCCAGCACGGCGGTCGCGGCACGCACCACGCCGCCGGCCGTATGCGCCTCGACGCCGGTCGACGAGCCCACCAATCGAGTAATTGGCGAGCGCTCGCAGACCTCAACCCCCCGCCCACGCAGCCGCTCCCGCAACCCCAACGCCAGCCGCGCCGGCTGCACCGTTGCAGCACGCGGATAGAAGACCCCATCCCTAAACGCAGGCGAAGCACAACGCTCCGCCACCTGCGCCGGCGAAAGCGGCTCGATCGCATCCTCAACCCCGAGCTCGCGGCAAACTGCCAGGGCGTCCGCCCAGACATGGTCGTGCGCCTCCGCCGTCGAGACCTGCAGGTAGCCGCCATGGGTGTACCAGGCGTCCACCCCCTCGCTCTCACAAAACTCGCCGATTCCGGCCGCCGCCTCTTCCGCCGCCCGAGCCACCTTTAGTGCCTCAGCATCCCCCCAGCGCTGGCGCATATTCGGCAGCGAGAACCACATCAGATTGCAGAACCCCCCATTCCGCCCACTGGGCCCGTACCCACACCGATCGGCCTCCAGCAAGACAACCGAGGCATCGGGCTCCAGCTGCTTGACATGCCACGCCGCCCACATCCCCGTGTAGCCACCGCCGACGATGACGACATCGACATCTCGAGTCCCCACAAGCTCCGGAGCTACCTCAACGCTCGGCGCCTCCTCGAGCCAATACCCGTGAGCATCGTGCTTCATGGGAGACGAGTGTCGCAGGAGGGAGGGTGTGCCTTGTCAGGACACTCAAGAGCGGGCAAAGCCCGCTCGTCTGACAAGGCACACCCTCCCTCCCCCTAGACTGGCCCCCGCATGGCCACCTTCGATGCCTTCGCAAACCTGCCGCTGGAGATCGAGGGCTACGAGCTACAACCGCTCGAGCTGCAGATCCCGGGGTTCGAACGGCTCAGCACGGTGATCCATCTGTGGGGATCTGGAGAGGACGGGCTGGGCGAGGACGTCACTTACGACGCGGTGGATCACATTGCTCTGCAGGATGCGGGTCCGACCCTCGACCTGACCGGCTACGCCACCCTTGGCGAGTTCTGCGAGCTGATGGGTGGACTCGACACTTTTCCGTCTGAGCCACAGCGGGATGTCTCGCGTCTCTACCGTCGCTGGGCTTTCGAGTCAGCTGCGCTGGACCTGGCGCTGCGGCAGGCAGGCAAGGGGATCGGCAAGGTCCTCGGCCGCGAGCCACGCCCCGTCACCTTCGTCGCCTCTATGCGCCTCGCCGCTCCCGAAGGCGACGGCCCCTCCTCGATCGCGCCCCTGCGCCGCAAGCTCGACCGTTACCCCACCCTGCGCTTCAAGCTCGACCCGGTCAACGACTGGACCGACGAGCTGATCGCCGAACTGGTCGAGACCGGCGCCGTCGACTCGCTCGACCTCAAGGGCTTCTACAAGGGCACCGTGGTCGACGTCGAAACCGATCCCGTGCTCTACGCCAAGCTGATCGAGGCCTTCCCGGAGGCCTGGCTCGAGGACCCCGACGTCAACGATGAAACCCAGCCAATCCTCGAGCCGGTCCGCGACCGCCTCACCTGGGACGCCCCAATCCACTCGATCGCCGACATCGAGGCGCTGCCCTGGGAGCCGAAGATGGTCAACGTCAAGCCCTCGCGCCTCGGCGGCCTGCGCGAGCTCTGCGAGACCTATGACTACTGCGCCGAGCACGGCATCGACGCCTACGGCGGTGGCCAGTGGGAGCTTGGCGTCGGCCGTGGCCAGATCCAGGTCCTCGCCTCGCTCTTCCACCCCGACACGCCCAACGACACCGCGCCGCGCGGCTACAACGAAGCCGAGCCGCCCGAGGGCCTGCCGACCAGCCCGCTCGAGCCTCGGCTCTCTGCCACGGGCTTTCGCTGGGACGGCTGACGCCGGTAACTATTTCCTCGCCGCCGAGTAGCTTCAGCGATGAAGTGGCGCCTCGCGATAACAACTGCGTTCGCCCTCCTGCTCGGGGCATGGTGCTACCTGGATGAATGGTCGTATGGACGGCCGGGTTCGCTCCACGACACATTGAACGATCCACTTGTCGCATCGACGCTGATGCTGCTCGCGATCCTCACCGGATTTCTCGTCGCCCGCCCGTGGGTGCTGCTTTCCCTTGTCGCACCAATTGCCTCACTGGCATATCTGCAGTCGACCGGTAAGAAGGGACCCGACGGCATCTCGCCACTGACCTCGCCGCCCGGCATCGCCCACATCGTTTGGTTCGCGCTGTTGCTGGCCGTGGGGCTCGGCCTCTCCGGTCTTTGGCGCCAGTTCGAGGACCGGCAAAAGCCAGCGAAGTCTTAGGTCCACCTGACCCCGGCTTCGGCCAGCCGAACTTCACGTATCGGCTACTTTGCGGCAACCCGCCCCGCCGAGCAAGGAGACAGAGATGGCAGAGAAAAGCTTCGCCGACGCGCTCAACGAGCAGGTCGCCAACGAGTTCGCCGCCTCGCAGCAGTACGTCGGCGCCGCCGTCTACTACGACGCCGAAACGCTGCCCCGCCTCGCCGCCTTCTTCTATCGCCAGGCGCTGGAGGAGCGCGAGCACGCGATGATGATGATCCAGTACCTGCTCGACGTCGGCGAGGAGATCCATATCCCCGACATCAAGTCGCAGGAGACGGCCTACGCCGACGGCAGCGCTCCGGTGCGGATGGCGCTCGAGCAGGAGAAGCGGGTCAGCGATGAGATCTTCGCCCTCTTCGAGTTGGCTCGCGAGCTCAAGGACTACCGGGCCGAGCAATTCCTGCAGTGGTTCGTCAAGGAGCAGGTCGAGGAGGTGGCGCTGATGGGTGACCTGTTGAACGTGGTCGAGCGCTCGAGCGAGAATCTGCTGCTGGCCGAGGACTACATTGCGCGGGAGAGTCTTGGTGAAGAGGGGGGCGATCCGACCGCGCCGCCTATGGCGGGGGGGTCGGCGGGGTAGGGAGGAGGTGCCCCTCACCCAGACTCGCTCGCTTCGCTCGCTTTTGAGTGTCTGGGCGAGGGGCACCTCCTCCCTACCCAAGCCCAACTTCTATCCGAGCCAGCCCGCTCTCTTGCGCATGCTTTTGATCCGCCTGAACTCCGCGATGTCCTCCCGCAAAGCGGCGGGAGCTGGGGCGGGGAGGAAGCGGGCGGGCAAGGGTGACTCGATCACGCCGGTTTCTGAGCTTGTGACTTTGTAGGCGCGGGCGCCTCTCCGGGCCGTCACGGCGGATGGCGGCCCGGTGCCTTCCCAGAGCAGGCCGGCGTAGTCGTCGAGGCCGTAGCCGTTGGGCATGCCGTTGCTGACCGCCTCGAGGTAGGCGGCGCG
Organism: Solirubrobacterales bacterium; assembly: GCA_033856275.1. Lineage (GTDB taxonomy): Bacteria > Actinomycetota > Thermoleophilia > Solirubrobacterales > 70-9 > VRUE01. The sequence continues at coordinate 15,816 of JAWVFJ010000044.1, forward strand.
GCGCTCGGGCTCGTTGTTGTAGTGGACGCAGAGACTGCCGTGGAGCAAGCCCAGGCCGGCCTCGGCTTGCGGCTTGCCGGAAGACTTGGTGATGCCCGCCTCAAACCAGCACATCGCGCCGGCGCTCTGGCCGGCGAGGACGATGCCCTCACGCCAGGCGAGGCTGAGGATCGAGCTCAGCTCATGCGCCTCCCAGACCGCGAGCAGGTTGACCATGCTGCCGCCACCGACGTAGATCAGGTCCTGGGCGAGCAGGTGGTCGCGCAGGGCCATCGGCCGCCTGCCGAGGCGGAAGAGCGAGAGGTCGGAGGGCTCGCAGGGTCGCTCGCCGAAGGTGGCGTAGAAGCGCCCGATCTGCTCGGAGGTGTCGCCACTGGCGGTCGGCAGGATGCAAATCCGCGGCCGCCTGCCCGCCCGCTCAGTCGCCAAGCGCAACATCAACTCGCTGACCGCCCGGTCCGGCGGGCGAGAAGTGAAGTCGTGGCCGCCGAGGGTGAGGATGCGGGAGACCATCGAGCGCTACGCCGCCGAGGCCGTCGAGAGCGTCGACGAAGTAACGCCAGGCAGCCGGGTGACCGGGGGGGCGTCCCCGAGGTAGGTCGTCGCCAAGCGCATCTCGACGACGCGATCGCCAGCCGCGTCGAGCCGGTAGCCGCGCGCCGCTGGCCGCGAGGCGACGACCCGGCTCAGCTCGCCGCCGACGAAGTGAAGGCCAGCGCTGTCCTCGGCAGCGTAGCCCGGTCGCATCCCGTCGCGCAGCATCTCGTGGTAGGCGAGGCGCCGGTCCGAGGTCGGCTCGTAGTGGACGCAGTTGCTGAACGGCAGCAGGCCCAGCCCCTCGACCCGCTGCGGCGTCCCGTGGAAGCCGGTGACCGCTTCCTCGAACCAGCAGAGCGAACCGGCCGAGAGGCCACAGAGGACGACGCCGGCTTCCCAGGCTTCGCGCAGGATCGCGTCGATTCCGTGCGCCCTCCAGACGCCGAGCAGACTGATCACGCTGCCGCCACCGACGTAGATCAGCTCCTGGGAGAGCAGGTGGGCGCGCAGGTCCTCGGGTCCCTGCTCACGGCGGAAGAGCGAGATGTGGCTGGCCTCGCAGCGATCGGCCGGGAAGGCGCGGTAGAAGCGGACGACGTAGTGGTCGGCGTCGCCGCTCGCCGAAGGCAGGAAGCAGACCTTGGGCCGCTCGCTGCGACAGAGGCCGAGCACGTACTCATCGAGCAGGGGATTTCCCGACTCCATCGAGAAGCCGCCGCCGCCGAAGGCCACGATCTGCCGAGGCGCAGTTTCCATGCCTCAATGGTCCCCCCGCACGGCCGAAACTCGCTTGTACAGGGGTCTGAAGTTCACACCGGCGCTCTCGCCCGCCTGTACAGTCCGCCGCGATGGCGATGCGCAAGGTGAAGAGCGGCGATAGTGAAGAAGGAACGCTCTCCAACACCACCTACAGCAGCCGCTACTTCACCGACGAGGTCCCCGAGCACGCGATTCCGAAGGGCTCGATGCCCGCCCGGGCCGCCTACCAGCTGATCCACGACGAGCTCAACCTCGACGGCAACCCAACCCTCAATCTCGCCTCCTTCGTTACCACCTGGATGGAGCCAGAGGCACAGCAGCTCGCCGCCGAGACGCTCAACCGCAACTTCGTCGACCAGGACGAGTATCCGCAGACCGAGGAGATCCACCACCGCGTGGTCAGCATGATGGGGCGGCTCCTCAATGCCCCGAGCGACGGAGAAGCGGTCGGCACGGCAACGATCGGCTCCTCGGAGGCGATCATGCTCGGCCTGCTCGCCCATAAGTGGACCTGGCGCAAGCGCCGCGGTGACGATAGCGCCCGGCCAAACGTCGTCTTCGGCGCCGACGTGCACACCTGCTGGGAGAAGTTCGCGCGCTACTTCGACGTCGAGCAGCGGGTGATCCCGCTGACCCCGGACCGCCACATCATCGGCCCCGAAGAAGTCAAGGACCAGATCGACGAGAACACGATCGCGGTCGGCGCGATCCTCGGCACCACCTTCACCGGCCAGGTCGACGAAATCGTCGAGATCGACGAGCTGCTGCGCCAGGTCAAGCAGGAGAAGGGCTGGGACATCCCGATCCACGTCGACGGTGCCAGCGGCGGCTTCATCGCGCCCTTCGCCTACCCGGAGCTGAAGTGGGACTTCCGGCTCGAGCAGGTGCGCTCGATCAACGTCTCCAACCACAAGTTCGGCCTCGTCTACCCCGGCATGGGCACGGTCATCTTCCGCGACATCGAGACCGTGCCCGAGGAGCTCGTCTTCAAGATCAACTACCTCGGCGGCGAGATGGCCAACTACAGCCTCAACTTTTCCCGGGCTTCCAACGCAGTGCTGCTCCAGTACTACAACTTCCTGCGGCTCGGCCACGAGGGCTACGAACGGATCGTCGCCAACCTGATGGCGAATGCCGGCGCGCTGGAGAAAGCGCTGACCGCCTCCGGGCGCTTCGAACTGCTCAACGACGCCCGCTACCTGCCTGTCGTCGTCGTGCGGCCGAGCGATAAGGACGGCGGCCTCGACGTCTTCGAGCTCTCCGAGCGGCTGCGCGAGCGGGGCTGGATCGTGCCCGCCTACACGCTGCCGCCCAATGCCGAGTCGATCGCCGTCCTGCGCATGGTCGTCAAGGAGAACTTCAGCCGCGACATGGCCAAAATTCTCAGCGAGGACATCGAGCGAGCGCTGGCCAAGATCAGCGGCAAGCCCACGCCGCAGGCCGAAGCCGCAGGCAAAAAGCAACGCCGTATCTGCTGATCCGGCCTCACCGGGACCGTCTTTCTCCGATCGAATCCCGCTGGCGTTCCCTTCGCGTTGGGCGCTTTGTTAAATCGGTACCGGAACGTCCACAGATCCCCCCTAGGGTGTACAATCGCGTTTACCTAAACACGGTTGTCTACCCAGGTTATCGACGTGCCCCCCACCTCCTCAAGCCCCGGAAACGCCTCTCCAGCCCCAAATAGCGACCTCGGCGCCACGCTCGAGCAGGAGCGGCTGCCGGCCGGCCTCGATAGCCTGCCAGAGCCGCTGATCGAACACTCCCAGCGCGAAAGGCTGCTCAACGCGATGGCCCGCAGCTGTGCCAAGAAAGGCTACGGCGCGATCACGATCGCCGACGTTTGCGAGGGCGCTGGCGTCTCGCGCGCGACCTTCTACGAGCTCTTCAAGGACAAGGAGGACTGCTTCCACGCTTCGATGGAAGTGGCGCTGGCCGACGCGATGGGCCGCATAGTCGCCGTCTACTCGCCTGACAAGCCATGGGCGACGATGGTCCGTGACGCCGCCGCCGCCTTCCTCGACCTGCTCGCCAGCCGGCCGACCTTCGCCCGCATGGCCCTGGTCGAGGCGCCCTCCTCCGGCGAGCGCGCCTTCGAGCTATACGCCTCCGGCAAGCGCGTTCTGCAGTCGCTGCTCGAACGCGGCCGCGACGACCCGGTTGAGGAAGAGGCGATCCCCTCCAGTGCCGGCCGCGCCGCGCTCTCGGCGGCCGAGTCGCTGATCGTCGGCCAGATCCTCGCTGGCAACACCGGCCGCCTGCGCGAGTTGCTTCCCGACGTCGTCTACATCACGACGGTCCCCTATCTCGGCCAAGAGGAGGCGCTGCGGCAGGCGCGCGAGGCCGAGAAGGCAGCTGTGCCCGCGGACGGCTGACGGCGTGCCAGCGGCGCGGGGGCAAAAACGGGAGCGGTGGCGGCCACCGCGCGGACGCCACCGCCTCCCCCCTGAGGTGATCGCGCGCTCCCAGCGCGGACGCCTGCTGGAAGCGGCAATCCGCGTCGTCGCCGAGAAGGGCTACGGGACGGCGACGGTCGCCGACCTCACCCGCGAGGCGGGCATCTCCCGCACGACCTTTTACGAGATGTTCGACGACAAGGAAGGCTGTTTCCTCGCCGCCTACGACGGCGTCGCCGACGCGCTGGTGCGGCGGGTCGCGGCCGCGTATGAGGCAGAGGGGGACTGGCCCCGGCGGGCCCGCGCCGGCCTGGAGGCGCTGCTCGAGGCGCTCGCCGAAGAGCCCGAGGTTGCCCGACTGGCCCTGGTCGACGTCGGCGCCGCCGGCCCAGCCGCGCAGCGCCGCTATCGAGCCGCGCTACAGCGCCTCACCCCCTTCTTCGACGAGGGCCGCGACTTCGCGCCGGGTGGGCGCAACCTGCCCGCCAATACCTCGCGAATGGCGATCGGCGCCGTCGCCGGACTGATCTCCGACGAGCTCGCGGAAGGGCGCGCTGAGACCCTGCCGAATTTGCTTTCCGAGGTGCTTTTTGCGACGCTGGTTCCCTACATCGGTCCAGCCGCGGCTGCCAGGGAGGTGGGCGAAAAAGATTAGATAAACGCTTACGTACACCGAGCCGCTATGATGAAGGTACTCCGGAGTTTTCAACCTACCTGGGACGGGCTGATGGCATCCGAATCGCGGCGTGACCTCATCTTGGCGGCAATGATCCGCGTGGTCGGCAGCAAGGGATATAAGGAGACCTCGGTCGCTGACGTGATCGAGGAGGCGGGCACCTCCCGCACCACCTTCTACAAACACTTCGAGGACAAGCACGAATGCTTCCTCGCCGCCTACGAGATGCTGGTCGAGCAGGTATTCGCCGAGGTCACCTCCAACTGCGACGGCACCGAGCCCTGGCTGCAGCGGGTCAAGAGCGGCCTAGCGGCGATCGTCAAACTCTTCGCCCTCGATCCCGAGCTCGCCCGCACCGCGGTGGTCGAGGTCGCCGCCGCCGGTGCCGACGCCCGCCAGCTGCACTGGGACGCCGTCGCTCGCTTCACCCAGTACCTCGAGGGCGGCCGCGAGCTTTCCGACGGCCGCGAACTGCCCGAGAACATCTCGCTGATGTCGGCCGGCGCCGTCTCCGGCCTGATCTTCGACGAGCTGCTGGCGGGGCGAGCGGCGCAGCTGCCGGCGCTGCTGCCCGATCTGCTCTTCGCGATGCTCGTCCCCTACATCGGTCCCCGCGCCGCGGCCGAGGAGATGCGCCGCGTCGCCGCTACCGGCTGAGCCTAAGGGGCGGCAGGCGCGGAACCCATCTCCTCGCGCAGGCGGTGGCGCACGCGATGGAGGCGGACCTTGACCGTGCCGTCGGGAATCCCCAGGCGGCGGGCGATCGCCTCCTGGGTCAGGTCCTCTTCGTAGCGAAGCTCGATCAGTTTGCGGTCGCGCTCGCTGAGGCGCTTGAGCGCGGCGTGCAGGTCGGCGCGCTCGACCGTGGAGACGATCTGCTCATCCTCGGCGCCTTCCCAGTCCTCGGCCGTATCGACGGGGTCGGGACGCAGGCGCGCGTGATGGCGAAAGGCCTCGTTGCGAACGATCGTCCCCAGCCACTCCTTGCGCCTGGCGCCGTCGCGAAGGGTTGAGCGCCGGCGCCAGGCGCGGAGCAGTGCATCCTGGGCGATGTCTTCAGCCTCGTTGGGGTTGCTGGCGTAGTGATAGGCCATCCGCAGGCAAAAACGGTGTGCCTCATCCCACTCCCAACCATCACCCTGATCCGATTCTTGAATGATCGAAACGTTGATTGCTCGACCGTACTACTTCTAAAACCAAAAGGGTGAAATTTAGTGCTGAAACTTTTTTGACTATGGATTAGGTCTTTATTCCATGCTGCTGACGAGCGCGCGAGAGACCGGCGGGGACTCGGCACAGCGAACGTACGAGGCGATGGCGCCGGTGTACGACGACTTCACCGCGCACCACGAATACGACCTCTGGACCGCCGACCTGCTCAAGCTGCTCGAACGGCGCGGCCTGCAGGGGAGGCGGCTGCTCGATGTCGGTTGCGGCACCGGCAAGAGCTTCCTGGAGATGCTGCCGCGTGGCTGGGAGGTCACCGCCTGTGACATTTCGCCGGCGATGCTCGAGTTGGCCCGCGAGAAGGTGGGCGAGAGAGTTCGGTTTGCGCTTGCCGACATGCTCGAGCTGCCCGAATTCGGCGAGTTTGACCTGGTCTGGGCGCTCGACGACGCGGTGAACTACCTGCTCAGCCCGGACGAACTGAAGCGAGCGCTGGCGGGGATGCGCGCCAACCTCGCTCCCACCGGGCTGCTCCTCTTCGATGTCAATGCGCTGCCTGCCTACCGCACCTTCTTCGCCGAAACCGAGGTCGTCGAGCGCGGCGGCCGGCGGCTCGTCTGGCGAGGCTTGGCGGAGCCCGACGTGGCGCCCGGCTCGATCTGCGAATCGCGGTTGGAGGTCCTGCCAGGAGAGGGGGAGCCAGTGGACGTCGAGGCACCGGTGCTGGTGCATCGCCAGAGACATTTCCCCGAAGCGGAGGTGCTGGCGGCGTTGAAGGGAGCCGGCCTCGAGTGCCTCGACGTCTACGGTCACGGCCTCGACGGCATCCCCCGCCAACCGCTCGACGAATGCACACACACCAAGGCGATCTACGTCGCCCGCCGCGCCGCCGCCTAACCGCGGCTGACTACTCGCAGGCCCCGTTCGGCGACAGCGAGTTGGTGAGAGGCGAGCGCCCACTTGTGCTGCAGCTTCGGTTCGACCGAGCGCGTACTGCAGGTCACGGTGGCCAAGCAATCCCCCCAGGCATTGGCGGCGTCTATGTACAGGTTGAAGGCCCGCTCGCTCGGACCGCCGCTCGCCACCAGGCATGGCGCCGTCAGCTTGCCGGCGCGGATCCGGGCGTAGACGGTACGAGTGCTCTGCACCTCGCGCAGGTAGTCGTCATAGCTCAGCCCTCGCGCCAAGTCATCGCGCAGCCTGCCCATCGCGTCGATGAAGCCACGCAGTTGGCGGCGGCAGGGGTTGCCCGCCGGCTTGGTCTGGGAGGGGGCGTTGCCGCTCGTGCTCGGGTCGCCGCTGGTGTTCGCCGTGCTAGCCGTGCCACCGGCGGCAGTGGTCCCGTCCTCGCCGCAAGAGCTGAGGATCAGGACCAGGCTCAACAGGATGCCGACTGTCGCCGCCGCGCTGAGCCGCATCGGCTTAGTGTAGAAATTCCCCGGATGCCGAGTGTGCGCAAGCTCGCGAGCGTGGCGGCGATGCTTGCGCTCGCCCTGACCGCTCCAGCGGCGAGCGCAAGCGGCGACGGCGGCGTGCTGGTCGTCGGCGACAGCCTCGAGGAATTGACCTCGCCCTATCTGAAGAAGTACCTGCCGGGTGTGCCGCTGACGATCAATGCCGTCGGCGGCTACAACAGCTTCCAGATCTTTGACCTCTTCCAGGAGAGCTATGACCCGTCGCAGTCGGTGATCGTCTTCGACGCCGGCACCAACGACAACCCTGCCTATCCCGAGATCTTGGCGGGCAACCTCAACAAGGTCGCCGCAGCCGTCGGCGATCGCTGCATGGTGGTGCCGACCATCCACGGCCTTACCGTCAACGGCATCGACAGCACCGGCAAGAACAGGGTCGTCGCTGCCTTTGCGGCTTCGCGGCCGGGGACGCAGGCGCCCGACTGGGCAACGGCGGAGGAAACCCACCCCGAGCTGATGCAGGCGGACGACCTGCACCCGATCGCCGCCGGGGCGGACCTGCGCGCGCGGCTGATCGCGCGGGGAATCAAGGCCTGTCTGGGTATCACCAGCGCCGCCGAACGCAAGCCGGCACTCGCATCCGGCCCCAAGCTGCCGCCAGCAAGGAAGTTGGTTCGCCGCGAGGCCGAATTGGTCGACCGGATCGTCGAAGCGGCGCTGGCACTCTTCCCGATCTCCTTGGCCGGCGATGCCTGAGCCAGTACAGCGTGGCCGGCGCTACATGCCGGGCCTCGACGGCCTGCGCGCGATCGCGGTGCTCGGCGTCGTCCTCTACCACCTCAAATTCGGCTGGGCCGAAGGCGGCCTGCTCGGCGTCGGCGTTTTCTTCACCCTCAGCGGCTACCTGATCACCGACATCCTGCTCAACCAGGTCAACAGCGGCGGGATCAAACTGAAGTCCTTCTGGCTGGCCCGCGCCCGTCGCCTGCTGCCGGGCCTCTTTCTGATGCTGATCGTGGTGATGGCCTGGGTGACCGTGATCGGCCCGCACCAGCCGAGCGACTTCCGCCTGGCCGCTCTAAGCGCCGTCGGCTACTTCAACAACTGGTGGCTGATCTTCCACGACGTCTCCTACTTCGCCCGCTTCGCGCCGCCCTCGCCGCTCAACCACCTCTGGTCGCTCTCGGTCGAGGAGCAGTTCTACATCGTCTGGCCCTTCCTGCTGATGGCGGCGCTGCACTTCGTGCCGGAAGCGAGGCGCAAGGCCGGCCCGCGTCCCCGCCTCGCCGCCGTCGCCCTGGTTGGGGCGCTCTGCTCGGGGATCCTGATGGCGGTCCTCTACCACCCCTCGCTCGATCCCTCGCGGGTCTACTACGGCACCGACACCCGCGCCCTGGAGCTCCTGGTCGGCGCGGCGCTGGCGATGGTCTGGCCCAGCCGCAGCCTCACGGCCAAGGTGACGCCGCAGGCGCGGCGGACGATCGACGCGGCGGGGCTCGCCGGCCTGGTCGTGATCGCGCTGATGTTTTGGCAATCGAGCGAGTTCTCGTCCTTCATCTACCGCGGCGGCTTCGCCCTGTTGGCGATCGGCACCGCCGTCGCCGTCGCCGCCTTCGCCCACCCTGCCTCGCGGCTGGGCCCAATCGTCGGCTGCAAGCCGATGCGCTGGATCGGCGAACGCTCCTACGGCATCTACCTCTGGGCCCTGCCGATCATCGTGCTGACCTCGCCGCAGGGGGTGCACGGTCCCAACCTGCTGCGAGCGATCCTGCAAGTGGCGGCGATCATGGCGGTGGCGGAGCTCTCCTGGCGCTATGTCGAGAACCCGATCCGCCACGGCGCTCTGGGCAGGCTCTGGGCGCAGTGGAAAGCAGGGCGCTGGCGGCTGGAGCGGATGCCGCGCGAGGGCTGGGTGGGGGTCGCCGTGGGTGGCATCGTCGTCGCCTTCGCGATCGCTGGCCTGGCGGGAGTGGGGGTCTCGAACTCACCCGCGATCGGCGCCGAACCGGTGGCGAAGACGATCACGGCGAAGAACGTCAAGCGCAAGCCGCTGGCAACGATCTGCGAAGGGGTCGTGCACATCGGCGACTCGACTTCCGAGGGCCTCGTCTCCGAAGAATATTTGCCCGATCCGCACCAGCTGATCAGCGCCCAGTATGCGCGCGTCGGGGCCACCACCCAGCACCTCGAGGTCTCCGGCGCCCGCTCGATCTATGAGAACTTCGAAGGCGAACCGAACGCCCAGGAAGTCGCCGAAGCCTGGAAGAACGAAGGCTTCAAAGGCTGTTGGGTGATCGCGATGGGGACCAACGAGGCGGCCAACGTCGCCGCCGGCTCGACCGTCACCTATGACGATCGGATCGACCTGATGATGTCGACGATCGGCGGCGAACCGGTGATGTGGGTGAACGTCAAGTCACTGGTTCCCAACGGCCCCTACGCCGCGGCGAACATGCAGAGCTGGGACAAAGCGCTGCTGGAGGCCTGCGACCGCTATCCCGAGATGCGCATCTACGACTGGGCCGCCGACGTGAAGGACGACTGGTTCATCCCCGACGGGATCCACTTCACCTCGGAAGGCTATGCGGCGCGCGGCCGGCTGATCGCCGACGCGCTCCTCGAAGCGTTCCCCAACAGCGAAACCCCGCCGAAGCTGACCGACGCCAAGGACTGCGTCGTCTCCGGCTAGAATATTTGGGCGTCGAGGAAGCCGGCGATCAGCACCAGCCAGCCACCGATCTCGGCGACGATCAGGCTGGCCATGAAGGCCTCGAGACCGCGGCCCGGGCGGCGGAACTGGTTGTCGGTGTCCCGCCTCCACCCGTGCACCATGTAGCCGAGGACCGCGGCGTAGAAGTAGAACGCCAGCGCCCCGGCGGCGAGCAGGTTGACCAGCACCCCCCAGCCGCTCAGCTCGACGAACGTCGCGATCAAGAGCAGGGCGAAGCTGTAGAGCAGCGCTGCCCGGTGCGCGATGTCCGTATACGGATGCGCCAGCCCCTCCTCCGAGGCATCCATCTGCCGGAACTTCATCACCCCCAGCAGCAGCGCCCAGAGAAACATCAACGCCGCCGCCAGCAGCACGACCTTCGTGTCGTCTCCCAGAACCACGTACCTAGACTATGCCGGGCTCGCCCAGGTTCTGCCTCACACCGATCCCCAAGCTAGGAGGAAACATGGCCACCATCACCGGCGTCGATTTCGCCACCGTCTTCGTCAAGGACTACCCCGCCGCCGTAGAGTTCTACGCCCAGACCCTCGGCCTCGAGCACTCGGTCGACTACGGCAAAATCCCCGGCGGCGAGTTCGAGACCGGCAATCTCACGCTTCAGGTCCTCGACGCAGCCGCGGTCGGCCAGGAGTTCCGGCCCAGCGGCCACCCGCTCGCCTTCCACGTGGATGACGTAGAGGCCACCCGCAATGAGCTTGAGGCCAAGGGCATCACCTTCTCCGCCGACACGATGGACAGCGGCGTCTGCCACATGGCCTTCTTCGCCGACCCCGATGGCAACGCTTTGGTCCTGCACCACCGCTACGCGCCTCGCTAAAGCGAATCGCCCTTTTGACGGTTGCAGTCGGAGCAGAGCAGCTGTAGGTTCTCCACGCTCGTCGCCCCACCGCGGGATACCGGCAGAATGTGGTCGTACTGTAGATCGAAGTTGGACCCGCATTCGACACAGCGGCCACCGTCAGGCTCGAAGATGACCCGCCGGACTTCTTCTGGCACTGGAACCCGCACCGGCACCTGCGTTGCTTCCGCGCGCATCAGGCTGTGGGCAGTCTCGAGCTTGCGCCGATGCGAGCGCTCCCTCTGCAGGACCAGTGCCTTGACGTCTTCGCCGGTGAGCGCATCGTCGTCCCAATAGATGCACTCGTGAAACCACCAATAGGTCCGCTTGCCAGACCCAACCAGCGGGACCGGATTCTCCCACTGGGCCGTGGCGGCGCTCTGGTACCACTGGTCCTTCCAGCGCACGTCGAAGATCCGCCTGCCGGACATCAGCGCATAGCGCCCTGTGAACATTCCTGCAAATGACCAAGGAAGACGCACAACCTCGGCATTCTTATCCGCCCGCAGCATCAAACCCTCCGTGTTCCGTCCGGGATTCCAGCACAATATTCGGCTTTGGACTAAGAAGTCTTTAGCGGCGAAACCGACGAACCGAAGCTAATGCGAGAAGCACAATGTCGATTCATCGACTACGCGAAGTAGAGCTTTCGGCCTTTGAAGCCTCCGACGGTGTGATGATCCTTCCACACGTCTCGACCGCGAACTTCGGCAGATGGCTATTCGGTGGGGTACCCAACTGGTGCCCAAGAGGCCTCGCTCGACGGTGTCGGAGGAGCCAGCTATCCGCATCAGATGCGGATCGCCGATACGGGAGCGACGGGACTCGAACCCGCGACCTCCGGCGTGACAGGCCGGCGCTCTAACCAGCTGAGCTACGCCCCCAAGGGATGGGCGGATGGCCGCCCTCCGGAAAGTATTTCAGGGTCGCTGGATTCGGAGGTGGAAGGTGCCCGCGTGGAGGCGGGTCGAGCGGACGACGAGGCGGAGGTGGTGTTCGCCGCAGACGGTGTAGTCGAGTTGGTGGGCGGGGTTGAGGCCGTTGCGGGAGCTGCGAAGAAGCCTGCCGGCACGGCTACGAAGGGCCAGTTCGTAGCCGTGCCTGTGCAGGCTGCTTGGGCGCAGGCTGACCAATCCGTCGAGCGGCGTACGCAGGGACTCGACGGCTGCGCCCTCCCCCCTGGCCGGAACGCGCCCGGACAGCGTGAAGCTGGTCCGCCCCTGCCAGGGCGCAAGTGTGTCTTCGCGGATCGCGCGGAAGGCGGAGGCGTTCGGCCGCAGGGCCGGGCTGTAGCGCCAGGTGACCGGGAGGTCCGGGAAGCGATAGTGGGCGAAAGACTCGGCAAAGGCCTCGCCCGGGTCCTCGAAGTAATGGGTGCCCTCATCGCCGGGGTAGAAGCGACCATGGCGCTCTCCCTGGCAGACGCTCTCGAGGCTGGCCCAGCGCTCCGGGCCCCAGTCGATCGCGCTGTCGAAGGGCGCCGGCATTTCGCGGTGCTGGGCAACGTGGTGGCCGTACTCGTGGGCGAGGACGAAGTCGAAGGTCGCCCCGTCGCCGTCGGCTTCTTCATAGCCACCGATGACGATCTTGTTTTCGCCGCTGAAGTAGCAGGCCTCGGCGCCGAAGCCGCAGTCGAAGCCGAGCTGGAATTCGGTGTCGAGCTGAACCGTGAGCAGGTCGACCTCGTCGCCGTGGATCAGCGTGCCGATGAAGTCAGCGACTCGCTGCGGGTCGGTCACGTTGCAGGTTTCCAAGCAAGCCTGGGTGACGGAGACGGCGATCGTCGCGCCGCTGCCGTCGTCGATCGAGTAGCGCTGCGACGACGCGGATGCCGATATCCGCGCCGCCGCAGCACCGGGCTCGCCCAACACGACGTCCCGCATCGGTACCGCAGGCCGCGGCACCTCGAGCGAGAGGCCCGGGTTGGGACGCTTGGCGACGGCTCCTCCCGGAACCGCCAGGAGAAGCGTGGTCATGGCTATGCCCGCAAGCGCCCCCGCCGGGCGCCTGCTCACGGAGCGGGACCCGGATCTATCTCATAGGCGCGTGCGGGAAGCGAGGCAGAGAGCGGACGGTGGGCCGGGTGCACCCGGCTGGCGCTGGCGCCGCGGCGGCTCCGCAACCGTCGTGCGGCCCAGCGCGGCCGTGCCGGTTCGGCACCGAGCAGCGAACCCCAGGTGGTGGTACCGATCGCGCCGTCGGCGGGGAGGCCGTGGGAGACCTGGAAAGAGCGCACCGCCGAGTAGGTCTGCTTGCCGAAGAGACCGGTGATGGGAAGCTGCGCCTGCCCGGAGCCGACCAGGTGCTCTTGGGCCCAGACGACGAGATCGCCGCGGCTGCCACGCTTCAACAGCGGGTGGTCGACGATCGGGCGGTAGCCGGTGAGCGGACCGGCCGCGGTCGAGCCCAACGCGCCCCAACTGGCGGTGTTGGTCTCCTGCCAGTCCCACCAGCTCGGCGCCAGGCCGTAGCTGGCAGCGAAGCGGCGGAAGCGCAGCACCTGCCCGGCGCCCGGGTTGCCGTAGGTCTGCCCGATCGGGTAGACAGGATGGCCCCAGAGCCGGTTGAAGAGGTAAGTGTGCTCGTAGACGCCGCGCACCGAGGTACCGATCGCCTTCCAATACATCTGCGGCTGGTTGACGGTCGCCCCTTCGGGACCGAAGAAGACCGAGTAGGGGAAGGCCGGGTGATAGTCGACGTAGGGAAAGCCGGCGAGCGAGAGCGGGAAGTCTGCGCCGATGCGGGCGCGCAGGGCGCGGATGTAGCGTTCGGCCGAGGCATAGCGGCCCTCGTACTGTCCCTCAGCGTCGATCACCAGGCAATCGGCGCCACGGCGCACCGCGGCGGCCCCGATCTTGGCCTCGGCGACAGGGCTGTTGCCATAGACGAACTGCCAGGCGCAGACATCGAGTCCACCGGCGTGGAGCGCATCGACCAGGGCCGAGCTGAACTGGCTCCAGTAGTGGCCGGCGTCGCCGGACTTTATGTAGAGCGTGCCGATGTCGGTCCGGTTGGCGCGGGCGAGGATGCGGCCGATGTCGCCGCCCTCGGAGCGTTCGACATACCAAATCCACATGCCCTGGCGGTCGAAGGGCGCGCCGCCGGCAGATGCTTCAGTCGACGGGTCAGTCGCTTCCCCGGTTCCACCCGGAATTGCGCAGGCAGGGGCTGGCATATACGCGAGGAGCGCCATCAGAGAGGAGATCGCGAAGAGAACTAGGCAGGTCCCTGGCGCCGCAAACGAACTTGTCTTCACGTCAACTGGGAACACGGTAGCGACCATTTGGCTGCGCGCAAAGGATCCCCCATACCATTGGCGTACCGAAACTAGGCATGACGGTATGCGTGCCTGCTCTTCCGAGTTTGGCGAATTCATCCAATTGAGGGTGCCATCCGTAGTGACGGGGCAATGAAGATTGCAAATCGTCGGAACCGGCATCTCGGGGCTCGTCGCAGCCCACCTCCTCCACCGCCAGCACGAACTGGTCGTCTACGAGGCCGGCGCCCGCGTCGGCGGCCACTCGCACACGGTCGAGGTCGAGAGCGAGGACGGCAATCACTGGATCGACACCGGCTTCGTCGTCTTCAACGACCGCAACTACCCCAACTTCGAACGGCTGCTGGACGAGCGCGGCGTCGCCAGCCAGCCCTCCCATATGAGCTTCTCGGTCTCCGATGGCCGCGACTTCGAGTACTCGGGCACACCGCGCGGGCTCTTCGCCCGACCGAGCCACCTGCTCCGCCCCTCCTTCTTCGGCATGCTGCGCGACTGGCCGTTTCAACCGCGAGGCCCAGGCGCTGATCGGCCTCAACGGCGCCGGGTAGAGGCGGTTGTCGCCGATGTCAACAACATCACCTGGGGAGAGCGTCATCCTTATGTCCTGGCGCGTGGGACGCGCCGCGGAGCCGTGCTGGCCGACGAGCTCGACAAGACCCTTCACGTCTCCCCGCTGATGGGGATGGATCAGGCCTACACCTTCCGCGCCAGTGAGCCCGGCGACCGTCTCAGCGTCCACATCGAGTCGCGTCCGGTGCAACGCGCCGACCCCCCGCCAGGAGGACAAGACGTTTCACCTGTCGGGGGCGGCAAGGCATTCGACGCGACGCTCTCGCTGCGACGGCGCGAGCTCAGCCGCGCCCGGCTGGCCGGGATGCTTGGCGCAGTGCATCGCGCGGCAGCGTCGGCCTCGGCGAGACCTACGTCGACGGCCTCTGGGAGACGGACGACCTGGTCGCGCTGATCCGCATCGCCGCGCGCGAGTTGGGCGAGAGTGGCGGCCTGCGCGGTGCCGTCGCCAGACCGCAGGGCTGGGCCCACCGGATGCGCAGCCTCGTGCCCGACAACACTCGTGCCAAGGCGAGGAAGCACATCGCCGCCCACTACGACCTCGGCAACGACCTCTTCGCCGCCTTCCTCGACGAGCGAATGCTCTACTCCTGCGCCTACTTCCCCCGCGAGGGCGCCAGCCTCGAGGAGGCGCAGTTGGCGAAGCTGGATCGGATCTGCCGCGAGCTGCAGCTCGGACCGGACAACCACCTGCTGGAGATCGGTTCTGGCTGGGGCGGCCTGGCGATCCACGCCGCCCGCGAATACGGCTGCCGGGTGACGACGACGACGATCTCCCCCGCCCAGCACGAGCTGGCCAGCCGCCGGGTGTGCGAGGCCGACCTGGACGAGCGCGTCGCCGTGCTGGAGCAGGACTACCGCGACCTGCGCGGCCGCTACGACAGGCTGGTCTCGGTCGAGATGATCGAGGCCGTCGGCTGGCGGCACTTCGACGAGTACTTCGGCTGCTGCAGCGAGCTGCTCAGCGCCGACGGGCTGACGTTGCTGCAGGCGATCACGATCGACGACCGCCTCTACGACGCCGAGAGGGGTGCCCGCAGCTTCGGCCAACACCCACGTCTTCCCCGGTGGCTGCCTGCCCTCGAAGCAGCTGATCGCCGACTGCCTCGCTCGCGTCACCGACATGCGTCAGGTATGGATGGACGACATCACCGCCCACTATCCACCCACCCTTGCCAACTGGCGCCAGCGTTTTCTCGGCGCCTGGGAGCGGCTGCGCGCCCGCGGCTACGACGAGCGATTTCGCCGCCTCTGGGAGTTCTACCTCTGCTCCTCCGAGGCGGGCTTCCGCGAGCGGCGGATCGGCGACGTGCAGCTGCTCCTCGCCAAGCCGAGGTGGCGGTGAAAGAGGAGCAGCGCGAGCCGCTGCTCCTGCTCCACGGCCTCGGCGGCTCGAAGGAGATCTGGACGCCGGTGATCGAGTTGCTCGAGGCCAAGCGCGAGCCGGTTGCGATCGACCTGCCCGGCTTCGGTGAGACGCCGCCGCTGGCCGCGCAGGTCGAGCCGGCCGCGGCAAACCTCGCCGCGGCCGTCCACGAGCGCTGCCTCGAACTCGGGATCGAGCGGCCCCACGTCGCCGGTAATTCACTGGGCGGCTGGGTCGCGCTGGAGATGGGACGGGCCGGGTGGGCAGCCTCGGTAACCGCGATCTCACCCGCGGGCCTCTGGCGCTCGCCGATCGGCGAGCGCCGCAGCAACCCGCGCATCTGGGCCCGTCGCCTGCGCCCGCTCGTCTCACTCGCCCTGCACAACCGGCGGCTGCGCGAGCGAGCCCTCGCCACCTTCGCCGCCCACCCCGATCGCGTTCCCGCCACGGCGGGCCGCAAGCTGGTCCTCGGCTGGATCGACGCCAACGGCTACGACGGCGCCAACCGGGCGATGCGCACCCACGTCTTCGACCCGACCGACTACCCGGACCTGCCGGTGACGCTGGCCTGGGGCGAGCTCGACCAGCTCGTCGCCCCGCCACGACCCGAGCGGCGTCCGGCGGGCGCCCGCTTCCTCGTCCTGCCCGGTGTCGGGCACACGCCGACCTGGGACGACCCGGAGCTAATCGCCGCGACCCTGCTCGAGGGCAGCTCGGTCTCGGTCGCGCGCTGAGTCTGGGAGAGTTCCGAAACGAGCTCTACCGGAAGGAGAAGTGAGTGATCGTCGAGAGAACCGAGAACCCGCAGTGGCTGTCCAACGCCTACCTGGTCGCCGACGAAGCCGGCGGGACCGGCGTGCTGATCGACGGCAACGACGACCTCAGCCCCCTGCTCGAGCGGGCGGAGCGGGACGGGCTCGAGATCACCCACATCCTGATCACCCACCCGCACGGCGATCACATCGCCGGGCTGGCGGCGGCTCGCGAGCGGCTCGGCGGCGTGCCGATGGTCGCCCACGCCGAGGCTGCGGCAGAAATCGACGAGGAGATCACGCAGACCCTCGGCGACGGCGAGAAGCTCAGCATCGGGGGCCTGGAGATCGAGGCGCTGCTGACACCGGGCCACGCCGCCGGTCATATCGCCCTGCTCGTCAACGGCACCGACCTCTTCACCGCCGACGTCCTCTTCAAGGGCACAGTCGGCGGCACGATGGCGCCGGGCGCGAGCGGCTTCGAAGACCTGAAGTCCTCGGTTATGAAGCTGATGGAGCTCCCCCCAGAGACCGTCGTCCACCCCGGCCACCGCGAGCCGACGACGATCGGCGAGGAGCGTGAGGGCAACCCGTTCGTGCGGATCTGGCGCGGCGAGGAGGAGACCGGGGCCGAGGACGTGACCGTCTGGGGCCGCCCAGCGACGCTGAAGCTCTGGGCCCCCGACTACGACGGCGGCAACAAGGCCTGGGTCGTGTTCGCCGACGATGGCACGGAGGCCATCGTCGGCGGATCACAAGTCGAGCGAGCTAGCGGATAACAGCTTCCATTAGAAGCCAGCAGCCGTCGGTGTTGGTGGCGGGGGTGAACGATCCGCCGAGAAAGAGCGGCGGGGTGTAGATGAGCGTGTTGTCGCCGCCCGAGGAGCAGCGGATCATCGAGGTGATGCTGCCCCGCAGGGCAAGCTGCTCGCCCTTCTTGATCTTCATCTCGACCGGGAAGGACTCGACTCGGTAGTCGCCTTCTTCTTCGGCGGATTCGCTCTGGCCCGTGTAGCTGATCCTCTGCCCGTACCGCTTGGCGATGGCGTCGGTGCCGTTGATCTTCTTGACCGCCATCAGCCGGAAGCTGCCGGGGCCGCCGGCGATCAGCCGGATCTTCTTGATCGTCCCGGTCTTCGGGGCGAACTCGCCGCCGTTGGGGCGACCGTAGGCTTCGTTGAGGACCATCGTGCAGGGTTCGAGAGCGGTTTCGGGCCCGTTGCAGGTGAGACCGGGCAGCGAGTTCGAGGGCTGGACGGTCGAGTTGAGCTTGGCGCCGAACTTGACCGGGGCGTTGGCCATGCCGGCGGCCGGCCCGACGGCCAACGCGAGGCTGGCGACGGCGGCAACGAGGCCGGTGCGGCGGACGATCTTCTGGGCGGTGCGCTTGCGTGTCATCTGAGTCTCCTTTTGAGCCTGTTTGGCGGGGTAAGTGCCTTGTGGAGACAGCTTCGCCCGCGCCAGCCGTCCCGCCCAGAACCCCCAGGGGTGAACCCCCTCACCCCTCCGCTGTTCCTTTTCCATGCATGGCGAGGTGATGGCACAGCGGAGCAAACGGACGTTCCTCCGCTGTGCCTTTGCACCGGATAACGCGGCAAACGCACAGTGGAGCGGGTGGGCGGTGGTCTTAGGATCAGCCCCTGTGAGCGCAGAGCCACGACAAACGAGCGCTGCCGAGTTGAAGGCGCAGATCGAGGCCGAACGGGACGGCAGGCCCTTCCTCGTCCTCCGCGACGGAGAAGGCGAGCAGCGGATCGTCACGATCGAGGGCGGCATCGCCGAGCTCTGGGTCGGCCGCGGCGAGGCAGCGGGGCTGCGCATCGACTGGGACGACGAGGTCTCGGCCCTGCACGCCCAGATCGAGGTCGTCGCCGGCGAGTGCACCCTGCTCGACGACGGCCTCTCCCGCAATGGCTCCTTCGTCGGCGAGGAGCGGGTGCACGGCCGCCGCCGCCTGCGCGACGGCGACACCCTGCGCTTTGGCCGCACCACCGTGCTCTTCCGCCGCCCCGGCGAGTCCGCCCCGGAAGCGACCGTCGTCGCCACCGAGATGCCCGCAGCGGCGACGATTTCCCCCGGGCAGCGCCGCATCCTGCTTGCCCTCTGTCGACCCTTCAAGGACGGCTCCGCCTTCGCCACGCCGCCGACCAACCAGGCGATCGCCGAGGAGCTCCACCTCAGCGTCGACGCGGTCAAGACCCACATGCGAGCGCTCTTCGAGAAGCTCGAACTCGAGGACCTGCCGCAGAACCGCAAGCGCGTCGCCTTGGTCGAGCGGGCGCTGCAAAGCGGCGTCGTCGCCCCGCGCGACCTTTAGCCCCCGGGCACCGTCTGGACACATGTGCGATTGGAGTGCGTGCGCTTTGTGCCCACACTCCATCGTTAGTTCTGAGGAAGGCCGAAAAACGGACGAGGGAGAGCCGTGCCCCTGCTTCAAGCGGTGACAGCAACCGAAATTCAGGAATTCGCTTTCGACTGGTACCCGGTCTTCGGGGTCGTCTTCATGGCGATGCTGCTCTTCGTCTTCTTCAAGCTGATGCGGACGACGATGGGCACGACCAAGCCGGAGACGGTGAAGGCGAACAAGACGACGCCAGTGCTCTGGGATGACGTTCAGGGCGTCGACGCGGCCAAGGACGAGCTGATGGACGTTGCCGAGTGGCTGCGCGATCCCAAGCGCTTCGCCGCCCTCGGCGCCCAGCCCCCCCGCGGGGTGCTGCTCTTCGGCCCTCCAGGGACCGGCAAGACGATGCTGGCGCGGGCAGTGGCCGCGCAGGCTGGCGTCGACTTCTTCGCCGCGTCGGGATCGAGCTTCGTGGAGATGTTTGTCGGGAGGGGTGCCGCCCGGATCAGGCGACTGTTCAAGGAGGCGCGCAAGTCCGGGCGCGCGGTGATCTTCATCGACGAGCTCGATGCGGTCGGTGGAGCACGCAGTGGTGGAGGCGGCGATGGTGGCTCTAGTGAGCGCGAGCAGGCGCTCAATCAGCTGCTGGTCGAGCTCGACGGTTTCGAGCGCGATCCCGGCACGGTGATCGTCATCGCCGCCTCCAACTACGTCGACAAGCTCGACCGGGCGCTGCTGCGGCCGGGCCGCTTCGACCGTCAGGTGCTGGTCTCACCGCCAGACCGCGACGGGCGCGAGGCGATCCTGCGCGCCCACGCCAAAGGCAAGCCGCTCGCCGACGATCTCGACCTGACCGACGTCGCCCGCAAGACCACCGGCATGACGGGGGCGCAGCTCGCCAACTCGCTCAACGAGGCAGCGATCATCGCCGGCCGTGCCGGGCGCAAGGCGACGGCGCGCGAGGACCTCGACGAGGCGCTGCTGCGCCAGTCGGTCGGCTCCCAGCAAGCGCGGCGCCTGAATCAGAAAGAGCGCCGCATCGTCGCCTACCACGAGGCCGGTCACGCGCTCTGCCGGCGGCTGCTCGGCCTCGACCCGCCGGAGATCCTCAGCATCGTCCCGCGCGGACCGGCGCTCGGTTTCGTCGGCCACTCGCCACAGGAGGACACCTACTTGAAGTCGCGCGACGAGCTGCTCGACGAGGTCGTCACCCTGCTCGGTGGCCGCGCGGCCGAGGAAGAGGTGCTGGGCGACTCCTACTCCGGGGCGGTCGACGACCTCTCCCGCGTGCACGCCGTCTGCAAGCAGATGGCCGCCGAATTCGGCATGGGGGTTGCGATCGACGCTGACGGGGCGCCGCCAATCGCGCTTCCGACCGGCGACTACGCGGTCTCCGACGCTACCCGGCGCGACGTCGATCGGGCGGCGATGGTCCTCGCCCGCGAAGCGCACCGGCGCGCTCGCTCGCTGCTGTCGGCCAACCGCGAATGCCTCGACAACCTGGCGGCCAACGCGCTCGAGCGCGAGACGCTGACCCGCGAGGACCTCGACGAGATCTTTGCCGCGCACGAGCTGCACAGCCCATCTCGCTCCGGAATGCTGGAGCGCGCGGTGGCGACGCTTTCCCCGGAGGCCGCGGAGTCGAAGTAGCATTTCAGCACCGATGACGCACCGGTACGACACGGATTCTCATTACTTCCCACCCGGCCGTTCGATCGCGCGGATGGTGCACGGCGAGCGCTCAGTCGGCCTGCTCTACGGGCAGCGAGCGCTCTTGGTCGGCGCGCTGGAGCCGCTCACCTATACCGGCACGATGCTGAGTACGCGCTCGGCCGACCGTCCCTTCCAGCGCCTCGCTCGCACCGCCAAGATCCAGGAGACGATCCTGCTCGGCACCCGCGAGGAAGCCGACAAGGCGCTGGCGGTCGTCCACAAGCTGCACGAGCGGGTCAAGGGAACGCTGCCCGAAGCCGCGGGCGGTCACCCTGCCGATGCTACTTATTCCGCCTTCGATCCGGAGCTGATGCTGTGGACGCTGGCCGTGATCGCCGATTCCGGCCGGGCGATGTACGAGGCGATGGTGCGGCCGCTGAGCGAGGACGAGCGCGAGGGCCTCTGGCAGGACTACGTCCGCTTCGGCGAGCTCTTCGGCCTGCCCCGCAGCGAGGTCCCCGGCAGCTACCGCGAGTTCAGCATTTGGTGGGAAGGGCGGCTCTCCTCGCCAGACCTGCAGGCGACGGCGCACGGGCTCGAGATGGCCCCGCTGGTCGCTTTCGAGCAGCCGGTGCCAGCGGCGGCACGCGGCAACATCGTCGCCCAGAACCACATCATCAAGGGGACGCTGCCCCCCCGCGTCCGGCAGATCTTCGGCATCTCCTGGAATCGCGCCCACGAGACGACCTTCCGCGCGATGACCGCCGCGCATCGCCGCGCCCGCCACTTCCTCCCGCGCAGGATGCGCCGCGGCCGCAACGACGTCTTCTTCGACGTGGTCAACAAGACCGAGCGCCAGCGCGGCGGCACCAGGACGCCGCAGCTTCACGCTGGGGCCTGAGCTCATGGCGAGCCAACCGGCCGGGCGCGAGCCGGTTCGCTGGTGGTCGATCCGCCCCGCCCAAAACCTCAAGCCCACCACATACCGCTGCCCGCTCTGTGGCAAGCACTTGCCGGCGCTCAGCGAGCATGTGCTGATCACACCGGAAGGCGATACGAGCCGCCGCCGCCACGCCCACACCGCCTGCGTCCTGCGCGCGCGCAAAGCGGGCAACCTTCCCAGCGAGGAAGACTGGCGCCGCACCCAGCCACGCCCCCCTTCGCTCTGGCAGCGCCTGCGCTCGAGGATGAGGGGGCCGTCCCCGGACGCATGAGCGGGGACGCGAGAATCGCCGGATGTGACTAGCGCGTCCTCGCGGGAGCGGAGGAGACGAGCACCGATTGCTAACGGACTTTGCAGGGCCGGAAGAAGGTGCCGGTGAGGAAGGTGCCGTCGTTGAAGGTGAATTCGCCGCGGGCCTGGAGGCGACCGGTTTCGCAGCGGGCATTGGCGTAGCTGTGCTTCTTGCCCTTGTAGGTCCATTTGCGATCGAACTTCAGGCGTCCTGAGATCGGGTGGCCGTAGCCGCCGGCGATCTTGGGAATTTTCGCGGCCACGCGATAGCCATAGATGCCCTTGTGGATTGTTTCGATCACGGCGGGGACGATGAAGGCGGTTGCCACCGGCACGGTTGTGTAGAAGTGGCCGAGGATGCTGGGGTCGCCGCGGACCTTTGGGCCGTTGAAGATCGTCAACGGCGAGGAGACCGGGATTGGCGCCTGTTCGGGGAAGGTCACCACGCCGGTGCCGAAGCCCTTGCCGACGATCGCGTTTGGACAGGCTTTGCGGGCCGCGGCCACAGTGGTCGCCTGGAGTTTCCCGGAGGTGCAGACTTCCAGGCCGGTCGTGTCGGGATGGCCGTGGCGGTCCAGTTCGAAGGCGAGTTTTTCCAGGATCGGGGGTACTTTGCCGCTGACGGTGGAGAGCTTGCCGCCACCGTAGATGAGGATCGGCGCATCGTGGTGCTTCGGCAGCCTTTCCGGCCTGAACCCGCCGCGCCCTTTGATGATCAGGTCGCCGGCACGCAGTTCCACTCGATCGTTGTCGCGGCGCGCGGAGACCGTGGCGGCCGTTGCAAGCGCCGCCACGATCAGCAGGCCGAGGATGAGGAGGTTCTTCTTTCTACGCTCTCTCATCCCGATCGGCTTCTCTCCTAGTTACGCACCTTGCACGGCAGAACGAAGTTGGCACGAAACACGCTTTTCGCCGCTTCGGCTTGAGCGGGCGTTTCTTCTGGCCCGCCTTTGAAGCTGAATTCACCGTGCACCACGAAGTGACCGGTTTCGCAGCGGGCATTGATGTAGCTGTGTTTCTTGCCCTTGTAGGTCCATTTGCGACCTACCGAGGCCTCGCCGGAGATCGGGTGACCGTAGCCATTGACGATCTTGGGGATTTTGACGTTGACCCGATAGCCGAAGACGCCTCGGTGGATCTTTTCAATCACGATCGGGACGATGAAGGTCGTCGGGCCCGGGTAGTCGAGGTGGGCGTGGGCGATGATCGTGTCGTCGCCGCCCTTCTTCGGGCCGTTGAAAAGCGTGATCGGGGAGCCGACCTTGATTGGCCTCTGTTCGGGGAGCGCCACCACTGCGCTGCCGAAGCCCTGGCCCACGATCGCGGGGCCGCAGGCCTTGCGAGCGGCGGCCACGTCGGTGGCGACGAGTTTGCCTTTCGTGCAGACGGCAAGCCCGGTCGTGTCGAGGGCGCCGTGCTTGTCGAATTCGAGCACGAATTTGTCGAGGATCGGGGGGAGTTCGCCCGTCTTGGTCGAGAGGGTGCCGCCCCCGTGGGTCGTGATCGGAGCGTTTTTGAACTTCGGCAGCGCCTTCGGCGCGAAATCGCCTTCAGCGTCAAGCACGAGATTGCCGATTACGAGATGCACTTTGAACGCATTCGCGGTCGCCGCGACAACGAGCAGCCCAAGCACAACTGCAACAGCGATCCTCTTCTTCATAAACCTTCCCTCCCGTTATCCCCGCAACCCAATTTAGCGAACCTTGCCATGAATCCATGTTAAGGACGGGGGCTGCCAAGCTCGTGCGATCCTCCGCATGGTTGGCATGATCGGTACCCACCGCATCGTGCACAGTTAAACACGGGCGGATAGGCCATGGACCTCTCCATCCCCCAGCGCTTCAACGGGCCGCTCGAAAGCGGCAATGGCGGCTACTCGTCAGGAATCCTCGCCCGGCACATCGACGGTCCCGCCGAGGTCAGCCTGCGCAGTCCGGTTCCCCTCGACATCCCGCTCGAGATCGTCGAGGGCGAGGACGGCTCGTTGCGGATGCTTGACGGCGAGACCCTGATCGCGCAGGCACGGCCAATTGCCGAACTCGATATCGCGGTCCCGGCGCCGGTCGATGTCGAGGCGGCGCGCGAGGCATCGCGCCACTACAAGAGCCCGCCCGAAGGAATCTTCAGCCGCTGCTTCGTCTGCGGCCCGGCGCGCGAGGACAGTCTCGGTGTCTTCGCCGGCCCGGTCGAGGGCCGCGATGTCGCCGCTTCCCCCTGGACGCCCCCCGATTGGACTGCCGACGACAGAGGCGAAGTCCGGCCCGAGTTCGTCTGGGCCGTCCTCGACTGCCCCACCTACTTCGCCGCCTACCCCGGCGAGGGAATGCCGCTCAGCATGCTCGTCCGCCAGAGCACCCGGATCGACGCACCGATCTCGGCGGGGGCCGAGCACGTGGTGATGGCCTGGCCAATCGAAACCGACGGACGCAAGCGCCACGCCGGAGCCGCCGTTCTCAGCGCCGACGGCGATGTCCTTGCCGCCTGCCGCGCTCTCCTGGTTGAGCCACGCCAGGCATAGGCAATCGGGACCCCAAAGCGAAACCCCATCTATGGGCGGTGACGGGCTCGAACCGCCGACCCCCTGCTTGTAAGGCAGGTGCTCTCCCAACTGAGCTAACCGCCCAGGCGCATCGATCTGATTATGGAACACGCGAGGCGGGAGGGTGGCGCGGTTCGGCGGGATGGAAAGATGGCGACCGTGAGATTCGAAGTCTTCTGGCGGGTCGCGGTCGTGCAGCTGGTTGCGGTGGCACTGCTCTCGGTGCTGTTGGGCGTGATCTTCTCGCACGGGTTCTTCGAGAGCTGGGGGTGGCTGGTGGGACCGCTGGCCTGGCTCGGTTGCGCCTGGGTGACGGCCAGAATCGTCGGCCTGGAGCCTGCGCCGACGCTGGTGCGGGCGGTGCTGGCGGGGGTCGTCAGCTTGCTCTCTGTCTTGATCGGGCAGCACTGGCTGGGGGCGCTGATCGCCGTCGGCCTCTTCGCCTATCTCTGCGCGATCGATCTCCGCATGGGTAGCCTGCGACCCGATGAATGCTGACGCAAAGGGGACGACGTCGTGAGCTGGGGCGTCGCGGACATCCCTGATCGGAGTGGCCGGACCGCGGTCGTCACCGGCGCCAACGGGGGACTCGGCCTGGAGACGGCGCGAGCGCTTGCGGCGGCCGGCGCCGACGTCGTGATGGCAGCACGCAACCAGGAGCGGGCAGCCGAGGCGATGGAGCGGATCCGTGCAACCGTGCCCGACGCGCGGCTGACGCTGGTCGAGCTGGACCTTGGCTCACTTGACTCAGTCCAGCAGGCGGCCGAGCAGATCCTCGCTGCGCACGAGACGGTCGACCTGCTCATCAACAACGCCGGCGTGATGGGCATCCCCGAGCGTCGCACCGCCGACGGCTTCGAGATGCAGTTCGGCGTCGATCACCTCGGTCACTTCGCGCTCACCGCCCGCCTGCTGCCGGCACTGCTGGAGGCTTCAGCGGCGCGGATCGTCACCGTTACCAGCTCCGCTCACCATATGGGCCGGGCGGTCGACCCTGACAATCCCAATCTGGATGGGCGCTACGGGCCATGGCGCGCCTACGGCCAAGCCAAGCTCGCCAACTTCCACTTCGGCCTCGGCCTGCACCGGCTGTTTCGCGATGCCGGGAGATCAGCAGCCAGCCTGGTGGCCCATCCCGGCCTCTCCAACACCGAGTTGCAGGCGGTCAGTGTCGAGGAGACCGACGGCGGGCTCTCCCAGCGCTTCTTCCTCGCGCTCGCCCGCAACGTCGGCATGACCCCCGCCGATGGCGCGCTCTCACAGCTGCGCGCGGCGACCGATCCTGGCGCGAAGAGCGGCCAGTTCTACGGGCCGCTGTTCTTCAACAACGGACCGCCGGCGCGCAAGCCGGTGCTGCGCCGGCTGGGCATGAGCCGGGCGATCGCGCGGCTCTGGGAGGTCTCCGAGCGCGAAACCGGCCTGAAGCTGGCGGCGTGAACCTCGGGCTGGAGGGCCGCGCCGCTTTGGTCATGGGCGCCAGCCGCGGCATCGGTCGGGCGATTGCGGCGGCTCTGGCGAGTGAGGGCGCGAAGGTGGCGATCGCTAGCCGCTCGGCGGAGAAACTGGAGGAAGCGGCGGCGGAGATCGGCGTTGCGGCGACGCCGTTCGTCGCCGATGCCTCCGACCTCGACCGCCTTGCCGTCTTGCCCGCCGAGGTCGAGGAGAAGCTCGGGCCACTCAGCATCCTCGTCGCCAACACCGGCGGGCCGCCGTTCGGCGGCGCCCTCGACCATGAGCTCTCCGACTGGGAGACGGCCTACCGCTCCCTCGTCCTCGCTCCCCGCGTGCTCGCCGGCGCCGTCGTGCCGGGAATGCGCGAGCGTGGCTGGGGGCGGATCGTCAACGTCGGCTCCAGCTCGACCCGCGAGCCGATCCCCGGCCTCAACCTCTCCAACGCCCACCGCATGGCCGCGGTCGGCTTCCTCAAGACGCTCTCGCGCGAGGTCGCCGCCGACGGGATCACCGTCAACACCGTCGCCACCGGCCGTTTCGCCACCGAGCGACTCGCCGACGCCGGCGGCTCGCTCGAGGCCGCCGAAGAGTCCGCGAAGCAGGAAGTTCCGGCCGCACGTCTCGGGCGCCCGGAGGAGTACGGCGACCTCGTCGCCTTCCTCTGCTCCGAGCGCGCCGCCTACATCACCGGGACGGTGATCCCCATCGACGGCGGCCTGCTGCGCTCCGCTTTCTAGCCCTCCTGGGCCTGGCGCATCGAGGGGAAGAGGATCACGTCGCGCAGGGTGTCGGCGCCGGCGATGATCATCATCAGGCGGTCGATGCCGATGCCTGAGCCGCTCGCGGTCAGCATTCCGTATTCGAGCGCCCGCACGAACTCTTCGTCGTGGGGGTGCGGATCGGCCTCGCTCCCGGCTTCCTGACGTTCGCGCTGGCGGATGAAGTGCTCACGCTGCATCTCGGGATCGTTGACGTCGGTGCCGCCGCCGATGATCTCCATCCCGGCGACGATCCCGTCGAAGGCCTCGCCGAGCAGCTCGGGGTGCTCCGAATGCGGCTTGACCAGCGGCCAGATGTCGAGCGGCAGATCGGTGATGAAGGTCGGCTGGGTGATCGTCGGCTCGACGAACTTGCCCTGGATCGAGTCGACCACCGCGGCCCAGTCCGCTTTCGGGTCGATTTCGCCCTCCATCAGCTCGGCCAGCTCGTCGCGGCTGGAGGTGATGATGTCGGCGCCGGTCGCCTCGAGGATCGCCTCGCGCAGCGTCATTCGCTTCCAGGGCGCCTTGAAGTCGATCGTCTCGTCGCCGCGCTCGACCTTGGTCGTGCCGAGCACCTCCTCGACCACAGTCGAGATCATCTGCTCGGCAAAGGCCATCACGCCGTTGTAGTCGGCGCAGCTGAGGAACCACTCCAGCATCGTGAACTCGGGGTTGTGCTGCGGCGACATGCCCTCGTTGCGGAAGAACTTGCCGAGCTCGTAGACGTTCTCGAAACCGCCGACGATGATCCGCTTCAGGTAGAGCTCGGTCGCGGTGCGCAAGAAGAGCTCGCGGTTGAGCGTGTTGTGGTGGGTGGTGAAGGGACGCGCCGCGGCGCCGCCGGTCATGTGCTGAAGCATCGGCGTTTCCAGCTCGACGAAGTCATGGGCGTTCATGTACCTGCGAATCGCCGCGACCAGCTTCGCCCGCATCGCGAAGACCTCGCGCGAGCGCTCGTTGGCCATCAGGTCGAGTTCGCGCTGGCGGTAGCGGACCTCGGGGTCGGCGATGCCGTGGAAGAGATCGGGCGGGTCGCGCAGGGCCTTGGCCAGCATCGTGCACTCGCGGACGGCGATCGCAAGCTGGCCACGCTTGGTCACATAGAGATCGCCCTCGATGCCAATCGCGTCGCCGATGTCGAGTGCGTCGATCCTCCCGAAGGCCTCCTCGCCGAGCGAGTCGACGCGGGCATAGGCCTGAATCGAGCCGGTCAGGTCGCGGATGTCGAGGAAGACCGTCTTGCCGTGGCCACGGCGTCCCACCACGCGGCCGGCGATCCGGTAGGTGAACCCGGCCTGCTCGCCCTCGCCCAGCTGCTCGGGATCGTGCGCCTCGAGGATCGCCGAGACCTTGTCGCGGTTCGGAAAGCCCGTCTTGGGATAGGGCTCGATCCCTTCGGCGCGCAGCCGCTCGAGCTTTTCCCGCCGCACGCTTTCGGTGGAGCCCTCCGAAGGCTCAGCCTTCGCAGGGGCGCCGCTCATGGCGCCAGGCCGACCGTGACCCGCTCGTCGCCCCGGTAGTCAGCGCGCGTTTCGGCGTCCCGCAGCAGCTCGCGCAACGCCGGTCCGTGGTGTGTGTCGTGCTCCAAGGCCATTCGCCATCCGCTTGGCGTTTCCGCGATCAGGCCGCGGATGATGTCGAGGCCGTCCTCACCGCTGTCACCCTCGCCGGGGTCTCCCTGCACGGCGATCTTCGGCTCACGGCGGATCTCGGGCGAGCGCTCGTCGATAGAGGTCTCGGTGATGTAAGGCAGGTTGGCGATTAAGAGGTCGACTTGGTCTATGTGGTCGGGAATTCCCCGCGCCACCGTGAGCTCAAGTGGAATCCCGAGCCGCTCCGCGTTCTCGCGCGCTTGCTCAGCCGCTTCAGGCGAGAGGTCCGAGGCGGTGACGCGCAGGTCGGGACGCTCGTTGAGCAGCGCCAGGGCTATCGCCCCCGAGCCGGTGCCAACCTCGTGCACGCGCGCGCCTTCTGGCAACTCGGCGGCGACGGCAACGAGCAGCTCGGTCTCGCGACGCGGAATCAGCACCCGCTCGTCGACCTTGATCTCGATCTCGCGGAAGCGACAGCTGCCGAGGATGTACTCGAGCGGCTCTCGCTTGCTGCGGCGAGCGACGTAGCGTTCGATCTCCGCTTGGGCCTCGGGAGTCACCACGGTGGTGCCATCGAGCTCCAGGTCCTCGACCCGCATCGCCAGCGCTTTCGCCACCAGCCTTTTCGCATCGGAGGCCGGCGCCTCGCAGCCGGCGGCGGCGATCGACTCGGTTGCTTGCTTGAGGATCTCGCCGGCGCTCGCCATCAGCGGCGCTCCTTCCTTCTGGGCTTCCACGGTTACAACCCCGCTACGGGTCTGATCGGCTCGATGGAAGTCACCGTCGAAAGGCTACCGTGTCGGCGGCGAACCGCGACGATCCACACTGCCCCGATCGCCATCATCCCGAGGCTCTCGAACTGGGGGGTGGTCAGCCCCAATGCCACCTCGCTATTGCGGCGCAGGAACTCGACC
Source organism: Solirubrobacterales bacterium (assembly GCA_033856275.1). GTDB lineage: Bacteria > Actinomycetota > Thermoleophilia > Solirubrobacterales > 70-9 > VRUE01. The sequence continues at coordinate 44,783 of JAWVFJ010000044.1, forward strand.
GCGAAGCGCTCGGTGCCGGCGTAGATCAGATAGATCGCGAAGAGCACGCCGGCGCGGAAGCGGTCGCGCAGTTGCCAGAGGATCCAGGCTCCGAGGCCCATCGCCAGCGTCTCGTAGACGGGAGTCGGGTGGACGGTTCGGTCGGTGGGCACGGTGCCATCTGGGTAGGACATCGCCCAGGGCCCATCCCACGGTTTGCCGTAGTCGCCGTCGCCGGAGAGCTGGCAGCCGCAGCGGCCGATCGCGTAGCCAAGCGCAAGGGCCGGCGCGGCGAGGTCGAGCAGGGTCAGCCCGACGAAGTCGCGATACCAAGCCCAGAGCAACACGGCGAGGGCGCCGCCGATCGCGCCGCCATACCAGACCAGGCCAGCGCCGGAAAAGAGGTTGCCGATCAGGTCGTGCTTGACGCTGCTGTAGTTCTGCACAACGAAGTAGACGCGCGAGCCGACGATGCCGCCGAGTAGCGCCGCGAAGCCCATCTCATAGGCCCAGTCGACGGGCTTGCCGATCTCCTTCAGCCGCTTGGCGATCAGCGCGCCCGCGGCGAGAAAGGCGAGCGCGAACATCAAGCCGAAGGTCTGCAGGGTGAGCGGGCCGATGTGCAGCTCGGGGTACATTCGCTCAGCCAGCGATCAGCATCTCGAGCAGGGCCTTCTGGGCATGGAGGCGGTTCTCCGCTTGGTCCCAGACGGCGGAGTGCTCGCCGTAGAGCACCTCCGCGGTGATCTCCTCGCCGGGATGGGCCGGCAGGCAGTGCAGGACGATCGCGTCGTCCTTGGCGGCGGCGAGCAGATCGTCGTCGATGCGGAACGGCGCCAGGTCGGCGCGGCGGCGTGCCGCCTCGGCCTCGTCGCCCATGCTGACCCAAACGTCGGTGTAGATCGCGTCGGCGCCCGCCGCGGCGTCGCGTGGATCGCCGGTCAATTTCGCTTCGTGACCTTCCTCGAGCTGATAGCCCGCGGGCGCCGCGACGACGACCTCGACGCCGGCGAGCTCGCCGGCGATAGCCAGCGAGCGAGCGACGTTGTTGCCGTCGCCGACGTAGGCAAGGCGCAGGCCAGTGAGGTCGCCGCGACGCTCGCGCAGGGTGAGCAGGTCGGCGAGCGCCTGGCAAGGGTGGTGCAGCGGGGTCAGGGCGTTGACCACCGGTACCTCGGCGGCGCCGGCCAGCTCGGCCACGGCCTCATGTGACCCGGAGCGGATCACGATCGCGTCGACGTAGCGGGAGAGCACCCGCGCCGTGTCGCCAATCGACTCGCCGCGCGAGAGCTGCAGTTCGTCGCCGCGCAGCACGATCGGCGTGGCGCCGAGCTCGGCGACCCCGAGCTCGAAGGAGATCCGCGTGCGCGTCGAGGGCTTCTCGAAGACGAGGGCGATGCTGCGGCCGGCCAGCGCCTCGGCGCCGAGCCGTTCTGCACGGCCGGCTTTCAGCGCCGCCGCACGGTCGAGCAGCTTGCCGAGCTCGAAGGCACCGAGCTCTTCGCCTGTGAGGAAGTCACGCTTCAAGCAGCGGATACTACGGCGGTGGAATTCACGGCCGTCAGCTGGAACCTCTTCCACGGTCGCGACTTCCCGCCCGATCCGGCCCTCTTCACCTGGCGCTCGCGGCTGCTGCGAATCGAGGAGCGGGGCGAGACCCACGTGCAGGTCAACCGTGAGCTGGTCGGCGAGTTCGCCGAGCTGCTCGCCGGCGCCGATTGGGACGTCGCGCTGTTGCAGGAGTGTCCGCCGCGCTTCGCGGCGCCCCTGGCCAGAGCCTGCAAGGCCGAGGCGCACCGAGTCCTCACCTCGCGCAATTCGTTCAGCGCCCTGCGCACCTTCGTCGCCCGCCACAACCCCGACCTGATCGCCTCCGGCGAGGGCGGCTCAAACCTGACCCTGGTCAGAAACTCGTTCCGGTGCGCTTTATGCACCGAGGGTGGGCATAAAGCGCACCGGAACTGGGGGGTCGTGGAGCGGCGGGAGCTGGCGATCCACGGGGGCCGGCCGGAGCGGAGGGCGATGGCCTTCACTCGCACCGCCGCGGGCGTCTGCGTCGCCAACCTGCACGCGACCAACGACCGGCCCGACCTCGCCACGGCCGACGTTCTGCGGGCGGCCGGAGCGGCGGTCGAGTGGGCTGGGGACTCGCCACTGCTCTTCGGCGGCGACCTCAACCTGCGGCCAGGTGATGACCTCGACGCCTTCGAGGCCCTGCGGGAGCGCTTCGGCCTCGTCGGTTCCACCCACCCCCGTGCAATCGACCACCTGCTCGTCCGCAATCTCGACCTCGTCGAACCGGCGAGCGCCTGGCCAGCCGAGCGGCGTGAGCTGCCCGAGCACGGCCTGCGACTCCGCCTCTCCGACCATGCCCCCGTCCAAGCACGTTTCAAAGCGGGTAGTCGATAGCCGCAAGATCGGCAGGAGTGCGATAGTCAGGCGGGAACACCGCCCCAAACGACCAGGAGGCAAGACGGAATGGCCGCGAAAAAACAGTCCACCGGCAAAGCGACGAAAAAAGCCAAAGCCGGCGCGCGTGCCAAAAAACCGGCCGCCAAAAAAGCAGCGTCAAAAGCCGCGTCAAAACAGGGCAAAGCTAAAAAAGCGAAAGCGAGAAAACCAGCTCGCGGCGGCTCGACGACTGGTCTCGACAAGAGCGTCGAGCAATTCCGCGACAGCCTCGAGCGCAGCGTCACACTGAGCCGGGAGCGGCTGCAGGAGGTCGTCGACGATGCCGTCAAACGCGGCCGGATGACTCGCGGTGACGCCGAGAAAATGCTCTCCGAACTGGTCAAAAAGGGCCGCCGCCAGACCGACTCGCTGCTCAGCGAGCTCGAACGGCTGGTCAAACAGGCGCGCCGCGAGGTCGGCGGCCGGGCCGGGCCGGTGCGCAAACAGGCGACGCAGGCAGCCCGGCGCGCGCGCAAGAAACTGAGCTAGATGGAGCACGCCACCGGTGAGAGACCGGCGGCACGCCGGCGCCGGGGCGAGCAGCTCGAGGTCGAGATCGAATCGCTCGCTTTCGGCGGGCGCGGCGTCGCGCGCGCGGACGGGATGGTCGTCTTCGTCGCCGGCGCCCTGCCCGGCGACCGCGTGCGTGCCGAGATCACCAAAGCGAAGAAGCGCTTCGCCGAGGCCCGTACGATCGAGCTGCTTGAGCCAGGCGCCGATCGCATCGCCGATCGTTGTGTCCACGATGGGGAGCCCTGTCCCGGGGCGCCCTGGCAGGGCCTCTCCTACGAGCGGCAGCTGGTCCAGAAGGCCGAGCAAATCGACGAAGCGCTGCGCCGCATTGGTGGTCTCGATGACTTCGAGCTGGAGAAGACCGAGCCGGCGATCGAACAGTGGCGCTATCGCAACAAGCTCGAGTACTCCTTCGGCGATCGTGACGGCGAACCGATCCTCGGCTTCCACGCGCGCGGTCGCTGGGACCTGATCGTCGACGTCGAGGACTGCCAGCTCGCCTCCGAGCGCGGCAACGCGGCGCGCAACGCGGTTCGCGAGTGGGCGCGGCTTGAATCGGTCCCCGCCTACGATGGCGCCGAGCGGACTGGTGCGCTGCGCAACCTGATTGTGCGCGAGGGCTGGCGGACAGGCCAGATCCAGACCCGCCTGGTGACCTCGGCGACACGCTTCCCGAAACCCCCCGTCGACCTGCACACGGCGATCGAGGGCGATTCCGGCAGCACGGACGGGCCAACAGGGGTGCTCGGCGAGGAACGCCTGCGCGAGGAGCTCTTCGACCTGAAACTGGAGATGTCCCACGGCGCCTTCTTCCAGACCAACACCGAGATGGCTGAGCGACTCTACGGAGTCGCGGCCGACTACGCCGGATTGAACGGCAGCGAGCGCGTCTTCGACCTCTACTGCGGCATCGGCACGATCGGGCTGACGATGGCGAAGCGGGCAGGCGAGGTCTGGGGCCTTGAGATCGTCCCCGAGGCGATTGCCGACGCCGAGCGCAATGCCGAGCAGAACAAGGTCGAGAACGCTCACTTCATGACCGGCAGCGCCCGCACCGGCGTGCGTCCGCTGATCGAGAAGGCCGGCAAACCCGACGTAGTCGTCATCGACCCACCCCGCGCAGGCCTCTCGCAGAAGATCGTGCGCCGCGTGCTCGAGTGCGAGGCAAAGCGGATCGTCTACGTCTCCTGCAACCCAACCACGCTGGCGCCAAACGCCGCCCAGATGGTCGAGGCGGGCTACACCCTGCGCCGCGTCAAGCCAGTCGACATGTTCCCCCAGACTCCGCACATCGAGTGCGTGGCGCTGCTGGAGAAGACTGGACCGGGCTAAGAACTGCAGCTGCGCGTTGTGTTTCGTTTGAAGCGCAGGTCGATCATTTCCCGTCTCAGAAGGTTGAGTTCAGACCTCATTTCACGCCGCAGATCGTGCATGCAATCGTTGACGCGCGCGAATTCACGATCGACCCTTCTTTCCAGATCCTCAACTCGCCTTTCGGTCCATTTCGGTGCCATTGCCATGATGATGTCAGGCTAGCGAGAAATGTTTTGTCTGAGGTTGAGGCGGGACTAGGAACGCGTCACAGCTTCCGCGCGAAAGTCAGGCAATAGGCTTCTTCGCCGTGAGCGAGGGGCAAAGCAGAGGCTTCGGAGTCGCCGCCGGGCTCGATCCGGAGGTGGCGCGGCCACTGGCAGCGCGCTGCGCGGAGCTTGGCTACGGATCGATGTGGTCAAACGACCATCCGGGCGCAAAAGGGCTGGAGACGCTGGCCGAGTTTGGTGCGGCCGCACCCGGCCTCGACCTCGGCGTCGCTGTAATCGCCCTCGACCGCACGCGGCCGACGGTTATCGCCGCTGACATCGAGCGACTCCGCCTCGATCCGGGTCGACTCTGGCTTGGCGTTGGTGCTGGCTTCGGCAAGAAGCCGCTAACCCGGATGCGTGAGGAGGAAGCGAACCTTCGCGACAAGCTGCCTGGCATCCGCCTCGTCCTAGCGGCGATGGGACCGAAGATGTGCGAACTGGCAGGCGAAAGGTTCGACGGCGCCTTCTTCAACTGGATGACCCCTGAGTTCGCCGCCGGCGCCCGCGAAAAGGTTGAAGCCGGTGCCCAAGCAGCCGGGCGCTCCACCCCACCGGTCTTCGGCTATGTCCGAACCGCAGTCGGTCCCGACGCCGCCGAGCGCCTGGCCAAGGAGGAGTCCTTCTACCGCGACCTCCATCCTGGCTACCGCAACCACTTCGACCGCCTCGGCGAGCCCGAGGGCACCGTAGGAGTAGCAGCCGTCGACGCCGCTGAGGCCCAGCAGAAGCTGGCCGCTTACACAGCTTTGGACACGGTCGTGGTCAGAGGCCTCGCGAGCGCAAAGGTCGATCCGATGCTGGCCGTAGCCGAGTCCGCCGCCCCCTGAGCCATCGAAGAGGGACTGGGGTGCCCTCCGAGGCAGCGGCGCCTGGTTTTCGCACAGACCACTCAGCGAGCGACGCACTGTTAGAGGCGAAAACCCCAGCAAGACGGAGGGCACCTAGTCCCTCCCCCACCTCAATAGGGAGGCAGGTCCTCGTACCACTCGCCGAGCATCTTGAACGACCGCCAAAAGCGCGCCTTGGCGTCTTCTTCGTCGAGCGAGTCGTCGATGTCGGAGGTGTAGAGGGCGTCGACGGTGGGGGTGAAGGCTTGGACCTCGCCCTCGCGCGGCTCAATCGTGCGTGAGAGGGGGATCTGGAAGTTGTTGAGAACGCGCAGGGCGGGCTCGCCCATGACGACGACGATCTTCGGCTGCACGATTGCGATCTCCTCGACGACGCGGCGCAGGCACTCCTCGGCGGCGAGGTCGGGCTCGGCGATCGGGCACTTGACGCAGAGGGTGCCGTAGACGACCAGCGGGTCGATGCCCAGCCGCTTGAAGCTCTTCATCAGGGCGTTGCCGGCGCGGCCGTAGAAGGCGACGCCCTCTTCGATCTCGGCCGCGGCCGGCGCGTGCTTGAGCATGAAGACGTCGGCCTGCGGGTGGCCGGAGCCGAGCACCGGCATCAGCTTGCCGCGCGGGCAGTGGGGACAGGACTGGAGATCGTGGGTCAACTGGTTGAGCTCGCGAATTGCGCGCTCGAGGTACTTCTCCTTGATCTCGTCGTCGGTGGTGGGCATGGGGCTGGACGCTTTCTTTGACGAGCCCGCCTCGGCTCCTCTCGCACGACCCGCCTGCATCAGCTCTTGCTCGCCGGACGGCGTTTGCGCGGCTGCCCCCCGCGCACCGGCTTGGCGTTGGGAACGCTGCGTTTGGGGGCCTTCGGCCGCCCAGTCGTCTGCAGCAACTTCAGCGCCTGCACGTAGACGAGGTTCTTGTGCTTGCGGGTGATGTCGGCGTCGCGCATCGCCTCGAGGAACTCCGCCGGCCCGTCGAAGTCGTGGATCCGCACCCGCACGCTGCCCAGCCCCTGAGCGACGTGGCTATCGGAGCCCGCTCCCGACACGATCCGGTACTTGCGGGCGAAGCGTTCGGCCTCCTCGTTGAAGGCGGTCAGCGCCACACGTGGGTTGAAGACCTCGAGCACGTCGATCTCCTCGACCATGTCGAGCAGATGCTCGTAGTCGGGCACCGAGTGAAAGCGGTCGAAGGGGTGCGGCACGTAGACCAGCCCGCCCTGCTCGCGGATCGCCGCGATCGTCTTCACCATCGTCATCCCGCGCGGGATCTTCTCCTCGAGAAAGAGGCCGATCACCTCGCCCTGCTCGGCTGTCTTCACCTCCTCGGCGACGATCACCTTGATGTCGTCCATGCCCTCGGCGATGCGGCGCGCCTCCAGCGCGCCCGAGACCTCGTTGTGGTCGGTGATCGCGATCGCACCGAGGCCACGGTCGCGGGCCGTCTCCAGCAGAACCTCGACTGGGGTTGCGCAATCGGGAGAGTGGTCAGTGTGCATGTGCAGATCCACCTCAATCAGTGGCCGCTTTGCGATGCGCCGCCGCATCTCGGGGTTCCCCACCGGATCGTGACGCCGCGCCACTAGCCGCAGGTAGATCGCCTCTAGCTCGGCAGCAACCTGCGACCACTCGCGCCCCTCGCCCCCAGGCGCGATCAGCTCATAAGAGGCGGGGAAGTAGCGCTCCAGAAGCTGTCCGGTCTGTGGCGAGCTGACGGTGCGTGCGTCGAGGCGGCCGAAGAAGATCTCGACGAGCGGCCGCGCCACCTGGGTCGAGAGCACCCGCTCCTGCGGCGCGTGGAAGGTGGCGACGTTGAGCGAGGAGGAATGGCGCAGCGCCGTCGAGGAGACGCGCGGGGCAAAGGGGTCGTGGACATGGACGATGTCCGCCGAGGAAGCCCGCAGGAGCTTTTTGACCTGATCGCCGACGCCGGCGATCTGCGCGCTGTGGCCGCGCCGCTCCAGCTCCGCCGAGACCCGCTCGATGTAGAGATTGACCGGGTTCTCGGTGCCACGCCGGTAGGGCGTGACCTGGACTATCGAAAGGCGCTCGGCCGGCACAGGCAAGCAGCATAAGAGCCCGCGCGAGGCGGGCCCTTACCTCAGGCCTCGGCCTTCGCTGCCGTGTCGGGTGCCTTCGCCCCCGCCACCACAGAGGAGCCGCGCGCGTTGGCCGCGATGAACTCCTCGGTCTGCTCCCGCGCCTCGTCGTCGGGACGCTGCGAGTGCGGCGACTTCATCAGGTAGCTGGACGGGCCGTCGAGCTGGCCCGCGATGCCGTTGTCGAGCGCCAGCTTTATGAGTCTCACCGCGTCGATCACGACGCCGGCCGAGTTGGGCGAGTCCCAGACCTCGAGCTTGAGCTCGACCGTGAGCGGCACGTCGCCGAAGGCTTTGCCCTCGAGCCGGATGTGCGCCCACTTGCGGTCGGTCAGCCAGGCGACGTAGTCGGAGGGGCCGACGTGGACGTCCTCGGCGGGCAGCTCGTGGCCCATGATCGATGTGACCGCGTTGGTCTTGGAGATCTTCTTCGAGTCGAGCCGCTCGCGCTCGAGCATGTTGTAGAAGTCCATGTTGCCGCCGACGTTGAGCTGCGAGGTACGCTCGACCCGGACGCCGCGGTCGTGGAAGAGGCGGGCGAGCTGGCGATGCACGATCGTCGCCCCGACCTGGGACTTGATGTCGTCGCCGATGATCGGCAGGCCGGCCTCTTTGAAGCGCTTGTCCCAGTAGTCCTCGCGGGCGATGAAGACCGGCAGGCAGTTGACGAAGCCGACGCCAGCCTTGAGCGCCTGCTCGACGTACCACTTGGTCGCGTCCTCGGAGCCGACCGGCAGGTAACAGACCAGCACGTCCGCCTTGGTCCGCTTGAGGATGCCGACGACGTCAGCGGTTTCGCCCGGCGCCTTGGTGATCTTCTCCTTGAGGTACTTGCCGAGGCCGTCGAGGGTCATCCCGCGCTCGACCTTGACCCCGAGGTTGGGAACCTCGGCGAACTTGATCGTGTCGTTCTGCCCCGACCAGATCGCCTCGGAGAGGTCCTTGCCGACCTTCTCGGAGTCGATGTCGAAGGCAGCTACGAACTCGACGTCGCCGACGTGGTAACCGCCCAGGTCGACGTGCATCAGGCCGGGCACTTCCTCGGTGGGATCTGCGTCCTTGTAGTACTGGACGCCCTGGATGAAGCTGTTGGCGCAATTGCCGACACCGACGATCGCGACGCGGACTTTCTCGTCCGTGCGGGCGGCGCCGTTGCTGCCGGTTGCTCCGTTGGTCTCGCTCATGTAATTCGAAGTCCTTCCTCAATCGGGCTAGGTGGCAAAGCACACCCGGAGTCGGGGCTGGTTACAGGTCTGGGGGGGTTGAAGCCTCGTTTGAAAGCTGGTTTCGGACGTGCCATACACGCTGGATCGTCGTGACGATGGTCAGCGCCGCGATCAGGTAGACCGAGGGCGCCAGCAGTTCGAAATCGCCGAGCCCGGCACCCTTGGCGAAGACCAAGCCGATGGAGAGTATGACTACCCGTACAGGACGCGTCGCCAACCCCACCGTGCACTCGACCCCGAGCGCCTCGGCGCGGGCACGCGTGTAGGAGACCATCAGCGAGCCGAGCACGGCGACGACGCACATCGCGGCGGCAAAATCTTGGCCGTTGGCGGCGAAGTAGCCGGCCACGGCGGCGAGCACAATCCCCTCCTCGATCCGGTCGAGGGTCGAGTCGAGGAAGGCGCCGAAGAGCGTGCCCTTGCCCGACATTCGGGAGTAGCGACCGTCGAGGGTGTCCATCACCGAGCCGACGATGAAGGCGATCCCGCCGAGAAAGAAGAGGTGCTGGGTGACGAGGACAGCGGCGACCAGGTTGCCGATCAGGCCGGCAGCTGAGATCGCATTCGGCGTCAGCCGCGACTCGATCAGGCGGTCCCGGGCATAGGCGCGCAGCTCTTGGCCGTTGCGGGCCTGGCGACCGTTGCGGCGACCGTCGGGGGCCCTCGGGGGCGCCGAAGAATCCATCGCGGTGAGGCTACCGGGCGAGGCCGCGGCAGGTCACGCCTCGGCCTCCCGGGGAGACGCCGCAGAGCGCCAGGCCCAGGCGTGCGGCCGGGCGCGGGCGAGCAAGCGCTGGGCCACCAACGCGGAGGTGGCGGCGACCATCCAGCCAAGCGCGACGTCGATCCAGTAGTGGTTGCCGGTAATGATCACGACCCAGGCGATCAACAGCGGCCAGGCTGTCCAAAAGCCCTTCGACCACCAGTTGCGGCAGACCCGCATGCCCGTGCAGCCGATCATCGCGGCGAAGGCGCAGTGCATGCTCGGCACCGCGGCGTAGGGATTGATGAAGACCTTGGCCAGTGAGGAATCGTGGCCGACATTGGAGAAGTCGGTGATCGTGTCGACAAAGCCGTGGTCGGGAAACATCCGTGGCGGCGCGGTCGGGTAGAGCGTGTAGCCGATCAAGGCAAAGCCCATCGAGACGACGAACATATTGCGCACGAAGTAGTAGGACTCGTTGCGGAAGATGTAGAGCCAGACGAGGAAGCCCAGCGCGATCGAGAACTGGGCGTTGAGGTAGAGCTGGTTGGCGATGTCGATCACCCAGTGCGCCGGCAGGAAGAAGGCCTGCAGGCTGGGCTCGAAAAGGGTGTGCGCGGAGCGCTCGAAGTCGATCACCTGCTGGCCATGCGCTATTGCTCCCGAGCGCTGGCCATCGGCGATGCCGCGCACGAGCTCGTAGGCGACGTCGACGAGGACAAGGATGCCGAGCTGGCGTCCGGCATCGCCCCAACCTTGGGGCAGCTTGGTTCCAATGCGGGCGAGGGCACGAGACACTGAGCCGACAATTGTAATTCGCCCGTTAACGGACGAGGAAATCCACTACCCGGTCGGCGAAGCCGTCGATCCGCAGTTGTCCCTCTTCGATCGCGCTGGCCACGCCCAAACCATATGCCTGGCTAGGGTCCGCGGCATGGATTGGAAGCCTCCGCCGAAGCGCCGCGTCCGTGCGATCCGCAATCGGCTGCGGGAGATGTACGGGCGACCGGTCAACGAGCCGCACGGGCACCCGATCGCCGAGCTGATCAAGACGGTGCTCTCCCAGCACACCAACGACCGCAACCGCGATCGCGCCTTCGCCGCCCTACGCGAGGGCTTTCCACTTTGGGAGGAAGTCCGCGACGCGCCGGTCTCAGCGGTCGAGGAGGCGATCCGGCCAGGCGGCCTCGGCAAGCAGAAGGCGCCGCGAATCCAGGCGATCCTCGAACAGCTCGGCGAGCATCCCACCCTCGACTGGACCGAGACGGCGCCCCCCGAGGAGTCGATGGCCTACCTCGTCTCGCTGCCGGGCGTGGGACGCAAAACGGCGGCCTGCGTGCTGATGTTCACCTGGGGGATTCCTGAAATCCCCGTCGACGTTCACATTCACCGTGTCGGCGGCCGGCTTGGCTTCTTTCCCCTGAAAGCGTCATTCGAGCGCGCCCACGACGAGATGCTGGCCGTCGTCGATCCCGAGGATGCATTCGAGCTGCACATGAATCTGATCCGCCACGGGCGCGAGGTCTGCCGGCCGAAACCGCGCTGCGGCGAGTGCGAGCTTCGCCGAATGTGTCCCTGGTACCGTGCCGGGCGCAAATGAGTCGCAAAACCTTCATCGTTTTCGGGTTGCTGGTCGTTTTCCTCGCGGTCCTGATCCCCTGGCTCGCCTTCCGCTCGGATGGCGACGCCGCACGGGGCGCGCAGGACGTGCCCGCGGACCTCAAGTCCGGGCAGAGCCTCTTCCAGACCAACTGCGGCACCTGCCACACGCTGTACGCGGCGGGGACCGACGGTAACTACGGGCCCGACCTCGACGAACTGCTGGCGCCCACCGGCCCGCCGGAAGGCTCCGGCGCTGCCGCGACGATCAAAGCGACCGAAGGGCGCGTCCTCAACGCAGTCGAAAAGGGCGTCGACAGCAGCACCACCCCCGGGCGGATGCCGGGCGGCATCCTCAACAAAGAGCAGGCAAAGGAAGTCGCCGAATTCGTCGCCCACACCGCCGGAGAGGGATAGCGCCCGCCCGCCCCCGGTAGGGGTTCCACTTAACTTTTCGGGAGGACGCGGCCTGTCGGCCTCGCCTCAACTACCCAAAAAAGTACAAGACGTTCCGCCCCTACCGGGGACGGGCTCTATGTCAGCTTGTTTTAGTTGGCGAAGCGCAGGGCGCTGAAGAGGCCGGCGTGGTCTGAGTCCCAGAAGCCGTTGACCGGCAGCAGGCCAGTCACGGCCGAGCTCTTCAGGGTGATCTCTTTCGGATCGCGGGTCATTACGTGGTCGACTTGGTGATCGAAGTCCGACGCGCTCCCTCCCGCGCCTGCTTCCAGCAGGCTCGAGTTGAGGCAGCAGCCGAGCGGTGTGTTGGTGCTGCGCTCGACCATGCCGGCGGCCTGCAGCGTTTCGTAAGCCTGACGGTCGCCAGGCGCCACGGTGTCGTCGTCCGAGTTGAGGTCGCCGATGAGCACGACCGGTAGGTCGCTGGTCGCCGGGCCACCGGGAGCGACGAGCTCGGCCGCCTGTTTGGCGCGGATGCTGGGCACCAGCGCCGTCGGGTCGAACGCCTCCAGGTGCGTGTTGACCAAACGGAACGGATGGCTGCCGCGTACCTTCGCGTCGGTGGCCGTCCAGCCTCGCTTGATCACCAGCGGTTGACCCAGGATCGGGACAGCCAGCAGGTTGGTGAAGTTGCCCGACTGCGGGTTCCACGTCTGCACGCCAGAGTCGCGACGTTCGATGATCACGTCGCGCATGGTCAGGCGACCGTTGATCTCCGCATTGGAGATCGGCGGTGGACCGTCGCCGGCAACGCCGTTCTCGTCGGCCGGAGCCTCGAGATCGAACTCGTTCTGACTGACGACGACGCTGTAGAGCGGCGCGCCTTTGCCTTTGTTGAGCTGGCCGAGCAGTTCCTGCAGGTAGTCATAGCGGACGGTCGTCGCGCTCGGTTCGGCTGTGAGAACAGGTACGAGGCTGGGCGGGCCGGTGCGCCAAAGCGCGACCTCCTGCAGCCCGACCAAGTCGGGCTTCTGAGCGATGATCTCGGCCGCCAGACCCTTGGCTCGGGTCGGAAAGGAGTTGGCGGTGACTTCGCGCAGGATTTTGCCGTTGGCGGCAACAAAGGTTTCAAGGCTGGGTGCACCAATCGCCGGGGCGAGGTCGGCGCCGAGGTAGAGGTTCCGGGTCATGACCCGGACTTCCTTGCCGCGACCACGGCCCGGGCCTTGGTCTCCCTCGTCGTGGTGGAACTTGCCGTGGCGACTGTGCTCGTGCCCGTGGCGGCTATGTGCCTGGGCTGAGGCGAAGGGATACAGGACGAAGATCAGCGCCGCTGCAACAACCAATAGAGGCGTAGCGCGGCGAATCGAGAGCTGAGGATGAATCACACTGGCTCCTCTTCGTTAGGCGACCGGCCTTCAGACCGGTCGGTTTATCGTCGAGGCGCCTCCCACTCAGTGATTGCCCAGGTGATCATGCCGCAAACTCCCTGCGTAAGCAAAGGATTTGCATCGGATTCGACATCTGCCATACTCTCACTTAGATTTTTTAGGCAGAACGAACTAGAGCTGGAGGTACTTGATAGTGGGTAAGACGATCGGGATCGATCTGGGCACGACCAACTCCTGCGTCGCCGTGCTGGAGGGCGGAGAGCCGACCGTACTGGAGAACGCCGAGGGTGGGCGCACGACCCCATCGGTGGTCGCCTTCACCGAGTCCGGCGACCGCCTCGTCGGCACTGTCGCCAAGCGCCAGGCGGTGATGAATCCCGAGAACACGATCTTCTCGATCAAGCGCTTCATGGGCCGTAAGGAGGCCGAAGTCAAAGAGGAGGAGACGATCGTTCCCTACAAGGTCGTGGCCGGCCCCAACGGCGACGTCAGGGTCGACGTGCGGGGCAAGCAGTACAGCCCGCCGGAGATCAGCGCGATGATCCTGCAGAAGCTGAAGGCGGACGCCGAAGCGAAGCTCGGCGAGCCGGTCGACAGCGCCGTGATCACCGTCCCCGCCTACTTCAACGACGACCAGCGCCAGGCGACCAAGGACGCCGGCAAAATCGCCGGCCTCGAGGTGAAGCGAATCATCAACGAGCCGACCGCTGCCTCGCTCGCATACGGGCTCGACAAGGAGACGGCGGACCACACGATCCTCGTCTTCGACCTCGGCGGCGGCACCTTCGACGTTTCGGTGCTCGACATCGGCGACGGGGTCTTCGAAGTGAAGGCAACCGCCGGCGACAATCACCTCGGCGGTGACAACTGGGACAAGGCGATCGTCGAGTGGCTGGTCGCCGAGTTCAAACGCGACCAGGGCGTCGACCTCGCGGCGGACAAGAACTCGCTGCAGCGCCTCTACGAGGCGGCGGAGAAGGCGAAGATCGAGCTCTCCTCGGCACAGGAGACGCAGATCAACCTGCCCTTCATCACCGCGGTCGAGGGTCAGCCCAAGCACCTCGACATGAAACTGAGCCGCTCGAAGCTGAACGAGCTCACTGCCGACCTGCTGGAGCGCATCGTCGGTCCGGTCAAGCAGGCACTTGGTGACGCCGGGGCCGCGGTCGATCACGTCGTCTTGGTCGGCGGCATGACCCGGATGCCGGCGGTGCGCGAGCGGGTCAAGGAGCTGACCGGCAAAGAGCCGCATCAGGGCGTCAACCCCGATGAGGTTGTCGCCGTCGGCGCTGCGATCCAGGCCGGCGTGCTGGCCGGCGACGTCAAGGACGTGCTGCTGCTCGACGTCACCCCCTTGACTCTGGGCATCGAGACCAAAGGCGGCGTGATGACGAAATTGATCGAGCGCAACACGACGATCCCGACCAAGAAGTCGGAGATCTTCTCGACCGCCGACGACAACCAGCCCTCGGTCGAGATCCACGTGCTGCAGGGCGAGCGCGAGATGGCCAGCGGCAACAAGAGCCTGGGCAAGTTCCAGCTCACCGGCATCTCGCCGGCACCGCGCGGCATGCCGCAGATCGAGGTCACCTTCGACATCGATCCGAACGGGATCATCCACGTCACCGCCAAAGACCTGGGCACCGGCAAAGAGCAGAAAATCGAGATCCAGTCGGGCTCCGGGCTCTCCGAGGAGGAGATCCAGAGCATGGTCTCCGACGCCGAGGCCCACGCCGAGGAGGACCGCAAGCAGCGCGAACTGGCCGAGGCGCGCAACCTCGCCGAGAACGCCGCCTACCAGTCCGAGAAACAGCTCGAGGAGCTGGGCGACAAAGTCGAGGCCACTGACAAAGAGGCGATCGAGGCGGCGATCAAGGACGTGCGCGAGGCACTCGACTCCGAGAGCGTCGAGGAGATCAACTCGAAGACGGAAGCGTTGACGGCGGCGTTCCAGAAAGTGTCGGAGCAGATCTATGCGGCGGCGCAGGAGGAGCAGGCGGCGTCAAGCGACGGGGCAGCGGCCGACGGCGACTCCGCCGATGAGGAGGAGGTCGTTGACGCCGAGGTCGTCGATGAGGGTGATGACAAATGAGCGAGGAGCCCGCCGCGGAAGTCTCGACCGAGGAGCAGGTCGAGCAGGATCTGGATGCTCTTCTCGCCGACACTCAGCGGGAGCGGGATGAGTACCTCGATCTCGCTAAGCGGACCAAGGCCGATTTCGAGAACTACCGGAAGCGGATGGCTTCAGAGGTTCAGGCTGGCGCCGCGCGGGGGAAAGCTGAGGTGATTCGGGAGGTCGTGCCGGTCCTCGACGATTTGGAGCGGGCAATTCAGGCGGCGGGGTTGGATCCGGAGGGGGACTCGGAGGATGGGCTTTCGCATGGGGTGCTGCTGGTGTTCAGGAGCTTGCGGGACTCGTTGAGTCGGAACGGGGTCGAGGCTGTGGATCCGAAGGGGGAGAAGTTCGATCCGATGCAGCACGAGGCGCTCTCTACTCGGCCGGCGGAGGGGGTCGAGCCCGGGACGGTCGTCGAGGTGTTGCAGAAGGGGTACCGGTTGGGGGAGCAGCTGATTCGGCCGGCTCGTGTGGTGGTGGGCGAGTAGGGCGTGGCTGAGGATCTCTACAAGGTGCTCGGGGTCCCGAAGGGGGCGTCCGAGGACGAGATCAAGAAAGCGCACCGGAAACTGGCGCGCAAATACCACCCTGACCGCAACCCAGACGATCCGAAGGCCGAGGAGCGATTCAAGGAGATCCAGGGGGCCTACGACACACTCTCGGATCCTAAGAAGCGCAAGGAGTACGACTCAGGCGGTGGCATGTTCGGTGGCTTCGGCGGGGGCGGGCCCGGCGGCGCGGGTCCGTTCGGACCGGGTGATCCCGGTCAGGCTGGCGGCTTCGACGTCAGCGACATCTTCTCCAACATCTTTGGCCGCGGCGGTGGCGGCGGCAGAGCACAGCCGCAACAAGTTCGCGGCCGCGACCTCGAAACCGAGATCAGCCTTAGCTTCGACCAGGCGGTCAACGGCGCCCAGGTCAGTGTCACCGTGCCCAAGGCCGAACGTTGCCCGACCTGCCATGGCAGCGGCGCCAAACCGGGGACCCGCCCGGTCACCTGCCCGCGCTGCGAAGGCCGCGGCATCGACGCGCAGAGCCAAGGGTTCTTCTCGATCAGCCAGCCCTGCCCGCAGTGCGGCGGCCAGGGCCAGATCATCGAGGACCCCTGTCCCACCTGCGGCGGCTCCGGCCTTACACGGCAGACCAAGCGCTACAAGGTGAACATCCCAGCTGGGGTCAAAAACAGTGCTCGGATTCGCCTTGCCGGCAAGGGCGAGGCCGGCCAGCGCGGCGGCCCACCGGGTGACCTTTTCGTCATCACCCGCGTCGCCGCCTCGCCCGTCTTCAAGCGGCTCGACGGTGGCAACCTCGAGGTGGCGGTGCCGATCACGATCGTCGAGGCGCTGCGCGGCGCGACGATCGAGGTGCCGACTTTGGGGGGCACGAAGAAGATCAAGGTCGCGGCGGGGACCAAGCACGGCTCGATTCAGCGATTGCGCGGCGAGGGCGCGCCTAAGCCGCGCGGTCGTGGTAATGGCGATATCCGCTACCGGCTCGAGATCGAGATACCCGAGAAGCTCACCGACGAGCAGGAAGCGGCTGCCGAGAAACTGGCGGAGGCCTTCAACGGCACCGATCCGCGCGCGGAGCTGCTGCGGAAGGCGGCGCGGTGAGCAACGTGCGACGGGGGAGGATCGAAACGAGGCTCGACGAGGAACGCGGCGTCTTCATGATCTCGGTCGCCGCCGAGCTCGCTCATATGCACCCACAGACGCTGCGGGTGTACGAGGCGCGGGGGCTGATCCAGCCGAAGCGCTCGCCAAAGAACACCCGGCTCTACTCACAGCGGGACGTCGAGCGTCTGCGCCGTATCCAGCAGATGACCTCGGAACAGGGCCTGAACCTGGCAGGGGTCGAGACGGTGCTGGAAATGGAGGAACGGGTAGAGCGGATGCGGGCGGAGCTGGAGCGGATGCGGCGCCGGGCGGAGAAACTGGAACGCAGGTTTCTGGAAGGAGAAGCCGATGCAACCGGATAGGTTCACCGTCAAGTCCCAAGAAGCGGTTGCGACCGCCCAACAACTCGCCTCCTCGGGACGTAATCCCGAGGTCACCCCGGCCCATCTGCTGGTCGCGCTGCTCGACCAGGAGGAGGGGCTGGTCGTGCCGATCCTGCAGAAGCTCGGCGCCGACGTCGGCGCGATCTCGGCTCGCGCCCGCGAGGCGGTCGAGATGCTGCCGAAGCTGAGTGACGAGGCGGCGGAGACACGGCCGTCCTCGGCGCTGGTCAAGACACTGCAACGTGCCGAGAAAGAGATGGCGAAGCTCGGCGACGAGTACATATCCACCGAGCACATCCTGCTGGCGATGACCGACTCCGCCTCCGGCGTCGCCGATCTGCTGCTTGACCGGGGCTCGCTGGAAAAAGCGATCGCCGAGGTGCGCGGCCCGCACAAGGTCACCTCCCCCAATCCCGAGGACAGCGTGCAGGCGCTGGAGAAATTCGGCCGCGACCTGACCGCCGAGGCAGAGGCGGGAAAACTCGACCCGGTGATCGGGCGCGACGAGGAGATCCGCCGCGTGATCCAGGTCCTCTCCCGTAGAACGAAGAACAACCCGGTGCTGATCGGCGACCCCGGAGTCGGCAAGACCGCTATCGTCGAGGGGCTCGCGCAGCGGATCGTCGCCGGCGACGTGCCGGAGAGCCTGCGAGACCGGCGCGTGATCGCGCTCGACATCGGCTCCCTGCTCGCCGGTTCGAAATACCGCGGCGAGTTCGAGGAACGGCTGAAAGCGGTGCTGACCGAGGTGCAGGAGGCGGCCGGACAAATCGTCCTCTTCCTCGACGAGCTGCATACGATCGTCGGCGCGGGTGCCGCCGAAGGCGCGGTCGACGCCGCCAACCTGCTCAAGCCGATGCTGGCCCGGGGCGAACTGCGCGCGGTCGGCGCGACCACGCTCGACGAGTACCGCAAGCACATCGAGAAAGACGCCGCGCTGGAGCGGCGCTTCCAGCCGATACTGGTCGGCGAGCCCGACATCAACGACACAATCGCGATCCTGCGCGGGCTGAAGGAGCGCTACGAGGTGCATCACGGCGT
>JAWVFJ010000045.1:0-71945 GCA_033856275.1 Solirubrobacterales bacterium
CCAGCCGATCCACCGAAAAAGTTGAGCCGGGAGGGGCACCCGGCCCTCCCTCACCCCTACCGTCCAATCGACTGCTGATAAAGCGTGAACCCGATCCCCGAACACACCGCGGCGACGATCCAGAAGCGAAGCATGATCTTGGTCTCCGACCAGGCCATCATCTCGAAGTGATGGTGCAGCGGCGCCATGAGGAGGACACGACGGCGGAAGGCCTTGAAGGAGAAGACCTGGATCGCCACCGAGAGAGCCTCGATCACGAAGATGCCGCCGATGATGATCAGCAGTACCTCGGTCTGGGTCATCACCGCGAGGGCGCCGATGGCGCCCCCCAATCCCAGTGAGCCGGTGTCGCCCATGAAAATCGATGCCGGGAAGGCGTTGAACCAGAGAAAACCGATGCAGGCGCCGACCAGGCAGGCGGCAAGCAGGGCGAGGTTCTGCTGCTCGTTGGTGACGAAGGCGATCGCCGTATAGGCGAGCAGGACGATCGCGCAGGAGCCGGCCGCCAGCCCATCGAGGCCGTCGGTGAGGTTGACCCCGTTTGAGGTGCCGCCGATGACGAGGAAGACGAGGACGAAGTAGAGGACGGGGCCGAGGTCGATCGTCGCGTCGCCGATGCGGAAGTAGAGGATCGGTTCGAGGCCGACCTCGTGGCGGGCCACCCACCAGAGTCCGAGCGCGAGGAAGAGCTGGAGGAGCACCTTCCAGCGCGCCGAGAGTCCGAGTGAACGGCGCTTGACGATCTTGATGAAGTCGTCGGCGAAGCCGATCGCGGCGCAGCCCATCGCCACTCCGAAGACGGCCAGGCTCTGCGCGTCGCGATCGGAGAGGACGAGGTAGGGCACGCAGATCGAGGCGAAGATGATCAGCCCGCCCATCGTCGGCGTGCCGGCCTTGGCGTGGTGCTCCTGGGGGCCGTCCTCGCGGATGTGCTGGCCGAACTCCTTGACCCGCAGGTACTCGATGAACTTGGGGCCGAGGAAGATGCAGATCAGCATCGCCGCCATGCCGGCGATCAGCACTTCACCCATCGAGCAGCAGCCCCTCGAGTGTCTCCGCCACGGTCTCCAGACCGGCCGAGCGCGAGCCCTTGACCAGGATCGTGTCGCCCGGCTCGGCCTGTGCGGCAAGCCATTCAGCCGCCTCCTCGGGTGTGCCGAGCAGCTCGTCGGGCGCATAGTCGCGCGCTGGCTCGCCGACGCCGACCAGCAGATCGACGCCTTCAGCCCGAGCGCTATCGCCGATCTCGCGGTGGTAGTCCGCCGCCCCAGGCCCGAGCTCGGCCATCTCGCCGAGGACCGCGATCCGCCGTTCCGCCTCGAGTGAGGCGAGGTGGCTGAGCGCGGCGCGCATCGAGACTGGGTTGGCGTTGTAGCAGTCGTTCACCAGGACGATCCCGTCGCCAATCTCGAGGCGCTCGCCTCGAAAGCGTGAGAAGCCTATGTTCGCAGCGCGATCGGCCATCTCTGCGACGGACGCACCGAGCGCGACGCCAACAGCAACGGCCGCCAAGGCGTTCTCGAGGTTGTGCGCCTCGGCAAAGGGAAAGTGGAAGCGGTGAGTGCCAGCGGGCGTCTCGATTAGAGCCTCGGTGACACCATCGCTGACGCCGCTTTCAGCTGCGAAGACGTCCCCTCCCGGACCAAAGCGCAGCAGCCGCGGGGCATCGTTCAGATGCGGCTCGAGCTCGCCGGCTGCCACAGGCGCGACCGCCGTCCCGTCGGCGGGCAGCGTCGCCAGCACCTCAGCCTTGGCCGCCGCGATCGCGGCCACCGAGCCGAGCAGCTCGACGTGGACCGGGCCGACGTTGGTGATCACCGCCACCTCGGGCTCGGCGATCGCGGCCAGCTCGGCGATCTGGCCGGCACCGCGCATCGCCATCTCCAGCACCAGGACGTCGGTCTCCTCAGGGGCCTCGAGCACCGTCAGCGGCAGGCCGATCTCGGTGTTGAGGTTCTCGCGGTTGGCGTGCACTCTTCCGGGAAGCAGCGCCTTGGCGATGTCCTTGACCGAGGTCTTGCCAACCGAGCCGGTGATCCCCACCACGCGGGCGCCGAGCGCCTGACGCCACGCCCGCGCCAGCGCCTGCAGCGCGGCGAGCGGATCGGACACGACAAAAACCCATGCCCCCTCCTCCCCCTCGCGGTCGTACTTTCCGCCGGATAGCGCAAGCAACCGCGACATCTGGGAATCGACGACGACGCCCCAGGCGCCCGCCTCGATCGCGGCGGCGGCGAATTCGCCGCCATTGACACGCTCACCTCGGAGGCCGAAGAAGAGATCGCCCGGTCCGGTCTCCCCTGACCCAATCGTCGCTCGCACCGGTGTGCCGGCCCCACCGCGCGCAACGATCTCCGCGCCGCAGGCAGCGGCGATCTGCTCGGGGGGCAGGTTCAAAGGCGGCGCAGCTCCTCGCGCGCGACCTCGCGGTCGTCAAAGGGAACCTTGCGGCCGTCCTCGAACTCCTGGCCCTGCTCGTGCCCCTTGCCCGCGATCACCACGGTGTCGCCGGATCGCGCACGCCTGAGCGCAAGCGCGATCGCGGCGCGCCGGTCCGGCTCCACCTCGACGTTGGCACCGTTCTCGATACCGCTGAGGATTTCGCCAATGATCGCCTCAGGCTCCTCCGAGCGCGGGTTGTCAGAAGTAACGATGGCGACATCGGAAAGCGAGGCACCGGCCAATCCCATCTTCGGCCGCTTGTCGCGGTCGCGATCGCCGCCGGCGCCGAAAACCGACAGCACGCGCCCTTCGCTCAGCCTCTGCGCAGCCCGCAGCACGTTCTCCAGGGAGTCCGGCGTATGCGCGTAATCGACCAAGACCGCGAAATCCTGCCCCTCGTCGATCGGCTCGAAACGGCCCGGCACTCGCTTAGCGCGTGCCAGCCCCTCGGCGGCCACCTGCGCCGAGACGCCCAGTTTGGTGGCGGTGGCAAATGCGCCCAGAGCGTTGGCGATGTTGAAGTGACCGGGCAAGTCAGTGCGAACCTCCGTCCCGGCGACGCTGAACTCGGCGCCGCCAACGTCGAAGGAGACATCGGTGGCGACGAAGTCCGCCTCCGCGCCCTCAGCCGAGAAGGTCACGCAGTCGAACTCCTCAGCCAAACGACGGCCGTACCCGTCATCGACGTTGACGACCGAGACGCTCGGCCCCATCCCAAAGAGCAACCGCTTCGACTGGAAGTACTCCTCCATGTCGCGATGGAAATCGAGGTGGTCCTGAGTCAAGTTGGTGAACAACGCCAGCTCGAAGTGGATCGCATCGGCGCGGTGCAGCGCCAGCGCGTGCGAGGAGACCTCCATCACGCAGGCCCGGTCCCCCGCTCCGAGCATCCGCCGGAATGTCGCCTGCAGATCGATCGCCTCCGGCGTGGTCCGCTCGACATCCTCCTCCGCCCCCCCGACCACTTGCCGCACCGTTCCCAGCAACCCCGTTTGAATTCCCGCCGCCTCCAGCACCTCCCGAATCAGGAACGCAGTAGTCGTCTTCCCATTCGTCCCCGTAACCCCAACAACTCGCAACTCCCCCGTCGGATCCCCCCAAAACCGAGCCGCCAAAGGCGCCATAGCCGCCCGCGCATCTGCCACCACGACCTGCGCCACATCCAAATCCAACTCCCGCTCTACGGCCAACCCCACGGCCCCCGCCTCTACCGCGGCCGCAGCAAAATCGTGTCCATCCGTCTTTTCGCCCGGCACGCAGAAGAAAAGCGTCCCGGGCCCAACTTTTCGGCTGTCGTAAGCAAGAGACCCCACCTCTACGGCGGTGTCTCCCACAACTCGAGCCCCAGGAATCTCCGCGACAAGCGCTGCCAATCTCACGCCCGCAAGTCTAGGTAGGACGCCGGGTGCCCCTGTCGGCGGCTTGTACTTTTTCGGCAATCCAACCTCGGACGGCCCCAGCCGCTCCACCGAAAAAGTTGAGCCGCAGGGCACCAGGCGTCCCCACCCCTATTCCTGCGGAACCCCGAGATACGGCAACGCAAACGCCGCGATCTTTCCGAACGCCGGGGCCGCCACCGACCCGCCGTAGATTTCCCCCTGCGGTTGATCAACGATCACCGAAACCAACAGTTGCGGATCCTGCGCCGGTGCAAAGCCGATGAACGAAGCCACGTACTTCGTTTCCGAATAGGTCCCGTTTTCGGCGACCTGCGCGGTGCCGGTCTTGCCCGCCAGCGTGTAGCCGGGAACGCTCACCTCCGAGGCGGTACCACCCGCCGCGAGCACCCCCTCGAGCATTTCGCGCACCTGAGCGGCAACGCTCGCGTCGATCACCCGGTGCCCCTTTGGCTCCGGGACCCCTTCGTCGCCCATCTTCTTGATCAGCTGCGGGCGCCGCAACACGCCACCGTTGGCAATCGCCTGGTAGCCAGCCATCATCTGCATTGGCGTCACCGCCAGGCCCTGGCCGATCGGCAGGTTGCCCATCGTCGAGCCGGAGTATTCGTCCAGCTTCGGCACAATTCCTCGCTCCTCGGCGGGGAACTGGACGCCGGTCGGCCGGCCGAAGCCGAAGCGGTCGATCCAGTGGCTGAAGCGCTTGCTGCCGAGCTTGAGGCCGATGGTGGCGGCGCCAATGTTGGAGGACTGGGCGAGAATCTGAGCGACGGTGAGCGTTATCGGCGGCCGCGCCTCGGCGTCTTCGATTATGCGGTCGGCGACGTGGAGCTGAGAGGGCAGGTAGAAGGACGTTTCCGGCGTCACTTCTTTTTCCTGAAGGGCCGCGGCGACCGTGAACGCCTTGAAGGTCGAGCCTGGCTCATAAGTGAAGCCGGTCGCGCGGTTGATCAGGTCTTCGGAGCTGGCGCTGGAGAGGTCGGTTGGGTCGACGGGCGGCCAGTTTGCCATCGCCAGTACCTGCGAGTTGCGCGGGTCCATCACGATCGCCGTCGCCCCCTTCGGCGCGTACGTTTCGCCGACTTCGGCCAGCACTTCCTCGGTCTTGCCCTCGATCGCCGGGTCGAGCGTCAACTGGATGTTTTCGCCGTCTTCGGCTTCGTGGGCGGTTTCGAGCCGGATCGGTTCGCCGGTCGCGTCGGTGACGATTCGCCGTTCACCATCGGTCCCGCCCAGCACAGATTCCTCGCCCGACTCGAGGCCGGTGAGGCCCTGGTTTTCGGAGCCGACCGCCCCGATCACCTGCGCTGCCAGCTCACCTTGCGGGTAGGTGCGGCGACTGTCGGGGTCCTGCCCGATTCCCTGCAGGCCGAGCCGTTCGATCCGCTTCGCCGTCGGCAGGTCGACCTGTTTCGCGAGCACTGAGTAGGTCGTTTCGGCGGTAACCGCGCCAAGCACTTTGCTCTCGCTGAGGTTCAGGATCGGAGCGAGCTTTTCCGCCGCCAGCGCCGGCTTGGTGACTTCCGGCGGCACGGCGAAGATCGTCGCCGTGTCTTCAGAGGCGGCAAGCGCATTGCCGCGGCGATCGAGCAGGCTGCCGCGAAGACTCGGCAGCGAGATCGATTCGGTCTGCTGACTGATCGCCTCCGAGGCGAGCGTCGAACCCTGCACCCCCTGCAACCAGAAGGCACGTGCGCCGATGATGCAGAAGCAGAGGAGAAAGCCGGCGAAGAGGAGGCCGATCCTTCGCTCGATCACCCGCACGCGGACGGGCTCCTAATAACCCGGGCCGACCGCGGCAAGCCGTTGGGCGGCGATGGCTACGTCCTTGTGGGACGCCCGGACGTAGCCGACGGAATCGGTGGCTGCTGCCGCAAGCCCCAAGGCGCCAGCGTCATGTCGGACACGGCTCGAGCCGGAGAGCTTCGCATCGCGACCGCGCAGCAGCGAGTTCTCCTCTTCAAGAGCCTGGAGGTTGCGATCGATGTGACCGGCAGCAGCGGAGAGGCTGAGCGTGATCACGTTGATCGCGACGATCCCGACCAGAAGAACCCCCAAGACGGCGATCCAGACCCGGCCGCGGGTCATCCGCACCATCAAGCTCGAGTCGGGCAGCTGGCGCACCGCGGTGGCGGCGCCGGCGGCGATCGGGATCAGCTGGCCGCCGGGACGGCGCGCGGGAGCTTTGCGACGCGTCGGAACCGGCTGAGCCGGTGCTGACTTCGCGTTTGGTTCCGCATAGCGAGACAAAACGCGAACTCGGCGCGCTGGGGCGGCCGATGCGGCTGTCCGGCGAGCAGTTGCAGCAGCGGCCATCAGGCCACCGCCGCGGCCGGCTCGGTGATCTTCATCGCGGCACGCAAGTGGGCCGACTTCGAACGCGGATTGGCGGCGATCTCGTCGGGTCCGGGCGCGACGGCCCGACGGGTCAGCGGCTCGGCTTCGGGCTCACGACCGCAGACGCAGACCGGCAGCTCCGGCGGGCAGATACAGCCCTTGGCGCGCTCGGCGAGAAACTGCTTGACGCGACGATCCTCCAATGAGTGAAAGGAAATCGCAGCGAGGCGGCCATCGACCGGGAGCATCCCCCACGCCGTCGGCAGCGCGTCCTCGAGCGAGTCGAGCTCGCCGTTGACGGCGATCCGGATCGCCTGGAAGGTCCGCTTGGCCGGATGACCACCGCCGAAGCGCGCGGAGGCGGGCATCCCGGCCTTGATCGCGTCGACCAGCTCAGAAGTCGTCGAGAGCGGGCGGCGGCGGGAGATCTCGCG
This sequence comes from Solirubrobacterales bacterium, assembly GCA_033856275.1. Classification (GTDB taxonomy): domain Bacteria; phylum Actinomycetota; class Thermoleophilia; order Solirubrobacterales; family 70-9; genus VRUE01. The sequence continues at coordinate 6,611 of JAWVFJ010000045.1, forward strand.
GGCGATCCCACCCGCGTAGCGCTCCTCGCCAAAGCGGCGCAGCGCCTGAGCGAGACGTGACTCGGGCCACTCGTTGACGATGTCGGCGGCGCAAAGTTGCTGGCGGGTGTCCATGCGCATGTCGAGGGGGGCGTCGTAGGAATAGGAGAAGCCCCGCTCCCAGGCGTCGACCTGCATCGAGGACATTCCGAGGTCCATGTAGACCATGTCTGGACGCATGCCTTCGCCGCGCAGGGCACGAAGACCTGCCGCAAAGTCGCTGGAAAGCAGGCGGGTTGAGCAGGGGACTTCGGCGACGAAGTCCTCGAAGCGGGTCTCGGCGTCGGGGTCCCGGTCGATGCAGACGAGCGTCCCGGCAGGGCCCAGCGCCTCGGCCACGAGGCGCGCGTGGCCACCACCGCCAAAGGTGCAATCGACGGCGATCTGTCCCGGCTGGGGCGCCAGCAGCTCGATCAGCTCGGCGGCAAGAACTGGTTTGTGCTCGGTGGGCATGTAGACAAGGGTTGCGCGACTCACGTGCGGGCTTGTGGCGGCAGGGGCTGAATGCGCACGGACCGCCATCTCACTCAGGCGCTCCGTTCGCGGCCAAGCCCTCGGCGATCTCCGGAGCGGCGGCGTCGAGCTCGGACTCCTGCTTCGCCCAGGCCTCGGCGTTCCAGATCTCCAGGTACTCCCCGGCGCCGATCACGATGCAGGGCCCCGTGAGGCCGGCATGCTCGATCAGTGGCTTGGGGACGCGGATGCGGCCGGCCGAATCGAGCTTCTCATCGAAGGAACCACCGTGGAAGCGCCGCCGCAGGGCGCGGGCGTCGCGGCCGAAGGGGCTATGGGGCGAGAGGAAGCGGTCCGAGAGCTGCTCGAACTCCCCGGTCGTGTGCACCCAGACGCAGGGGTCGAAGCCCTTGGACAGAACTATCCCGTCGGAGAGAGCGGCCCGAAACCTGGAAGGAACCGTAAGGCGATCCTTTGGATCGAGACTGTGCTCGTAGAGGCCCCGAAATGCCACCGCCGGTTCCTTTCTGTGCGAGCGCTGCGCGTAGACCTGGGAAAGAGTTAGGACCGAGGTGATGAGGTGGGAGGAACCTCACCACCCCGGTCCTGGGCTTCAACTCGAGCGGCACAGTACCCCACTTTCTCCCACTTTGCAACACAACCCCACAATGCAAGCCCATTTGCAACCCCTCCGCTAGGTTGCCGAGCGAGATGAGCGCCGAGACGACAAGCTCGCCCGCGACCGCGACGACCGGATCGAGTCCGGACGACGCCAACGATCTGCGCGGCTTCCACTTCAAGCGCCTGCTAGGCAAGACGACCACCTGGATCGCGATCGCGGTCTTCGTCCTTGCTGCCGGCATTGCCGGCGCTGCCTTTCTCAGCGTTGTCCTCGGCGCCGCGGCGGCAGGCGCGATGTTCCTGCTCTCGCTGCTGATCGTCTTCGCGATCGCGGACTCGAAAGCCGAGGACGCCTTCTTCGAAATCTACGCCGGCCAGCATGGCCTGGTGCTCTCGGGCAAAGGGCCGCTACCGCCGGCGACGCCGCTCTTGCGCAAGGGTGATGACCGCTACGCCGAGCGCGCCCTCTTCGGCCCGCTGGCCGAAGGGGTCGACGGCACCCTCGCCCTCTACACCTACGAGGACGAGACCACTGACAGCGAGGGCAACCGCCAGACCAACTATTACCGCTACACGGTCGGCCTGGTCGACGTGCCCGAGTGCGTCGACCATATTCCTGAACTCTACTGTCGCCGCAAGTCCGGACTGCGCTCGCTGGAGAAGTTCGAGGACGCCTTCCGCTCGAGCGAGCGGGTGAAGCTGGAGAGCGAGGCGCTCGACGCCCGCTACGAGATCTTCTCCGGCAAGGAGCAGGATCAGGTCTGGCTGCGCCGTCTCTTCTCTCCAACCTTCATCGTCTGGCTGGGCGAGGAAGCCCCGAAGAAGTTCGCCTTCGAGCTGGTCGGCGGCACCCTCTGCTGCTTCGTCAACGGGCACAAGAAGTCCGCCGCCGACCTCGACCTCGTCCGCATCGCCTCTGTCGCCGTAGCGAGGCGCCTGCGCGAGGAGACCAAAGAAACAGGCGCCGCCTCCTCTGCTTCCGCGCGGCCGCGCTAGTCGCACCCGGCGATTTGGCGGCCGCGCTCCCGCGTCCGAGGGCGGCTACTTGAACCCTGAAAGCAGGACGTCGGCGTTGGCGATCAGGGCGGCGGTGATCATCAGCAGAACCGAGGGCACCAGGATCAAGGCGACGACGAGCTGGATCTTTGGGGCGGCGCGTGCGGCGCGCTCCTCAATGGCGCGGCGCTGGTCGCCCCTCAGGGCAGAGGACTGGCGGCGCAGCTGGTCCGCGAGCGGCGAGCCGTAGCGGCGCGAGCGCTCGATCGCTGCACAAAGCGTGGCGATCTCGCTGCCAGGGACGCGGATGCGGAGGGAACGCAAGGCGGACGGAAGGGGCCGCCCACAGGAAATTTCGGCGACGGTCATCCGCAGCTCATCAGCAAGCGGTCCTCCACCCATTTGAGCTATCTCGGCAAAGCCGGAGGCCGTTCCGCGCCCGGATGCCGCGCCGACGGCGAGCAGGTCGCAGGCGTCTGGAAGTGCTCCCAACAGGCGACGGCTGCGCAGACGCGCCCGTCGCTCTAGTAGAGCATCGGGGACGAGGAATCCCGCCGCGGGCAGACCCACGGCGACGAGCAGGGAGATCCGGCCCGGCGCCGCCGGTGCGACCGTGAGGGCAACTAGAGCGCCGGCACCAACGCCGGTGAACTTGGCCAGAAGCACAGCGGCGACTGGCAGGCGGCCCTCGAGGCCTGAGCGCGCGATGCGGTCGGGCAGACCCAGACGAAGAGCCGCCCTCGTCGCCCTCCCTCCTCCACCGAGGACGATGTTCAATCGTGGGCCCGCCACGCCAGCGGCGAACTCCCGGACGGCGGCAGAGGCGAGTACGGCGGCCAGGGCCGCGATGATCCCGGCCGGGCTCACTCGACCACCCCCGAAAGGCGCCGGATCGCGACGAAGCCAGCGAGCTGAAGGCAGACGGCGAGCATCAGCAGCATCGCGGACGCGGGCAAGCCGAGCAGCTTTGCGAGGAAGCCTGGCTGCAGCAACTCAGCGAAGAGAGCGCCGCCCGTCGGCATCGCGACGACGAGGAGACCCGTGAATCGAGCCTGGGCGGTCGCCGCCCTGGCATCTTCGGCAATCCGATCCCGCTCGGCGGCGCCTGCGGCAAAGCGGCGCAGCAAGGCAGCGAGGTCGCCGCCGGCAAAACGCTGGCTCAGCAGAGCAGCGGCAAGAGCATCGACACGGGCTGAGCGCATCCGTCTCCTCCAGGCACCGATCGTGGTGTCAGTCGGCGCGCCAAGGTCAAGCTCGGCTCCGAGCCGGGTGAGCTCGACTGCCGGCGGGCCATCCAGCGAACTGGCCGCCGCCGGCAGGGACGCGCGCAGCGAACGCCCAGCGGAGAGCGAATCGGCGACGGCAAGCGCCACGTCGGGCAAGGAGCGCTCGACAGCACGGCGATAACGCCTGCGCCGGCTTGCGATCGCCCAGGCGGCAAGCGCCGGGCCGGCAATCGCAAGTGGTAGTGCCAGCGGGACACCCCCGATAAACCAGCCACCACCGACCGCGACGACCGTGCCGATCGCCGCGATCCGCCGGCGCTCGAGCGTTGAAGGCGAATAGCCCTCGCGGCTTGCCCGGGCCAGCGGCTCGAGCGCCTTCCGTAGCCAACTGGCCAAAGCGGGACTCGCGAGCGCGGCCTCTCGCGCCGCAACGGCGATCAGTCCCCCCGCGGCGGCACCGGCCAGTGGAACGAACAGGCCCAACGTGTCAACCATCGCTTCCCCCGCAATCGAGCGCGCGAACAGCAGTGACGCCAGCCGCGCGCACCACCTCGGCCACCTCTGCAACTCGTCGGGAGCCGTCGGGACGACGCTCCAAGTGGACAACCAGATCGATGCCCCGCTGCACCTGCTCGGCAATCGCCTCATGTGGCAAACCGACGCCCGCCATCAATGCCAGCGTCTCGAGCCGGCTCAGCGCGTCAGCGGCTGAGTTCGCGTGTACGGTCGAGAGGGCGCCGTCGTGCCCCGTGTTGAGAGCGGTCAGGAGGTCGAGCGCCTCGACGCCGCGTACCTCGCCGATCACGATTCTGTCGGGGCGCATCCGCAGCGCGTTGCGAAGCAGGTCCCGTACGGTCACCTCACCCTTGCCCTCGACGCTGGCCGGCCGACTCTCCAGCCGTACGACATGGCGCTGCTGCAAACGCAGCTCCGCCGCGTCCTCGATCGTCACGATCCGCTCCCCAGGATCGATGAAGCTGGACAGCGCGTTGAGCAGCGTCGTCTTGCCCGAGCCCGTGCCGCCGCTGACCATGACGCTGCGCCTGCTTCCAACCGCCTCACTCAGCAGCTCGCACTGAGCGGGGCTCAGCGTGCCGAGCTCGACCAGCTCAGCGGGGCCGGGTCGCCGAGCGCCGAATCGGCGGATCGAGAGCGCCGGGCCGTCGACCGCGAGCGGCGGAATCACCACGTTGACGCGAGAGCCATCGGCTAGGCGGGCGTCGACCATCGGACTGAGCTCGTCGATCCGTCTACCCAGCGGAGCGAGAATGCGCTCGATCGCGTTGCGCAGCTCCTCCTCGTCTGCAAACCGCACCTCCACTGCCTCGATCCGCCCAGCCCGCTCGACGTAGACATCGTCGGGTCCGTTGACCATCACCTCCTCGACCGCGGGATCGGCAAGCAGCTCCTCGAGCGGACCAAGGCCGACCGTGTCGCGTACGACGCGGGCCACCAGTTCCATCCGATCCGCAGCGCCGAGCAGGGCCGCCACCTCGTCGACCAGAGCACGGACTTCGTCCGCCAGATCGACAGTCGGTGCGCGGCCTGCGGCTGCCTCGGCCCGACGCCTCTCGATCAAGCCAAGGCGCAATTCGTCAGCAAGGGCGGCGAGATGGCGCTCCCGTGCCAGCACGAATCAGCCTTCTGGCAGGAGCGTCAGCTTGCGGGCAAAGCTTTCGGCCGCGATCAGCCGTAGCGCCTGTCGTTTCGTCAAAGCCAGAGTCGCCGCCGATGTCCCACCAGGACCGGGACCGTCGGCTCCGGGCCCCAGCGCAAGCAAAGGAACCGCGGCGGCGGCCACATATGTCTGCCCCGGGCCGGCCGCGCTTGCTTCGGTGGTGACGACGACATCGACTTTCGCTTCCCTATCCGGAGTGCCAGTCGAAAGCAGGGCTTCGGCGCCGCTGACGGAGATTTCCACGGGCCGGCGTCGCGGACCGGCGAGCGAGGCTGGCTGACCTCCGTGCACCGGGGGGTGAAGTTGCTCGGCCACCAGATAGGAGCCGGCCGGCAGGTCCGTAGCCGGCACCAGTCCGATGGCTTCCGCCGCTGCCTGCAGCGCCCCGGCAGGGACGAACTTGACCGGGACACGCCGCTGTGCCAGCCCATTCGCCACGTCCTCGGGCCGCAATGGTCTCCCGCCCTCCAAGCTGCGTGCAGCGACGACAACGGGACGCAGTGGCCCATAACCACGGGCTACGCGTGAGCCGTAGCTATCGGCAACGGCAGCTGCCAGTGCCGCTGCTACCCCTGCCAAGACGAGAAACGCGACTGCTCGGGTGCGCCGACTCACGCAACCAATCCGGTCTTCGCCTCGGCCAGCGGCAACTCCAGAACCGCGAGTGAGCCCCGTTCGGAATGGCGCAGGGCGAAGCGGCCGCCGTGGTCGGCAGCGACCCGCCGAACGACGCCCAAGCCATGCCCGTGGCGCTGCTGTCCAGACAGGCACGCGATCACTGCGTGACTATTGCGACGCGACCGCGGCCGCGCGGCGCGTCCCGAATCCACCACCGCGATTCGCAGGCGCCCTTCGCGCAGCCGCCCGGAAACGACAATCGTCGGTCCGCCATGCTCAATTGCGTTGACGATCAAGTTGTCGAGTGCCTGACCGAGGGCGTGGCGATCGCCTTGCAGCAGCGCGCGGCCGGCATTCCATCGCATCTCGAGCGAGCCGTCCGAAAGGCGAACGCGCGCCTGCCAGCGAGCCACGGCCGAATGAATCAGTGCAGCCCCGTCGACTGAACCCCATACCGGCGTCAGCGGACCGCCGTTGATCTCGCGATCGAGCCGTTCAAGCGCCGCGGCGGCGAGCTCGATCGAATCCCGACCGCTGCCTGATCCGCCGGCTTTGGGCCCGGCGGCGAGAGCGACCGCTTGCAGTGGCCGGCGCAACTCGTGCAATGCCTCGTTGAGGGCCAAGCGGCGTCGGCCGGCACGCAGACTCTGTGCCGCGACCGCCACTGCCATCGAGAGGACGATGGGCCAGCCGGCGACGATCTGAGCCAAGTCGGTCATCCGTCAATCAAGCGGTAGCCGTAAGCCCAGCAGTTGACGACATAGCGGCCGTGTTCAGGGTCGAGTTTGCGGCGTAGCCGGCTCGCATGCGAGTCAAGCGTTCTCGTACGCGCAGGGGTGCTGTAGCCCCAAACTGCCTCGAGCAGTTCGCGCTTGGCGAAGACGCGCGAGGGGTCACCGGCGAGCACACGCAAGAGACCGAACTCCTTATTGGAGAGCGCGACCTCGCGCTCGCCCACCCAGGCCTTGCGCCGCGCCGAGTCGACGATGATTTCGCCAACTCGAAGCGGACCTTGACGCCCGCCGGCCCCACGGCGGAGCACAGCGGCGATACGCGCCCGAAGCTCGGGGTAGAACAGCGGCTTGACGAGGAAATCGTCGGCACCGCTTTCCAGGCCTCGCACCCGGTCCTCGTCGGAGCCGTGACCGGTGAGGACGATCACCGGCAGGCCGGGGTCGAAACGCGAGGTGACACCGTCGGCGGCGCGGATCTCCCGCAGTACGTCAAGTCCCGGCGCGTCGGGAAGCGAGAGATCGAGGAGGAGCAGGTCAGGCTGGTTGAACCTGCAAAGCCGCAGTGCGTCCGAAGCACTCGGCGCGGGCAGAACGCCGAAGCGGTCGGCGACGAGGTTGTCGCAGAGCAGATCGAGCGTCGGTGCGTCATCCTCGCAGACGACCAAGCTCGCGATCTCTCGTCGCTGGGGAAGCATTGGCCGGTCTAAGACGAGAGTGCAGAGGTCTCTCCCCCCTGGCCGGCCGGAACCTCCAGCACGGACCTCGCCCGCGCGCAAAACGCGAACCGGCGCGGCGGCACCGCGAGTCGCAGCGCAACGACAGTGCCTTCACCGTCGAGAAAGTAGAGGTCGAGATCGAAACGCATGCCGAACGTGTGGACGCTGCGACAGCCCGGTATGAGGAGTCCTTCGCCGGCGTCGACACGATCCAGGTGAGATAGGCCGAGCAGGCGTGGGAGAAAGCCGGCAGCGACCGCAACGTCACGATCAAGCAGGCGCTGTCGCTGCAAGCGAGTGAAGCGCAAGGCGATTTCCTCCATGCGTCCCAAAGGCTCCGGCGTCCGTGATCGGTCCCTAGCCATGCCGCGCTTTCGCACCTATCCGCGCATATCGCGGGAACCACGAACTCAGTAGCTAGCCTCTTGGCCGTGAGTCCTTCCGGCAAGGTCACGGTCTTCGGGCCGCACCCGATGCTCTCCGTCACGATCGAGGCCTTGACCAGCGAGGGCGGCGACGACATCCACCTGCACGCCGCTGGACAGGGGGTCTGGGTAGCGCGGATGGCGGCGGAGCTTGGTGCCAGCCCGATCCTCTGCGGCTTCATCGGCGGCGAGAGCGGCACGGTGCTGCGGCCGCTGCTGGAGCAAATGGACGTCGAGCTGCGCCTGATCGAGACGGCCGAGGCGAGCGGCATCTACCTGCACGACCGCCGTAGCGGCGAGCGCGTGCCGATCGCTCAGGCCGCCGCGATGCCGCCGTCCCGGCACGAGATCGACGAGCTTTTCTCGACCACGGTCGCCACCGCAATCGATTCGGACGTGCTCGCCCTCTGCGGTCCCTTTCCCGGCGAGGCGCTGCCGCTGGAGATCTACGGCAACCTTGTCACCGACGTGAAGGCGAATGGGACCCCGGTCGTCGTCGACCTCTCGCCGCCGCGGCTCGACAGCGCTCTGGAGGGCGGTCCGGACCTGGTCAAGATCAATGACTGGGAGTTGGCCAAATACATCGAGGGGCCGGTGGACACCACGGAGCGGATGCGTGCCGCCGCGCAGAAGCTGCTCGACGCGGGCGCCGGCGCCGTGATCATCACCCGCGCCGAGGAGCCGGCGATGGTGCTGCGCGAGGAGGACGGTTGGGAACTGGTGCCACCGCGCTTCGAGCGTGGCTCGCGCGAGGGCTGCGGCGACTCGATGATGGGCGGGCTCGCCGCCTGCATGGCCACGGACCTCGAGTGGAAGGAGACGCTGCGCACCGCCGCCGCGGCCGGCGCCGCCAACTTCCTCCGCGCTGGCCTCGGCAGCGGCTCACGCTCAGTGATTGAGGACCTCGCGCGCAAGGTCGAGCTGCGGCCGCTCTGAGGGCCAGGCCCTCAATACGGGATAGAAAGCTCCTCGGCGTCGACGATCGCTTGCGGCGCGACGTCCCGCATCCACTCCAGATGCGGTGCCACCGATTCGATCTGCTCCAGCCGTTCGAAGGCCTCGCGCATGTGCACCGGGCGGCCGCCGTGAGAGGAGTGGGCGTCGCTGCTGAGCACGTGGACCAGGCCCGCCTCGGCCAGCATGCGCATCCCGTCGGCGGTGCGCTCGCGCAGGAAGAAGTCGGCCGTTGCCTGGACCAAGGCCCCGTTGGCGATCAGCGCCGCAATTCGCTCGTACATGTCGGCCGAGAGATGGCGCTCGGGGTGGGCGATCAGCGACCGATGGCCACGCTCGGCAAGATGGGCAACGCGGGCGATCAGCGTGTCGCTGAGCGGGCCTGGCGCCGGCTCGAGCAGAATCCAGTCGCCCTCGCCGAGCGAGACCCGCTCGAGCTCCTCCTCGCTCAATCCCTCGACCGCCGTCTCCGCCACCTCGCCGCCCTGCAGCACGGTCACCGGCAAGCCCGCATCTCGCAGCGCCGCGTTCAGCTCCTCAACCCTGCCGGCGACCTCCTCGATGCGGACGTCGTGGTCGTGGCGAATGTGCGGCGTCGCGCAGATCCGCTCGATGCCGTCGTTCACTGCTTGGCGCCCCATCGCCAGGCTGTCGCGGAGGTCGAGTGAGCCATCGTCGACTCCGGGCAGGATGTGGCAGTGCAGGTCGATCACTTGCTGACCCGCGCAGGGTAGCCGGGGAGCGCCGCGGGCCGCTCAGGTGCAAACGCTCTTTCAGGCACGGGCGCGCGAGGGCATGGGACTACGATGACCGGCATGATCCAGCACCTGCTCTCGCTGGGCTTGCGAGAGTTGATGGGCTTCAACTGTGGATAAGAAAACGACCCGCCGAGGGAACTACGAGTCTGGCTCCGATTACGTGCTCGAGTACGGGGAGCTTCGCTTTGCCTTCAACGAGGAGGACTTCGGCCAGCGGGTCGAGCAAGCCGCGGTCAAACTCGGCTTCGTCCACCAAGGCCTTAGCCAGGAGGAGCTTGACGACCTGCTCGACCTGGCCGTCAGCGGCGAGATCGCCGAGCCCAGCTCCCGCCTCGGTGAGCACATCAACGAGAACTGGGATGACCTGGTCGGTCCCGCCAACCGCAGCCTCGTCCACTGGCTGCGCCGCCTTGTCTTCCGCGGCGCCTGGCTCGACCAGCGGGTCAAGGAGGGCGAGCTCGACGTCGTCTTCGACGAGCGCAACCAGACCTTCGGCTACGTGCAGCCGGATCGCAGCTCCGAGCTGATCGAGCTGTCTAAAGAGCCGAGCTGGCGGCGTATTGCGTACAGACGGTAGCGCGGTTCAGGTCAGGGGTTCCGCTTAACTTTTTCGGTGGAGACGCAGTTGCTGACGCCGCGAGGTAGTGCCGAAAAAGTACAAGACGCTCCACCCCTGACCTGAACCGCGCTGTCAGGACTGGCGCTCTAGGGCGGCCACCACGGTCAGGGAGCCATTTGCTTGTATCGCCAGGCCGCCGTCGAAGATTCCTTTTGCCGTGTCGACGTCGTCGAGGCGGGTTAGGGAGTCAACCAGGAGGATGACGTCTTCGCCGCTTTCGGCACGGCGGACCGCCTGGGCTAGGGCATCGTTGGCGTGACGAGCTTGGGCGGCAGCTACCAGCTCGGCTTCGGGCGCCTCGCGCTTCCAGTCGGCCAGCTCCTCGGGACTGGGATCGACCAGGAGGGCGATCGGGTCGGGACCGTCTGAAGCGCCGGCGAGATCGCCGGCGATTTCGCGCAGAAGCGATGTGCAGGCCTGGCGGCTCTCCCCGTAGACGAGGGCCTGGCGACCTCGAGGAGGCAGCAGCAGATCCTGAACGTGCAGGCCCTTGCTCTTGCGACCGAAGCGTCGGCGGCGACGGCGACGTTTGGGACGAACGGACTCACCGGCGGCCGATGCTGGCTCTTGTTCCCTAGCCGGCTCGGGCGCTGGCGGCTCAGGAGCGGCCGGCTTGGGTGCGGCCGGCTTGCGGCTGGCTTGCTCTGGCCCGCGCTCGGCGGGCGCATCCTCTTTCCTGGCCGGACGCTCACGGCGACGGCGCGGCGGACGCTCGCCTCGATCCGGGCGCTCACCGCGAGATCTCTCGTTCTGCTTTGCCGGCTTGCCGTCGACGAGCTTCTCGATCAGCTCGGCGCGGGGCAGCATGCGGTAGCGCGGGACGTCTGCGTCGGCGGCGAGCGCGTGCAGCTCAGAGAGGTGCTTGGACTCCAGTTCAGCCTTGTTCATGAAGCCTCCAGGCGTTCACGCGCAAATCGCCCCGCAGTCGAGGACCCGGAGATCACCGTGTCGATTTGCGCGCTCACAGGGCGGCAGGTTATTGGAGCGACTCGACGGGTGAGGCGGCGGGATCGATGCCAGCCTCGGCGGCGGCGGCTGGCCAGGCCTCAGCCGCGCGCTTGACATCGCGACGCGACCAGCCCAGCTCGGCGCCCATTGCGGCGGCGATGGCGCGAGCCGCGCTGGCGTCACGTAGCTGTGGGGCGGCCAGCAGGCCGAGCCGGGTTCGGCGCAGGAGGACATCGGCGACGCTGCGCGCCTGCTCGTGGCGGGCTGCGATCACGGCCTCGGCGAGCAGGTCGGGACGATCGGGCACGATCGGCTGCGCTAGCTTCGCGTCCTCGCGGGCGAGGGCGAGCACCTGGCGGGAAGCATGGCCGTAGCGGAAGGCGAGCTGCTCAAGCGCCTCCTCCTCCACCCCATCCGGCGCTTCGAGGTCCTCCGGCCGAGCCTCCATGCCGAGCGGGATCTCGGCCGTGTGGCAGGGTGCCTCGCGGCCCTCGCGCTCGACCAAGCGATCGACGGTCTGCTTTGCCATTCGCCTCCAGGTAGTCAGCTTGCCGCCGGTGATCGTCAGCATCCCCGAGGAGGTCTCGTAAAGCTCCGCCCTGCGCGAGATGTCGACCGACTTCTTCGGGTCGCCGGTGGCGATCAGGGGACGCACACCGGCGTAGGCGCCGACCAGGTCGCTCACGTCGAGCGAGGTGCCGAAGAGCTCGTTGACCGCGTCAAGCAAGTAGGCGACGTCCTCGCCCCCGGGCCGGGGATGGTCGATGTCGCCGTCGAAATCGTTGTCAGTCGTGCCGATCAGCGTTCGCCCGTACCAGGGCAGAGCAAAGATCGCCCGGCCTTCGCCGGCCGGGACGATGCAGGCCGCGGACCCGGTGGAGAGCGTGGCGCGACCGACCAGCACATGGGTGCCGCGGCTGGGTGAGATCCGCGGCACGTCCTCCTCGTCGATGACCTCCTCCGGTCGGATGCGATCGGCGAAGACCCCAGTCGCGTTGATCACGGTGTCGGCCCCGACCTCCATCCGCTCGCCGGACTCGGCCTCGACAAACGCGGCGCCCGCGGCGCGGCCGTCATGCTCCAGCACCTCGGTCACCTCGGCGCCGTTCAGCATCACCGCACCGAAGCGCTCGGCCTCGCCGAGGATCGTCAGCGTCAGGCGAACGTCGTCGGTTTGGCAGTCGTAGAAGAGGTAGGCGTTCTTGGGGTCGCGCGGCTCCAGCGAGGGGATCAACTCCAGCACCTCGTCGCGGTCGATCGTACGGTGGCGATCGGGTGACCAGTAGTAGTCCTCGTCTGCCTCCTTGGAGGAGCGCATCTCGCGGCGGCCGCGGCCGACCCGCGTCGTCGCCATCACGTCGTACATGTTGAGGCCGATGCCGAGGCGGCGGTCGCGGCGCTCGTCGCGCAGGGCTGGGATCAGGAAGGGCGTCGGATAGACGAGATGCGGCGCCAACTGAACCATCAACTGGCGCTCAAGCAGCGCCTCGCGGACCAGGCCGAGGTCGAGGTTCTGCAGGTAGCGCAGGCCGCCGTGGATCATCTTGGAGGAGCGGCTCGATGTGCCTTCGGCGTAATCGCCGCGCTCCAGCAGGGCCACCGAGTAGCCGCGCGAGGCGGCATCGAGGGCGACGCCGGCACCGGTGATCCCGCCACCGATCACGACGACCTCGAAGTGCTGGCCGGCAATCGCCTCTATTGCGGCGGCACGGGAGAGCATCAGTCGAGGAACTCGGTGGCCTGCTCGATCGGCGGGCGCACCGGTGGCTTTTTCTCTTGGCGTGGATGGCCGAGATGCAGGAGGCCGACAAAGCGCTCTTTGTCCGGGAGCCCGACCGCTCGGCGGCCGCCGAAGGAACGCAGTAGGCCGGGAGTGCGCCAGTAGCCCGCGTAGCCGCGAGCGTGGGCGCTGAGCAGGACGATGTAAGAAGCAACCGCGGTGGCGTGCAGGTCCTCCTCGTTCTGGATCGGGTCGGCGCCGAGTGCGCAGGAGACGACGACCAAGGTAGGGGCACGGTCGAGCTTCGCCGCGCCCTCAGGACCGGCCGCCTGCTTCAGCCGCTCCAGCGTCGCCGGCCCGACGACGCGAAAGCGCCAGGGGGTCGTCAGGTGGTGATTGGGCGCCCAGCGCGCGAGATCGAGCAGCTCGAGGATCGTCTCGCGCCCAAGTGGCTCGGGCCCAAAGGCCTTATGCGTGCGGCGGGTCCTGATCGCGGTGTCGACGTCCACGTCTGGAACATAGCCGCCGCATGGACGAGACCTACATTTTCCATGCATGACGTTGAAAATCGACGTTTCGTCCGGCTACCAGGCGAAACGACGGCCAAGCCACCAGGGCAGCCCGATCGCTAGGGCGGTGGCGGCAAGGCCGATGCCGATCGGTGCCCACGGGGAAGGCGCGTCGTCGGAGGCGGTCAGCGGTCCGGCCCCCTGAGCCGGTGCCGACTCGGCGACTTCGGGTTCACTCCCCTCCGGGACTACGCCGCCGCTTTGGGAGGGGGGGGCCGGGACGGCGCCGGTTGCGGGCGGCGCGGTCGGCACGCCGGCGCCGCCCGTTCCCGTGCCGATAGAAGGCGGCGGCACCGATTCGAAGCCGGGCGTCGGCTTCGTGCCGCCTGTGGGAGGCGGCGGCACGGCCTTCGAGGGCGACACTTCGGTCGGCGTCGATTCCCGCGGCGGCGGCGAGATCGGCAGCGCGTTGCCGGCAACCGCGACCAGTACCTGGCCGGTCACCCAGACCGGTGTCTGATCCTTGGATTCCGAGTAACGGTAATGGCCATCGCCGGCCTGCCTGGCGGCGAGGTAGTCGAGCGCGCTGCTGCCGCTGGAGCTGATCGTCGCCGGGTCGGCGCCGACCGCAATCATGCCCTGGACTGCCCAGGCAGTCGACTGCGAGTTGACGCCACCCGCGGCGCCGAGCGCGAAGCCGCCGTCGGAGCGCTGGTGCTTGCGCAGGTAGGAAAGGCCGCCCTGGGCCGTTTTCGTGTCGGGCAGGGCCTGCATGACGGACCCCGTGACATCTGCGTTGCTCGGCTGGCCCGGCACGTCTCCCCAGCCACCATCGCCGTTCTGCACCCCACCCAGCCACGAGACGGTGCCGTCGAGACCGCCTTCGGCGCCAGCGGCACGCAGGGCGATGACGCTGAAGGACGTGGTTCCCGGCCAGCCGACATAGGAGCCGTTGGCGGCGCGCCGCTTCAACAGGGCGCTGATGAGGTCGCGGCCGGCAAAGGAGCGGGGGTCGGCGCCGGCGCCCTCGAGGGCAACGATCGTGCGGGCGAGGTCACCCGGGCTGGAGACTTCGTCTAGGTGGCCACGAAGGAAGTCGATTGGGCCGCGGCCCGAGTTGGTCACGTCGAACGGGTTGCGTCCAGCAGCCTCCAGGCCCAGCATCGCCCAGCCCGTAAGCGCCGCGCTCGAGTCGCCGCCGGGCGAGGAGCCAAATCCCCCGTCGCCGTTCTGCGCCGCTTCGAGCCAGTTCGCCGCCCGGTCGGTGGCGGCTGCCTGCGCCGATCCGGGAACGAGAGCGGGCAGGATCAGCAAGGCGGCGAGGATCGTCGCCGCCAGTGCCGGCGTGCGCCACTGGAAGCGCTGGCGGAAGCGGACCAGCATCCGCACCATTGCCGGCCCGGCGATTAGGGCAAAAGCGATGTTGCCGACGACGTGCGCAACGTCGAATGGGATCGCGCGCGCCTCCAGGGTCAGGAAGCGCTCGAACGAGAGATCTCCGCCGTAGGTCGCCATGAGCGAGAAGTTCAGAAGCAAACCGTAAGCGATGCCGGCAAGACCGCAAACCGCGGCAAGGCTGAAGCGACCGGCGTTGCGGACTCCCAGGGCCAACGCCGCCCCGAGGATCCCGCACATCCCCCACCCCGCCATCTGCCACGGAGTCCAAGGCCCCTGCCCGAACCAGAAGTTAGAAACCAGGCCCGCCAGCGCCCCAACCACGAAGCCCGGCGCCGGCCCAAGCGCGTAGCCGGCGAAGACGACGATGTCCGTCGTCGGCTTGACGTTGGGAAAGGCGGCGAAGGCAATCCGGCCCGCAATCGCCAAGGCGGCGAGCGCGGCCACCAAGGCAACGACCTGTGACGGCGGCCGCGAACGCTCATACCAGGCGAAGCCGCCGAGCAGGACGGCGGCGAGGATCAGGAAGCTGGTCAGTTGCCAGGACATCAGCCGTCCCCTGCCTCGGCGCGAATCGCATCGGCGCCCTGCTTCGGTGTAATCACGCCGGGTAGGTCGAGCACGCGGGCAACCTCGGTGGCGAAGTACCAGCCGCCGGAGAGAACCTCTGCGGCGGGTCCGTCGGCAATGACGACGCCGTCGCCGAGCAGGACGACGCGCTGGGCGAACGCGGCGGCGAACTCGACGTCGTGGGTGGCGACGAGCAATCCAGCGCCCTGGCGGGAGAGATCCTCGATCAAGCCGACGAGGTCATCCTTGCGGGCCCGGTCCATCCCTCTGGTCGGCTCATCCAGTGCGACAAGGCCGGGTAGCTCATCGCCTTTGGTCTGACCGGCAAGCGCGATCGCCAAAGCCAGCCGTTGGCGCTCTCCGCCGGAAAGATCACGCGGATCGGCATCGACCTTTTGCTCCAAGCCGACGACACGAAGCGCCGTCAAACCCTCAGCCCCCGGAAGCTCGTCCCCGACACGCTCGCGGACCAGGTAGTCGCTGGGATTCTGGGTCAGCAAGGCGATGCCGCCGGGAGTGTCCACCTTGCCTCGTGCCGGCCCGAGGATGCCGGCGGCAGTCCGCAGGAGAGTGCTCTTGCCGGCCCCATTTCGCCCCATCAGGGCTATGCGTTCTCCGGCGTGCAGGTCAAGGTCGACGCCTTTGAGGACGTCGCGTGGGGCCTCTCGTTGGGTCAGCTCTACCCAAAGGCCTCTTGCGCGAAGTGCGGTGGTTGAGGGGAGGCGGACCCCCTCCTCTCTCAACTTTTTCGGTGGGGAGTGGGATTGCTGGCGCCGCGAGGTTGGTGACGAAAAAGTACAAGCCGTTCGGAGGGGGTCCACCTCCCCTCTATCAGCGGCACTGCTTGACGCGAGGGTTCGGCGCGCATCGCGGACACCGATGGGAAGGGGTTCGATGCCGCAGAGCGAGAAGAGCTTGGCGGCGGGGGTCTCCAGAGCTTGGTCAGCGGCTTGCGCCCACGTGAGGAAGTCCCGCGGGTTTCCATCGAAGCTGATCGAGCCCGCGGCCATGGCGATAACGCGGTCGGCGGCGGCCAGGCAACGCTCGAGGCGGTGCTCAGCCAGAAGAATCGTTACACCCCACTCCTCGTTCAATCGCCGAAGGAGCCAGATCAGCTCGTCACCGGCTACCGGATCGAGTTGGGAGGTTGGCTCGTCGAGAAGCACGAGCCGTGGGCGCGTAACCAGCGCAGCGGCGAGGGCTACTCGCTGGAGCTCACCGCCGGAGAGGGTGTCCACCGCACGATCCAGGAGATGAGGGATGGCGAGCGCAAGGGCGACCTCCTCCACAGCGCGAGCCCGTGAGGTTGGTGGGTCGCGGCGCATCTCCAGGGGAAGCTCGATCTCGGCGGCGACGGTGGTAGAGACGACTTGGGTCTCGGGGTCCTGGGCGACGTAGCCGACGACGGCGGCTAGCTTGCTCGGGCCGGACGTGATCGCGTCGATGCCGGCTACTTCGATGCGGCCGGCGATCTCGCCGCCGTGGAAGTGCGGGACGAGGCCGCAGGCAGCGCGCAGGAGGGTCGACTTGCCGCTGGCGGAGCGGCCAGCCAGGAGGGCGAACTCGCCGGGGGACAGGGTGAGAGATACGTCGCGCAGGGTGGGCGCAGCGCCAGGGTAGGCGTAGGTGAGAGCCTCGACCGCAAGAGCCGGGGCAGGCCGAGGTGGGGCGGCAAGCTCAGACATGGGAGGCGCCTCGACTGAACTCCGTTTTATGCGTATTGCGCATCCAGCGGAGCGCGCGTGGAGAGTTGCTCGGCTTGCGGCGCAGCGGTGCGAAGCCGCTGAGGGCGACGATTGCTGAAACCACAAGGGTCGTTGCACCCGTGCCGATCTCGGTTGCCGGGTATTCGGCGAAGTGGTCGGCGCCGAGGGCCTTGCCGGCGATCGCGGCGGCAAGTACGGCGACGCCCGTCACGCAGAAGCGGCGGTCGTAGCGCGATCGCGCGCGGGCGCGGCCCATAGTGAAACGCGTTGTCCACCTATATGGGGGAAAACGCGTTGCACCCGTTGCCGAGGACGAGACGCCGAGGGAGTAGCCGCGCAGCTCCAGCGTCGCCGCCACATCGACCGCTCGGTCAAGCGACCCAGCCAGGAGGCGACGCGCCAAGGGCGCCTTGCCTACTGGGGCAGCGCCTGGGCCGCGCAGGCGGGCGGCGTCGCGCAGGCGGGCGGCGTCGGCGGCAGCTACCGGCACCAGGCGCGAGACCAGCGTCGCGGTCAGCGCCGAGCGGCCGGCGATGGGACGCAGGGCACGCAAGACCCGGTCGGGATCGACGCAGGCCGAGTACACGGCGAAGGCGACCATCACCACGGCGGCTCGCAGGCCGAGCACCGCACCCGCCACGATCGCCTCGGCGGTCACGTCTACCTGGCCGAAGAGAGGCCACTCCCCCAGCCGCACCCAGACGGTGGCGCCCCTGTCGACAACCAGGGCATTGACGGCGACGATCAGCAATGCGAGGGTCAGACCCATCCAGAGCGCGGCGCGCACGGCTCGCTGGGCACCGGCAATCCGGCCCGCCATGACGACGGCGAGCCCGACCGCCAGCAACACGATCGGATTCGAGTAGATAAAGGCGACGGCGACGAGCGAGCCGAGGTAGACGACCGCTGCGCCAGGCGAGGCCGACTGCAGCGGTCCCGGCCTCGGCGTGTATGCGAACGGCGATCTCATTGGAGCGGCAGCGCCGTCTCCTCTCCTGCTTCGACGGCGACCGCGTAATGGTCGCGCAGGTCCGCGGTATCGAGCAGTTCGGCGGCGGCCCGCACTCCGGCCACGGTCCCGCCGGTCACGACCCAGACGGGCGGCGCTTCGTAGCGGCGTGTAGCGGCCACGAGGCCAGCCCTCGCTCCAAAGCCGCGAGCACCGTCGCCGGCTTCGTCAAGTCCGATCAGGCGGTAGCCGCCTCCTTCACGGCGGAAGTCGGCGAATACGCCACTCGCCTGCGGACCGTCCTCGATCTGTCCAGCGGCAAGGTCCTGTCGCACCCGCGCCCACGGACCGACCAGCACGCGGATCGCATTGTTGGGCGATCGGGACGGGACGCTTACCCCGGCCTCTTCCAACCGTTCGTCGACCTCGGCGCAGGCTGCACCGCCGCCGACACATTCGACCGCGACCGGCCTCGCCTCACCGTCATAGCCCCCGGCGAAGGGCTGCGGCCAAGAGCCGACCACGGCGGGGACGCGCATCGCCGCGCTCCAGTCCCGGTAGTCCCACCAGACCGACTCGCCGCCGTGCAGCGGGTAGTCGGCAGCCCCAACGATGGACTCCACTCCGTTGACGTAGAAGAACCAGTCGAGCGAGCGGTCGACGCTCTCCTCCGCTTCCAGGCCTTCGATCGACTGCACGAAACCGCCGCCGTAGCGAGTCGAGATGTCGGCGTTTCGTTCGAGTGCCCGCATCACGGTGTCGGATTCGGTCAGATCGCCGAGCTGACGATGAAGCATGGGCACGGTCCCGTAGTCCCGCGTTACCGTCAGCTCGACGTGACCGACCCCGCTGCCAGGACCGAAGCCGCAGCCGGCAGCCGCGAGCGCCGCCAAAAGCAGCGCGATCGCGACCGCCGTGCCGCGGCGAGGGGTCACTTAGTGGGCTGGGCGGGGCACTTCCCGTCCACGCATACAGCCGCGGGACTGGACGGCGTTTCCTTGCCGTGCTTGGCGACCAGGCTGGATGGCGCCGATAGCGTCACCGTCGCGTGTCCGGCAGCATCCGTGGGACCCGAGGCCCCGCTCACTGTGGCGCCGGCGACCGGGGACCTCTTGCCTTTTTCGTCATAGGAGACGACCGTCACGGTGAACGGCACGTTGGCCTGAGCTTCGGCCGGCGCGCTGAGCGCCAGTTCGTTCGGGTACGGGTAGGCGCCGTAGCCCCAGAGCACCTCGTCGCCGGCGTGCAGCTTGACGCGTTCGCCTCCAACCGACTGGGCCTTGTGGTTGAGCTTCAGGTACCAGCTGCTTTTGCTGGTCGCGGTGCTACCACCGACGCTGCAGATGCCGAGACCGAATTCATCGACGAAGTGGTCGGTGATCAGCAGCGGCTTCAATGCGGCCGTGAACTGGGCGGCGCGAGCCAGCATTCCGAGGGCCGTGGCCCCTTTGAGGGTCATCTTCTTGCCGCTGCCACCGGTACCGGGACCAAAGCAGGTCGCTTTCGGGCTCGGCTTAACCGAGACCTGGCCGCCGACCCCGAAGGAGTCTTCGGCGAGGGTCTTGCCGTTCTTGCCGACCACGCGCAGGTCGGCGACCGGCCCCTTGGCGGTCGCTACCGCGGCGAGCGTGAACAGAGAGAGCAAAGCCAGCGCGCACGCAGTCGCCAGCCGGAATGGAACGAGTCTTGGCATTGAAGCCGCCCTTTCCTCGAGGGTCGTTATGGCTGGCCGGGGACAGGTCTCCTGGCTTCCGGGGTTCGTCCGCCGCGCCTTCCCGGAGACTCCGTGTCCTCCCCAGTGGCTGGCGCTGGTGCGCCTGCGACGTCCTTGACCCGGTCACAGTGGCGGGACCGCGCCGGTTTCGCACCGGACTTCCCTTGACCACCGACCGTATTTACGCCAGCGAGTCTATCCGCTGAACTTTCGTCCAGCAGTCCTGGCCCAAAGGCGAATCGCTGGCTAGGGTCGCGGCCGCATCGTTTCTCGGACCGAGGGAGGAAGATATGAGACGGGGAATGCGGCTGCCGTCACCGGCATTGGTCGTTGCGGGTTTAGCGTTGTTCGTGGCACTGGGTGGGACCGTTTACGCAGCCAAGAAGGCACGTATCGACGGTAAGGCGGTAAAGGTGAAATCGTTGCCTGGGAACCGGCTGAAGGTGCGTTCGATTCCGGCCAACCGGCTCAAGTCGAGTGTGCTCAAGGGAGTGCTCGCCGCCCAAGCGGGACCGATCACAGGCGCCGAAATCGACGAGTTGACCTTGGGTCAGGTGCCGGAGGCCGCGCACGCGCTAAACGCAGACACGGCACAGAGTGCCGTCGATGCGCAAACCGCGGTCAACGCGGTCAACGCCGTGAACGCACAGACGGTGAACGGTCATTCCGCCGGTTGCATGCCGGGTACGCAACTCTTTGCCGGCGCCTGCTGGCAGAGCTCTACTAGCGAAACAGCGGTGAGCGCTCCGGCCGCCGCCACTTCCTGCGCGGTGCAGGGTGGAACGTTGCCAGAGGCGCTGCAGCTCGCGGCGTTCTCTCAGCAGCCGGGTGTGGTGTTGGATGGCGGTAAAGAATGGACCAGTGACCTGACCAATATGACGGGACCCGACGAATATGCCGTTGTCATGGTTTCCGCCGCAGGAGTTGTGGACTTCACCGGTTCAACAAGTCCACACAAATTCCGCTGCGTGATCCCGCTCGTCACCTGAGGACGAGTGGGACACGCACTAGGTTTCGACCATGCCATGCTCGAGCGCGTAGCGGACCAACTCGGCACGGCTGGTGAGGCGCAGCTTTTGCTGGATGTGGGCGCGGTGACTCTCTACGGTGCGGATGCTGATGTAGAGGTGTTCGGCTACCTCGGCGTTGGTGTGGCCGAGGGCGATCAGTCGTAGTACGTCGCGCTCGCGGTCACTCAACTCATCGCCGTCCTCGCCGCTCCCTGCAGCCGCCAAGCGGGCTCCGAGCGCGGGCTGAAGGTAGGTATCGCCAGCAGCGGCGCTGCGTACTGCCTGGACGAGCTCGGCGTCAGCGGCCTCCTTCAAGACGTAGCCGCGTACTCCCGACTGCAGAGCACGGCGGGCGAAGGCGGGCTCGTTCTGCATGGTGAGTACGACTATCTCGGTCTCCGCCGAGGCATCGCGGATGTCGGGGACGGCATCGAGACTCGCCCGCCCCGGCATGTTCAGGTCAAGGATCAGCACCGTCGGTTTGTGGCCACGCACGTAGCGCACCGCGGTGTCCGCGTCGCCCGCCTCGGCGACCACCTCGAAGTCAGGCTCGGCATCGAGCAACAGCCGCAATGCGTTGCGCACGACAGTGTGATCGTCGGCGAGCACGATGGTTGTCGTTTTGGCCTTTTGCCCGCCGTTGAGCTCCGTGTCAGATTCCACCGCGGCGAGGTTAACTGTGCCCGAGGGCATGCGCGCAGCATCCATGCCTCCATGTAACCCGTAGGGGGACCTCGGAACATCCGGGTTTTTCCGCGAACATCAATGCTCGACTCACTTTGAGCATTGGACCGCTTGCGCTATAGGATTAACGAACGTTCCATCATCGGAGGTAGAGCAGCGCTGACATGGCAAAGGGGTATGACAGCGGCGCCTTGGATGAGCCACGGCTGCGGGAGCTAATCGACGTTGGTCGCAGCCTCGTCGCCGAGCTCGATCCCGAGGTCGTGTTCCGGCAGGTACTCGAGGTCGCCGGTGAGTTGACCGGTGCCCGCTATGCGGCCCTCGGTGTCCTTGACGAAGACCGCCACGAACTGGAGCGCTTCATCACCCATGGAATCGACGACGAAACGCGGCGGGCGATCGGCAACCTCCCGCGCGGACGCGGCGTGCTCGGATTGCTGATCGAGCAGCCGCGGGCGCTGCGCCTCGGCGACGTCGGCCGCCATCCCCGCTCCTACGGCTTTCCCCCCGGCCACCCACCGATGACCAACTTCCTCGGCGTGCCGGTGATGATCCGTGGGCATGCCTGGGGCAACCTCTACCTGACCGAGAAGGAGAGTGGCGACTTCGACGAGGCCGACGAGCAGTCGGCAATGATCCTGGCCGAGTGGGCAGCGATCGCGGTCGAGAACGCTCGCCTCTACCGCAGCGTGCAGAGTCGCGGCGACGAGATGGAGCGCGCCCTGCACAGACTCGAAGCGACGACCGAGATCGCCCGTGCGGTCGGTGGCGAGACCAACCTCGACCGCATCCTCGAGATCGTCGTCAAGCGGGCTCGCGCCCTGGTCGAAGCGCGCTCGCTGTTGATCCTGCTCTGCGAAGGAGACACGCTGGTCGCCGCCTCGGTTGCGGGCGAGCGCGAGCGCGGCATGGCGAAAGCGCGCATCCCAATCTCCGGCTCGATTCCCGGCAGGGTGCTGGAAGAACGCGCGCCGCGTCGCATCCATGACCTCGACCCCAGCCTGATGGCGCGCCCGGGCAATCAGGAAATCGGCGTCACCGCGCTGCTCGTCCCGCTCCTCTTCCGTGGCCGCGGACTGGGCGTCCTCGTCGCCCTCGACCCACTGGGCCGGGACTCGGGCTTCAGCGACGAGGACGAGACGGTCCTGCTTTCCTTCGCCGCCAGCGCCGCCACCGCGGTCGCCACCGCACAATCGGTCGCCGAAGATCGCACCCGCGAAAGCATCGCGGCGACCGAGCGCGAGCGCGGTCGCTGGGCCCGTGAGCTGCACGACGAGTCGCTGCAGAGCCTCGCCGGCCTGCGGGTGCTGCTTTCGGCGGCACGCCGAAAAGAGTCCCCCGAGGAACTCGACCGCCTGCTCTCCCAGGGTATCGAGCAAGTCGACGCCGCGATCGCCGAGATGCGCCGCTTGATCGCCGACCTGCGTCCGAGCACTCTCGACGAACTCGGCCTCGGCGCCGCCCTCGAGGCGCTCGCCGAACGGACCGCGATGGGAGGTTCAATCGACGTCGAGATGAACCTGGACCTCGATTTCCACTCTGGCCGCACCGACCGGCGCCTGGCGGTCGAGATCGAGGATACCGTCTACCGCCTCGTTCAGGAGGCACTGAACAACGTCGCGCGGCATGCCGAAACGCGGCACGCGAGAGTCGACGTGAGCGAGGATGAGGAACGGTTGAGGGTGCACGTCTCAGACGAGGGTCGTGGCTTCAATCCGAACGCCCACTCCGACGGCTTCGGACTGGTCGCGATGCGCGAACGGGTCGCCCTCACCGGCGGGACCCTGGAGCTGCACAGCTCCCCCGGCCAAGGCACGACGATCACCGCCGTCATCCCGGCAGTCCACCGCGAGAGCAAAGCCAAAAACGCAGCCTGAGGCCAAGCAGCTCAAGGACGCAGGAAGCGTGGCGTGCTTCTGCACGCGAGCGACCGAGGACGCCGAGATGCGCCGGCTTCAGGCCCTCAGGCGCCGAGCATCGCCCTATAGAAGCTGTAATCGCGGCGATCGGGGCGCAGGTTTGAGGCAAGTGCGAGGTGATGGCGGGCCCGCTCGGTCTCCCCCGTCTTGGCCAACGCTCGGCCGAGGCAGAAATGCGCGTAGTCGTTGACCTGGTGGCGCTCCACGACGGCCTTGAACTCGACCGCGGCGGCAGCGAAGCGGCCGGAGCGGAAGTAAGCGCGTCCCAGCGCCTCGCGCACCGATGACTTCTCCGGGGCACGCCGCGCCGCCTCCTCGAGCGGTGCCGCCGCCTCCTCGAAGTCCTCCTCCTCGAGCAACTCGATGCCGCGGCGGTAAAGGGTGAAGGTGGAATCGCCTTTTGACTCTGCAGGCATCGCTCAAGTGTAGGAGGCGAGCCGGCCCGGCTCGAACCCGTCCGGAGGCGATCGTAGGGTCTCGGACGGGATGGGAAGGCACGAGCAGTGAAACTCGTGGTCGGCATCGTGCGGCCTGAGAAGGCGAACGACGTGCTGGAGGCGCTGTATCGCGCCCAGGTTCGCGGTGTCTCGATGAGCCGCGTGCAGGGTCATGGTGGCGAGCTCGAGCGCGTTGAGACCTATCGCGGCACGACCGTGAAGATGGGGCTGGCCGAGAAGGTGCGCTTCGAGATCGCTGTCTCCGACGAGTTCGCGCAGCCGACCGTCGACGCGCTCTGTGAAGGGGCACGGACCGGCGAGGTCGGCGACGGCAAGATCTTCGTCCTGCCGCTCGACCAGGCAGTGCGGATTCGCACCGGCGAGACCGACCACGGTGCCGTGACGCCGGTGGACAAGTGAGCGCCTTGTCGCTACTCGCCGCGGTCCCCCAGGTCGACAGCGGCGATACCGCTTGGATGCTGGCCGCGACCGCGCTGGTGCTGATGATGACCCCGGCGCTGGGCCTCTTCTACGCGGGCCTGGTGCGCTCGAAGAACACGCTCAACACCTTCATGATGTGCGTCGCGGCGATCGCCATCGCGATGGTCACCTGGGCGCTGGTCGGCTACTCGCTCGCCTTCGACGGCACCGGCGACCTGATCGGCGGCCTCGGCTACGCCGGCCTGCACGGCGTCGACTTCCTGCCGCGCAACGACGAATCGACCATCCCCCACCTGCTCTTCATGGCCTTCCAAGCCACCTTCTGCATCGTCACCGTGGCACTTGTCTCCGGCGCCGTGGTCGAGCGCATGCGTTTCGGCGCCTTCCTCGTCTTCGCCGCGCTCTGGTCGGTGCTGGTCTACGCCGTGCTCGCCCACTGGGCCTTCGGCGGCGGCTGGCTGGCAGAGCGCGGCACGCTCGACTTCGCCGGCGGCGTACCGGTCGAGATGGCCTCCGGCTTCTCCGCCCTGGCCGCCGCGCTGGTGGTCGGCGCGCGCAAGGACTACGGGCGCCAGGCGCTGCTGCCGCACAACGCGATGTACGTGCTGCTCGGCGCGGGCCTGCTCTGGTTCGGCTGGTTCGGCTTCAACGGCGGCAGCGGCTTCAACACCGGCACCAACAGCGTGCTCGCCTTCACCAACACCCTGATCACGCCGGCCTGCGCGCTCGTTACCTGGTTCGTCCTCGACCTGATCCGCGACCGCAAGGTGACCGCGATCGGCGCCGCCACGGCGATCATCGTCGGCTGCGTACTGATCACCCCGGCGGGCGGCTTCATCAGCCCCGGCTGGGCGATGGTGCTGGGTTTCCTCGGGGCGCTGCCCTGCTACGCGGTTATCGTCTGGCGCCCCCGCACCCGGGTTGACGAGACGCTCGACGTGCTCGCCGCCCACGGCATCGCCGGCTTCACCGGCATCCTCTTCATCGGCCTCGTCGCCCAGATCGGCTGGAACGGGCTCGCCGACGGCCTCTTCTACGGCAACGCCGGCCAGCTGCTCGACCAGGCCTTGGCGGCGATTGCCGCTCCCGCCTACGCCTTCACCGTCACCTACGCCCTGCTCAAGCTGATCGGCGCGGTGATGCCACTGCGCGCCTCCGAGCACGACGAGGCGGTCGGCATGGACGTCACCTACCACGGCGAGGAGGCCTACGTCACCGGCGAGGGCGCGATTCTCGTCGTCCCCGAGGACGGGGTCAGCGCCCCCGTCCCGGTCGCCGACCCGGGCTAGGCCCTCCTAGACCTGGGCGGCATTCGCCTCGGCCGCGACCGCTTTGCCGTGGCGGATCAGGTCGGCGGCCCGCTCGGCGATCGCGATCGTCGGTGCGTTGGTGTTGCCACGCGGCACGGTCGGCATCACCGAAGCGTCGACGACCCGCAGTGCCTCAAGGCCCTCGACGCACAGCTCTGTATCGACAACCGAGCCGATCGCGCAGGTGCCAACCGGGTGGTAGACCTCATAGGTGGTCTGGGCGATATGCGAACGAAGGGCGTCCTCAGTGTCATCAGCCGGCGCCGTGAACGGCTCGGCCGCGTAGGGACTGAACGCCGGCTGTGCACAGATCTCCTCCGCCAGGCGCACCGCGTCGATCATCCGCGCCATGTCGGCCTCGGACTCGTAGAAGTTGTTGCGCACGATCGGCTTCGCGGTCGGGTCGGCGGAGGCGAGCCGCACCGAACCGCGGCTCTCCGCCGTGAGCAGGCAGGGCGAGACCCAGACGCCGTGCGCCTGGGGATCCGACATCCCCTCGTCGACGATGTGGACCGGGGCGACGTGGAACTGGACATCGGGCGCCTCGGCATCGCTGCCGACGCGAGCGAAACCGCCCGACTCGGCCAGGTTCGACGCGAACGGCCCGGTCTGAGAGGCCTCGAACTCGGCCATCGCCGCCGGCTCCAGGGCCAGCAGCAGACTCTCGGGCTCGGGCGTGGTCCAGACGCCGTAGGTGGCGGGGTGGTCGCCGAGGTTCTCCCCCACGGCGGGCTGATCGAGCAGCACCTCGATCTCGCGCATCGTCAGGTGCTCGGCGGGGCCGACACCGGAGAGCATCAGCAGTTGGGGTGAGTTGTAGGCGCCGCCGCAGAGGATCACCTCGCGCTCGGCCCGCAGCTCCTGCACCTGGCCAAGCTGGCTCGCCTCGACGCCAACCGCACGATTGTCGTCGAAGAGGACGCGGTTGACGTGCATGTAGGGCATCACCGTCAGGTTCGGCCGCTCGCTCGCCGGGTGCAGGTAGGAGACGGCGGCGCTCGCTCTCATGCCGCCGCGCTGGGTCACCTGATACATGCCGACGCCGTCCTGCTCGGCGCCGTTGAAGTCTTTGTTGCGGCCCAGTCCGGCTTCGATGCCGGCCTCGACGAAGGCGGGTGAAATCGTGTTGCCCGAGCGCTGGTCGGAGACCGGCAACGGTCCGCCGACGGCGTGCCAGTCCGAGGCGCCGTGCTCGTTGTCCTCGGCCTTGAGGAAGTACGGAAAGAGGTCCTCCCAAGCCCAACCGAGCATCCCCCACTCGTCGTAGTCCCGCCGGTTGCCGCGGATGTAGATCATCGCGTTGACCGAGGAGGAGCCGCCGAGCACCTTGCCACGGGGCAGGGAGATCTGGCGACCGTTGCAGTTCGGCTCCGGGGCCGAGTGATAGTCCCAGTCGATCTCGGTGCGGGCGAGCTGCAGGTAGCCGAGCGGCACGTGGATATTCTGGTTGACGTCCGGCGGCCCAGCCTCGAGCAGCAGGACGCTCACCTCCGGGTCCTCGGACAGCCGCGCCGCGAGCACACAGCCGGCGGAGCCCGCACCCACGATCACGTAGTCGTACATCAACCGCTCCTTCCCGTTGGCACTGCAACGCGTTTGCCCCCGTGCAAGGGGAATACGCGTTTCACCGGCACCCGGTCCGGTTCTGATGAGTGTACGCCCGTAATCTTTGGCCGCGCGTCGATTTCCTCGGCTGCTGCTACCGTGAAGAAGTCGGGTTTGGCGCAACCGCCACCCGAGAGGTTCCGTTTCCTCCGTGCGCTCAGTGCGTTTTGGGGTCGCTGGATCTCCCCAAAACGCTCAAGAAGGAGCCACAACAATCGTGTCATTTGCCGATCTCGGCATCTCCAAAGACGTGGTGCGCGCGCTCGCCAAGCGCGACATCACTCAACCGTTCCCCGTCCAGCAACTGGTCGTCCGCGACGCCCTCGCAGGCCATGATCTGCTCGTTCAGTCACCGACTGGTTCGGGCAAGACCCTCGCCTTCGGCATTCCGCTGATCGACCGGATCGAGCCCGCCAGCAAGGGCCTCTCCGCCCTGGTGCTGGCGCCCACCCGCGAGCTGGCCAGTCAGATCGTCGACGAGCTGAGCTCGATCGCCCGCTCCCGCAACCTGCACATCGCCGCCGTCTACGGTGGCGTCGGCTTCGGCCCACAGGTCAAGGCTGCGCAGCGCGCCGACATCATCGTCGCCACCCCGGGCCGGCTCGAGGATTTGATCGCGCGCGGCGCGATCAACCTCAAGAGCGTTCGCATGCTCGTCCTCGACGAGGCCGACCGAATGCTCGACATGGGCTTCAAGCCGGCGGTGAGTCGCATCGTCGCCCACACGCCGGGGCAGCGCCAGACCCTCTTCTTCTCGGCGACGCTCGAGGGAGCGACCGGCAAGCTCGCCTCGGCCTACACCCGCGATCCGCGCCACCACACCCATGCAGCGCCAGAGCGCAGCAAGGCCGAGATCGAACACCGCTTCGTCCACGTCGACTCCCAGGCAGCCAAGCTCGACCATCTGGCCGGTGCGCTGGGTGGGCCCGACGGCGGCCGCACCCTGGTCTTCGTCCGCACCAAGCGCGGCGCCGACCGGCTGGTCAAGCGCCTGCGCAGTCGTGAACTCGAGGCAGTCGCGATGCACGGCGACAAGAGTCAGGGCCAGCGCGAACGGGCGCTCGCCCGCTTCGAGCGCGGCGACGTCGAAGTCCTGGTCGCCACCGACGTGGCCGCCCGTGGCATCGACGTCGCCGATATCGCCCACGTGATCAATTTCGACGCCCCCGGCGACCGCGATTCCTACGTGCACCGGGTCGGTCGCACCGGTCGCGCCGGACGGCGGGGCGCCGGCACCAGCTTCGTGCTCACCGAACAGGCGGCCGAGATGCGCCGAATCGCCCGTGAGCTCGACCTGATCCGCGAGTTCGACCAGAGCCTCGGGCACGTTACGAAGTCCGAGCCTTCCTCCAACGGCAAGCCCGCTGCGAACCGCAAGCCCGCTGCTGGGCAACGGTCGCGACGGCGTCGCCGTCGCAAGGTGCCCGCATGAGTGGCGTGCAAAGCCTGGCGGAGAAGTGGACCTGTGAGGGCTGTGGTGTCAGCGCCAGTCGCATCGACGGCGAGTCCGTGCCGCTGCCCGACACTTGGGCGAACTCCGCTGAGGGCCTCTTCTGCCTGGTTTGCCGGCGGCAACGCGCCGCCGAGGCGGCGCTGGACGGGGCGCCCAGCGACAGCCCCGTCGCGGCGCGGGCAAAATTGCGCCGGGCTGCCCTGATCGAGTTTGAGGTCAGTCGCACTCCCGACCACGCCGACGGGATCATCGCGAGGGCCTGCCGGACGTCGGTCTCCGCGGTCACCAGGGCGCGCCGTCGTCTCGAGCTCCCCGATCCGCCACCGCCGTCGAAAGCGTCGCGAGCTAAGCATCGTGCCGCCGCCAGCCGATAAGGGAACCGTGGCGGCGTTAGCGTGCAGATAGGGATCGGACTCGCCGTTGCGGCGGCGCTGTTGACGAACCTCGCTTCGCTGCTCAAGCACCGCGGCTGCCATCGCGCTGCTCCGGTCCGCATCGCCGAACCACTGCGCAGCGCCCGCAACCTGGCTTCCTCGCCGTGGTTTGCCGCCGGCTGGGGAGTCGCGGTCGTGGCTTGGCTGATCCACATCGCCGCCCTCTCGCTGGCGCCGATCTCGATCGTCCAGGCTGTGCTCGCCGGTGGCGCCGTCACCCTCGCGGTGATGGCGCAGCGCCTCTTCGGCGACGCGGTCGAGCGACGTCAGTGGTTCGCCCTGCTGCTCGGCGGTACCGGCCTGGCGCTGCTCGTCCTCACGGTCCCCCACTTCACCGGCAACCATTCCGGCTTCGAGGTCGGCGCCATGCTCGGCTTCGAGGGTGGCCTGGCGCTGCTCGCATCGAGCCTGGCGTTGGGCCACCGCTCGGAGCGACTGGCCGACCACGGCGAGGTCGTGCTCGCCGCCCTCGCCGGGATCCTCTTCGCCCTCGCCGGGGTCGCGATCAAGGGGTTGACCGGCGCCGGAGAGATCTCAATTGCGGTCCTCGCCCCTTGGGTCGCGCTGATCGCCGTCAGCGGCATCGGCGCCCAGTACGCCGCGGCCGCCGCGCTTCAACGTGGCGGCGCGATCGAGACGATCGGGCTGATCGGCCTCGTCGCCAACGCGGCGCAGATCGCTGGCGGAGTCCTCGTCTTCGGCGACCCACTCTCGTCGAGCCCACTCGGGCTGGCCCTGCAGGCGAGCGCCTTCCTGATGGTCTGCGCCTCCGCGCTGCTCATTCCCGCCCGGCGGGGCGGGACACAGCCGCTTCCGGCCGCGCTCTAGCAAACAGCGGCGGCGCGGCGGGCCCCAGTTGCCCACCGCGCCGCGCTTGCTAGGCGTCCTTCTACCGCCGCCCGTTTAGCAGCCGCTCACCTTGAGCGGCAAGTGATTGTTCTTGACCTTCTTGCCGTTCTGTCCTTTCAGGCTCATCACCGAGGACAGCGGGCCTTTGCAGAGATTCCTGGAGTTGACCAGGAGCCCCTTTTTCTTACCGCCTTCCATGCGCAGGATGAACTTGCTTACCGGCACGTCGGGCGTGTTGTTGAACACGGTCTTGATCCCTCCGTTCTTGGAGGTGATCACGCCGCGTAGTTGGATGTTCACCTGACCGCGCAGGTCGACCAGCAGGTCCGGCAATTCATGATTGGAGGAGACCAGGTAAACCGGTCCCTTCAGCGCCTTGCCGAGCAGCGGGCTCTTTGCCTGTGCGTGTCCGTAGACAGCCGCCTTCGGGCACGTCTGGGAGGCCAGCTGCGGCCTCGTGCAGACGGTCCTGATGTTGCCCTGGTCGAGGAACAGCGCGTGCGGCAGTGCCAGCGCGCTGCGCAACACGTTGGCGTCTTTGGCATTGCCTTCCAGGGTCGCCCGCAGTTGCGGGTGCTTGCCGCGGGTGGTCGTGTCCGGCCCGCCAAACAGACGGGTGTGCAGCTTCGGCTTGAAGCCGAGCCCTTTGCAGCCGGTTGCCTTGAAGGGCGAGGAGACCGGGTAGGAGCTCCACGCCGCCGGGTTGACCGGGTTGGCGCCGCCACCGTTGATGGTGCCGGTGGTGGCCTGGGCGGCACAGTTCGTCGGGTTGTGCATGAACTTCTTGCGGTCGACGTTGACGTCGATCGAGCGGATGTCCAGCTTGACCCCTCCGAACACGTCGGGGATCGGATCTGAGACCGCGTGGACCTGTGCGGTTTCCGGGTTGACGAACAGAGCGACCCGGACCACGACGGCGCCGAGGTCGAACGGTCCCGCAATGGCCGGCGTGACAGTCACCAGCGAGAGCGGAGCGCCCTTGTACGGCCCGGCAAGGAAGGCCTTGCCGCCGATCGTGATCGGACTCGATCCAGTTCCGCTCCGGGTCGATGCGGTGCCGATCTGGCTCGAGCTGGGACAACTCGAGTTGGCCTGCTCGGCGACGCCACTACTCGCCTCGGCCGCCGCGATCTCGCCCTCTGAGCAGTACGGGATCCCGGTCAGGTTGCCCGCGTGTCCCTTCGGCAGGGTCACGTCGACCCGCTTGACCTCCTGCTGACCATCGGTGCGACCGATGTTGACCCGGAACGGGCTGTAGGCGTTTGCTTTCTCGCTATCCGATTTGGCCGTGTAGGTCGGGACGAACGGACGCCCGGCCAGCGTCGTCGGGCAGCTGCCGCCATTAGGTGCGGCGGTTGGCGTGAACGCGCTCGACGGGGTCTTCGTGGATTTCGGCGTCGACCACGGTTCCATCACGCTCGTCGTGGTTGCCGCCGAACAGGTGGGCGGGCTGCTCAGCACGCCTTTGGCGTCGTCGAGGTGGATTTTCACCGAGGTGAACGGCACCTGCGGCGTCTCCGCAAACGTCGTCGTCAGCTGACCCGTTTTCGGGTTGGCTTTGGTATTGCCGATCAGGCGAGCCGAGATTCCGTACTGGGCCGACTCGGCCACGACGAAGATGCGGAACTCTTCGCCGGACTCGGGATTGCGACTGAGCTGCTGGCCGAGGTAGGCCGTGCCTTTCAGCGCCCCCGCGGGCAGCGGCGGCGTCTCGACTTCCACCGATCCGATTCGCGATGGCGCAGGGCAGTTCACCGGGTTGCGGGTGCCCTTGCCGAACTGCGCGTTGGTGCACGACTGCAGGCCGTTGGCCGCGGAGGGATTTAGTCCCATCCCCGCCGGCAGGGTGATGCTGGCGTTACGCAAGTGCGATTGGCTCTGTTCGTCCGCCGGTTTAAACGGCAGGGTGGTCTCGATCGTCGGCGTCGCTGGCGAATCGACCTGTGTCGTGCCGGGGGAGACGACGAGTCCTGGTTCGAAGGGCACGCTCGCGCATTTGGTCTGGGTCAGGCCTTCCGGTAGGGACAGGTCGGACCCGAACGGGGTCGCGCTCGCGGGGAAGTCGGCTTCGGGCAAAGCAACCGACTCCGCCCGCAGGAACGTCGTGTAGATGCCCTCGTACGGGGGCAACTGGGAGCTGAAGCATGTGGTCGGGTTGGTGATGTAAGTGCCGTCGCTCCCTTCGGTGGTTTTGTTGCCGAAGTTCACCAAGCGGCTCTTCCAGCTTCGAGTGCCGGGGTTGGGCGTCGGCAGGTGAATCGTGAAGCTCTCGTGGTAGTCGCCCTCCCAGGCGACTTCGGTGTTGAGGTAGACGATTTTTTTGGCGCCTGGCCCACCGATTTTGAAGCCGAATTTGGCTGGTTCGCCGAAGTCCGGGACCATGTTGTAGAGGGGCACCTGGGTGACACCCGGGATGGGCGCGACTTCGGCTCCGTTTGCTATGACCTTGAGAGTCAGGCGCTCTTCGCCGACCTGGCTCGAAGACGGGCAGCCGGGAAGTTCGGTCGGACCAACCGGGGTGTCGAACTCCGCCTGCGTGCAACGAGTGGCTGTCGCTTGCGGATTGACGGTCAGGCCGGGCGGAAGATCCACGCGAATCGTTTTCACTGGCCCGATTGGGCGGAATGCAAAGACGCCTGGAGAAACTTCAAATTCTTCCTGCTTGACGATGTACTGCGTGAAGCCGATCGGCGGGTGGCCGGCGGCCACTCGGAAGAACCTGGTAACCGGGTCTTCCGGCTTGCACTGGTTCCCGATCGGATCTTCGGTACAGACACCGGCCTGCCAACCATCGTTGACAGTCGGTGGGTCGTGCTGCGGTTCGATGATGTCTCCGGTGTCGGCCTGTGCAACCGACACCGCAGCTACAAGCCACAGGGCCATCACCGCGCAAGCGATCAAGCGCCTAACCATTCGTCTCTCCTCATTCGCATTGACGTAAACCCAGTCCCTGCGCATGGCGCTAAATCTCTCCGCGCCTTCTACGGTACCGATCCGTACCCGTCGGCTTCAAGGGGGCAAACCCGCAGAAACAATGTCAATGACATCAATCGGTGTCATCATCACCATTCAATCGGCTTCAACAAGCCATCGCGGGTTCGTCGGGTAACAATAGGATTCCCCTTGCGGTGCCGACTCAAACCGAACATCTGCCTCATGTGGACGAGCACTCGGTGGTGATTGAGGCAGATCCCGATGTCGCTTGGGACGCTTTGCTGCGGGTTACCGAGGGGTCGTTTGCTCCGGCGGGCCGCGCTTCCCGTCTGCTTGGCTGCGCCGATGTGGCGGCTTCGGGGCCGCGTCCCCTTGCTTCCGGCTCGACGCTGCCGGGCTTTCACGTCGAGACCGCCGAGCGCCCGCGGGAATTGGCGCTCGTCGGTGGGCACCGGTACTCCGACTACGCCTTGATCTTTCGACTCGAGGACGAAGACCAGAGGCGCACCAACCTCCGCGCCGAGACCCGCGCGGCATTTCCGGGGCTCAAGGGCCGCGCCTATCGTGCCTTGGTGATCGGCACTCGCGGTCACGTGCTCGTCACCCGCCGCCTGCTCGCCAGCGTCAAGCAGCGGGCGGAGGGCGCCTGACTTCAGGCGGCTCGACCAATCAAGACGATGCCCGCGATCGAGGCGGTGGCAAGCACAACCAGGGCAATATCGGTCCGACGTTCGCTATCTCTCATCCCACTGTTGGAACACGGTCGCACGGGCGACGATGCTGTCCTGCAGATACTGCCCCTAGACGCTTGCACTCTCGTCCAACGGGTAAAGCCAGCACATGGCTACTACCGCGACAGATGGATCCAAGGAGACGAATGAGCGATCGCGTGCGCTAGTGGTCGCCAACGAAGCAGTGGTTGGCGCCGAGCTGAGGAACAGACTTCTTCGCCAGCTCGGAGGCGGTATTGACGAGGTCTTTGTCGTCGCCCCAGCAATAACCGATTCCGGCCTCAAGCACATGCTGGGAGACGTGGATGGGGCGATCGAACCGGCTGAGGAACGGCTGCGGAGCACCCTCGCGGAGTTGCGCGACGCCGGCATTCCCGCTGAGGGCGAGGTCGGCGACTCGGATCCGCTTCTAGCGATTCAGGACGAGCTGCTCAAGTTCCACCCCGATCAGATCATCGTCGTCGGCCACCGCGACCAGGACGGCGCCTTCGCCGAGAAGGGTCTGCTCGAGCAGGCCGAACGTGATCTCGAGATGCCGGTTACCGAACTGGTGGTCGACGAAGCGACCGAGCCTCACGTCATCGACGTCGAGCAGACGAAAGCGGGGGCTGGTCGCAGGCGCGGCTGGCGTCCATCCGGGAACTGGCCTCCGCTGAGCACCCGCGACATGATTGGCATCGTCGTTGCCGTGGTCGGGACCCTGCTGCTCGGCATCCTCGCCGCCAAGGCGGTCGGCGACGCGAACGGCCACGACCTTGAGGAAGGTCGCCTAGGTGCGACCGCCGCCGCGACGGTTCTGATCGCGACCGCGATGGCCCTGCTCAATCTCGCCCACGTCGTCGGCCTCTTTCTCTTCCAGAGCGTTGGCTACGAGGGCATATGGAGTCGCTTTCTAGCCCGCATCAGCCTCTTCGGCACCCTGATCGCCGTCCTTGCAGCCGTGATCTTGGTATCCGTTTAGCCGCCCGCTTTCCGGTAGCCGCCGCTAATCGTCGAGCTTGTCGCGCTTCGGTCCCTCCCAGCGGTCCCCTGCCTCGGGATCCTGCGAAGGATGTGGTTCGCTCGTGCTTGTGCTCCCAGTTGGAGGATGGGGCTGCTCGCCGAACGGGCGGCCGTCAGGATCGGGTGGGTCACGCGGGTCCTTCCGCTTCTCATACGGATCCGGCCACTCAGTCGGGTCGGGATCCTCGACTGGGTTTCCCAACACTTTGTGCGGATGGGGATCCTTGGAAAGGTCGCCGGGTTCGCGGCCGGGCTTCTTGCCCTCGGCATCGCGTGAGTTGGAGCCGTCTCGTTCCATCTGGACCATCGATACCCGGTGTCTCGGGCGCAAAACGAGGGTGGACAGGACACACTCGCCGAAGCCGGTGTTTCGACGTTCCGAAGAGGCGGGTATGGGGAAGCCGTGCGCCGAGAGATAAAGCCCACGAGGACCGCGCGACCGCGCCCTGTGCCGTCGCTTGCGCGGACGATCGAAACGATGCGGACGATTCGCGCCCGCACGATCCGTGCCGAGTTCAGTCCGGCGATCGGCAGAGCTCGCGGCGCCGAGCAAACCTCCTAACTTCGCGACACGGGCCTCTAGACGTGATCGCGGTTGTCGCGGACACCCATTTGCCGAAGGGACGACGGCGGCTTCCAGAGAGGTGCATCGAGATCCTCGCCTGCGCTGAGTCTGTAATCCATGCTGGGGACCTGACCAGCGCATCCATGCTCGAAGAGCTCAGGACCTTTTGCACGACCGTTTATGCGGTCCACGGCAATGTCGACGAACCGTCGTTGCGGAAATCGCTGCCGTCCACGCTGGAAATCGAGCACTGCGGACGAACGATCGCGATGATTCACGACGCGGGCGCGGCGCAAGGCCGGCTTGCCCGACTGCGCTCGCGCTTCCCACACGCCGACGCGGTGGTGTTTGCCCACAGCCACCTTCCCCTGCATGAAGAGGAGAACGGCTTCCAGATCTTCAACCCGGGCAGCCCGACTGAGCGACGGCGAGCACCGCGGTGCTCGATGGGACTGCTCAGCTGCGAGAACGGGCGGCTCGTTTTCGAGCACGTCTGGCTTTGACGGCCCGCTGATTCCGCGGAATCTCCTCGGCGACAACCGACCCCGCCAGTGCCTTGATCTGACTCTCGAGGAATTTCGCCATGCGTTCCTCCTCGCGCCTGATCCCTTTGGCGAGTTTCGCCGTCTCAGCGTCACCGACTTTCTCCGCCAGGATCTCAATTGCCAAGTAGGTGGCGATCTCCTCGTGCTCGTTGAAGTACTCGGTCTTGGCGTTCTTCAACATCTTCTCCTGCTCACCGGTGCCGCGCACCGCATGCAGCGGCCCCTTCGCAGCGGCCATCGCCTTGCCGACGACGGTCTGCGTCTTCTGCCCGCCGCCGCCGAGCCTTTTGATCCGACGCTCGATGTCCTTCGCGTGGCGTTTGGTCTCGCGCAAATGCTCCTGGAGACGTTTCTTATAAGGCGCCCGCGTCGTCATTGCAATGTGCGCCTGCAGAGCGGTCTCCAGTTCCCGCTCCTTTCCGTATGCCTCGCCCAGGTACTGGACCAGCTTCGCGTCACGCTCGTTCAAGTCGGCCATCGTGCTCCCCAGTTCGTCGGGTCTCGTCTATAGCGGCGTCGGCTACCCGAACCACCCCTTCGACGAAACCCGCCCACTCCCGAGAATGCAACAACGCCCAGCACTGGACGGCGTTCAACGGCTCGATAAGTACCCCCAGCGGAACACAAGGCGAACCATGAGGCGCGGATTACAGGCGAGCAGATCTCGCTAGCACGGTAGCGCCATAGCGGCGACTCGTAGTGATCTGCAAATCGCGTTCAGTCCATGCAGAGCGCCCTCCTCAAGGTGCTCGAGCGGGTGGACGTTTCCTTCGAGGGGCGCGGGAGGCGGTTTACGCCGGCAGGCGCTGGATGAAGTCTCGGATCCCCGCGATCATCGGTCCGATCTGCCCGGCCACGTAGTCGCCATAGTTCCGTGGGCGGCATCATTCCGGATGCCTAGCCAAGCCGTCACCGCCTTCTGGTCGTTTTTCTCGTACGCCTCGGCTTTGCGGAGATCCTCGTTCAGCCTTGCTGCTTTCAGCGGCTCACCGACGTCGTTCGACGTCGGTAGCCCGAGCTTCTCGGCAAGGGTGCGAAGGTGACCCTCCAAGGTGCTCCCCGCGATAACCGCGGCGGCGTCCTTGTAGCCCTCACCGAGCAAATGGTTGGCCATCTCCAGGAAGTCGGCGAACATGTCAGCGTGGATGAGCTCGGGCAGGGAGCTCAGATTCCCGCTTGCGTAGTCAGCCCGAAGCGCTTCGATCGCTCCCGATAGCGGACGGCAAGAGCAAATGCGAGTAGCTCGTCCACTGTTCCCTAGCGACTTCGATCGCCTTGACGTAAGAACTCCCCGGAGGAGCTAGGCGTTCGACTGCCGCAGTGGCCGGGGTGACCAATGCGTCAAGTTCCGTGCCTAGATCCGAAAGGTCGTCGTGCTGAGACCGAGTCGTGGCGTCACGGTACTCCTGCAGCACCGCATCGAGTTGAGCGAGCGCGATTTCGGTGGGATCGACGCAGATGAGCCTAAATGCTCAGCGGCGCTCCCGTCGAGAGTCGATGGCGCGCGTGTTGGCGCCCACCACCCCTCGAGAACGAAAACCCCCTCGGGGAGCGGGGTCTGCGGATACCGCTTGCTGCACACAAAGTCGAACCACGTGGCGGGAATAGCGGCTGAATCGATTTCGCTTGCCCGTCGGGGTGCTGCTGCATCAGATTCAGGAGGAAGACCTATTCACTGAAAGCGGCAACCTTCCAAGGAAGTATCCAACAGCGATAATCACCCATAGGGCGGCAAGGACGGCGTGAATCAACCTGTCGTTGGCCCACAACAGCGCCATAACTGCGTAGGCGAGACCTAGCAGCAGAAACCCCCCGGCCATCCATCGTTTTTGCCGTGGGGTGAGCGGGCGGCGTCGCCTTTCCTCGCCCTCATACAGGCCCAGCGTCGCAGTCGCCCGCTCGGGGTCCCCTCCAAACCGTGGCAACCCGTTTCGCGTGGTCTCAGAGAGATTCCGTCGCAGCCCCAAGACGACGACTGCGATGCCTAGCGTGATAGCGACAACCCAGGCGATGAGATCGCTGCTCATCGCCGCAACATACCGCGCGGGCAGACGAGATACGCCCAGCCAGGCATAAGTCGAACCACCTAGCACGGATCGCCGCCGACTCGCTTTCGCTGGCACGGTAGCGCACGACATCGACACTGAAGTTTCGTACTGGGGGAAGCCGGTCGCGCCGATCTCCTCGGGCGCCGTGGGCGCGCTCAAGAATCTCAGTCCGCAGCATCTCGGCATCGGCCCTGGGCAGCCACCGGGTGGACATGTCACCGCCTTCGCCTCCCGCGGTGGATACGTAAATATAGCCATACCCGAGGAAGGTGCGAATAGTCGCGTCCTTCTCTTTGCCTGCGGTTGACCACCGCAACGATCAGTACCGCTACGGGGATTCGAACCCCGGTTTCCGGACTGAGAATCCGGGGTCCTAGTCCCCTAGACGATCGCGGCGAGGGACGGGCATTTTAGCGAGCGGGGTGGGTGGGTCGTCGGGCGGTGGCGGCGGGGGTGCTGGGCTTCGAACCGGTAGATTGCCTTGGCTCGCGGCTGTGGCGGAACTGGTAGACGCGCACGGTTCAGGTCCGTGTGGAGGAAACTCCGTGGAGGTTCGACTCCTCTCAGCCGCACTCAGGCGGGTTGGGCGGCGGGGGCTCGCCAGCTGGCGCGGGAGGCCGTGGCGACGAAATCGTCGGCGAAGGCCGGCCAGAGCTCGCGGGGCAGATCGTGGCCCATGCCCTCGAAGAGGTGCAGACGGGCGCCGGGTATGGCGCGGGCGGTGGCGCGGCCGCCACTGGGACGGATCAGGGTGTCGCGAGTGCCGTGGATCACCATCACTGGCAGGTCCAGCTTGCGCAACGCCGCCGTCCGGTCGCCCGAAGCTGTGATTGCGTGCATCTGGCGTAGAACTCCGCGCGGGTTGTGGCCACGCTCCCAAGAAGCCTCCGCCACCCTGCGCACCCGCTCCTCGTCAACCGGGTAGGAGGGTGAGCCGATCAACTCGTAGGTTCGCTCTATGCGCTTGATGAAGGCGTCGCGGTCACGCGGCGCCTCGGCCAGCATCAGACCAAACACCTTCAGGGTCGGATGGCCCACCCGCCGACTGCCGGTGGTGGAGTGCATCGAGACCAGCGAGCGGATCCGTGCTCGGTGCTCGATCGCAAGGGTCTGGCCGATCATTCCTCCCATCGAGATGCCGGCGACGTGCGCCGACTCGATACCGAGATGATCCATCAGGCCAACCGTGTCAGTCGCCATGTCGGAGAGCAGGTAAGCCGCCGGCTCGCGGCGGCCGAGGAGGAGATCGAGGCGACCTGGCACTCCGGCCGCATCGAGCTTGGTCGAATGGCCGATGTCGCGATTGTCGAAACGCACAACGCGAAAGCCACGCTCGGCCAGCATCGCGCAGAACTCGTCGTCCCAGGCGATCATTTGCGTCGCCAGGCCCATCACGAGCACCAATGGCTCGCCGTCTGGATCGCCGACTTCCTGGTAGGCGATCTCAATCCCGTTCGACGGCGCCAGGCGCTCTTCGCTCAGCTCGGCCATCCGAGAAGTCTAGCCAGGTACTGGCTGAGCAGCCAGGCGGTGGTGCAACGCGTTTTCCCCCTGGCAGGGGGACAAGACGTTGCACCGCTAGTTTGGGCGGGGATGCGGACCGCGATCGTCTCCGACCTGCACCTGGGCAGCGCCACCGGTGAGGACCTGGCCATCGATCCCGTCTTGCGCCGCGTCCTGCTCGAAGAGATCGCCTCGGCCGACCGGCTCGTCCTGCTCGGCGACGTGCTCGAGTTGCGCGAACTGCCGCTGGCCGACGCGCTCAGGGGGGTCCAGCCTTTCTTCGAGGAGCTGGGCGAGGCGATGGCGGGCCGGCGCGTCGTGCTCGTGCCCGGCAACCACGACCATCGCCTCGCCGAGCCGCTGCTCGAAGGACTCGCCCTCGGCGACGCCACGCTCGGCCTCGAGCACCGCGCCCCACCCGAGGGGGAGCCCCTGAATCGACTTGGCACCTGGCTCGGCAGCGCCGAGCTAAGCGTCGCCTACCCGGGCGTCTGGCTGCGCGACGACGTCTACGCCACCCACGGCCACTACATGGACTGCCACCTCAGCCTGCCTCGCCTGGAGTGCGTCGGCGCGGCGGCGGTGATGCGCGTCGGCGGGCACCCGGCGGACCCGGCGACGCCCGGCGACTACGAGCGGGTCCTCCGCCCCATCTACGGGCTCGCCTTTGGGCTGGCCGAGGCCGGCATGGCCCGCGGCGCCACCCGTCCCTCCGAACGCGCTTGGCGTTCGCTCTCCGGTCGCCGCCGCGACGGCGGGCGCGCCCGACAAGCCACGCTCAAGGCCGCCCTGCGCGCCGGAGTGCCGGCAAGCGTCTGGCTGCTCAACCGCGCGCTACAGACCGAGTTCGAGCCCGACTTCTCCTCGACCGCGATCTCCCGCAGCGGCGTCGCCGGCGCGACCGAGATAGTCAGGCGCCTCCGAATCGAGGCCCCCCATGTGATCACCGGGCACACCCACCGCGCCGGTCCGGAAGCGGGTGAGGCGGCGTGGCCGCTACCCGGCGGCGGCAGCCTGCACAACACCGGCAGCTGGGTCTACGCCGACGCCTTCCATCATCCCGGCGCGCCGCCGGGGCCCTACTGGCCGGGGAGCGTTACATGGCTCGACGAGGAGGGACCGCCGCACAGAGTGCGGCTGTTGGCCGACCGTTCGCGTGAGGAGCTGCGAGCGGCGGTCAGCCGAGCCACTCGGCGATGATCCCGCCGATCTGCGGCCCCGCGTCCTCCTGCAGGAAGTGGGAGGCGTTCTCGATCTTGCGCGGCGGCGGGAAGTTGAGCTGCTCGGAGACTCGTTCGCCGACCGAGAAGGGAAGGATGAAGTCGGAGTCCGCCCAGAGCACCAGCGCCTCCCGCTCGTCGACCCGCAGCGCGTCGGCAACCGCCTTGCCCTCCGCCGCTCCGGGTGCATCGGGCTCGGTCGGCAGGATCAGTGGGAAGGCCCGCGCGCCCGCTTTCGACTCCGGGGTGGGATAGGGAGCTTCGTATGCCGCGATGACGTCGTCACCGGGATCCTCCTTGCAACCGCCGCGAACCAGCATGCCGATCGGCACATCAGCGTTGTCGCGGACGAACTCGCGGAACTTGAGCCAGGCGTCGCTCATCCGCTGATGGCCGGTGAAGGGACCCGTCTCCATGATCACGATGCGTGAGAAACGGTCGGGATGCTCGACCGCGAGACGCAGGCCAATCGGCCCGCCCCAGTCGTGCACGACCGCGGTCGCGTCGCGCACGTCGAGCTCCTCCAGCAGCTTCGCGATCAACTCGACGTGACGGTCGTAGGTGTACCACTCGACTTCGGTCGGCTTGTCGGAGCGACCGAATCCGGCGTAGTCGGGGGCGATGCAGCGGTAGCCGGCATCGCGAACCGGCGGGATTACCTTGCGCCAGAGATAAGACCAGGTCGGCTCACCGTGGAAGAAGACAACCGGCCTGCCCTCCCCCTCGTCGAGGTAGGCCAAACGCAGTCCGTCGATCTCACGGTAATTCGAGTCGAAAGGGAAGTCGGGAAGACCCTGAAGGCGTTCCTCCGGCGTGCGAACGACGTCCATAACGCTGAGCCTATGAAAGCTGAGGCAGACAAGCGCCGCGACAGTTGGCTAAACCGGCAAATTTCGCTCTAGAGCAGGAAATGCAATCCACCCCACGAATAAGCTCGCGCACCTTGTCTCTGTCTATTCGTGGACGAAAGGGTTGGCTATGAACGAGGAGAACACACTCAGCGGTTGGTGGGTGTTTGCCGGCGTGCTGCT
Organism: Solirubrobacterales bacterium; assembly: GCA_033856275.1. Classification (GTDB taxonomy): domain Bacteria; phylum Actinomycetota; class Thermoleophilia; order Solirubrobacterales; family 70-9; genus VRUE01. The sequence continues at coordinate 47,680 of JAWVFJ010000045.1, forward strand.
GCTGGTTGCGGGCGTCCTGAACATCATCTACGGCATCGCCGCGATCGGCGACTCGAAGTTCTTCACCGAAAACGCCACCTACATCATCAGCGGCCTGCACACCTGGGGCTGGATCATGTTGATCCTCGGCGTGCTCGAGCTCGTCGCCGCGTTCTCGCTCTTCGCCGGGGGAGAGTTCGGGCGCTGGTTCGGCATCTTCATCGCCTCGCTGAACACGATCGGCGCGCTGCTTTCGATCCCCGCTTACCCGTTCTGGTCGCTGGCGATCTTCGCCCTCTCGATCATCATCATCCACAAGCTGGCCGAGGGGCCGGAAGGCGTCGTCAGTTAGGCGACGATCCGACTACCCGCTGAGACCGAAGGCCCCGGGGTTTCCGGGGCCTTCGTCGTTGCGGAGGCATCCGCGGCGAGTGGCGGCTTGGCGATCTCGAGGCGCGACCACGGCGCCGGCGTGCGCTCATTCCCCTCATAGACCACGTCGACGCCGCTGAGCCGGTCGTCCCAGGCGCGGCGGCGCTCGTCGAAGAAGATGCCGAGGAAGCCGAGCCCGAAGGGGATTGTGGCCAGAGCCATTCCAATCAGGCGTTTGACCGCGCGCCCGAAGCGCAGGCCCCGCCCATCGACGTCGAGCCTAATGCCGATGAAGCGCATGCCGGGCGTCTGCCCCGCCAGCGACCAGAAGCCCACCAGGTAAAGGCTGCCGAGCGCGAACCAGAGCGTGGTGCCGGCCGCCAGAGCAGCGTTGGAGACGCCGTTGCCGTTGCCGGTGAAGGCCGAGGCGATCAGCGCCGCGACCGCAGCCAGTCCGGAGAAGCCGAGGTTGACGAGCAGCGCGTCGAGGCCGAAGGCCAGCCCGCGCGTAGCCGCGCCGGCGCGGTCGGTCGGCTCGGCGCGCCGCCGGCGAAAGAAGATCTTGCGCACGACTCGCTCCACCACGCCGTCGAGGCGCCGCGTGCCGTTGCCGATCGTGTGGCCGACGTCCTCGATCATGCCGACGCTCTGGGCGCTGATCGCGGCCCTTATCTCCGGTGCCTCGGCGATTCGCTCGACCAGCCGCTGCGCCTCGTCGCTGGCAAGCAAGCGGCGCCAGACTTCGTCGACCAGCTCGCTGTCGAGGGCCTCGACCAGGGCGCCCTTGACAGCGTCGCTCTCGAGCGCGCTGTTCATTGCCTCCTCGACGATCGGGCCCTTCAGGACCCTTGCAATCGCCCGTTCGACCGCCTCGCTCTCCACCGCGGCGACCATCGCCTCCTCGGCCGCCGTCTCCACAGCGCGATCTAGTCCAGTCGCTTTCCCCACTGAGCGAGCGCTGCGCACACCTGCGCCGAGCAGCCGTACCGAGAGCGGCAGCGGCCGGCCCGAGGGTCCGTCACCCGTGGGCGGGACCGAGTCTGCGTTCGGGCCGTCTGCCATCGCCCGGCGAGTATAAGGCGGCTCCTTTTCAGCTTGGGCGACTAGGGAAGCTGCTCGGCAGCACTCATCGGGTGCAGCTCGCCCTTCGCCAGCGCCTCAGTGCGCAGATGGGCGATCGCCTGGTACTCGGCGGAGCCGATCATCTCGAGAAAGGCCTGAGGCGACGGGTACTCGACCAGCAGCACCGAATCCCAGGAGCCCTCGCCCAGGAGCGGCGCCGCTGACTCCCCAAGGAAGACGACCCTGGCGCCCGCCTTCTCCAACAGCGGGGTGACTGCGGCGCCGTACTCGGCGTAGCGCTCGCGGCCGCCCTTGGGCTTGAAGCGGAGCAGGTTGAGCATCACGACCGGGGAGTCATCGCCGGTCCGCGCAGAGAAGGTCGCGAATCCGTCTGGGTTAAGCCGCTCCGGCTCGGACGCGGTCATAGAGCAAGCAACCTATCGATGAAAGTGGCCTGCGCCGGGTTGATCTTTTGGCGTGCCTCCTCGGGGACAAACCACTCGGCCCGATCGACCTCCGGGAACTCGCGCTGTGCGCCGGAGCGCGGCGGCCACTCCATCGCGAAGGTGTTGCTGCTCAGGTCGGCCGGGTCGAAGTCGGCCTCAGCAGCCCAGCATTCGACGACCTTGCCGGACTTCTGGCGAACCGAGCCGAGCTCGACCAACTGATCCGTGGTGAGATCGAGCGATGAGCCAAGCTCCTCCTCGAGCTCGCGAAGCGCGCAGGCACGCGGCTCCTCCCCGGGGTCGACTTCGCCCTTTGGGACCGACCACGCGCCCTCTTCCTTCTTGGCCCAGACCGGCCCACCCGGATGCACGAGCAGTACTTCAAGCGACTCCGCGCCACGGCGGTAGGGAAGGATCCCGGCGGAGGTCGCTGCCATCGCCGAGACGGTAGTCGACTAAGCGACTCGCCTCAGCTCGCCGCGCTCGCTACCGGCGGCGACAAGAGCAAGGCGACCCGCTTCACTGCCGCTTGCCCAAGAGACCTCGGATAGCAAGCCGGGCGCCGCGACCATGTCGCCGGCGAGGTAGATGCCGTCACCGCGGTCAACGGCCGGGCGGTCGCGCCAGGTCTTGCCAGGATGGTCGAGCGGGCCGGTACGGCCCTCCATCACCTGACGGCGGCGCCAGCGCTCGCGCTCGCGCAGTTCGGGGAACGATGCTTCGAGCAGGCGCTCGAGGCGTAGGCCCGCCTGATCGGCGCTCTCGTCCGGGCACACCGGCATCTGCGCCTGCACCAACTCCTCGCCATCGGGAGCCAACGAAGAGTCTGGGGCGCTGAAGCGCTCGACCCACCCCGACTCGTCGAGGTCGGAGACGATGAACGGATCGCCGCGACGGTGCTCGAACCCGAGGTCGATGCAGACCGTGTGCCCCGCGGGCCAACTGAGTGAGTCGTCGCCGAGCATTTTCCCGGCCCGGCCCAGCTCGGTGGCGACAATCGCCGGCGAGCCAGGGAGCGTCTCGACCACGTGGCCGGTCTCGATCTCGACTCCGAGGCGCCGTGCCCGCGCCTCCAGGGCATGGATGAGCGAGCTCCAGCCTCCGTGCAGGTAGCGCGCCGTTGGCGGCGGACTGAGCAGGACGCGCACCGAGTGCTTCCAGACGAAGGCGGCGGAGAGCTCACCGGGGTCGTGGTGGAAGGTGTAAACGCCGGCGGCTGCCGAGAGCATCGCCGCAGTGCGCTCGTCGGAGTGACTCGCCACCCAGCTGCGGAAATCCTGGTCGACCGGCGCTTCGCGGCCGCGCAGGCGGAGAACCGCTGGGATCGTTCCCAGCGGTGGCGTGCGGCGGATCTCGCCCTGCCAACGAAAGCGGATGCCGGCCAGCGACGGACCGGAGTAGCGAGGCAGCAGCTCGCGCTCGGCGAGCCAGGACCAAAACGGGCCGTCCTTATAGATGACGTGGGGACCGAAGTTCGCCTTGTAGGGGCCGTCCATGCTGCGGGCGCGACCCCCGAGCGCATCGTGCGCCTCGAGCAGCCGCACCGACGCGCCGCCTTCGGCCGCGGTGATGGCAGCCGTGAGCCCAGCAAGTCCACCTCCAACGACCGTGACCCTGCTCATCGCATCCCCTCACTTTCTCGACGCTGACTTCGCGTTTAGTTGCCTATGGCGAAACAAAAGGCGAAGTCAGCGGCTTGAGCTGCATCTTGGGATCATCGTAGATGCAGACTGGTTCTCTATACAGTGCCAGTAATGACACCTTCTAGTGGACCAGTTAGCCTGGGCCTCCTGGTCGAGCTCGACCGCCAGCGAGAGATACCGCTGCACGAACAGATCGAGCAGTCGATTCGCGAGAACGTTCGCGCCGGCCGCCTCGCCCCTGGATCGAGACTTCCCTCTAGTCGCGGCCTTGCCACAGAGCTGGGAATCTCGCGTGGGGTCGTCAGCGAGGCCTACGGACAGCTGGCGGCGGAGGGCTATCTGCTTGCCCGCCAAGGCGCGCCGGTGCGGGTAGCGAACACCGTGCGAGCCGCGGCGCCGCGGGTCCCCTCCCCCTCGCTACTGCCCAGCTTCACCCACCGGCTCGATCCCGGCCTTCCCGACCTCGCCGGGTTCCCGCGCGAGCGCTGGCTGCGCTCGCTGCGCGCCGCCTGGCGGCAGGCGCCGATCGACGCTGTCGACTACCCCGACCCGCGCGGAGTCCCCGCCCTGCGCGAGACGCTTGCCGAGTACCTCGGCCGCGTCCGCGGCGCCGCTGCCGATCCCGAGCAGCTGATGATCTGCACCGGTTTCAGCCAGGGCCTGTCGCTGATCGCCCGCTGGCTGCGCAGCCGCGGAGTCACCAGCGTCGCGCTGGAGGACCCCGGCTGGCACAACCACCGCTTGATCATCGAGCAGGCGGGACTCGAGGTGGAGCCGATCCCAGTCGACGCCGAGGGGCTGCGGGTCGATCTGCTCGAGCGCAGCGAGGCGGCGGCCGTGGTCGTCACTCCCACCCACCAGTTCCCAACCGGCACGGTGCTGAGCAGCGAGCGCCGGGCGGCCCTGATCGACTGGGCCGAGACGGGCGAGCGGCTGATCGTCGAGGACGACTTCGACGCCGAGTTGCGCTACGACGGCGCCCGCGTCGGCGCCCTGCAGGGGCTGGTGCCCGAGCGGGTCGCCTACGTCGGCTCCGCAAGCAAGCGGCTGGCGCCGGGGATGCGGCTCGGCTGGATGCTCACCCCCTCCTGGCTGGGCTGGCCGCTGATTTCGATCAAGGCGATCGAGGACCGCGGCTCAGAGGCGATCGGCCAGCTCGCCCTGCACGATTTCATCGCCCGCGGCGAGCTCGACCGCCACCTGCGGCGGATGCGGCTGCGCTACCAACGCCGCCGCGAGGCGCTGATCGACGCGCTGCGGCGCCAGGTCCCCGAGGCCGACATCGCAGAGGGCGCCGCCGGGCTCTTCGAGCTTGCCGAGCTTCCCGAAGGACTGGATGAGGCCGCACTGGTCAACGCCGCGGCCGCGCGAGGCGTCGGTCTCGAGGGCCTTGCCCTGCACCGCTTCAAACCAACCGGCCCACCCGGCCTCGTCCTCGGCTTTGCCGGCCTCCCGGAGCAAGCGATCGAGCAGAGTGTGCGTCTGCTTGCCGAGGCGCTAGCGGAAGTAGCCGGCTAGGCGACGGACGCCATCGGGGCGCGTCGCTGGGCCCACGGACGCCCCTCTTCGAGCTGGGCGCCGAGGCGCAGCAGCGTCGCCTCATCGAAGGGGCGACCGGTGAACATCACTCCCACCGGCAGGTCATCCGCGGTCCAGTGCAACGGCAACGAGACGCTCGGCAGGCCGGTGATGTTGCCGAATGCGCTGAAGCAGACCGAGCGCACCGTGTCGAATACAGGCTGATCGGGCACTGCATGTTGTGCAGCCAGGACCGATCCGGTTGGTGGCGGCAGGATCGCCGAAGTTGGCGTGAGCAATACATCGAAGTCGCTGCCCCAGTGTGCGACTTCGCGGCGGGAGAGCTGCTCCAGCTTCTGCACGGCGACGACGTACTCGTAGGCGCTGACCCGATCGGTCGCGGCCTTGTAGGCGTGGCGGTTGTGCGGCTCGACCCGCGACCAGTCGACACCGTCGTAGTCGGCGACGCCGCCGATTGTCATCGTCACGAAGTCCGGTGTCAGCTCTTCCGAGATCGTCGCCACCTCGACCTCGGCCACCTCGTGCCCGAGCTGCTCGAGCAGGGCCGCGGCATCGCGGGCAGCCTCGATGCAGGCGGGGTCGGTGGGTACTCCCAGCGGCGCCTCGGCCATTACTCCGATGCGCAAGGAGCCGGGTTCTATCGACACCTCATCGGTGAAGGGGCGCTCCGGCGCCGGCGCGCTGTACCAGGCGAGCGGATCGGGTTCGGCCGCAACGTCGAGCACAGCCGCGGCGTCTCCAACCGTGCGCGTAATCGCGCCCTCGACCACCGCGCCCATCCAGGTCTGGGCCCGCCGCGGGATGCGCCCGCGACTGGTCTTCAGACCAACCAGGCCGCAGTAGGCGGCAGGAATGCGGATCGAGCCGCCACCGTCATTGGCATGAGCGATTGGGAACATGCCGCCAGCCACAGCCGCCGAGGCGCCGCCCGAGGAACCGCCGGACGCGCGGCTGGTGTCCCAAGGGTTGACCGTGTTGCCGTAGCGCGAGTTCTCGGCCACGGTGAGCGGCCCGAACTCGGGCGTGTTGGTGCGGCCGCAGAGGACGAAGCCGGCCTGCTGCAGAGATTCGACGATCAACTCGCTCTCATCGCTGGGCTCATCGGAAGCGCCGTTGGAACCGTAGGTCACCGGCCAGCCCGCCACCGCGGTCAGGTCCTTGATCGGGATCGGCACGCCGAGGAAAGGCGCCTCCTCCCCAGCCGCGATCCGCTCGTCGGCGGCCCGCGCAGCCGCCCGGGCTCCCTCGTCATCCCGCCAGATCACCGCGTTCAGCTCCGAGTTGCGCTCGTCGACCGCGGCGAGGCAGGCCTCGAGCAACTCAACCGCCGAGAGCTCCCTCGCCCGCAGCGCGGCGGCAAGCTCGACAGCCGATGTCCCCGGACCCAGATCCCCCATGCGAGGGATCGTAGTCGAGAGGCGGAGATCGAACCTGGCTGAAAACTTGAGGTGATCTTTACCCAACTTTCACCTGCCCCCAAGGCGCAGGGATGACGCTGACTCTACGACCACCCAGCGAACAGGAGGCACTCATGCCGCAGATACTCGTAGTGACTGACGTTCACGAGGAAACTGCCAACTCGGTCGTGTACCGGGAGCGGATCAGCCCCAGCGATCTGGAGTCAGACCACTTCTCGGGTCAATTGGTCGAGCGCGTCGGTTGGGCGGTCCTCGACGCCGACGAGATCGAGCATAAGGGCGGTCCAGAGGCCGGCAAGTAGTCGTTTTGAGCGATCAGTCGCGCCGGGCGGCGCGCTCGCGCGCTTCGCCCTTCTGCTCGAGCGTCATCGCGCCGGGATGACCGTCTCCGGGCCACGGGGTGAGGATCAACAGCAGGCGAGCATCGGACCGCGCGGTTACCGTGTGCCGCTCGCCGGGGTCGAACTCGAAGAGGTGCCCTGAGCGCGCCGCAACAGTCTCACCGGCGAGGATCGTGACGTCGACCTCGCCGCTGATGACGACCAGTCGCGCCCGCTCGTGCACCTCATGCTCCTGCAGTGCCTCCCCCGCCGGAAGGTCGAGCACGATCGTCCGTGCATCGTCAGCCGAGGCGAGGATCTGCGGTTGGTGCGGCTCCGCTTCGAAGTTCTTCAAGTCCCAACTCTGCATTCTTTGCCTTTCTCGATTCGGGTCAGTCGAGGTCCAGCCGAAGTAGGCCTCGGTCTTTGACGATCTTCTCACCGTCAAAAACCCAGCACCTCGGTATTGCCGAGCGATTGCCGTCGGTTCAAGTGGCCTGGGCAGCTTTCATCTGTCGTTAAGCAACGCGCGAGATCGTCGAGCGAGTGGACCGATCGCCACGCCAACCATCGCGGCGGCAACAGCCAAGACCATCGCCTTCGCGGGCGCGACGGCGATGGCGTCTGGTCTTCCCGATCGGGATCGTCGCGCTCATCGCGGCTGCGATAGCGATCGATGCGAGCTCGGGTGGCGGCGGTTCGTCGACGGGGGAATCGCCTCCGCCGACCCGGACGCTCCTCGTCGCCCGTCCTTCCCGCCCACTGCCGGCGGCGACCTGGGGCGAGTCGGTCGTCGCAACGAAGCAGGGGCCGTTGATCCTCGGCGGTCTCGACGCCTCGGGCAGTTCCGCCAGCGGCGTCTTCCTGCTGAACCCGGTCAACGGCAGGCTGAGTGAAGCGGGCTCGTTGACGGGGCCACTCCATGACTCCGCCGCCGCGGTGCTCGGCGAACGGGTGGTCGTCTTCGGCGGCGGAACGGAAGCGAGCACCGACGCGGTGCAGGCACTTTCGGCGCCGGATGGAATCGTCGCGGCCCCGACCAGCGCCAAAGCGATCGGGCGACTGCCGAGCGTTCGCTCCGACCTCAGCGCCGTGACGGTCGGCGAAACCGCTTACGTTCTCGGCGGCTACGACGGCGGCAAGCTGATCGATTCGGTCCTGGCGACGACCGACGGCTCGACCTTCAGCCAGGTCACGCGACTGCCGGCGCCGGCCCGCTACCTGGCGGTAACGGCGCTCGGGGGACGCATCTACGCCTTTGGCGGCGAGACGGCAAGCGGCTCCGCCGGCGACGCGATCCAAGAAGTCGACCCGAGGGCGGGGACGGCCCACATCGTCGGTCACCTGCCGGAGGCCGTCTCTCACGCCAGCGCGGTAGCGCTCGACGGCGCCATCTACTTGCTCGGCGGCGAAGCCGAAGGTTCGCCGACGTCGCAGATCTGGCGCTTCGAACCCGGAAAGAAGATCGCGTCGACTGCCGGCAAGCTGCCCCAGCCGATCTCCGGCGGTGCCGCCGCAGCAATCGGCTCCTCCGCCTTCCTGATCGGTGGCGTCGGTGCCGGCGAAGCGCCCCTGCGAACCGTCCTGAAGCTGTCGATCGAGCGCAAGCCGAGCCCCGCCCCGGCCAAGGCTCAGTCCGCCGCCAAACCGCCCTTTTCCGGGCAGCTGATGATTGCCGACCGTGGCAACAACCGGCTGCTCGTCGTCGATGTCAACAAGCACGTCCTCTGGCGCTTCCCGTCCAAAGCGCACCCGGCACCGCCCGGCGGCTTCTACTTCCCCGACGACGCTTTCTTCACCCACGGCGGCACGGGCATCATCGCCAACGAGGAGCAGCACGAGCGAATCGTCCAGCTCTCCTACCCCGGAGGCAGGCTGACCTGGTCCTACGGCCACCCGGGTGTGACCGGCTCCGAACCCGGCTACCTCCACGAGCCCGACGACGCATATCTGCTTCGCAACGGAACGGTTACGGTCGCCGACGCGCAGAATTGCCGGGTGCTGCTGATCTCCCGCGCGAAGAAGATCCTCAAGACGTTCGGCAACCCGGAATCGTGCAGTCACGAACCGCCCCGCCTCCTCGGCTCCCCCAACGGCGACACCCCGCTCGCGAACGGGAACATCCTGATCTCGGAGGTCAACGGCTCCTACATAGACGAGATCACCCAGGCGGGCAAGCTCGTCTGGAGCGTGCAACTGCCGATCGAATATCCTTCCGACCCTCAGCAGCTCGGTCCCGACCGCTACCTCGTCGCCGACTACACGCGCCCCGGCGGAATCTATGAATTCAACCGCGCCGGCAAGATCCTCTGGTCCTACAGCCCCTCCTCGGGCGATCGGATGCTCAATCACCCGAGCCTCGCCGAGCGGCTGCCCAGCGGCCTGATCGCCGCCAACGACGACTACCGCCACCGTCTCGTGATCATCGATCCCCAGACGAAGAAGATCGTCTGGCAATACGGAGTGACCGGCAAACCCGGGGCCGGCCCCGGCCACCTTCGCATCCCCGACGGGTTCGATCTCCTCGCCCCAAACAACACCACTCCGACGCACCCGTTTACGGGCTAGCTCGGCGACCCCAGGGCGGTGAGCTGGACGAACAGGACTAAATGCGTTCCAGCACTACGACCGGGATCTCGCGATCGGTCTTCTGCTGGTAGTCGTCATAGCTGGGCCACTCGGCGACCATCTTCTTCCAGAGCCGGTCCTTTTCCTCGGCGCTCGCGGTTCGGGCGCGAGCCTTGAAGCGATCGCCCTTTACCTGAACCTCCACCTCGGGATTCTCGGAGAGGTTCAGGTACCACGCGGGTGGCTCGTCTGAGCCACCCTTGGAAGCAACGACCACGAAGGAGTCGCCGTCCGGCGCGTAGATCAGCGGCGTCGTTCGCGGCTCGCCCGATTTGCGCCCCGTCGTCGTCAGCAGCAGGGTCTGGGTGCCCTGCCAGTCATGTCCTTCGGCACCATCGGTGGACCGATAGCGCTCGACGTGTTCCTGACCAAAGAGCGGCATGACCCGATGATAGTCAGTCGCTTCGCTCAGCCAACAGTGGGAAGGCTGACTTTCAGTTTGGAGACCTGCACAGAGAAGGCGAGGTCGTTGCTGGGGCGCAGGTAGGGAGCATCGCTGCCGAGCAGCACGAGCTTCGCTGTATGCCCGGGAGCGAACGCGTAGCCGTTGCCGTGCAGCTGGAAGGTCACCGGGCCGCTCTGGTTGCCGGTGAGGCGGTAGGCGCCGCGAGTGACCAGGCGCTCGCTTCCATCCGCAGCGACGTCGAAGAGCATCGAGTCGAGCTGGCCGAATTCACCGAGGGTTTGGATCGTCGCCGTGACGGTCGGCAGCCCAAGCATGGTGAAGCCAGATTTGGTGGGCTGTTCATAGCTGGCTGTTCCGAGGACCGGAGTTGGCGTGACGCTCTTGCAGGCGTCGGTCGTGCCACCGATCGGGTCGAGTTGGGCACTCGTGACCGGGTCGCCACTCGCCGTCACCAGCTGGGTCGCCGCCGAGCCGAAGGTCACCGCGGCTGTGTGCAGCTGGCCGTAGCTCGGCGCGCTGTAAGGACCGCCGTCCGGTTCGCTGGCTGGGCAGGTCTGCGTGTATGCAGTTACGGACCCCGCCGCCGGACCGCCATGACCGCCACGCAGGTGCCGGTCGAAGAAGGCGGCGCCCTGTTCGTTGAACGCGTGGTTGACGGTCGGCTTGTTCGAGCCGCGACTGTGGCCGAGATCGCCGAACTGAAGGCTGACGGGACTGCTGCCGCTTGCCTGGTCGTAGATGCGGATCGCCTGCTCCGGCGGGAAGAGATCGTCGGTCCAGCCGTTCTCGATCAGCAGTGGCGCCGGCCTGCCGGACAGGCCGTAGGCCTGATGATGGGCGTAGATCTCAGCCAGCCGTTCTTCGGCAAGCGGGCTGGGAGGCTCGCCGGCATTGACCAGCGCGAAGTCGGCGGTCAGGTCTGCGTCGGGATTAGTGCACGGCGCGCTCGCCGGGGCGTCCCCGCAGTAGTAACCGGTCGTCTTACCCAGCGCATACAGGCCGCTCACATAGCTTGCTATCGGGATTCCCACAGGGCCGAGGCTTTGCCCGGTCGGAGCCACCTGGGTGTCCAGGAAGCGCCCGTTGGGGAGCAGTGCGTCGACGAGGTCCGACCATGGCCAGCGCGGCCAGGCCGCCGTGATCGAGAGCGACTTCCCTTTGGGACTCGTCCAGGGCGCGAAACTCCCGTCCGGCTTGCGAATGCGGTTGCGGAGATAGGCGAGCTCGAGGCTCTGCCCGCCGCCGTAGGAGATTCCGGTCACGCCGATCGCGTGGGGCTTGACGAAGCCCTGATCGACGAGCAGGCCGAGCAGGTACTGGGTATCGCGAGCCTCGTAGCGAGTGTCGGCGAGGCGGATGTAGCCCTGGCCGCACGGGCCCGAGTGGTAGCCGGCCGGCCCGCCGCCGCAGGAATGGCCGAAGCCGCGGGCGGTGTAGTTGACGACCGCATAGCCCTGGCGGGCGAAGTAGTCGTTGTTGTAGTGGAACGTGTTGGATTCGTCGCCTGCGGGTTCGGTCGCCTCGAAGGCGGTCTTTTCGCCCCCATAGCCATGCAACATGACGATCGTCGGGTAGGGGCCGGAGGTTCCAGGAGGCGGCAGAGTGACATCGACGTCGAGTGGGACGCCGTCGAACGAGGGCACTCCGTCAAGGGTCTGCCCTGCCGAGCCGTCGGTGGTCGGGCAAAAGCGGACCCCGTCGGCCTGCGCCGTGCACTGATGGCCGAAGGGCGTCTGCGCGACCGCGGCTGAGGATGGGGCGGCGATGCCGATAACCGACACTCCGAGGAAGAGCAGCAAGCGACGCATCGCAACCAACATACCTAGAAATAGGGAGTCTTAAACCACCGACTCGCTCGAGGCTTCTGCGATCTAGGCTTCAGACATGACGAGGGTTGCTATCCAGCGGATCGGGGCTCTTTGGGCGGATTGAGATTGGGACTAGATCGACTTGCGGACGCGAGACGCGGATATATTCCGCCCAAGCGGGCTCAAGCCGACAAGTCAACTGCTGGGGGGAAGACGATGTCAGGACGGATCGGGGGTCTGCGGGGGCGGTACCGCGCTGCAATCGCGATCCTCACTTTGCTTGCGACCCTGGCGCTCGCCCTTCCGGCGGTTGCCGCGGCGTGCGGCGAAGGGAGTGAAGACACCGGCCCGTTGATCAAGTCAGCGCAGGTCACCCCTGGGAGCTTCACCTACGAAGGCGGGACCGCGGTGGTCACCACCGAAGTGGAAGACGACTGCGGAATCCAGCAGGTCTACGCCGAAATCAGCAGTACTGAAGGCGCCTACTGGAGCTTTCAGCTGCTCCCCTACGAAAACATCAACAGCAACTCGATCGTCTACCGTGGCGAATTCCAGGTGGTTCCGAACTACCAGGAATGGGCGGTCAGCTATCAGGTGACGATCTGGGCCGAGGACACCAATGGCGCCTCCGAACAGGCCTACGCGGGCGAGACGGAGGTCGCAGGGACGCCACCGTTCGACGAAGCGCCCTACGTCTCCGAAGCGTCGCTGAGCCCGCGCCTGGTCGGCTCCACGGGCGGTCAGGTGAAGATCGGCGCCGACGCCAGCGACAACCGTGGCCTCGGCAACGTCTTTGCGATCGTCACCTTGCCGGACGAAACCCAGAAAGAAGTCCCGTTGGAAGGGGTCAGCTGGCTGCACTTCGAAGGCCGCTTCAAAGCCCCGGCCAACCTCGGTGCGACGCCTCAGGAATATTCGGTCATCGTCTACGCCGAAGACGACATTGGCCAGCGGAGCTGGGAAAGCGCCGGCAGCTTCATCGTCGCCCCGCGAACCGGCCAGCTCAACGCCTGGACGTCAGCTGGAAGCTACTTCGGCCAAGTGGCGATTGGAGACACCGCCACCCGACAGGTGGTCGTGCACAACAGCGGTGGTCCCAAAACACAGCCGGTTGGAGCGTCGATCACGACCTCCGGCGCGCCCTTTGCGCTTCAGGAAGCGGTCGCCGGAAGGATCGACTTCACCCTCGCCCCCGGGGAAACCCGCACCTTCGCGGTCGATTTCACTCCCGTCTCGCCGGGGTTCAGGGTCGGCTCGGCGATCGTCTCGCGTGGGGATGGCGCCCAACCCGACAGCTCCGTAAGGCTTAGCGGCCAGGGCGTCAAACCGCCGGCGAGCTGAGTCGGAGCCGAATCGCAGGCAGAGGGTCAGGTCGGCGAAGTCCGATCTGACCCGGCAGGGTGATAGTCGGGGAGACAGGATTGGGACGGCTGCTTGAGCGGGTTCCAAGGCCGTGGGCATCACGAATGAATCACTTAGCTGAGTTGCTGACGTCCAAACTTGATATCACCCGGACGGCCGATGTCTTACAAGGGTCCTCCAATTCCAACGATTCGTCGCTTCGGAATCGATGTCGAAGAGCAGACTGCCGTTTTCGAGCTCGCCGACGGTGCCGAGTTCGAAGTGCCGTTCCCTCGAAGCCTCTCTCCCGGCGAAGCAGGAATCCGACGCGCCAAATATGACGTCACCAGCAGCGAGTTCATCGCGACCCTTCCAATGGGAGACGAGATCGCTCTCGAAATGGACAAGCCAGGGACTCAATCTCGCCAACCATCTACACCTGTCGTCTATCTAGACCAGCTCCATTGGGTCACGCTGGCGCAACGTCGATGGGCACCCGGAAAAACTCTCGAAGGCCAACTACGACGCGGCCGGAGAACTGACGGAAATGGCAGAGGCACGCGAGATCACCATCGCGATTTCATCGGCAAATCTGACTGAGACCACCCAGACCGACGGCCGCCATCGACGACACATGGCAACGACCATTCTTGGCCTCTCTCGGGGCTGGCAAATGCGAAACCCACTAGCGATCCGAGGGCGCGAATTTCGAGCTGTTTTGAAAGGCGAAGATCCGCGTATAAATGACCCCTTTTCCTTGGAGCCGGGCTCAGTCTTCGCCGATGGATTGCGACCTATAGACGCACCAGAAGACTTCCCACTGGATTGGCAGCAGTGGTTTCAGCGCATCACGGCAGTCAACGCGATGGTCGTGGCCACGATCGACGACGAAAAGATCTCCAAGGCAGAGGGGAACGCAATGGCGGACCAGTGGGCGCGCTCACATCATGAACTTGCCCTCTACATGCGCGATAGCCGAACTCCGAAGGAGCACGTACGCGCTAATGCGCTGGCCCGGCTCATCAGTGATATGTCTGAGGAGATCACCAGCGCTGCAACCGATGCGGGGCTAGATCAGGGACAGTTGACAGCCTGGCTGGAAAGCCGCCTTGAACGCGACCTTGTGCACATGCCCTATCTGGGTCGCCACTTCGAGGTCATTCACCAGCGACTAAGCAACGCCGACGATCGGTGGGAAGCCAACGACCTAACCGACATCAACTATCTCGCCTGCGCCGCTGGATATGCACATATCGTCGTCGGCGAGAAGAAGATCTCCGAGTACCTGCAGAGAATAGCCCCGCGGGTCTCAGGCGGAGCATTCATATGCCGAAAACTGCCAGACGCCGTCGAGTACCTTCAATCTTGACGCGAGACCTCTGGGTTCGTCCTCCAATCATGCTGCGAGCCCTCGCGAGGAACTACAGCTAGCCGTCTAGCGTCAATGCAACAAACGGCGGAGATCCTCTCCGGCGAGGTCAGCGTCCCTCAAGATTCCGGCAAGCGTTCCTTTCCGCAGCTCCTTGTGAAGGGGGACGACGAGAGCCATTCGGCGGCCGGACTTCTTAAGTCGCACATGGCTTCCGCGCTGGCGAACCACAGTCCAGCCATCCTTTTCGAGCGCCTTGACAAGCTCGGTGCCCGAAACGACCGGCTGCCGCGGACTCACGCCGGCAGCGTGATCCTGCGGCGGACGATGCCCATGTCGAGCGACTCGCCGTCTTCACGGAGCCCATCGACGTAAAGGGCGACGGCCTCGTTGGCGTTCGCCAGTGCGTCGTCCATGTCCTCGCCCTGGGTGTGGAGGCCAGGAAGCTCTGGCGCATACACGTGGTATCCGCCCTCTTCCTGGGGCTCGAATATCAGCTCTATCTCGCGTGCATCGCCTGACATTTTGCTCAAACTTTCTGAATCAAAATCGGGGAGACAGGATTTGAACCTGCGACCGCTCGGCCCCCAGCCGAGTGCGCTACCAGACTGCGCCACTCCCCGTGGCTGCCTTACATTCTGACGAATCCATGCGGCGGTAGCTCAACGGTAGAGCCTCAGCCTTCCAAGCTGATGACGCGAGTTCGATTCTCGTCCGCCGCTCTCCTTCTGGTCAGCCTCCAGTACTCAAGACTTGCCCCGTGGCGCCGATGCAGATCTGGTCAATGAAAGCCGGAGCAGGCAGATCCCCTGCGGTCCTCCTCGCCTTCATGGCGAGCTTTGGCGTGTTCGCCGGTTGCGGCGGCTCCAGCAACGACGCGGACAGTGCGACGTCGGCCAAGGAAGCGGCGCTCGTTTCCTGGCCCCTCTTCGGCCGGGTTCCAGAGCGAACGCACTACCTGCCCTCCCACCAGCGCTTCCTCGACCCACCGCTGCGCGAAAAGTGGTCGGTCGACACCCACGCCCTGATCGAGTTCCCGCCCGCGGTCGCGGCCGGCGTCGCCTATGTGGTCAACAAGTACGGCAACGCCAAGGCCGTGCGGCTCAGCGACCGCAAGATCCTCTGGGAACGGAACACCGATCCGAAGGACTCGGGAACGCCCACCGACGTGACCGCGCCTGTCTACCACGAAGGCAAGGTCTTCTTTGCCTACGTCGACGGGAACCTCGTTGCCGTCGATGCCAAAACCGGCAAGCAAGTCTGGAAGCGCAAGCTCGTCGGCCACCTCGAATCGTCGCCAATGGCGGTCGGGGGAACCCTCTACCTGGGTACCGACAAAACCAATGTGGTCGCCCTGCGGGCATCCGACGGCAAGGTGCTCTGGCAGTTCAACTCGCCGGGAGCGATCAAAGCCAGCCCCAGCTTCCACGGCGGCCACGTCTTTGTCGCCGACTACCAGAGCGCGATGTTCTGCCTCGATGCCAAAAGCGGCAAGCTGATTTGGCGCACGAACACCTCGCGCGTGCCGCCGTTCGGGGAGGGCGGCTTCTACTCCTCCCCCGCGATCGCCTTCGGTCGCGTCTACGCCGCCCGCGACGACGGCATCGTCTATGCCTTCGACGAAAAGACTGGCAAGGTCGACTGGTCCTTCCCGACCAACAACTTCGTCTACGGCTCACCGGCCGTCGCCCACGTGCCCGGCACACCGCCAAGCATCTACATCGGCTCCTACGACGAGCACTTCTACGCCCTCGACGCCCGCAGCGGCAAGCAGCGCTGGCGCTACGACGTCGGCGGGCCGGTGCCTGGCACGGCGACCGTGATCGGCCATACCGTCTACACCTCGAGCTTCAAGACCCGCGACGCGATCGGCATCGACGTCCGCACCCACCGCAAGACCTTCGAGATGAAACAGGCCGGCTACACGCCGATGGTCTCCGACGGCCGTCGCCTCTACCTGATCGGCTATTACGTGCTGATCGGCCTGCAGTCGACCCGGCACTGACGGCAAGGGCGTCTTTTCCAGCGACTTCCGGCTACCCTCGCTGACGATGCGCATTCGCAACAGCGCAACGCTCGCCCTTTCTTGCGCGGCGGCGATCCTCGCTTGCGTCGCGCCCGCTCACGCAGAGATCGCCGAATCCGTGCCCTGGGGCACGGGTTGCATACCCACACCGGCAGGCGCCGTGCGGACCAGCGCCAACTGCGGTGCCGAACTGGAGGAAGGCGCAGCGATCGCGCCCCCGGGTGCCCCCGCCGCGGTCAGACGGATGATCGCGGCCGCCAATGAAATCGACAACCGCCCCTACGTCTGGGGCGGCGGTCACGCCAGCTTCCTCTCCCGCGGCTATGACTGCTCCGGTGCCGTCAGCTACGTGCTCCACGCCGCCGGCCTGCTCGACCAGACGATGGTCTCCGGCCAGCTCGCATACTGGGGCGAAGGCGGGTTCGGCCGCTGGGTCAGCGTCTACGCCAACGACCGGCACGTCTTCATGGTCATAGCCGGGCTGCGCTTCGACACTCGTGACGACCCACCCGGTATCACCGGCCCACGCTGGCACCGGGCCAAAGTCGACGACCAGCGCTTCACGGCCCGCCACCCGACTGGGCTCTAGACGATCGCCCATGCGGAAGCTGGTCTACGCGATGGGAGTCTCGCTCGACGGCTTCATCGCGGCCCCGAACGGCGAGATCGATTGGTCGGCGCCGGATGAGGAGTTGCACGAGTTCCACAACCAGCAGGCGCGCGAGACGGGTGTGCAGCTCTATGGCCGCAGGCTGTACGAAGAGATGGCTCCCTGGGAGCATGCCGAGCAACGGCGCTCGGCCTCCGAGCGGGAACTCGCCTTCGCCAGTATCTGGAAGGAGACACCGAAGATCGTCTTCTCGACCACGCTCGAGCAGGTCACAGGCAACGCCGAGGCATCCTGGCGACGGTCCGGCTCGCAACCGGAGAGGATGGACAGATGCCCCAACCCCGCCGCCCGAAAAAGCAGACCGAACGTGTCGACTACGGCTGGGTGATTTCGTTCGGCTGCAAGCCCACCGGCAAGCTCCGGCGCCTCAAGGTCGACACCGACACGCGGCCGATCGAAGTCCCCTGCGTCTGCGGTGAGGTCCACCGTGTGACCGTCTCCCCGTACCGGCGTCGGCGCTCAACCGAGGAACCGTTCGACCTCGAGGTCGTCTCGCTCGACGAGTTGCGCTGAGGGGCAGAAGGACTTCTAGGCAAGCCAACTTCGCTCGAACGGCGATTTGCCCAGGAAGCACCTAGGCCACCGTGTGATGAAGCACCACGCCGATTACACCGACGGCAGCCATCAACGTCGACGACGCTGGTTTCGAGGATCGTCACCGTGACCGCTGCGCTCACCCCGGCGGCTACCTCCAGGAGGAAAGGATGCAAGCGTTCGTTCCCGCGATAGCGAGTTGGCGATGGAGGAAAATCGGCAGGACGTCAAGTGGGCAGGAAGATGCCGAGCGTCATCGCCAGGTCAGCCCCCCGGGAGGTAGCTGACGAAGGTGGAGAAGAGAAGGCGTGGCGTGTATTCCTAAAACGCGAAGATCAAAGTGCAGATCAGCCCGGCGGCAATGCAGTAGATGCCGAACGGGGTCAGACGATTGGTCTCGAAAAAGCGCAGAAGGAACTTCACCGCCAGATAGGTCGTGGCCGCCGCGCATAGGGCACCGACGAGGGCGGGTCCACGGACGCCGTTGCCGGCGGAGCCGAAGAGTTCGGGCAGCTTCAGCAAGCCGGCGGCGCCAATGATCGGGGTCGCAAGCAAAAAGGAGTAACGGGCGGCGTCCTCGTTCGAGAGTCCCGAGAGCAGCCCGCCGCCCATCGTCACCCCCGAGCGCGAGATGCCCGGGATCAGCGCTGCCGCCTGGGCGGTGCCGATGCCGATCGCCTGGCGCCAGCTCAACTTCGCGATCCGAGCATCGGAGTCGCCGCGGTAGTCCCCTGGCTCCGGCTGGCGGCGACGCAGGCGCTCGAAGGCGAGCAGCAGGATCCCGTTGAGGATTAGAAAGGCGGCTGCTGAGGCCGGCGAGGCGAAAAGGCTGCGCAGTGGGTGCTCAAGCAACAATCCCAGCGCGCCGGCCGGGATCGTGCCGACGACCAAGAGCCAGCCGAGCCGCGCGTCGTTGTCCGCGGGATCAATCTCGCGGTTGCGCAGCGACCGCCCCAAGCCGCGGGCGATCCTTTTCCAGTCCTCGAGGAAGAAGAGGAGGAGGACCGTCGCCGTGGCGACGTGGGTGGCAACCAGGAAGACGAGGAAGTAGTCGTCGTTCTGGTGGATGTTCCAACCCAGCAGGCTCGGCAAGATGACGCCGTGGCCGAGGCTGGAGATCGGGAAGGGCTCGGCGATGCCCTGGAGGGCACCAAGGACCGCCGCCTGGAAATAGGAGATCGGGTCCACGTGACTCTCTAGCTCTGCGAAGTCTTGCTCGGCCCGCTCTGAAACCAGGCGAAGACGAAACAGCCGAGGCCGAGAATAAGGGCGAGCAGGCCGTGCTTGGTGTGGTGGTGGCTGGACCCCGCCTCGTGCCCGGGGAAGAAGGCGGGCAGAGAGCTGGCCGACTCGGCGAAGTAGACGACCGCGATCACGATCAGCACGACGCCGGCGAGAATCGCCCAGGGGATCAGCTTGCGGTTCTTTGTCATTTGTCCAGTCCTCTCAGCGGATTCGCCGGGCACCTTCAAGGGGCGCGAACCCCGGCAAGGGGGGATGTAACTCGCGTTACGCTACCAACGTGGATTGGATTTTGCTCACCTATCAGTTGCCCTCAGCGGAGTCGCGCCCAAGAGTTGCTGTCTGGCGAGAGGTTCGACGCTCGGGGGCGCTTCACCTCCAGCAGTCGGTCGTCGCCTTCCCTGCGACGGATGAGTTCCAACCGGTCGTAGAGCGCTTCCGCCAGTTCGTGGCCGACCTGGATGGCGAAACCCTCGTGGTCGAAGGGCAGCCAGGCGAAAGTGGCGACGTCGACCGCCTCGAGCGCGCATGGAATGAGGCCCGCGACAAGGAGTATGAGGAGCTGACCGCGATCAGCGCCAAGTTCCTTGCCGAGATCGCGCACGAGTTCGAGATCGAGAAGTCAACGCTCGCCGAGTTGGAGGAGGAGGAATCGGAACTCGAGAAGCTGCGCCACTGGCACCAGCGCATCGCCGCGCGGGATGTGTGCGAGGCGGCGAAGGCGGGTGAGGCCGCTGAGGCGGTCAAGCAGGCCGCTGAGGCTTTTGAGCGCTACTCAAACGCGGTCTACGAGCAAACACGGCCCTGATCCGTTAGCCCCACCATCACCACCCCCTTGAGGAGCCCCAGCCGCCGGCCCTTAGTACGCGGTAGTGGTAAGCCACGCAAGGGAGCGACTCGCCCAAAGCTTTGGCCAACTCGGTCGGCTCCGGATGGAGAGTGTTTAGCTCGGCGGCAATGCGAGCGCGCAACGGATGGTCGAGCAGGGAGGCGCGCCGGTGCTCGGCTAACGAGCTGTCTTGGTCTTTGGCTGCGGGCTCCATTGCCTTGTCTCCTCTCTCGACACGGCTATAGCTCTACTTATGTTTGAGCAAGCGGCTTTTTAGAAGGGCCGCTAGTTCTGCTGACTATCCGGCGTAAGTAGCGCCAGCGGCTCCAGATCGAGCCGGCTAGCGATCTTCTCCACGGTCTTCAAAGTCAGGTTGCGCTCGCCTCGCTCGATGCCTCCCATGTATGTGCGATGCACGCCGAGTACCTCGGCAAATGCCTCCTGGCTCAAGTTCCGAGCCTCTCGGTAGGTCCGCAGGTTCCGACCAACGATGTGCTGAAGATCGCCCTCCACGGAGGAGAACAGTCCTCAATTGCTACTTGACAGTCTACAGACTCATAAGTAGCTTTTTCGGAACCGCCTGGTTCAGGCAGAGACGGTCGTTTCAGCAAGCTCCCTCCTCTCCTGGTCAGGCGGCAACTTGGCATCAACTGGGAACAACCTTTTACTGACCTTCGTTGGCCTTGGCGAGCGGGACGCAGGGCCGCGACCCGCTTTTGAGGCCAGGTTTCGCTCTATAAGAAAGGAATGCGACCCTCTTTGCCGCAGATCCAGCTCCTGGGTCCGACGGCCTGCGCTCGGCGAGAATTTGCCGCCGCCCCCCAGAGGAATGAAGGGTCAAAACAGTCCTTTCTGACTACGGCGAGCGGGGCAGCCAGGACTCGAACCTGGAATCGCCGGTTTTGGAGACCGTTAACTCCCTTAATGACTTGGCTCCCCAGGCTGGATTCCGAGGGTGAAAATGCCCGGGGGAATGTCTAGGGGAATGAAAGATCTAGGTCTCTCGGGGAACGGTCAGCTCCGGGAGCTGCGCAAGCCCGTTGGCTCGCAGCTCTCTCCCCACCCATCCAGATTCCGCATCCAAGATCGAGCGCCACACAGGTAGAGCCTGCTCTGCCTCGGGAAGAAGCGGCACAACCACTGACTCGCGAATGTGCCATGTGTCCGAGCGCCGAGCGAGCGCCATGAACTCCGGCCTCTCGACGGTCTGCTCGGGAACCTCGGAGCGCATCAGCGCCGCGCCATCGGAGACGACCACCCCAAGTAGGTGCTCCGCGTCTTGGAGCTCGTGCCGAAACAACGCGGCGAGCTGCTCCCCTCTCTTGGCGATCGGCTGCTGCGACCACTGGGTCATGTGCCAAAGGTGATCGAGAGAGTCGATGAGAAGCCAGCGCGCACGCGAGCGCTTTGTTTGCTCGGCCTTCTTCGACAAGCGCGAACCCAGGCGCTCGCCGTATGAGACCGTCGGCATCTTGAAGCTACTTCCCCCACCCGGATCACCGGCCTCAACGGTGATAACAACGCCACCCACCTCAAGCGGCGGCAACGATATGCCTTGGGCACATAGCCGGGCGTAGCGCCGAACCTCCTCCAACCACACGTCCGTCTCCTCGTCGTCGAGAGGCGCCTCCACGGTGCCTTTGAAGTCGACCCGAAACTGCTCTCCGATCCTTCGCAGCCCTTCCCGCGCATGATCAAGCCAAGCCGATGCGTCCATCGTCCGCTTGTCCCGCAGCATGGCGAAGGCCTCGATCACCAACTCGACCCCTTCGCCACGAATTGCCAGATCGGCTTTCGTCTCGGCGCCTGGCATCAGTGGCTCGATAACTACATCGAGACCGACCGACTGCGCGAGCGCCGCCCACTGCACCTGCAGGCGCAGGGAGGCAAACCGGCCTTGGTCTGCCCCTCGCTTGATCGATTTGCGAAGGTGCTCCTTCCCGTCGGCTTCGCGCAGCCGCTCGAAAGCCAGAGCCAGGTCGATCGTTCCCACTAGACCTGCAAGTGCGCCAAAGCAACTCGCGATCTCTGCCGGTATCCCGCCAGGCTCCTTCCATGCCGGAGGCCACCGAGGTCCAAGCTCCTCTCGCAGCCGTTCGAGCGCCCAAATGCCGGCTTCGCGCGCTGCAGCCGACCAAGGTGCCTCAGCCACGTGCTCGGCAAGGAAGTCCCAGTCATAGGGATTGGGGATTGGAGTCGCCGCCCCAGGTTCGGATCCCGGTTCAGGTTCGCTCGCTAAGGAATCTATTAAGGCGTTCTCGGGCATGCTCCAACTCGCCTGGCAGTACATGGGTATAGCGCTCGAGGGTGATCCGAGCGGCGCCGGGTTGATACTCAGGCGTCTTGTGACCCATGATCTGGGAACAGACCTTCGCTGAGACCCCGGCATGGTCGAGCCAGGTGGCCGCGGTGTACCTAGCCTCGTGGAGACCGATCGGCTCCAGGCCCTGCGCTTGCCAGCGGTGCCGGACTCTTCTCTGCAGGCTTCGCATCGACTTTCTGCCGCTTTTGTGGATCCGCTTTGGCGGACAGACCCTTCCCGAGCGCGGTCTGCCTTGCGCCACCCACTCTCCGCTGAGAAGCGCCCAAAGCGGCTCTGCAAGAGGAACCACCCTCCAAGACCCGCCGGGCTTGCGCCCGTCCTCGTCGCCCGCGAGCTCGATCCCGCCGGTAGTGAGGTTTACGTGCCTCCAGTCGAGCACTTCGATCTCCTGCCCGCGAGCCGTGCCGTAGGCGGCGAGGGCATACGGAAGCGCATCGCCCGGAGCCTCGTGCGGGTCCCTCCCCCTGCCATGCTCAATCTCTTCGGGTGTCTGCCCCCAAAGTGCTTTAAGTAGAAGGTGGAACTCGGCGGGAGTCGCGACCCGATGGTGAGCGGTACGAAACACAAGCGGCAACCTGACGTTCCGAGCGGGGTCGTTGGAAGTGAGTTCGCGCTCCTGAGCGAACCTGTAGAGAGCTCGAAGCGCATTCACGGCGGAACTGATCCGAGAGGCTGAGCGCCCGTTGCGACTTAGATCGTCGATCAACTCCTGGACGTCGCCCAACGTCACCGCATTGACATGGCGCTGGAGCATCTCCGGCGGTAGACGATTGAGAGATTCCAGGTCGTCGACCGACCGCGGACGGTAGGGACGGCGCCACTGTTGAGCGCAACCCCCTCACGCGCCGCTCCGAGGAAGCACTCCACGACCCTTTCGAGCGTCATGTCCCCGACTGATGGATCGCCAACCGGAACTGCGGCGGCGCTCTCCAGCCAGCGCTCTAGGTCGAGCGGGCGATACAGGCGCAACCGCCCCGAGCGAACACATGGAACCCCGGGCTGAACGTGGCGTTGGAAGTGACTGAGGCTCATGCCCAACGCACGCGCGGACTCCGCTCGCGTGAGCAGGAACCTCTGAGCTTTGACGGTGTCGAGTCGATCTCCGCGACGAGATCCGGTTCCTAGCCATACTGATCTGCTCCAGGCCTCCCTTTGCCCTGCCTGGCTGGGCATCTTCACCTTGCACTCCTCTCTCTTTCACTTTGCGGGACCCCAGGCAGCGATCGCAGAATCCGTGGTGGGCGCGTGTCGAATTGCCTCGGTCGCCGCTGGCATCTCGATTCTCGTCGGTCGACCAAGGAACTTGAACCGGTGACTTTCGGGTCATGAGGTTCCTAGGCGGGGTTGACCAGGCTGGCCTTGGGCATGTTAAGCGGTTCGAGTCGGTCCGAGTTGGGCCTACTTTCGCTCAAAATTGATACCCGTTTGTACCCGCGCCTGCCTTCAGCGTTAGCCGATGCTTCTGAACCCACGGTCGGCAAAGGCCGCCGCTGCGGCGAGACCGTGCTGGTCGTCCGGGAGGGCGACCACGCAGTAGCGCTGAGCGCGGGTCAGAGCCACAAAAGCAATTCGCTTCTCCTCGGCTTCACGTCCATCCATCTCCCCACCTGAAAGTGCCATGCCCCACAGTTCCGACTGGGCGGTGTGTTTCTTTGAGCGCGGCCGATCGATAACGATCATCACCGCCTCCCGATCCTCGCCCTTGATGTCGTGGACGGTTTGCGCGACCAGCTCTCGCCCGCGTCGGGTAGATTGCGGCTCTCCTTCAGCAGAGCTGGAGACAGGGTTTTGAAGGAGTGAAGACAAGTTCAAGCAAAGCAACCTGTCCGGGTGAGATGGCTACCCACATGTCGGTCCGCCGTTTCGTCCCCGTAGCGGACGAAAACGGCGGACCGAGGGTCCGTGACGCTAACAGAACACGGCTTGGTCCAAGAACACTTGTGTCGGTTTGTCGTTCCATTCCGAGCTGAAGTTACCCGCACCGCCCGGAGGGAAGCATCGAACTCCGGGTGCTCCGCTGACACGCGAGGAGTTGCTTCTGTGGTTGTAAAAGGACGACGCTCCATAGCCCCCAGGAATATTCTGCCAGAAGCCTGAATCGTGCCACTGGAGCTCCCTACCGCCGAAATTGATGTTTTCCCAGAGACAAAACCACTGTGCTCCACATTCACCTATCGAGTCTGGCGAGGCGGGTTCAAAAAGTCGCATTCCATCAGAGTAGGTGGTCCACTTGCCTTCCGGTGACACCGTCGTACTGACCACCGTCACCCCCGAGGACACCGAGAGTGGCGGCGGCGGGACTTCGGCCGCC
>JAWVFJ010000046.1:0-7826 GCA_033856275.1 Solirubrobacterales bacterium
TTTTGCATGACTCCTATCTCCTGTCTCTTTTGCTCGATGGGACTGGGATAACTGCTTGCGGTGAAGCTTTTGGCCAGGGAGGGGCCTCGGGGTTAGCGGTGGCCTGCGCTTTTGGTTGGCTTGGCGCATCGGTTTATGCGCCCTGGCTATCGCCATACCTCGCTCGATTCGCCACCGTAAGTTCCTCCCTAAAATTCCATGCGTACCCTGAAGTCTTCCAACAAGTACCACATTTGAGCGCGGCTTTCCATCCACGCGCTAGCCTCACCCGACCAAAGCCTCAGGCGCGAGACTTACTCGTCGCTGCGCGCCTTAGACCGCGAGGTGACCGAACTTCTCGCGAATTCGGTGGTAGAAGCTCGTGCCTGGGAGCTGGGCTAGGCGGCCGACCGAGTCGGCAAAGCGCACGTCGAGGGCAGCACCCGGGGCGAGCGTGGTGACCTGGGCGCCATCGATCGCAACGTCGACTGGCTCTCGGTCGGGGGCGTTGCCAACGGTGAGCACATCGGAAGGGGCGACGACCAAAGCGCGCGCGGTGAGGGAGTGCGGGGCGATGTAGCTGACTACGTAGCCCTTCACGCCCCAGGCGAGGATCGGGCCCTGGTTGGCGAGGTTGTAGCCGGTCGATCCCGCCGGGGTGGCGGCGACGAGCCCGTCGCAGCGCACGTTGCCGACCTCCTCGCCGGCGATCCGGTAGCTCAACTCGGCGACCCGGTCGCGCGGCCGGCGGCTGAAGCTGACGTCGTTGAAGGCAGAGCGCTCAGTGCCGTCTACTTCTATCGCCAGCGCCGGCAGGTCGATCGTCTCAGTTTCTCCCGCCAGCGCCCGGCGGATTCCCTCGGCCGCCTCGTCGCGCTCGACCGCAGCGAGGAAGCCGACGGTGCCGAAGTTGACGCCGAATACGGGAACCTCGGTGCCCGCGAAGCTGCGCAGCGCGTAGAGGATCGTGCCATCACCGCCAAGCACCAGGCAGAGGTCTGGGTCTGCGGGCAGCGACTCGACCTGCTCGATGCCAGCGGCTGCGTGATCGTGCTTTTTGATCTCCTCAGCAGTGGCAACGAGCCGCCAGCCGGCATCGCGCGCGACCTCCGCGGCAATCTTGACCGCATCAGTCGTGGCTGGCGGATGGGAGTGGGTGATCAACACTGCGGTCTTCATGCGTCCGGCTCCACAGCCGCGATCTCGGCCTCGAGATCGCCCATCTCGGAACCCTCGCCGCCGCACCAGACGAAGGTCTCGCGGTTGCCCTTCGGACCCGGCAGGCCCGAAGAAGCAAAGCCACGGATCGGCAGGCCAAGCTCCCCTGCCGCGAGAGCGACCGTCAGGATCGCCTCGCGCCGGTCGGCGGCGTCGCGCACGACGCCCTTGCCGACCCGCTCGCGGCCCAACTCGAATTGCGGCTTGACCATCGCCAGGAGGTCACCCTGCGGGGCAAGGCAGCGCACGACGGCCGGCAGCACCTTGGTCAGCGAGATGAAGGAGACGTCGATCGTCGCCAGCTCGGGCTCGAAGGGAAGATCGGCAGGCTGGAGCTCACGGGCATTGAGCCGCTCGATCACGGTCACCCGCGGGTCATTGCGCAAACCGGCGTCGATCTGACCATAGGCAACGTCTGCGGCAACCACACGAGTTGCGCCGTGCTGCAACAGGCAATCGGTGAACCCACCGGTCGAGGCGCCCACGTCTAGGCAGTCGCGACCGCTGACGTCGACGCCGAGTGCATCGAGGGCATTTTCGAGCTTTACCCCGCCGCGCGAGACGAAGCGCGGGCCCTCGTCGACGATCAGCGCCGCCTCCGGCTCGACCAACTGGCTCGGCCGCAGGGCGATCGGACCGTCTTGGCCAACGCGAACGGCGCCGGCCCGCACTGCCCCGGCTGCCGCCGTGCGCGAGGGAAACATTCCCCGCTCGGCCAGCACTGCGTCTATACGGGCCTTCTTCATCCGCGCAACCGTAGCGCCGCCCCACCAGCCGAGGGTTGAACCAGGCGTCAATACAGGTTTTTAACCACGCTTTTGGCTCTGCCTGATTCCATGTTTCGTGAACGGGTAGCCAACGTCAGCGGAGGCGCTCGGCAGGCGCGAAGAGTCTGTGATCGCACTCACACACCAATCGCACATACGTTCGTATGCTGTTCAAGGATTCGCAGAGGACAACCGATAAGGGGCAGAACAAGAAACTTTTTGGCTGGGTTCCGCGCCGCCCATATGGCGCTCATCGCTTCCCACGATGACGTGTCCGCGACGCATCAACGGACCCTCCTACCTCCCACGGATCCACATATATAGAGATACATATCTCTCCTCCCTGTAGTAACCCCAGAACTCGCCTCGGCTCCCCGCCGGGGCGTTTTCTGTTGTGGGGCCTCTAGAGGCAGACGCCAGACGCGGTGGCCAGCGAGCTACAGATCGCGTACTCGACGACCGATCTCTTGATCTTGTGGATAGCTAGCGGACTCCCAGAAGGCTCCAGCCAGGTCGTCCTCGAAGGCGACTAGTGCTGTTACTCGGCAGGCACCGCAGTTGCGCAGATACTCCTCGCCGGCCCGCGTCAGTGCGATCCCAATGCCCTCCCGCCGATGCCCCTCGCGAACAGCGAGCCGATACATGTTCCCTCGCCAACCATCCCAACCGGCAATCAGAGCACCGACAATTTCATTGCCGTGCTCAGCGACCAGAAGGGCCGCCGGAGAATCTCCAATCAGACGCTCGACGTCATCCAGGCAATCGGCCGTAGTTGCGTGCTCACTCCGCGCCTGAGTCCAAAGCTCTAGGACCGCTCGCGCGTCCCTATGCCGGCATTGACGTATCGTGACTCCCTCGCCAGTCAAGCCGGCAGTATGGCAAGGCCGATGCTGTCCAGGTACCGCCGAGGCGTTTTCTGCTGAGGGCTTCAGCGAACCGGATCGCCACGAACCGAGATAATGTCCGCGTGACGCGTCGGCGGGGACTGATCGCATGGGGGATCGCGACGATGGTCCTGCTCTTGGCGATGTCTCCTGCCGAGAACCGAATGACGGATACCGGTGGCCCGGGGATGATTCCCTTCGAGTTGACGGGTGGTCAGGATCGGGCCGACGAGATCCTCGCTGAATGGAAAGAGGACGGCCAGGACGCCGCTCGCGAGTCGCTCTGGATCGACTTCGGCTTCCTAGTGGCCTACGGATCCTTCCTCACCTTCGCCCTCGCCGCGGTTCGCGATCTCGCCAGGGAACGAGATTGGCACCGCCTCGCCGCGATCGGCGGAGTCGTCGTCTCCTTCGGCGCCCTCGGAGCCGCCTTCGACGCGCTCGAGAACGTCTGCCTGCTGCTGACCCTCGACCGCGCCGGAGCCGCATTTCCCCTCCTCGCGACGATCTTCGCCGCCTGCAAGTTCATTCTCCTGATCGCGGCGATCGCCTACCTGGCCGCCGGACTGGCGACGCGGCTGCTCAGCCACAGTCCAGCGACGCAGGCGCCATAGAGGTCGACCATCCCGCCCACCGCGACGCGGTGCCCTTGGCACCGGCGCGGCTAAGGCAGTAGATCCACGACGCTCCCTACGTGCGGATCCACATACATAGAGATGTCTCTCCTCCCTTGAGTAACCCCAGAAGAGACGAGCGGAGGCTAACCGATTGAGCGTTTTGACGCAAGCCCAATTTTTGGGCGCGGATTTCCGATCCGGTCGGGGGCGAGGCGGAGGATCCGGGTCAGCTGAGGGCCGGCTCGCCGGAGCGCAGCGTGGCGAGGACACGCTCGGCGACCGACTCTCCGGTCAGGCCGACCTCCTCGCGAAGCAGCGCCGGCTTGCCATGGGTGACGTAGCGGTCGGGCAGGCCAACGCGGAGGACGCGGGCGCGCTCGCCGGGACGATCGGCAAAGGCATCCTCAAGGTGCTCGAGCACGGCCGAGCCAAAACCCCCCGGCAGGACGTTCTCCTCGATCGTCACCACCAGGTCGTGGCCGATCGCAAGCCGCTCGAGCAACTCGGTGTCGAGCGGCTTGGCGAAACGGGCATCGGCGACGGTCGCGGTGAGGTCATGGGCGGCGAGGATCTTCGCCGCGCCGAGGGCGACCGATACGCCGTAGCCGTAGCCGAGCAGCGCCACTCGCTCGCCGCTCGCCAGCAGCTCGCCGGTGCCGATCGGGATCTCCGCCGGCTCGGTCGGCAGCGCGACCCCCTCGGCAGCGCCGCGCGGATAGCGCAGCGCTGCGGGGCCATCGTGAGCGATCGCGGTGCGCAGCATGTGCTCCAGCATCGCCTCGTCGCGCGGCGCCATCAGGACGACGTTGGGGATCGGCCGGAAGTAAGAGACGTCGAAGGCGCCGTGATGGGTCGGGCCATCGTCGCCAACCAGGCCGGCCCGGTCCATGGCGAAGGTGACGTCGAGCTCCTGCAGGCAGACGTCGTGGACGATCTGGTCGAAGGCTCGCTGCAGGAAAGTCGAGTAGATCGCGCAGACCGGCTTGGCGCCCTGGATCGCCAGGCCGGAGGCGAGCAGAACCGCGTTCTGCTCGGCGATGCCGACGTCGTAGTACTGCGCGGGCACCTCGTCGGCGAGCTTCTGCAAGCCGGTCCCCCCCGCCATCGCGGCGGTGATCCCGACCACGCGCTTGTCGCGCCGCGCCTCGGCGACGATCGCGTCGGCAAAGACCTGCGTGTACTGTGGCGGCGCTCCAGCCGCCGCCGGCTTCTCGAGCCGCTCCGGCGCGATCGCCTCCGGTGCATCAGATTCTTGGACTTCCACCAACCCCGCCGCCCCCGGACGCGAGAGCGACGGCGCATCCATATCTGACTCCTTCGCCGTCGCGGAAGCAGAGGAGGTGGCGGGCTTGCCATCGACGATCGACTTTGGCTTCGCCGCGTGCCATTTCTCCATTCCCTCCAAGCCGCCCTCCTCGGCCGGCGCGAAGCCCTTGCCCTTGACCGTGTGGATGTGGACGACCACAGGGCGTTCGGCATCGAAGGCCTCGCGCAGCGCCTCGCGCAGCGCGTGCACGTCGTGACCGTCGATCACGCCCAGGTAGGCGAGGTCGAGCTCCTCGAAGAAGAGGCCGGGCGCCCAGTAGGCCTTGATCGCCGACTTGATCTCCGGGCCGAGCCGTTCGATCCGCTTGCCGAGTCCGAGCGGAAGCTTGGTCAGCCGGTCCTCGACCCCCTCGCGGGCGTGAAAGAGCCGCGGATTGAGCCGCACCCGGTTGAAGTAGCGCGAGAGCGCGCCGACGTTGGGTGAGATCGACATGCCGTTGTCGTTGAGCACGATCACGACCGGCGTCTGCAGACCGCCCGCCGCGTGCAGGGCCTCGTAGGCGACGCCACCGGTGAGCGCGCCGTCGCCGATCACGGCGGCGACTCGGCCGTCCTCGCCGATCCCCTTGCGCATCGCCTCCTTCAGCCCGACCCCGTAGCCGATCGAGGTCGAGGCGTGGCCGGCGCCCATGATGTCGTGCTCCGACTCGGCGATCGAGCAGAACGGGGCCAGGCCCTCGTACTGGCGGATCGTCGCCAGTTCGTCGCGGCGGCCGGTGAGGATCTTGTGCGGGTAGGACTGGTGGCCGACGTCCCAGAGGACCTTGTCGCGGGGTGAGTCGAGCAGGCTGTGCAGGGCGACGGCGAGCTCGCAGGTGCCGAGGTTGGCGCCGAAGTGCCCGCCGATCTCACCGATCGTGTCGATGATGTAGGTGCGCATCTCCTGCGCCACCTGCTGCAGCTGCTCGTCGTCGAGCTCGTGCAGGTCCGCCGGACCGTCGATGCCGCCCAACAGCGGCTCCTGTTTCTCGTCTTCGTTGCCCTGGGTGGGGGGCGTCTCGCTCATTCGTTCCTTGTGAATATGTAGTCGGCCACGCGCCTCAGATCGTCCGTGTCGCCGACGGCCTCGGCCAGCGCCGCGGTCGCCTTCTGGTGGGATTCGGCGGCAAGCTCACGGGCGCGATCGAGGCCGAAAAGACTGACGTAGGTGATTTTGCCATGTCTCTCGTCGCTTCCTTGTGGCTTGCCGAGCTGCTCGTCGCTCTCGGTCACGTCGAGGATGTCGTCGACGATCTGGAAGAGAACCCCCAGCTCACCGGCGAATCGGCGATAGGCAATTGTCTCAGGTTGCTCCAGCCCGACCAAGATCAGGACCACGCCGACACTGGCGGCGATCAACCGGCCGGTCTTGAGGCTGTGCAGGGCGCGCAGGCCCTCGGCGTCGTCCTCGGCGCCGATCACGTCGACGTACTGGCCGCCGACCATGCCGTCGACGCCGGTTGCCCCGGCCAGCTCGCCCAGCGCCGCCAGCACCCGGGCCGGGTCGCCCGGCTGCTCGCAGAAGAGCCGCACCGCCTCGGCGAAGAGGCCGTCGCCGGCGAGGATCGCCACGTCCTCGCCGAACTTGACGTGCGAGGTCGGCAGGCCGCGGCGCAGGACGTCGTCGTCCATCGCCGGCAGGTCGTCGTGGATCAGCGAGTAGGTGTGGATCAGCTCGATCGCGCCGGCGACCGGGAGGAAGCGCTCGGGCTCGGCGCCGAGCGCCCGCGCGGTGGCGAGGGCGAGCACGGGTCGCACCCGCTTGCCCCCCGCCAACAGCGAGTAGCGCATCGCCTCCTCGAGCCCGGCGGTCGACTCCCCCCGGGAGAAGCGGAGGCGCTCGAGAGTGCCGTCGACGAGGCTGCGCAGGTCCTCGGGGTACATCAGCGCCGGGAGCCGCTCACTCGGCGCTCGCCGCTTCGCGCGCCCGCCGGTTGGCCTCCTCGACCGCCTCGGCGGAGAGGTCGGCTGCCTCAGCCGCCAGCTCGGCCGCGCGCTCGTCGCTGAGCTCCGTGGAGCCGTCGAGCTCGGTGGAGATCTCGCGCAGCCGCTCGGCGATCTCGCGCAGGCGTTCGCTCACTTGGCGGGCTCCCGCTCGCGGGCGATCGCGCCGAGGATGCCGTTGATGAATTTGGGAGCGTCGGCGCCGCAGTACTCCTTGGCGAGTTCGATCGCCTCGTCGATCGCCACCTCGACCGGGACCTCGCCTTCTTCCATCTCGTAGAGCGCCACCCGCATCACGTTGAGGTCGAGCGGGGCGATGCGGTCGATCGTCCAGCCCTTGGCGTAGGCGGCGATCGTCTCGTCCAACTCTTCCCGGTGGGTGTCGACCCCCTCGGCCAGCTCGCGCGTCAACGGCCGCGCGTCGGCGATCAGCTCCTCGAGTGGGCGGCCGGTGACGTCGCGCTGGTAGCTGGCGAAAACGGCGTCGCGGCGTTGGTCTGACCTGCGCATCAGCCCATTCTCCCGGTTTTCAGCGCAGGATCTCGACCAGGAGGACCCAGGCGTTGGCGACGGCGCCCACGAGCGCGAAGACGATGCCCGCGGCCACCCAGTAGAGACCGCCCCCAGAGCCGGCGATGACGCTGATCCCGCCGATGCTCATCGGCACGGTGCCGAAGATCCGCACGCCCCAGCGGCTCCACAGCCAGATCCGCGGTTCGTCGTTCGTCATCCCACGCGCCGTCGGCAGCCGGGCGATGAAGGCCGCGATGGACAGGGAGATCACGAGGAGCTCGACGCCGAGCGCCACCTCGCTCTGACCGGGGATCAAGCCGACGATCGAGACCAGCAGCACGCTGAGCAGCAGCATCAGGGTCTCCAGCGCCCGCTCCGGCAGGCCGGCGAACTTGAGGATGCGCTCGATGTTGATCGAGACGGCGACGAAGACGAGGCCGGCCAGCGCCGCCGAGGCGCCGGTGGTGCCGACGAAGAGGTCATGCCACTCGCTCGGGTCGTAGGCGATCACGCGGCGAGGATCGCAGCTACTTCGGCGGTCAGATCAGGCGCGGGAGATGTACTCGCCGGTGCGCGTATCGACCCGGACCGCTTCGCCC
>JAWVFJ010000047.1:0-179074 GCA_033856275.1 Solirubrobacterales bacterium
CGGGGGTGGGCCCCCCCACGCCACGCTCAGAGAGAGCGGACGCATCGCCGGGCAGCAAACGTCGAAGAGGTGCCGAGCCAGAGCGAGGCTCCCGTGACGGAAAGCCCGACTCCGGCCAGCGCCCCGCCACCAGTGACAGCGACTACAGAATCGGCGCCTCCGCCGGCCAGCTCCCCACCACCTTCAACCAGCACCGATCCCGCAGGAGAAGAGTTCGGCTTTGAGCGCTAACGGAACTACGACAGCGAGAACGAGGAGTTGAGATGACAGTGAGGTCCACATCCATCAGCAGATGCCGGCGGGTCACCCTGCTCGGCTTGCTCCTCTGCATGGTCCTGGGTGCAGCGCCCGCACTCGCGAGCGCGAACGGGCCGTCGCAATTCGTCGTCGAGCTTTGCGATCCGGCAATTTCAGGTGGCAATGCCCCTGGCGCCGTCTTCGAAGGCAACCACAGCGTCAACGGAAGTCAAGTCGTCACCCCCTACAACAACTGCGAGCAGCCGGGTGGATCATTGGGCATCTACGCATCCCACGAATTTGGAAAGGACGAGGCCCCCTTCAACTCGTGGACCCTGCCGGTCTCCGCGCCGCCAGGTGGAGGGATCGAAGGACTCTCGGTTTCGGCTGCCGCCTGTGGCACCAACAACTTCAGGGAATTTTACGTCATGGAACCTGGCTGGCCACCTAACTGCGCGGGCGAATCGCGGGCAACCTTCAAGTTCAACCCGGCTCTCCCCGCAGCGACGGTGGCGATCGTTTTGAACTGCAACGGATTCTGCCCGGCCGGAAATTCGGTCTACGCGCGATACATCGCCGTGAAGGAGGTCGATCCGGTGGCTCCGCAGGTAGCGCCCGTCGGGGGCTCTTTGCTGAGCGGCGAAGTGGCACGCGGCCATCAGAGCGTCAGCGTCGAAGCAACCGACCAGGGCGGCGGAGTCAGCGATCTCGAACTGCTTGTCAACGGACAGCAGGCAGGCAACTCCCAGCCGCCCTGCCAAGTCGCGCAGGCAACCAATGCCGGCATCTTTGGGACGGTTGCCGTCTCCCCCACGCCGTGCCCCAAGACCGCGAAGGCGGTCTGGACCGTGGATACCGCGTCTCCTCCGTTCCAGCAGGGCGCTAACTCGATTCAAGTTTGCGCCAGCGACTTCTCCTCGAGCAACACCGTCAACAAAGCCTGCTCGGCTCCGCAGGTGTTCAGCGTGAACAACTCCTGCGCGGAATCGGCTGTCGCGGGTGGCGCAGACCTCAGCGCCAAGTTCGCCCGCAACCACGACCAAGAAGTGACGGTTCCCTACAACCACGGCGCGAACGTCGTCGGAGCCCTGATGGACGCCAGCGGGAACCCGGTGCGCGGGGCGACGATATGCGTCGAGGGTCAGCTCCTCGGGGTCCATCGCGAAACGGTGCCGCTGGACACTGAGACCACCGATGCCCACGGACACTTCACCTACAAGCTTCGGGCGGGACCGAACCGACGGGTCAAGGTTGGCTATCGCCACGACTCCTACCAAGTCAATCGACTCCTGCGTTTCGAAGCTCACGCAAGGCCGACGATGCACCTCAGCCCGTCCTTGCTGGGCGCCGGTGGCGTCGTCCACATCACGGGGAAGATCCCAGGCCCCAAAGCGGGCAGTCGAAGCGTCGAAATAAAGGCCAGCGCTCCGCATTCGTCGCGTTGGTATCCCGCCGGTGCAGCGACAACCAATCGTCACGGCGTCTATCACTTCGACTATCGCTTCGACAACACAAACTCGACGACGGTCTACCGATTCCGTGCCGAAATCAGTCACCAAGGCGAATACTCGTGGGCACCGGGGCACAGCAAGTCTGCGTTGGTGAAGGTCGTGGTCGGGTAGCTTAGGACGCGATGGACGAGGCTTCGCTACGTTCGTTGGAACGGGAGTACGGGCCCCCCGGCGCGGGAGAGCGCGAGCCGCCCGACCCAGCAGCCGCCGCCCTACTGGGCGCGGAGGATGCCATCGACGCCGCACAGGACGCGCGTTGGCACACCTCGCGCCGCAACCCTGTGGTCCTTGTCTCTCGATACTCGGAGACCGGTCCGGCATTCGCAGGAGACTGGCCGAAGCCGAGGGATGGTGGGAGCAGGCCGCGCGCGACGCCCACCGCCGTGCGTTCGCCATGCAGCTTGCTGCGATGGACCTGGCTCTTGTCTCGGACTCCCGCGGGCCTGTGGGTCGTGGACCTGCGGCAGTGGGAGCTTCGCCCTCATTCCGGCGCCGGCGTCCGGCACGATGAGCCGATCGTGCTTACGGACCCGGAGACCGCTTGGCGACGGCGCGGCATGTGGCGCCGCGTGCGCTCTTGGCTGTTTGGCGGGTAGACCAGCCGCCGCCTACCCGCTTAGTCTCACAAATTCCTATTTCAAGCAGAAAGCGGTGATCTGAGCTTCCGCGCTTCCCCCCGAGTTGCTCGTAAAGGCGCCTACGAGGCCATTGGTGGTCGGGTTGAGGACGGGAAGCGCCTCGATGAAGGCGACTTCTCGGTTGCCCGGATTGGTGAAGTTGATCCCGGTTTGCATCACGCGTTCGCCCGCCCCACAGA
This sequence comes from Solirubrobacterales bacterium, assembly GCA_033856275.1. GTDB lineage: Bacteria > Actinomycetota > Thermoleophilia > Solirubrobacterales > 70-9 > VRUE01. Next base: position 2,566 of record JAWVFJ010000047.1, read on the forward strand.
TTGCCGCCCCAGTGCTGGATGCCGTCCAGTTGGGATTTGAGGCGATTTCGTCCTGGTCTTTGATGGTCGCCGTATGGACGGTCTCGTCACCGAGTGCGGCGGCGTAGACCGATTTGGGCGCGAGCGCCGTTGACGTGACGGAATCCTCGGCCAGTGCCGGCGGCGTCACCGCTCCGTGTCCCAGCGCGGAGGCCGTGACTGCGCCCTTCGCCAAGGCAGAAGTATCTACCGCCCCGGCCTTGATCTTCGGCGAGGTCACCGCGCCCTTCGCCAGCGCCTTGGGATGGACGGCACCGTGAGCGAGCGTCTTCGCGGTCACCGCGCCGGGCGCGATGTCGCCCTTCTTGACGACGTAGACGTGACGCGCAGCATCGGCGTTCCCTGAGACCACGACGATGAACGCTGCGAACGCGAAGACAAGAGCGAGTGCGCTCATCATGGTTGCCGGGCTCGGATTCCTTAGCTCGGACGTGCCCATTTGCTGCCTCCTTTGTAGACCCAGGCCGGTCCCGATTGGGATGGCTCGCGATTTTAGGTCGCGGGGGTCCTGCTATCCAGCCTCCAATCCATCTCATCGCCGAACGCCCCCTCAATCGAGGTTGTCCGCGAGGCTGGCGCCGATCCACTCGAACTCGCCATTGATCGTCGGCAGGCACTCGGGTTCGCGGGCGATGGCCGCCGCGAGCTCGGCTCGCGTGAAGACGCCAGTTTCGTAGGCCCGCACTCGCTCGGCAAAGGTCATCGCGCCGAGCACTTCGCCCAACGATCGTGCCTCCCTGCGGACGGTGTTCTTAGCTTCGTCGCGGGAAGCGGGTGGGCTTTCAGTGGATGCAATCGCCTGTTGGCTCATTTGGTTCTCCTTTGGGAAGGCTCCGCCGTGCGCGGAAGCCGGTAACCCGCGTGCTGCACGCCGAAGGCGTGCGAAAATGCCGCGGGGCAGGCTTGCGCTGCCGGGCGCAATTGGCGAGCCGAGCCCTTGTGGCCAGCTATGGGGATGGACCCACCCGGCCGAATGAGCAATTGGTGTTGGCAGTGCTGGCCCATCACCGCTTTGGTGCCGAAGGCACCGCCAGTTGATCCACTTCTTCAGTAGGGACCGCCGAAGGCCAGGGGTGAGCCCTCTCACCGACCGCCCGGGTCAAGCTCAGGCGTAGACGTGGATTAGCGTTGCTACTTAGGCGGTTTCGAGCGTGGCGACAGTGCAGGCTCCACATCGAAATTCGAGGCAAGTCGAGCCGGAGGAAAGCTCGCCGCACGCGAACACCTGGGTCTCAGCGGGGTCGAGAAAGAGACTGCTTCTATCGCTCAACATGATCCTGATGGACGAATGGTCGGGCGGAAGCGTCTGCACCAGCCCAAGGGTTCCCGAAAACCCACACCCGAGGAAGTGCGTTTGGTCGTTTACTTCGACCTTGACATCCCTTTTCAAGATCGCCTGCAAGGCGCTTAGAGCCTCTGTAAAGGTCAAGGGGCGGATGACTTCCATGTCGCGATAAGGCGACGGCCTCATGGATCTCTCCCCCCTTCACTCGCGCGGCGCAGTGCTGCGCGGCCCTCGGCGAGGCACCGATTGACTTTAGTGCGCGTCCAGCCCTGGATCTCGGCGATCTCCTTGTAGGAATAGCCAAGGCCGAGCGAGAGAAGCGCGTCCCGCTCGGCCGGCTTTAGCTGGGCCATCAGCGCCACGGCCTCGGCTACCTCGGCTCGCCGCTCAACGAGGTCAGCCGGGTCGGAGCTCGACGACCCGAAGGGGACGAGTTCATCGGCCTCGAAAGGCAGCGGAAGCACCTTGGATTCCTGCCGCGAAAGCTGCCAGGCACAACGCTTCACCACCAGCATCATCCAGCGGAGCGCATCGACGCCTCCCTGGCCATCGTAGAAGCGGAGGAACTGGACACAGGCGTTCGCAAGCGCGTCTTCGGCGTCCGTCATTCGGTTGGAATTGCGCCGGGCCTGCCGCAGAAGCTTGGGTCTCTTTGAGGTGAGCAATTCATCGAGCATTGCGCCTCGATCCGGTTTGACGCCGCCGTGCGACAGGGAGTCCATGCGGCCCTCGCGCACGCGAAGCGTGCGACCATTTGGGCCGCTTGGACTCCCTGTCGCTTAGGCGTCAGAGAATGGATGCTTGAGGCGTCGCGCTCGACACTTCCGACATGCTCGAGTTGAAGGCTGAACCGCACTCGCGGACCGCGTACCGTCCTTAGTTCCCCGAAGCAGCGCCGCCCTGAAGGGTCGCCGCGACGAACGTGCCCTTGCCCTCGGTGTAGGCCTCGCGGTCATCGGCGTGGCGCACGGCGAGCTCGCGCTTCAGGGCGGCGTACTGGCTGGCGATCTCCGGCGCGGAGCGGAGGCGATCGCGGAAGGCAAGCTCATCGCGGTACCGCTTGGAGTCAGTTGGAATGAGGTGGAGGTGATGGGTGCGCTGAGCCGGGTGCGGCTTGCAGAACCAGTGCATCTCCTCGGGCAGATACGGGGCGTAGAAGTATTCGAGCTTCGCCAACGGCTCAAAGCAGACCAGCGAGCCCCGAAGGGAATCGACGCCGATGAGAATGTCGATGATCGGCTTGGCTTCCATGCCCGGGACCGCGGTACTGCCGACATGATGGACGCCGCCGCTGATCCACTCGCCGATCGCCTCTTCGAGCAGCACGCGCTCCTGCTCGAATCGAGCCGGCCAGCTTGGATCGGGAGGCGCGAGCTGGATGGGTTCGTCTTCGACTGACAGGCCGGGAGGAGATGCGGCGAGCAACCGCTCCACGACCCGCACGTCGCGCCAGGCGCCATCGAGGCGTCCGTGGTTGTGGTGCACGCCGACCGTGTGAAAATCGCAGCGCTCGACGAGGCGAACGCTTGCGATGTTGTCGGTGAAGAGCTTGCCGATCATCTTGTGAAAGCCGCTCTGTTCGGCCGCTGCGGCAAGCGCTTCTGTCAGTGCGGTCCCGACGCCGTGCCCGCGCGCCGAAGCGGCGACGTAGACGCTGCACTCGCCGATGCCGGCGTAACAAGGACGAGCGCTGTAGGAGGCAAGGCCGGCCCAGCCGACGACGCCTTGGCCCCCGTCGCTTACGAGAAGGGGAAAGCGGGCGTCGTCGATCCTCTCCTCGAAGTCCGCGGGGGATCGGGGCTCAGTCTCGAACGTGGAGCTGCGCTCGGCGATCGCCGCGTTGTAGATCGCGCAAATCGCTTCAGCATCCTCGGAGACAGCGACACGCACAACCTGCTCAGTCATGACCGAGATTCTCCGTGGACGGCCACCATCGGGCAATGGCCGATTGGCCAGAGTGCTCTATCCACTCGCGAGAGTGCCGGGAAGTCACTAGCCGCCAGGCCAGCCTGCAGAAGGCATACACAACGCTGTCGAGATAGCAGCCGTCGATCAGTTCCGCCTGGCGCAACGTCCCCTCCCGGCGAAAGCCGAGTCGCTCGGGAATCGCGCGACTGCGGCGGTTCTCCACAGCGGCGCGGATCTCGACCCGGTTGAGATCCCAGACTGCCAGCGCGTGGTCGACGAGCAACCGCACCGCCGCTGTCATCGTCCCTTTGCCCTGGTGACCTTCGTCCAGCCAGTAGCCGATGCGCGTCGAGCGGTCCTCCCAATTAACGCCGTGATAGCCGATCACGCCGACGATGCCCTCCGCGACGATCACCGCTAGCTGAAAGCCGTCGTTGTCGCTCAGCTGCGACCGGGTCCTGCGGATGAAGCCAAGCGTGTCGTCGAAGTCTTGGTTCCTTGCCCAAGGCAGCCAGCGTGCGAGATAGGCCCGGTTCTTCTCGATCAGCCCGTGGAGCTCTTGGGCGTCTGCCTCATCAAGCAGACGGAGGTAACAGTCGTCCCGTATCTCCAGCCCACCCGCCATCGCCGATCAAAACCTACCTTCACCTAGGCTCAGGTCTTCACATCGGCAGGAGCAGTCCGACGCGCTGCCTCGGCGGTGGGAGCCGGTTCATCCTCGAGGAGCTGTCTAACGCTCTCTGGAAGCTCGGCTGCTTCCTACGTGTGGTTGGCGAACGAAGTCAGTGAATCCCTTGGCATCGCCATTACCTATCTCCCTCCGAGATCCAGGTGCATCTTCGTCCCCCAGCTATTCCTAGAGCGTTCAGCCCGGAGAATTCTGGATCTGACTCGCTTGAAGCCTTTCCAGTTTCTCAGCGAGCAACTGAAGCGCTCCGCCGTGGAGTCGAGCCAGAACCCGCCGCTGCCAAAGCTTCCACTCTCGCCACTCGTGCCTCCAGAACGCCGGCGCCTTGATCCGAAACAAGCTCTGATGGTCGAAGCGGGAGTAAGTTCGCCACTCACGCAGCGCGGCCCGGCCCGCGATCTCGAGTTCTTTGGGCTTCGCATTCAGCGCGTCCTCAAACTGGACTAGGTCGTCGTGGGTAGCGCTTCGGAGTGATAGATCACTTCTTCGACCTTCTCTTGGAACACAGAGCTTCCGACCGATGTATCTCGTGTGGGGTAGCAGTCCGCGCCAGGAGCGTCCAGGTCGACGGGTGGTCTTCCGGCCTGTCGGAAGCGAAGACGCGGCGGTCCCCATGCCGACAAAACATCTGGCTCCCGCCGAGACCGGTCAGGCACCTGAATCCTCTGACCGAGTAGAAGGTCGAGCCATCGCGCGTTTTCCCGTCGTAGGAGTCGCCATTGAGAATCCGTTCGAAATAAGTGACTGCGATCTGCCGCGCTTCCCTACAGGCAAGACCAACCTTGGCGACCCTGACTCTCATTCCTTCAACTTCAACCGAATGGCACGGCGTCGCGGCGACAGCGGAACGCGCCGTCATCGCCAGGGCGGCGATAGTCAATGCCAGTGCTCCGGCTGCTCCGACGAGTCGCCCCACTGAACTCATTTCTCCCCAAGACATCGGCGCGCGCAGCCTACTCCGGACCCCATCTTTGTGTACTTCGTCGGTACGACTCGATCGCGGATTGGATGAGCCAAGGTCGGAGCCCAAAAAAGAAGGACACGAGCCAACGGCCCTTGTGGCGCAGCAGCCAGGAGGCAATGCCAATTGCCGGCGAGCCACAGGAGGATCGATTGCAGGACGAGATTCCCGTTCCCGTCGCGTTGCAGCACCAGTCTAAGCCGCACTGGCCCACCACTTCGGCATCAGAGAACGATGCTTGGGGCGTCTATCTCGATGCTCGTGGGGCGCTCGATTTTGAGGCCGTGCTGTACGCGGCGGAGGTGCATCTGAGCCTCTTGCCATTCGCCCAAACGAGGCGAATCTCTACCCGACTGCGGCTTTCTCCCAAGCGGATCGTCGCCCAACGAGGTCACGCGATGGCGCTGCCGGTAGGCGTAGATCACCTCCACGCCTTTGTTCCAGAGCGCCGCATCTCCCGGGTCCTCCGGCCGAGGTCCCAACGCGCTGAGGATCATCTCGGAGGGCTGGAATCGCTCACCCGCGATGTGCTGGCGACGGTGGCTTAGAAGCTGGTCGTCGATCAACGCCAGTTCGACACGCTCTGCACCCGACAGGCCAGCAGGGCGATTCATCTCTGCGCGGACCTGCCCAGCCAGCGGTTCGCGCTCGGCCTCGAGCCGCTGAAGTTGGACTACCGTCATCTGCTCGACGCTCTCGATTCGCGCAAGCTCCCCCGGATCTCTGTGCCTCTCGGAAAGAGCTTCCCGCTCGCTCGCTAGCTTTTCGAGGCGAGCGCGGTCGTCGGCTATGCGGCGATCGAGTGCCTCGAGCTGCTCGCGGGCGGGTGATCTTTTCGTTTGGGCTCCCAGGCGCTTGACCAGCTGCTCGCGCCGTACCGCAAGCTCGGACTCTCCTAGAGCCTCGATCCGCTTTCGCTCCGAGACCTCGGCCGCGGAGAACTCGCTCGCGACTCGCTCCGCCCCGCCTCGCAGGTCGTGCAGGTGGTCGGAAATCTCGCGCGTGGCCGGCCCAAGGTCCGGGTCGAGCAAGTCGGTCGCGGCAACACCGTAGGCGACCGTCTCCCCGCGGGCGCGCGACACCGCGACAGTGAAGTCCTCCCTGGAGATGCCCGAGTCCAAGAGCGAGCAAGCCGAGTCGAAGGTCTTCGACTGCGTTGCGTAGGTGGTCATGGCGTAGGCGTGTTGAATCGCGGGCTCGCCGCTTTCGGTGCGGCGGTCGAGGTAGGTCGGCGTGACGATCACCGTGCGCTCGTCGCCGCCGATTCGCCGCAGCATCAGGTGCTGCTGAGCGGCGTCGACCCCGGTGACCTCCCAGCGCTCCCGGTTGGAGACCTCGGAATTGTTGATCCGGGTCATCACCCGGTCCCCGACCGCGAACTGATGACCGGCCACGGTTACTTGGTTTGGCCCGAGATGACCCTCGGCGACGAGAAGTTCCCGCGCCGCGTCATTCAGGTCCGCGACGTCACGAACACGCCTCGCGATCATCACGGCGTCCTCGCCGGCGCTGAATCGCTCGTACCAGTCCAGCGTCATCGCGTCCTTGACCTCATCGAGCGTGTCCCCGATCACCAGGCGCTCCTCCCGGCGGAAGAGATCGAGGGCATCCGAGCCGCGGCCTTGGTGTGCGAGTTCGACGATCTCGCGGTCGACGGGCTCGCGCTGGCGACGAATTTCGGTGAGGACGATCGTGTCGAGCTCGTTGGTCAGATGGCCGTAGACCCCGCCGGGTCCAACCGCGCCTATCTGGCGCGGATCGCCGATCGGCACGAGCTTTCCCTCAACGCTCTCAACCACCGCCAGCACGGCGGCGAACTCCGGACTTGCCGTGGTCGATGCCTCGTCCATGACGAGGACGGCTCCGTGCGGAAGCGGTGACTGGCCAGCGGCAGCAGCCTCCTCGCAGCGAATGAGGAAGGCGGTCACCGACATCGACGGAATCCCGGCCTGGTCCTTCAGCTCGCCCGATGCACTTCTGGCCGAGGCGATCCCCAGGCCGTAGATGCCGCTCTCGGCCCATGCCTCGCGAGCGGCTTCCAGGGCGGTCGTCTTTCCCGCTCCCGGCACCGCGGCAACGGCGACGACGCGCTCGCCGCCGGTGGTCAGCCGACGCACCATCTGCGCCTGCTCGTCGCTCAGGTAGTGGTGGCGGGCGAGAACGGCGACTAGCACCGACTCATCGGCAACGGACACCCCGGCGCTGATTCCCTCCCTCGCGCTTTTCAGCACTCGCTGCTCCATCGCCCAGATCCGAGGGGTGGTGAAGTAGTCGGCCGCGAGGGGCTCGTCGCCGTGGTGGATTTCCCTGACACGACTGCTCTCCAGCAGGGACTTCACGGCCGCCTCGAGCCGGCGCGCGTCGGCTCCTTCGCCCATCCGATTTGCCAAGGCGCAAACGAGGTCGCGCCGGTCGAAATGCGAATGGGTGGCCTCCAGGTCGGCGAGGGCGCCGTCGATCTCGTCGGTGCCGATCGGGCGAGGCTCGCGCGGCCTCGTCAGGCTCAACCGCTCGTCAATCGAGTGCTCCGTGTAGCCGAACTCCGCAGCGCCAGCACGCCAGTCGGCTCGCTGGTTGTCGGGGTCTACCCCGTAGTCCTTGGCATCGCGGGTCCGGTAGGCGGCGACTTCGGCTGCAGCGGCCGAGCTCGTCCCGCGCTCGGCCATCTCCGCGACTATCTCTCCGCGCCGTTTGCTGAAGAAGTCGATCAGCGCACGGTCAGATCCGGCGAGGTCGGCATAGCCGTTTACGACCTCTTCCCAGGCCACGCCAAGCTCCCGGGTAAGCCCAGCCCGCAGAGCAGCTTGGAAGACGAAGCCGGTGGGCTTTGCCTCGCGCAGAAGCGGCGATTGGCGCTTTGGATTGGCGAGGCTGAGCCAGCGGCCATCCGAGAGGGCCCGCGTCATGTTGGCCGTCACCACGTGGACGTGCAGGGCCATGTCTCCCGAGCGTGAGGAGCGGTGGAGGAAGCCCATTGAGATAAAGCCTTCGCCGGGCTCCAGGCGCTTGCCGCCTTTGCCACGCTGGACGTAACAAGCGTGGCGTTCGAGGTAGCCCAGCGCCTCGCGGACGGCGTAATCCTGAGCGCGGAGAACCGCGGCCTGGACGTCCTCGGAACCGATCGCCCAAAGCAAGCTGACCGACTTCGGCGCCGAAAAGCGGATGTCGTAGCCCAGGATTGGATCGAGGCGCCGCGTCTTGCCGTCGGCATCGACAAAGGTGCGGGCGTCGGGCCGGTTGATCAGGGCCTTGCCCGTCTTCGGGTGCTTGCCGGCCAAAAGCGCCGTGTATTCGGCCCGGTCGATCTCGCCCTCGAGGCCGAGATCGGCGGCCAGGTCGCCCATCCACTGCCCAGGCGCCTCGCCAGGCTTCGTGTAGTAGTCGTCGCCGCCTTCGGCGACCGCTTCGATCCAGTAGTTGGCGTTGGCCCTTCCGATCTTCGTGACTCCGACCATCGCCCCACTGGTGCCAGGAGCGGCCTGTCTTGATCCACGAATCCGGAGGGTCGCTCCAATGTCAAGGAACGCCTCTGAGAGACGACGGGGCGGTTGGGGTATCGCCCTCAAAAAAAGAACCGCGACAGCCCAGGCCCAGGCGGCCCAGGCTAAGTGCAGAGCACGGGCAACTCACAGCGCGGTCGCTTACCGAGCTGCGAAGTCCGCGCCAAGATGCGCACGAGGAGGGCCATGCGCCGGGGTGGCGGTCGTTTCCGTGCCCTGCCCGCAGCCGACCACGGCGAGCACGGCCCAGCCGATCGCCAGCAAGGCAGCTCCCCGGCGGCCCTGTGGCTCGCCTTGGAGCGATCGCGCCTTTGGCTCGCGAGGAACCAGAGCAGCCCGGCGATCATCAGTGCGCAAGCGACGTAGAAGTTGAGCCGCAGGCCGAGGATGTGGTGGGCGGGATCGACGCGCAGCGACTCCTCGAAGATGCGAAAGGCCGAGTAGCCGGCGACGTAGAGGGCGAAGAGGCCCGGTGGCCTGATCCGTCGGTGGTGGCCGAGCCAGACGAGGAAGGCGGCGAGCGCGAGGTTCCAGATCAGCTCGTAGAGGAAGGTCGGGTGGAAGGTGGCGAAGCTCTCATACCCGAGCGGGCGGTGCGCCGGGTCGATCTGAATCGCCCAGGGCAGGCCGCTGGGACCGCCGAAAAGCTCTTGGTTGAAGTAGTTGCCGATCCGGCCCACTGCCTGGCCGACGAGGAGGGCCGGGGCGGCGGCGTCCATGAACGGGCCGGGCGCGACGCCGGCGCGACGCAGCCGCCAGAGACCGACCGCCGAGCCGAGCGCGATCCCGCCCCAGATGCCCATGCCACCTTCCCAGACGGCGAAGGGGCCCCACCAGTGCGGTGGGACTTCGCTCCAGCTTGTGGCGATGAAGTAGAGACGACCGCCGATGACTCCGGCCGGAAAGGCCCATAGGGCAACGTCGTAGACCAGCTCGCGCGATCCGCCGAGGGCCTCCCAGCGGCGGATTGTGATGAGGACGGCCAGCACCAGCCCGACCACGTAGAGGAGGCCGTAGACGTGGACGTCGAAGGGTCCGAGGTGAAAGCCACTGGCGGCCGGGCTGGGTATCGAGGCGCCCACCGCGCAATTGTCCCTCAAGCAGGCAGGCTCCTGCAGCGCCCGGAAGACGACCCACACCAGATGGCGTTTGCCAAGGAACACATCTGAGAATCAACGGGGTTACGGGGATCTTCCCCAGAAAAAAAGAGGGGGAGAAACAGAGGCTGACTCGGCACCGTAGCTAGGCTGCCGCGATGCTCGGTGACGCGGCCCTTGGAGCGGCAGTGGCTTTCTGCCTGGCGATCCTGACGACGCCAGTAGGAGTGTCAGGCGCGGTCTTCTTGGTGCCGTTTCAAATCAGCGTTGTCCATACCCCCAGCCCGGCGGTGACGCCGACGAACCTGCTGTTCAACCTGATCGCGATTCCCGGCGCGCTCCTTCGCTTCCACCGTGAGCGACGCCTTGGCGGGCCACTGACGCGCCTTTTGATCCTCGGCATGCTGCCCGGTGTCGTCGCCGGGGCCGTGATCCGCGTCTTCGTGCTGGACGAGGGCAGCGCTTTCCTATTGGTCGTCGCCGCCGTCCTGGTGCCGCTCGGCGCCTGGCTTGCCTTCGCCCAACCGCCAGCCGCGCCCGCCGCCTCGCCCAACCCTGGCCAACGGCGCCTGATCGTGCTCCTCGCACTAGCAGTGGGAACAATCGGCGGCATCTACGGCATCGGCGGTGGCTCGATCCTCGGGCCGATCCTGGTCAGCTTGGGCTTCACCGTCGTCGAGGTCGCCCCGGCAGCACTGGCGGCCACCTTCCTCACCTCCTTTGCGGGTGTCGCAACCTATGCCCTCCTGAGCCTGGGCACCAGCGGCGATATCGCCCCCGAATGGGCGCTCGGCGTCGGCATGGGCGTCGGTGGGATGGCGGGCGCCTATCTGGGTGCCCGCCTTCAATCCCGACTCCCCGAGCAACTCCTTCGCCGTGGCCTCGGGCTACTCGCGCTGGCCTTGGGCCTGCGCTATGCGGTGCAGGCACTGACCTGAGCCGGAGGCTCCTGCAGTGTCCTGAAGACGACCCTCACCAAGTGGCGTTTGAGGCAGCGAAACGCCTCCTTGTTTGACTTGCCCTCGGCCCGCTTCTTCGCGAGGTAGGCACGTGCTGGCGGGTGGACGCGCGCCTGGGTGAGGACTACTTGGTGAACCCGTCAAAGTTGTCTCGGGGGAGGGACGAGGGCAAGGTCGCTGCTGCTTCCACGCGAGAGCGGCAGCACGCTCAAGACATGAAAGGGGCGCAAAGCTGCTCTGTTGCTATAAAATCTAAAATTAATCAATAAATCTAAATCTTTGCTCTAAAGTGCCGATGCGTTCAGGGAAACGGCGCGCACAGGCACGTCCTCCCGCGCAGCCCCGGCGGCTAGCGCCAGCACAAGTCCGTATTGCAACAATCAAACGCTCAGCAATTACGGGGCCTGCGCAGGTGCATCACGGACCCTCTACCAAACCTACGGGTGGGGAGATTCCCGCTCTGTTTGCGTATGGTGGCGCTTCGGAGGCTGGGGGAGCAACGGTAATGCCTGTTCATCCGGCCCTGGCGTTGGCGTCTATAGCGCTACTGCGCCTACATCCAACCCCTGGGAACCGGGGATTAACGTCAATGCTCCTGGTTCATCCGTGGTCCATGGAGTTGCCTTGCAACCTTAAAGCGTTTAAAACGTAGGGCCGCGCTCAGCGGCCCTACGTTCATTCGTACCGGTGTGCAGATCCCCTTCAGCTAACTTATGGATTCTCTTCTGAGGCTTGCCTCTACCTGTTGCGTCTGCCTTCTTCTTGCTGGTTGCGGCGCTTCGCGTCTATCTTCGAACCAAGAAGGTGAGGAAAACATCGCGACTGCGTTCAAAGTGCTGCGGACCAGTTCAGAGCACCTTTCGCCTCCCCTCACGCACCACATCGCCCGATTGCTGAAAGCATCGGAAAAGGCTAAGCCGGTAAACACTCAGCTTGTGAGAACCCGTGGAGGCTTGGTCTGGATCTTCCTTACTGGCGAAAAGATGTGCCTAGTTCAAGCCAACTTCGGTTCCATTTCCTGCCTGAGGAAGCGGCAAGCGCGCTCGCGAGGTGTTGTCCTAGGAACCTTCAAGCCGCCGTCTAAAGAACAACCGTACTTGCATCAGTTTCTAGCGCTCGGCGTTATGCCCGATGATGTTCGATATGTCTTGGCGACTATAGGACGGCATTCCCACGAGCGCCACGTGAGGGTTCCGCTGCATAACAACGTCTTTGCAATTGCTGCCGAACAACCGGTCTTGGTTAGAGGACTCGGTCGACGGTAGGGGCTAAGGCTCATCTCGCAATACCCCCTTCCGGTCTTGAGCCAAGCCAGCTTGACGGAGACCGTGTGCCCAAGCGGTGAAGTCCATTGCGCACCAATCGTCACTTCGCTAACGCGACGACCCGTCTCGTTGCTTCGACGTCGACGACGGTCCCGCGCGGCGCGGTTTGTCGCCCAGACTTTGTCCATGTCGACTGTCTTCAGTGCCTCCGCCATCTTCCCCAGGGCGTTGTCCGAATAGCGATAGTGCTTTGGGAGTCGACGTCGAAGACGTGGACCCGCCTCCAAAGAATCCTAACCCTTGCAGAGATTCCGCTCGAAATTGACTTAGCCGACGAGATCATGCCGTCTTCCAGCGGATCGCCGCTAAGGCGAAGAAGTGTCGCTACGGTGTCAGATCCAAGCTTGACTCAAAGCACATTGTTGCTTAAAGGATAAGCCCGTCACGTCGCTGGAGGGGATTGGAGAGAATCTGCAAATGCTGCTTCCACGCGGTTGTGGAGTGAACTGTCAACCCGCGAAGACTGCTCCTCCTCGTCCCAAGCACGCCGATCAGTAGACGCTCGCACATCGTTGTGAACGGGGCGGTTTGGCTTCCCTCTCCACGTATGAGTAGGCCGTTTCGGGACCATCCTTGCGCAGTGGTTCCGACGTGGACATAACACGGCCCTGTGGCTTCTGGGTTGCGCGAGAGAGTCTGCCTCGAGCTCATCCTCGTGGCGCGTCACGCGGAACCGCAGCGAGGTGCTCGCCCTAGACTGGCATCGAAATGAAGCTCCTCCTCATCACCGGTGCCGGCGCCAGCCGGAATCTCAACGCCGGGGGCACCGACCCCGTCGCCTTGATGGATGGGTGGGCCGCCGCACTCAAGCAACGGTTTGGCCCGGAACTCTCAAGGATCATCGGCTTGGACTCAGTGACAACTGGACAGCAGTTTGAGGAGCTGCTGGGCGAGCTCACGCGGTGGCTTCAGCTCAAGGGACTCAATATGCGATTCGCTCCCATGCTGAGCCAGCACGACAAGTACGACGAGAGGAAGGTTGCGTTCTTTAGACGCTCGATACAAATTGCAGAGAAACGAGGAGAGGCGCTCGAGGCGGCGCTTGACGAGACTTTGATCGAGCAGTTTGGCCACTCGCGCTTCGACGCTCAGGGGTCCGCGAAGGCATACAACTACCTGCTCAGACAAATCCACAAGGGACGGCCAGAAGAGTTTATTTGTGCGACGACTAACTACGATCGGTCGCTTGAGCTAGCGCTGCGGGAAATGAAGTACCGCGCCCGAACCGGCTTTTATCACGACGGCATCGGTGTACCTAGCTTTTCACCCACGGGCCTCGGAATATATGCGGATCAGCCGGCGATTCTGCATCTACACGGCGCGGTCGGTTGGTACAGGGCCGCAGGAAGCATCGTAGAGGTTCCAGCGACGAACTCGACTCACCCCGAGATCGGGCGTCCCGCGGTGCTCTACCCGAGTAAGAACAAGGTTATCGAGGACTCGATAGTTGCCGGGATATGGACTGAGCTGGACCGCGCGCTGGATGATGCTACGCACGTCTTTGTGCTCGGTCACGGCCTGGGAGACGATCATCTTGTCGCACGCTTGGAGAGCGTGACAGTACCGCTAGCCGTTAGTGCCCACTGGCAAGAGGACGCGGATCGTATCCGCGATTCGTTGCCCCACGCCTACATCGTCAAGATCAACTTCTTGCCAAAGCCAAGAATCGATACGGAGGCGGTCAAGGGATGGTTGACCAACTAGAATCTGATGAGAGTCGTGTGGTTCCGGCGTCGCATGGTCAGAACTGCGGGACGGGTCCCCGGCGCGGCGAGGTCGCTGGGTGCACCTCGTCCGGGACGGGCGTCTACGGCTGTCGGCCGATGTGCTCGTAGCCACGCGAAAGCGAGAGCCCGGCGGACTTGAGTTCCCAGGAGTGCCCTGAACCCCCAAACGGGCTTAAGGCGAGAGGGTTTCATCAGTGCTCTTTGAGCATGTCGGTGAGGTCTGTGCGTGACCGGAGAGTGTCGGGATGCTCGGGCCCAAAGACCGTGGTACGGCCCTCCAGGGCTTGTTCCATGAGTTCAATGGCCTCTGGTCTCTCGCCGTGGCGCTCAAGCGTTAGGGCGAGATTGTTCATCGAGTTCAGGGTATGCGGGTGGAGCGTTCCCAGTTTTCGAATGCGGATCTCAAGGGCCCCTCGATGTAGCTCGATTGCAGATGCCAGATCCCCTCGGTCTGCGACGGTGTTGGCGAGATTGTTCATTGTGATCAGCGTGTCCGGGTGTTCGGCACCAAGGATCTCGAATTGCATTAGGAGTGTCGTCTCGTTAAAGACTTGGGCCGATTCCAGTCGACCGCTTAGGCGCTTTATCTCGGCCAGATTGGCCGCGGCTCTCAATGCTTCGCGGTGCATAAATCCGAGTCGTGCCTTCGTTCCCTCGAGGATGCTCTCTTGAAGCTCGTATGCTGCTGAAAGGTTGCCCTGCGCGAGCAGGGCCATTGCGAGATTGTTCATCGTCTCCAGCGTGGCGGCGTGGTCCTCGCCCAGTAGCCGCCTACGTGCCTCTAGGACGGCTTCGTGCAGATCAACAGCGCCAGCCAGGTTTCCTTGTAGGCGGTATGCAATTCCAAGATTGCTCATACCCATCAGCGTCAGCGGATGATCCGGGCCGAGCTCGCGTCGGGCTGCCTTGACCGTGTCGGCCAATTGCTCGGCGGCCTCGTCTGCATGTCCGGCGGCGATCAGCGCATGTCCGATGTTCTGAGCGGACGCCAGGGCGTTGGGATGGGCTGGTCCGACGGTGCCGGCAGTGGCCTCATAGGTATCACGTGCAAGTCGCAGTCCATCCTCAAAGTCGCCATGGAGAATCTGCTGCAGCGATATCTCATTGAACAAGCGCTGCTGCACCTGGTCGACTAGTGGAGCTGCCAAGTGACGCGCATGAGACAGAGTCGGGGCGTCCATGACCTCCTTGCTGACATTTGTCGTCGCCAATGCTTTGGCGAGCAGGGAGATGGCGCTGTCTGCGAGCGCGCCACTTCGAGAGGAGGAGGCCTCGAGAAAGCGCACCGTGCGCGAGACGATCGGATGCACTTGAAATTCGGAATCTCCGACGCGTTCTGATAGCGAGTGAACTTCCGCCTCTTGCAGCCCCACGAATGCTCGTCGGCGCGCCTCCGCCTCGTCAAGTTGATCGGCGACCAAAAAAACGGCGGCCACGAAATCCTCAACGATTGGGTCTGTGGCGAGACGCGATGCGAATCGCAAGACATCCACTCCAACCTCACCGAGCTGGTGGATGCTACGCAGGAAGGTGCTGGCGATGCTTGCCTCATGGCCAGTCGGCAAGAGGCCTGCGAGACCCGCCGCAAGTTCGAGCTCGTCTTCGGTGGGATCGGCGATCGCCTCGCGGTAGCGGGCGTAGGAGGGGATTTCCTGAGCCCGTACAGCAGCCCCGGCCACGTCAACTGCCAACGCGTGGCATCCGAGATCTTCTGCCAGTTCCTGAGCGGCAGTTCGCTCGCCGGAGCCGATCGGATCCTGGTGTAGGCGCAGAAGTTCAAGCCCGGCCTCGGGGGCGATCATGCCGAGATCCAATTGCTCACCAAGGCTCGCATAGTCCCGACTACGTGTCGTGATCAGCGTCCGCCCGTTCCGACCTGGCGCCAGCCAGGCTTCCAGCGTGTCGAGATCCAAACCGCCCGGTAGATCGTCAACAATCCACAAGAACAGGTCGCCCTGCCCGTCGAGCGCGCGTACAAGTTCCGCTCGAATGCTCTCCGGCGTCAGGCCCGTGACATCGATGCCAAGCTCTTCACCGAAGGTGCGAAGCTGGGTTCTGAGCCTCGCGTCAAGTTCGACACTGGTCATCCTTTCACCGATGTCGTCGTGCCCGTGGGCACGAAGCCAGAACACCCCACCCGGATACGCGGCGGCAAAGCGCATCGCATACTCCTGCGCCAGTAGTGACTTGCCGATGCCACCCAATCCGGCGAGCTTGACGACTGATTTGCCTCGAGCGCCTGTAAGCATCGCGGCGTCGACCGCCGAAAGGGCGGAGTGCAGGGCCCACATATCGTTGATACGGCCCACAAAGCGGGCTGCTCCGACCGGCTGCCGTCCATGCCAAGGCGGGGCCGCAGCGATGCGATCATCGCCAAGCGCGCCGCTCAGATCACGGATGTGCGCCTTGATCGCCTTGGCTAGGACCTGGAGTTCGGCCTCGTCTCCGGGTGCCCTTATGAACAAAGCGTCACGCAGCTCAAGCGGCTGGAGATGGTCAACACCGGGCTCCGGATTGACCACAAGCACACGGACTCGCGGATTACCGTCGATACGTTGTGCCGCCAAGAAGGCGGCGGTTAGCTCCCACTGGCATGCGCGGCTCTTCGGGTAGTTCCGCGAATAGTAGGCGACCAGGGCGGCGCTCTTGGCAAGGCCTTGTTCGACGCTATGGCTGATCGAAGTGAAAGGCTCGATCCGATCTTCATCGAGCCATACCCGGAGATTGTGCGCCACCAGAGCGTTGCGTAGCGATGCCACAGCCCTCTTGTCGGCGTTCGTGTAGCTGAGGAAGACGTCGAAGTCCAAGATCTCGCAATTCTCCGTGAATTTAGACCCCCAATGCTGTCTCCCCAGCGCCCGACCGTCGCTGCATCTTCCGCCAAGGCTTGGGAGTGCGCTGCCTGGTTGAGGGCTTGGCTCGAGGTTTTCGCTGTGCTTCCCTCAATTGCCCTTGGTGCTCTGCATTGCGCGATGAGCGGGAGCGCGTTTTGGGTCGCCTTCGGTCGCTGATCTCAGGTCTGACTCCGACTCAGCGGGATCGGCCCAAACAATTGATGCAAAAGACAACCCGGACTAATACCTGATCTCGGTCTCACAATCAGCTAGCTGGTTCGCGGTACTGAGCCGATCTCTGGCGCGAGGCGGAAACCACGGAACTGGCTTCCATTCGACCTAGAAGCGCCTTTAGGGGTCTGTCTTGGCTGGGGCAACCTCGACCTGAGCTCTCATAACTAGATGTGGCCAGTTGCTCCGAAAAAGCGAAGTCGCTTCTTCGACCGTCGCAGGCGACCACTTCTCCTGAGAGGTGGCGATCAGGACCCCCCAAGCGCTGGTCGCATTAGCGAGGTGCCTCAGAAACGTCAGGCGGCCCGCCTTAAACTTGGCGCTCTTAGTCGCCTCGCCTATCCAGAGCCGGTAACCATCAGAGGCAAAGATGTCGATCTCTCGCTGGTTCCCTTTGGGATCAGTAATGAGAAGCTCATTTGCCTGAGCAACTGGTCTTTGTGACGATGCCAAGTGGTCCCAGACCGCCAGAAGTGGTAGCTCCCCATCTTTGTCGAGAAGCTGGTACAGAACCTCTGCCAGGCGGTAGCTCCATCGTGGCTCATCTGAGCCTAGCCAGCTAAACCTGTCGGTGCTCTGCTCAAGCTGACAACGGTCGCAGGTGAATCTCTCCGAAACGGAGGCAATGCTGTGCCAGGCAGCAAGTCGACACCTTGCACACTTCAAGACCAAGCCTCTCCTCAGCACTCCGATGTCCAAGAGGCCATCTAGAACCTCCCTTGCCGCTGATGAGCCAACCACTTCTTCAAGGTCGCTCCAAGACAAGTAGCGCCGCCTGTCGAAGCTCAGCAGCCGACCCTTTTCGTTATCCAGCAAGTAGACGTCGGTCACTGCTCGGATGTGTGGGTCGCGAAGTGCTTTGCACAAGCCTTCGAGGCCGCCGAAGAGCTTGGTCGCCTCTGTGGCCCAGACGCCCTTATCTGATGGCTCGCAGGACCAGCCATCCGGCAAAATCGCTTGTGCTTGATCCAGAAGAGACAGCGGCCGGAGCAACGGGCGAATGACTGAGCTCTCAAGGCTTTCACCACCCAACGTGATGGCGCCAAGGGCATAGTAAGCCGCGCCGTCCCGGGTTGGCCTCACAAGATCTGTGCTGGAAAACCCTCCGGTGAGTATTCGCGTGCCTAGCGACGGGTGTCTAACCGGGGCCCAATCGTGTCCCTGGGCGCTGGTCAGCCAGCGCATAGCAGTTGGAACTTTGGTTTGGACGCGTTTCGGCAAAGGGGTGTCGAGTTCCAGAGTCGCCCCATCCACCAATGCGGCCATCTCGGTTCGGCCTTGGTTGTCTCGCTCGTA
This sequence comes from Solirubrobacterales bacterium, assembly GCA_033856275.1. Lineage (GTDB taxonomy): Bacteria > Actinomycetota > Thermoleophilia > Solirubrobacterales > 70-9 > VRUE01. The sequence goes on from JAWVFJ010000047.1 coordinate 20,416, forward strand.
GAAGCGCAGCGGCTCCTCCGGGAGCACTTCTGACCAGTCTGCTGCGGTGAGCTGGACGCGTTGCGCGCCCAGGCCAACTCCCTGACCTGCGTACTTTTCCCGAGTGTCCGGAGAGGAGGCACTGACAACGACCAACCTTCGGCCCTCTCGCCGGGGGCCAAGCAACATGGCCTGTTCGAGATTCTGGAGGTATACCGAATCTTTCGCGAGCCAGGACGGAAGCCACCAAGCAAGTCCAGTTAGCCGATGTAGGGCGTAGAAAAGGGCAAAGTCCCAGGAGCTGTCTCCGACCACTAGCGCAGCGGGAATGTCAGAAAAGTGCCCCCTGAGATAACGCGCGAGCCCGAAGTCGCTGAGTTCCCAAGGTAAGACTGCTTTACCCCTCTGGCGATCGTGGCCCCTGACAACTTGTGCCCACTCATAGCGGTTTTGTGGCTCGCTGGTCTCTATTGAAAGTCCTCTCGCGCTGAGCTGCCCGGCCAGCGCCCGCGGGACTCGCCCGGCAGTCGCGGTCAACAGAAGTTTCCGCGCAGCGCCTACGGGGGCGTGAGGGATCTGCACTGTGTCGGGAAGGCCATTGAGATCGGTGATTTCCGACAAGGGCCATGCAGCAGCATCAGATGAGTTAAATGAGGACAGGTGCCATCCACTTCCGAGGTCCCGATGAAGCGGTGCCAGTCGTAGACGTATGAGGTCCAGCTGTCTTGCGGTGAGTTCACGAGGTTCGGCGGCTACTTCGCTCTGCATTTCGTCAAGGTGGTGGTCGGCTTGATCGGTGCTGGATCTCTTGCTCAGCTCCGCTCTCCATCCCGCCATCAGCTTCCGATGGGTGTTTGGAGCGATTTCCGCAACCTCGCCGTACGTCGGTGCGTACTGGATAAAGGCGTCGGCGTCGAACAGATCTGCCAGCCTCCAGAACAGAGGATTGGTGTGGAAGTCGGGGGTCTGGGGAAAGATCAGATTGCCGCTGCCGCCCCAGAATCGGGATTGAGCCGCTAGCGCAGCCTCGAAGACCTTCGGCCAAGCCGCCAAGCCGCGAACGCCGGGAGCAACAAGCAGTGCAACCCGTGGGGGGCGCGCTCCAAGGCCGACTGGGAGATAGGACGAATCGGATTTCCTCAAAACTGGGATGAGCAAACCTTAGTTCGCCCATTGACGTGCAGGCACCACACCGATGACTACGTGCGTCGGGGGGGGTCAAGGGAGCGAGCGGCAATTCGACCGTGGGCCCAATCTGACGCTCCAGACGGGGATTGTCGTCGCTCACCAGCCCGCAGTCTTGCGGCAGGTCAGGTAAGGCCGGCGGAGGTCAATGAAGGTTCTTTCAGACCTTGCCTTGCGAGATCGGGGACTAAGGGTCCCGGACGAGAATGGGGCCAAACAATTGATGCAAAGGCAACCCGTCAAAGTTGTCTCGGGGGAGGGACGAGGGCAAGGCCGCTGCTGCTTCCACGCGAAAGGGGAAGGTCTCAGCGGGCCAGATTCGCGACGCAGGTGTCCCTGGTGAGGTGGCCGGATTCGGGATAGCCTTTCCGTGTGACAAGACCACCGCTGGATCCGGCGCGAGGCGCGGAAGTGGCCAAGAGACTCAGAGAGCTGGGCGTCAAGGGCATCCTCATCACGGCTGCGGAGCGTGGCTACATCACAGAGGTGAGGTGCGGGATGCCCAAGTGCCGCTGTCCCGAAGAGCTTGGTGGTGCCTCGCACTTCGAATCGCTCACCAAATACAGCGACTGGAATCCGACCCACGAGCATTTCCCAACCCCAAAGCGAGACGGGGGGCAAAGAACCGTCGAGAACTCAATCCTCGCGCACCGGCTTTGCAACAGGATCGACTTTTCGGAAACCTCTGGGCGGCCACACGCGAGGGATCTCAAGAGAATAAGAAAAGCTCGCGAGGCGGCCCGCCGAGAGGTGACACGTCGGGGACAGCCGACGCCGCCGACCCTCGAGCCTCGCTGCCTACGTACGGGCTCTCGCTTAGCGCGAGATGCGGTCTCTTGAACCAACCGGTAAACGCGCCGGCCTCGTCGAACCATCCGCGTCAAAGCCGCTCAGCCGGAGTGTCTTTTGCGGCGCTGGTGCAGCCGCCGCATCTTCTCGCGGCTGCCGCAGGTGGACATCGAGCACCAGCGGCGGCGTCCGCTGAGGTTGAGAAACAGCCATCCGCAGCCGCGGCCTGGGCAGCGGCCAACGCGCCCTAGACGGCTGGGGTCCCGAAGCAGTGCGATCGCGTCGGTGGCGACCGCGAAGCGGATCCTCCGGGGGTCCTCCCCCGGCCAGTCGAGCTTGTAGAGATCTTCGCCGGCCCGCAGGGAGGCATGGCTCACCGCTTCGGCGTAGTTGCTCACCAGGAGGTCGAGGTCCCTGCTCGCGGGGGGCCGGCCTCGGCTGATCGAGGAGAAGAGGCGATAAACAGCGTCGCGCAGCGAGCGAGCACGGCTCAGCTCAGCCGCGCTCGCGCGCTTAGCGTCCTCGCCGAGCAGATCGCAGCGCCGGCCCCAGCGACCAAACATGTCCTCGGCGCGCAGCACGTCGGTCTGCTCGGGATCGACGTGCTCGTCTTCGGGCGACCAGTCGACGCTGTTGGCGAAATTCAGGCAGAGGGTCTCTCCCCATAGGTGGACCGTCTCGGGCGTCCGCGACACGGGCATTGGCTTAGATTACCAGTAAACGTATTGAACTGGTAAGGTGCGAACTTCGTCTGAGCCCCCCAAAGTCCGATCGAGCGAGGTGATTCCGTGGCAGGGCAAGATGTGGCCAGCACAGGTATGGCGGCTTCCCTCACCTGCAAGCTGCGCGTCCGCTACGGGGAGTGCGACCCGCAGGGAGTGGTGTTCAACGCCCACTTTCTCGCCTACTTCGACATCGCCATCACCGAGCTGTTTCGGGCGGCGTTGGGTGGCTACCAGGCGATCGTCGACCGGGGCGTCGACTTCGTGGTCGCCGAGGCAGGGCTCCGTTACCGTCAGCCGGCGCACTTCGACGAGGAGCTGAAGCTCGAGGTAGCGGTCACCCGCCTCGGCAGAACGAGCATCACCACCAGCTATCGGGTCCTGCGCGACGCAGAGCTGCTGGTCGAAGGCACTCTTCGCCACGTCCTGGTCGAGCTGAGGGGGCAGCTTGGGCGCGAGCCGGGTGCCAAGACGGCGATCCCAGACTGGATGCGGGAGGGGCTCACTGCCTATCTCGGCTGATTCACAGTCCGAGCTGGAATTGCTTACGCAGGGAGCACTTCCGCTTCGCGCGAAAGGCGGTGGTCGCCATGCGTTTGCCTAGGATTCGTCGGCCAGTACGGTCCAGATAGTCTCCTCACCGCCAAAGGCTTGGGGGGCTCGTTGGAGGTTTGCCAGAGCGGCCTTGGCTGTATCGATCAGCTTCTCCGATTCCACACCGAGCAACTCAGCAACAGCGCTCCTGAATTTGGGGTCGCTTTTCATGCGACGAGCCGGACGCACGGCTTCATTGTCACCCAAGGTCCAGTGCGTCAACGGCTGCTCGCCTTCCATGCCGCGACGAAGGGTGACAAGGAAGTCGAAGTCGCTGAGGGCTTCGCGCGGTGGTGACTTACCTCGCAGGAACTCCGGCCAGCGCTCCTGAAACACCGATGCCTCGTGAAGCGACCAGATCAGATGCTCCCAGCGCGGCATGATCCATCTGCTCTCGCTGAAGCGGCGCATAACCACGGCGCCAAGGTTATGACCGATACTCTCGCGGACTGGCTCGACTAGATAGCGCTCCCGTTCGCTCCAAGTGGTATAGCGGGCTGAGAGCAACGCATTCAGCGCCGGCCAGGATTCCTGGGTCAACGCGAAGGCACCGCTCGCGTATCCCAACCACCAAGTTGCCCAGTCGATCATTTCCCGCCAGGCGGTGAAGCCCCCTTCGATCGGCTGGTTCTCAAGGAGGTCAGTGAGTGAGCGCACCTCGCGCTCGAATACCTCAGGTGCGTATGCGATAACCGGCAACATGGCGGCTAGGCGACGCTCCCACATCGGCAACATCGCGTCGTGGACCTTGAGCAGGTTGCCGTCCTCCGGTCGTTGCTCGCGATGCTCGTCGATGACTTTCTCCAGTCCGTCCGCGAGCTCGCGACGCTCCCGGCGCATCACCTCTGCCAAGCCGATCGTGTCACCGGCACGGACCAAGGTCATGACCTCATCGTGGACCTCAAGCGGGGTGTGCCCGCTCGGGTGACTGCGGAAGACCTCAAGCCGACGTTGAAGATCGGATAGGAAGTTGGCTGCATTAGCTCGCTCGATGATCCGCCCGCCGGTGGCCTCGACAATCTTGTGGGCGGGCGCCGTCAGCTCTCCCCGTGCCACCCAATACAAGCCGTAACGAGATCGGCGTGCGCTGAGCAGTGAGGCGACGGCCTCGTCAGATCCTGAATATCCGAGGACTATGACCCCGAAGCGCTCGAAGATCTCGCGCAACTCCTTGGCAATGCCTGACTCCAGTCGTTCCAGCTCGCTTTGGGTATTGCGAATGGTCTCCTGTAGGTAATCGCCGTGCGGCTTTAGGACGTAGCACTGTGCGTGCTCGCGTTTAGGAGCTGAGCGCAACTCGGCGGCGCTGGTAATCACCACCGGCTCAATGCCCCGCGCCTGTAGCGCATGCTCCAGCAGCCGGTCGAAGTTGGTGGTGATGAAGACACGGGCATAACCTTGCTCGGCCAAAACCGCCAGCTGCTCGTGAGACTTGCCGGGCTCGTGGCCCTCGAAGTGCTTGGCCAAGTAATCCCGGCGAGTTGCGGCATCGGGGGCAATCAACTCAAGAAGGCCGGAGTAGGTCAGCTGCTCGCGCTCAGTCTCCGTCAACCAAATAGTTAGTGCATCCCGGTCTGGGGTCTCGGTGACCTTTTTCTCGAGTCGGTACAGCTCACCAACTGCCTGCCAGAAGACCTGGCTTCCGGTTGGCACGCCAGCATCGCGAGAGACTCCGGAGCCAAGCAGGAACGCGTAGCTTCCCGGCGCCTCGGCCACGGCGACAGAGAGCGACACGATCGGGTCGAGAGTCATCGAGCTTTCAGTCCCGGAGCGAGTTCATGCCGACAGCCAATGTCTTCCAAACTAGCCTGACGTCGCGAAGCTCGATCCACATCAGTCGTGCGACTGCGGCTGAAATATAGGGAGGCGCTGAATAACCTCGGCAACCTCAGCGGGGAGCCGATAAATGGTCCGCTCTCCGCCGCCGGGAACAACTTCCTTGTAGTCAATCCAGTCGAAGCGGATCGGCTCTTGCGTGCCGGTGTCGCCTCGCCAGCGCTTTGCCGCCCGTCCAGTGGTTCGGTGCCAACTCTTGATCGTGTCGTAGTCGACACTGAGATTTTGGGCCAAGTCCTCGAGGGTGAATCCCGGCCTACCCCTGAAATCCTCGATCCGGGCCGCAGCTCCAAACACTTTGCGCCCGTTGTTGCTCAGGTACTCATTGAAGTATCGCTCGACAGGATCATCAAACTCACTCGATGGCGCCACACTTGGTGCGTCTAGGCCCGAGACTCGCACGGTCGTTCCCTCCGGGACGGTGAGCTTGATCTCTAGTGTTGGCATGGGCTTCTCTCCTAATAGGGGCCGTAGACTGAAAGACAGTGTAGACCATCACCCTGTCTTTAGGGTCCGCCCGGATTGGTCGGCGTTCCGGGCGCCTCGTCCTCCGCCCCGTGGCTGCTGCTTCGCGCGATGAGCGGGAGCGCGTTTTGGGTCGCCTTCGGTCGCTGATCTCGGGTTTGACTCCGACTCAGCGGGATCGGCCCAAACAATTGATGCAAAGACAAGGGCGGCGTTTAGCTTGCGGTTGCCGAGTCGGGAGAGGCGGTGGCGGCGCACCCTGCCGAAGGACACCTCGATCGGCGCGCAACCGGCGTGGCGGGCAAGCGCCGAATCGCTGGCGAAACGCTTCGCGCCACCGATCTCAACCAGGAGACGAGCGGCAATCAGATCCCCCATCCCCGACAGCTCCAAAAGACCGGGCGCCATCGGCCGGACCAAGACCGCGATCTCGGCGCGCAGCGCCTCCTCGGCGCGGGTCAACTCGCCGATGCGGACCAGCTGCTCGCGGCAGATCCGTACCTGCACTCCGGCCCCATAGCGGCCGAGGCGTTGGGAGAGGCCGCGACGGGTCGCCTCGCGATTGAGGCTCCGGGCGTAGGGCTCAAGACCTGAGTCGAGATCGTGCAGATGCCAGCGCAGTCGCGAGACGATCGCCGTGCGCTCGGCGACGAGATCCTCGCGGTGGTCGAACAGCAGCTTCAGCTCACGCAGCTCGGGACCGTGCGTCGCAGCAGGCAGCCTCGGTTCGCGAAGTGCGGCTCGGGCGACGGCGAGCGCGTCGATCGAGTCCGACTTCCCGACCGTGCGGGCGCTCCGCCTGACGCCCGCAGTCATCCGCGTGCCGACTCGCAACACCGGCTCCCCGGCCGCCAGCAGCGAGCGCTCGAGGCGGCCGTTGACGTGGCGGCAGTCCTCCAGCGCAAAGCGCAGCTCGCCGCCTTGTCCGGCCATCTCGTGCGCCCAGACGCGCAGACGCTCGTGGCCTTCGTCTGTCCCTGGCACAGTCAGCTCGCCAAGGAGCTGGCCGCTGGCGTTATTGACTGCGGCCGCAGTGTGGGTGTCTTTGTGGGGGGTCGATCCCAATCGTGATCACTGCCTAGATTCCTCCTGCCTTTGGTTGTCTGGGGTGCGGATCGGCGGCGGACAGAACCAGGTTTGGCTGAGCAGGCTCCTATTAGGTCACGCCGTCGGTCCTCGAAGCGCGGCGGGCGACAGGACCCTCTCGGTCAGCCTCCAAAGGCGACGAGATAATGCGGGGTCAGCCCGCCGCGCTGAGGACGCTAGGCCGGGGGTTAGACGTCAACACCGCGGCTTCGTGGAGGCATGGAACCACCGGGTTCGTAGTGTGTCGGGCTGTAGGGCTGTGGCTGTGAGGGCGGTCTAGAGCTGCCTCTGGCAGCTCTAGACCGGCTGGCTCTGCATGGCTGGTGACTCTCGTGGCCTGTCTGAGTCTCGCTCGTCTGGGAATGGATGGGCTATGTCGTCGGTGGTGCTGGCTAGCTATGCAGATGCCTCTGGGCGGTGGCTTTGCTCGCCGCCAGGCGACAAAGCACCGCCCCGCCAGGGCCGGAAAAGCTAAGCGTCTAACGGGCGCTGTGGAAGTTGCCGCCGCAGGCGGACCAGACGCCGCGCCCAGCGCGGCGAGCCTGGGCCTGGGCACGTTCGAAGCGTGCAAGGCCGTCGAAGCGCTGGCCCTCGAAGCGATAGACCTCGGCCCAGCCTCGCCGAAGCTGAGCGAGTTCGAGCTGACTGCCGCCGATGAAGGCGTGGGCGAGAATGCGTCCGTAGCAGTCGCGCGGCGCTGCGATGGAATCCCCGCGCAGGGTGATCGGCGCACCTGCCGGCGCGAGGGCGCGCATGGAGGAGGCGGCAGATCGTGAGCCGCACTCGACAGGAGTGCCCGGCCTTACGTCCTCTGGCGTGTCGATGCCGACAAGGCGGACATAGGCAAGACGACGCGAGGGCAGGCGGACGCGCAAGGTGTCCCCGTCAACCGCGTAGGCGACGGTAGCGCGCTGAGGCGTCTTGGCCGTGGGCTCGGAGGTGCGGCTGTCGAGGCTGCACCCGGAGACCAGGGCCAAGACGAGGCAGGAGAGGAGCAGCACGGCTGTTTTCACACGGCCGAATCTAGGCTGCACTTCGGTCAGGCGCCGCGCAGATCGGCGCGGACCTCCATCAGGGCCAAGCCAAGCAGGTTGCGGCCGGTGTAACCGCCGTGGAGATCCCGGCCGCCCCAGACGAAGTCTGACGGGCTGTCCTCGACCAGAGGGCGATCGCCGGTGCCAAGGAGCGCATCGCGAAAGCCGGGGAGCGCGAACTTGCGAGCGCAGGCGAAACGCATCACCGAGAACTTGATCTCCTCCCAGTCAGCTCGCAGGGCGATCCTGCGGCCGCCCTCCCCTCGGGGACCGCCGCGCCGCCTTGCGCGAACCGGACCTGGGGCGGAAAGAACCCAAAGGAATTCCTCACGCGTCTGGGCCTTGCACGCCTGGAAGTAGTGCTCCACTGTAGGCACCGCGAAGCGCTGAGCAGGTTGAGGGTGGCCTTGCCAACCTCCTGGCAGCTGCAAGCCAGAGGTCAAGGCGAAGTTGGAGAGCTTCCCGCCGTAGAAATAGACGGTGCCCTGGGAGTCCCAGGGACCGCTCTGCCGGTAAGCGACGACGGCGCTCATGCCGTCGTCGCCGGTCGCGCGCGCAGGATCACGCGCGCGCCCTCGTCCAACAAGACCTCCTGCCGATCAGCGCGCTCGCGCTCAGGTCCGATAATCCCGACTCCCTCGATCAGATCCCCCACAAGCAACCCGTCAGCGCAACGCTCGGCCTCTGCCCCTTTCACATAGAGAGAGACCTTCGGCGGTTTGCTCGCCGGTCCAAGCGCCTCTCCGACCACCAGGAGACGGCAGACCGCGGCGCCGTCTCTCAGCCGTCCGAACTGCGGTGCCTTGGTGAGCCAACCTCGGGCGAAGGTCCGAAGGACCGGCTCCTGCGTGTTCGCCGCCTGCGCTCCACTCTGTACTGCTGCCATTTGATCGCTCCTTTTCGGATCGCCCCTCGGGGCTTCTTACTTACTTGCGCCAGCCGAAAAAGCCCCGGACATCCGAACCGCGCACCGAGCGAAGCGAGGGGAAGGGGCGAAGCCCCTTGCGCGGGGCGGTGCCGGGGCTAGGCTGAAAAGCAAGTGAGTGAGAAGCTGCGAGCGCTGAAGCTCATGAGAAGGGAACCGTAGAGACCGTGACGGTAGAGAGGTGCACACAACTAACCCGCTCGTGTGCCTCGCGGGTAGTCAGCTGCTGTACACGAGAAGGCCCGGTGCGAGAGCGCCGGGCCTTCTCGATTCGGTGTCGGCTCAGAACGGAATGTCGTCGTCTCCGGCACCCGCTGCCGCCGTCGCCAACTCCCCGGCCTGGGCCGGCTCGGCAGCCTCCGGCGGCGCGCTGCCCTTCGGGCTACCAAGGAACTGAACGTCGCCGGCCAGGAGCTCGACCTTCTGGCGCTTGCCGCTGCCGTCTTTTGCCTCCCACTCGCGCCAGTCCAGACGGCCCTGAACCGCGACCCCGCTGCCCTTCTCCAGGTGCTCAGAGCAGGCGCCGCCTCGTTTGTTCCAGACCTTGACGTCGAAGTAGTTGGGCTTGTCCTCCCACTCGCCGGTCTCGCTGTTTTTGCGGCGCGTGTTCACCGCGACCCGCAGCTCGCAAACCGAGGAACCGCTTTCAAAGCTCGTCAGCTGGGGGTCTTTGGTCAGGTTGCCGGTGATGGCGAATACGTTGACGTTTGACACTTCGGGCCTCCTTTTAGAGGTGGTTCGATTGACGAGCCCAGGTAGGGCGCGCGACCGAACTCGCGGAACCGAGCCGAAGGCGAGGGGAACCCCCCTTGTGGGGGTTGAAGCGCGGGCGGCGTGTGCCAGCCTGGGGTGAGGAATTCGGACTGCCTCTCTGGAGGTGCTTGTGGACTACGCAGTCGCGAGTACCGGGACAGCTGCTCCATCGCCCCAGTCATCCTGCGGAGGCTCGACCTCGAGCAGCGCGTCCTCGATACGCCGGGCGAGCCGGTCGATTAGCTCGGCATAGCGCCCGACCTCGTCCTCCTTGCTCCAGCCCGTCATGTAGGGGATGGATGAACCGGAGGTGTCGAGACCGAGCGAGGCGCAGACGGTGTAGGCAACGCACTCGACCACGACCTCCTCTTGCGCACGGGTCAGCTTCGAATCGTCTTCTTGACAATCGACCACCACGAATGCGTGGGCAAGCTCCGTGGATCCCAGCCGCAATCTGGGCGTTGGGCGAGAAGTCCTCCCCGACCTCTTCGACCTTGATCCAGTTCTTCCCGCGATGGCACAACCCCTCTGCACGACCGTCGATCTTCTCGACCCTGAAGGCGTAGCCGATCAATCGGCTCAGATGGTCGAGTAGGTGCAGGTCGGGTGGCCTTTGGCGTAGCCCAGAGCAATCAGGTCGCTCAAGGCCGTTTCAGCCACGCTGAGCGTCGTTCAGCTGCGGCCCAGTGGGACAGGCCCAGGTGATGCCAGCTCCGAGCATCGCGTCCAGAACGCCCTGTGTGCTTCGCGGGCTACCCAGGCTCCCGCCCGCGAGGAGGTCGTTCGTCCCGGCCGAGCCGCGTTGGTTTAACACCGCTGGTATCCATGCCCCGCGTGACCCCAACCGGGCTCGCCGCAATCGGAAATCCGGCAGCACACCTACGGCCCACCACGAGGCGGCGTGGGTGCGGCGCGGCGGCATCGGTCGTTGCTGAGAGGCCCTCCAACCAAGACGGAGCCTGTCACCTCAGAACCGCGATACCCCCTCGACCGATACCCCGTCCCCGCCAAGGCCGACGCCCCTTCAGCATCGAGTTCGGGACGTAGGGCAGTCTTAGAGAAACCGACGTGACATAGCCCTTGAAAAGGCATCGATCTCAGTTTTGCGTGCGTCGTACCAGCCGTCCCTTTCGAAAATACAGTTCCCAATAGGCGTAGCGGAGGACCACAGCTGGCTTCCGACCTGATTCATAGATCTGTTCATACACTTCAGGAGCTCCGAGTATTTTTTTCACCGCTCCCACAGTCATCCCAGGTACCACACGCAAGAGCACCTTACGATCCAATATACGTTCTGGCAGGGAAGTCCTTGCACCCCGGACTTCGCGAACTCTCTGTTGTAGCTTGCCATCTTGAAAGCGGAGCTGCCATGGAGGGTAGCCCACAATAGCTTCCCTGCCGTAAGTATTTTCGAAGACTGGCTCGCCAAGCCTGGTCTCGACATCTCCTCGCGATGCACCCTGGGACAGGCTCAACACTATCTCGTCAACGCCCTCAGGACCGCTGGTCGGCGACCCAGCATCCTGTCCCGAACAGCCGACAAGGTTGCACGTAGCGATTGCTATGCCAACCAGTCCGAGCCAAACAGCGAGATAACGCCCTGTCGTTTTGTTGCTCATGCGTACCTTCATTCATAACGCAGTGATTGGCCGTCCAGCACGGCGACTACCTCCTTAACAATGCACGGTTAATTTATCAATGCCTACAGCCCGCTGGTTTAGATACTCCGACCTGCACGCCAGATCGGGTCCACGCACCAATCCGCCTAATGCACGACAGCCTTCCACTAAAAGTCGCCACGCCATATCCAAAGTCTGATTGCATATGCGCTCGGTGTGCCAGATCCCCACCAATTGGCCGCGCATGAATTCGAAGAAGCTTCTCCCTACCTCCCGGACGCTCGATCAACACCTTTAGTAGCGCCACATTCCGGCGCGTCAGAAAGAACAGCATGGATTCTGGACCCTGATCCGTCGAAAAAGTGCCGCGGGCGGCAAGCTGTTGGGGATGCCGTGGGACGCTGTATCCACAGTAGGCAGTTTCATCAGATAGCGCTCTTTCGACGACTCTCGTTCCCCAGCAATTGCGGACTCCGCGGCCGAACACCCACACCCCCCAGTGGCCTTTCTGCTTGAGGGAACCACCAGCCAACTTAACCGCGTAAGCTGGAATGGCCGCCTGTTTGTTGGCCTCAGAAGGCGTCACGTCGGCAAAGACCACCAGCGCAATTACCGTGGCTGTGAACCCCGCGACCCATCGCCAACGTACGCGGCCTCCGCCTGTGCCGGGCGATGCAAGCGTGGGTGCGCAAGACGAGACGCTCGCGCCGACGCCCCCTTGCACAGTCCATCTGACCATGGGCCTCACCTCCGGATGTTGACTGAGATCGTCAAGTTGCCTCATTCTACTGGGGACAAAACTCCTCGATCTTTACGTCCAGCGTGTGCGCGGGCAATCCCTCTACATTAATCTGAAATTCCCAGGTTTGACTGAACTCATACTCCTTTCCCGGTTCACAGTAAAATTCGCGGACATGCTTCTGGTAGTTCTGGCATGGGTCGGTGGAGCGACACGCAGGTTCAATTCGCGAATTGACTGGGCGGGGCGGCGGGATTGAGTGGAAGCCGTCGCCGTTACCCTTACCCCACCCCGATGCCAGGCCACCCAACGTGATGCCCCCAGCGACATTACACTTACGGACCGTCGTAAGGACGATGCGTCCACGACGACCGGGCGTAAACTTTGCCCACATCTTGCACTTGCAGCCAGCAAAGCCAGGCAAGCACGCTGAATCATATGGGCTAGTGCCGGTCAGGTCGAATCCAGTGATCGGATTGGCATTCGAATAGTCGTATGCATTCGCTGATGCCCCTGGGATCGGATCGGTAGATAGGAAGCGACCGAGCGCTGGTACGTAGCTCCGCACTCCCATCTGGATCACCCCAGAGGGCAATTCAGTGCGACGCGACTTGCCACCCAGCCAACCATAGCGGCCAGCACTGCCTTTCTTTGGATTGCCGAACTCATCGAAGTCGAAAGTCGCGGTCGGTTCTTTCGCGGTCAGACTCAGGCTAGCCGTCGCAACAACATCGCCGTGCAAGTTAGTGAGCTGGAGACTGGTTGTGCCCGAGCTTTCTTGAATCGCTGCAAGTCCAGCCCCGATGCCACGGACGCTGCGCGTCCAGGTCCCACCGCGTTCCGTCCAGGCGGTCGAGTCCGAAGCCATTGCGTAGTGGAAGACTTCAGTTCCCGTTTTGGTTCCCATCTGGGCAACCTGGCGGGGGCGTCCAGTGGCATCAAGCTGGTAGGTGTTCGTAAGCCCTCCCTGCGATTGGCTTGCAACCATGTTGTTGCTATAGAAGGTTGTCGTCAGGGTGCTCCCGCCCGCAAATTTTGCCGGCAGGCTCGTAATCCGGCCGAAGCTGTCGTAGTTGACGGTTTCGGGCCCAATCAACCGATCGGCAGCATCGTATTTGTATTCCTGGCTGGTCCCAGTTGATTTCGTGTCACAAGCGCCACCCACCCCAGGCGCACGGGTCGTCATTTTCGTGCGATTGGAGTCCGCGTCGAAGACATACTGGCGGGTTGTGCAGCTCCCGCCTTTCGGGGTGTCCTGAACCAAGGTCAACCGGCCAGCCTTATCGTAGCTGTACTGCTGGCTTGAGCTGAGGCTCGTCTGCGAAAGGATCTGGCCGTAGATCGAGCGTTCGTTGCTTTCTTCGAGCCAGGTGCATTTTTCCGAGCAGCTCACCACCTTTGTGTAGCTCAGTTTGGTCGGCTGCCCCGCCTCGTCATAGGCCATTTTGGCCACCAACCCATTGGGCAAGCCTTCTTCGAGCATCCGGCCGTCCGCATCGTAGGAGGCAGTGAACGTCCCCGCCGCTGAGTCGTTCATCGCGACCAGAAGACCTGAGGTTTCGTCATATCCAAAGGTCTGTGTTCCCTTGCCGTCGTAGATTTTTGCTGGGCGCCCGAGCAGGTCATAGGTCGTTTCCGAGGTACTTCCGTCGGCATCGGTGTATTTGATCGGGCGACCCAATTCGTCGTAGGCAATCACCACGGACTGACTGTCGAAACCTTCGCATTTACCTTCGCAGGTGAATTTCCGTTCCTCCGGCAAGCCGGTTGTTTTGTTGTAGACGGTGGCCGTCGGCAGCAGTTCCGTTCCGCCGCCCACCAGCCTGCTCGTCGTTTCGCGACCCGCTTCGTCGTAGGTCTTGGTCGTTTTGCGGGTTTTTCCTGCTTCTTCTTTGCCCCCCGGACTTTCGATTACTTCAGTCGGCTGGCCAAGATAATTGTAAGAGGCATAGCGAGTGACCAGTAGTTCAGGCACCCCCGCCGTACCCGGCTGTTTTGCTGGCATCGTCTTGCACGGCAGGCTGGCGTAGCCGTAGTTGTTCCCACAAGACGAGTCAAGGGCGTTGGCACCTGTCGTGTAGTAGATGGTTGCCATCGTATGCGCGTCACCGCCTTTGGGTTCTGCGGGCAGGCTGCGTTCAGTAGGCAGGCCACTTGCCGCGTCGTAGGCAATGCGGGTCTTCAGTTCGAGGTGTTCTTTACCGGGATCGAGGATCGTTTCGATTGGCTTTCGCAGTGTCCAGTCATATTTTGTTTCGGTGACTTTGGCGTCGAACTCGCCGAAAAGAGGAATGATTCCCGTGAAAGCCGCCGTCCTTTCACGAGTTGGTAGATGCGCTTTGGGTGTTCCAGCCGGAGGCGTTGGTGCCCCTTCGTCGTAGCTGATTTCACGGTTCATTCGCGCCTGGACGACTTCACCCGATTCAAGCCTGACCGCATGGCGAGGGCCCCATTCCCATTCCAACTCTGTGCCATCGAACGAGAAGTGGCGCAGCGTGTCGAGTTCTTCTGAGCGTACTTGCGATTCGCTGCCCGCCGCCAAGGCCCGGATGCGGTTTTGAGGGGTCAGCTCGCGCGTGACGTTGCCGTACTCGTCGGTTTCGGTCGTCGTGATCGGGGGATCCGAGATCCCCGCGCCGGCAGGCGCCACGGTATTGACCGTCTGCCCGTCGGCGTCCATGTAGTAGACCGTCGCGCGCGAATAGCTGCTCGGCGGTTCGGCGGGCACTTCGCTCGGTGGGAAGATCGCCGTCGCCGTGCGGGGCAGGTCTTTCTGCCCCCATTTCGAGATCGCGGAGTAGCCCAGATCGTAGGGGGCACCGCTTCCACTCACGGGCACGTTGTACGCAACCGTGGTTTCCGCGACCGACGGGCTGCTCACCAGACTTGGGCGGCTCACGCTTCTCAGGGCGTTTTGATCTGGGTATTTACTTACGTAGTTCAGAGTCCAAGGAAGCTGCCCCGGAGGGGTGATCGTTCGGACTCTGGGGCCTTCGTAGGTGTAGGTTTCTTTCAGCTCAGGGGAAATGCGCGGATCCCATTGCGCGATCAGATTTCCGTCGGCGTCATATGCGTAGCGGGATACTTCCCATTCGCCTTGGCTTCCGCCACCTGCTTTGGGTCCGTGGTAGGTGATCGACACAAGACGCGAGGCAAAGTATTTGCCTTCGTTTGCGACCGGCAGGACTTCGTAGTAGAAGGTCAGCGAGCGACAGCCGAGAGTGGTCGCGGCATTCGTCTCGGTGCAGGTGAGACCGGGCGGCGATGGCGCAACGATCGAGCTAAGCAGGAGTTCTCCCTGGTAGTTCGGCTGGTAGTTGATCTGCTGTTTGTTGCCCGATCCCCCCGGCATCGTGATCGATTCGGGGAGATAGTTGAAGCTGCTTGCTTCCTTTTTGAACACCGTCCGGTTGCCATTGGGGTCGGCGAGCACAAGGTGGGTGCTGTCTTCGCGGCTCAACTTCCATCCGGGAGCTTCTGGCGGACTGGCGTAGGACAAGCCTTCCATTTCGAACGCCACTTCATAGCCTTCTGGGTCGATCAGGACAGCGTATTCACCTTCTTCGGCGGCATTGGCGTCATAGATTCCGCGCCAGCCGAGGTTTCCTGCGGCCTGCAGCGAGACGGAGGGCTTCCAGCCGCTTCCGAGAACCCCCCTGACGCCAGGGTCCTGCGGCTCGCGCGAGTTGCGGCTTCGCGAGAATTCGAGGTTCGAGTTGAACGCCGGTATCGAGACATCGGTGCGCGCAAGCGTGAAGTTCCCCGTAACCAGGTCGACATTGCCCGGGCCCATGGGAGCCGTGGCGTCACGGGGACCGCCAGTCTGCGGGTCATCGACGATGTTCACCGAGGCGGTGGAACCGATTTCGCTTGTGCCGTCGAGCAATGCCCGCACTTGTACGGTGTCATCGAGGAGCGACCCGAAATATTTATAAGACGAGGCGTCGAAATAGAGCAAGGGACTTTTGCTGGCTCCTTTGGCGACGGCTACCGGCCAGGACACCTGGCTTCCGACGGCGTTTGTAACGAGTTTCGGGTCTATCGTGGTCCACGGGAGGTTCTGGTACTTCAACTGATAGGTCACCGACGTCACGCCGGTGCCTTTCCAGACTGAGCTCAAGGTGAAGTACTTGCCGCTGTGCTGTCCCTCGGTCGGCTTGTCGATCTTGCTGGTCGCCGGAGCCGGTGGATAGGCCGCGGGGCTGAAAGTCCATTCGGCCGGCGTGGGATCTGCCAGGCCGCTGCTGTCGGTCGCCACAACTTCAAAGGTATGCCAGCCGATTTGGAGACTCTGCATCGTGTAAGGCGATTGGCAGGTGGTCAATGGAAGCGTTTGGCCGTTGTCGATCGAGCATTTGAACGTTGAGCCGGCCTCATCGGACGTGAACTGAACCGGGGCGGGTTGCCCTTCGGTGTAGGTCGGCATCGGCGAGGTGATCGTGGTCTCGGGAGGATCAGGCGTCGTGAAGGTTTTGTCGGCGCCCGAAGCGCTGCCGGCCGGATTGCTGGCTGTGAGTCGATAGTGATAGGTGCCTCCCTCCTGAAGGCCAGAAATAGTTTTGCTAACCGCGACGGGCGTGGTTCCCCATCCAGTTGACGCGGCAGGCACCGGCACGCTTGTTCCGTAGGAGGTCGTCAGGCCGTATTCGAACTGATAGCTCGCCGCCCAGCCGTTGGGGTTGATACTGCCTTTCAGTGTCGCGGCGGACGCGGTAACGCCGGTGGCGGCTTCGGTGGTGAGCGTGGGGAGTTTCGGCGTCACAAGCGTTTCGTCTAGGCCAAAGGTAGTTCCATTGGCGTTGGTCGCGGAAACGCGGTAGTGGTAGAGCGTGTTGCCTGTCAGGCCACTGATGGCTTTGCTCACGGCGACGTTCGTCGTACCCGAACCAACGCTTTCGGCCGTACCCGGCACTTTGGTCCCGTAGGAGGTGGTCGTGCCGTATTCGAACTGGTATTTGGTTTCTGCGCCGTTGGGGTTGACCTGGCCTTTGAGCGTGGCGCCGGTTTCGCTGACCAAGGTGGCCGCTTCGGCCGTGGCGCTGGGTTTGATGCCGTAGACCACGGAGAGATAGGGGCGTTTGGTCGAATCGGTGGCAGCGCTGCTGTTGAAGGTTGCCCAGCTGTTCGTGCAGGCCGTCGGCTGGCAGCCTTCCTCGTTCTTCAGCTTGATCACGAGGCCCTGGTTGCTCATCGTCCCGGAGGCCCAGCCCTGGACGACCGGCGCCAAGCCTTTGCTGAAGTTCCACCAGCCTTCCAGTTCTTTTCGTTCGCTCGTGAGTATTTCCGAGCCTTCGGCGTTGAAGGTACCGCCAGCGGTCGTCCAGGAGGTGGTGGCGTTGGCTTTCGTCCAGGTGACGTTGCTGTCCCAGCTCTGCGTCGCCCGGCGAAGCTCGATCCCGCTGATGCCGAGGGGTTCGTAGGGGGCAAAGAGGCCCACCGTGGCTTCGGTGACGATTGCCCCCGAAGGGATCGAGGAGGTGTCGAACTTGAGGACGGAGCGTTCCCGTTCTTGGGCCGCCCCGTTGTAGGCGGGCTTGTATTGGGCGCGTAGTTTGTTGAAGCCCGTCGATCCACAGCCGACATTCACGCTGGTCGAGGCGTTGTAGAGGAGGTAGTCGCAGTCGAGACTCGGGGTCGGGATGGTCAGGCTCGGGTCCAGGCGAATCGGCCACACCCGATCGGGGCTCTCGATCCATTCGCGGTCGGCTTCGATCGTGAGTAGCCATTCGCCGGCTCCCCGTTCGACAAGCCCATACTCGATGTCGTCCGAGATGTCGGGGAATCCCGGCTGGGAGTCGAGCATGATCGGAGCGGGCAACACAAAGACTCGCTCCCCTTCGCCGTCTAGGAACACGATCGAGCCGTCTTGGCTTCGCTCCGGGGTCAGGCCAGCCGAGGACTTCAGCAGGTAGCTGAACTCGCTCGGCTGGGAGCGGTCGGCAAGGACGATGTCCTCCTTGAGGCCGTTGGCGAGACTCGACAGCTGGAATTCAAGATCGCCATGAGCTGCTTCATAGCTTGCGGAGTTGCTCTCGACTTCGGCCGCTTGGGTGTCGGCGCCGAGCAGCTGGCTCGAGATCCAGCCATCGTCGGTCGAGACCCGTACCGCCCCGGCATCAAGTTGCTCGGGGAGAGCGAGGTCGAAGCTGTTTTGGCCGTTTGCGAACGCAGAAGCATTTCCTTCTTGGAGGTCTTCGTTGATCGGCCGCCAGTTGCCTTCCTCGTCGCGGTAGTTGACCGGGGCCGGGTAGATCTTCGTTTCGAGCTGGCCATCGGGAAGGCTGAAGGTCTCGGAGTTGGCGGTGCGCTCGGGGAGACTTTCCGCTCCAGGAGGAAGCGAGCCAGAGCCCTGCGTTTCGCTTTCTGTCTGCTCTGCAAGCGCGATGCTCGAGCCCAAAGGAAGCAGCAGCACGACGATTGCCCCAACGAGCCTGATTCCCTTCACTTAGCGTCTCCCCTTTGTCTGATTGATTCCCTGCCGAGCCCCTATTGGCTCAGTGCGCTTGGATTCCGTAAGCGCTAACGGCACCTCTCCCTGACAGACGGATCGTCGGCCTGTGTCTCACGCACAAGGCCAAAATGAAGTTCAGGGCCATAGACCACCTCTACGACTTTCGCCTTTACGAGAGTGCAAAGGTGGTACTCGAAGACTCTTAGATCCTTGTGTTCTGCCCAGATCATCTGAAGTTCGATGGATGACACTGGGCGGTCAAGCTCCTGCATCACGGCGACGATTGCCAGCTTGGTCTCGTTGACAGCGAGGGGAACGGGGGTGGAGCAAACACCCCCGTTCACCCCCACTGTCCCTGCCCGTAGTCTCTCGGCAGGAGGGAACGTCGTGCAGGCATTCGCTGTCGCCAATCGGGGTGATCGGCGGCAGCGCGTCGCTGCTGGGTAGAAGTGTGGTGATTAACAAACATGTTTTGTGTTTCTATGCCCCGGACGAGCGACCCGGATTCCAGTGGAGAGGAACCGACCCTGAATCGTCCGAGGCAACCCTCAAAAACAGAACTTCCGGCAACTGACGACAGCTCCGGACACTGTCCTGCTATTGAGTGGTGGAAGGTTTCAGATCGGTACGGCCAAGGCAACCTGAATTTACCTACCGCTCTTGAAATTTAGAGTTGAAGTAGCCACCATCTGGCCTGCCTGGTCGGCCGCGTCTAAAAGCGAGGAACGCAACGACCTTCGTTACGCCGACCTCGCCCGACTTCGCCATACGGCCGGCTGCTTTGGCGTGGATCTTCTGCGCGCGCCTGTAACTGGCAGTCATGTGCGCGTTCATCTCGCGCTCGCCCTGCGCGTCGAGGGTCGGCGCGCCCCATATCAATGCCACCGTTTCGTCCTCGACCAGTTTCCCGTTCTGGCACGACGAGATGGCCTCGGCCAGAACGCCCTGGACGATCGCCCCGCTCGCGTCGTCTCGATCCTCGTCGGGCATTTCCCGATACACCTCGTCGCTGACCTCGGGAGGGACGATGGCGCGATAGACGGGTCTCATCACCCCGTCCACTTCCTTGTGCCCCGCGAATTCGATACAGCCGGACTCATACAGATCGTGGATGTGATCTGTTACGGCCTTCACGTCTGCACCCGTCATGTCGGCGATCTCGCCCGCACTGAATTCCCCTTCGTGCAGGATTGAGATGATTTCGACCCTTAGCCAGTGGTTAAGGGCGTGGGTCATCGCAGGGACCGGCTGTCGCTTCCGATCCTTGCGAGGCCTTCTTCCCACCTTCCGTGCCGACACGTTCAAGTCAGTCCCTCCAATCAGATCCGCGCTCTTAGTCAGTAGAGCCAAAGCATAGGAGTCGGAGGCTTGGTCGCGGCGGCAGACGCCCGCTCGCGAAATTCCAAGCGGTAGAAATATTCCTACTCTCTCCTTTCCCGTCCCGGTGGCAGAGCCGGGGTGACGACACGGGAAGGGAGGTGAGAGGCAATGGCGATCAAGCCGGTCGATCCGGTCGTGCCACTGCTGCAAATTTTGAAGCAGCGGTAGACGATCCGAGCCGGTCCTGATCGTCGTGGCGGAGGGTCGGGACCGGCCCTGATCTCCGGCGGGGGGGCATCATGGCCTGAAGCACGTCAAGGCTGGATGGACACCCTTTTGCCGATGCTGGGCGGCGGGTGGGCGGCCCTGAGAACTCCCGGTCTATGTGCATCCGCCTCGCCGTCCAGCTGGGCCTGATTCACGATTGAGCTCTTTTGCGGGATGTCGATGCACCATCGAAGCGGCTTTCCGTCTACTGCGGTTGCTTCCCGCGAAAAAGACTACTTTGTTCTTTTTATAAGTGCGGAGAGCGCCGGACAGGCAGCGTTGGCGCGTGCCCCGAGCCCGCTATGAGCCTCCGCCTCCAGAGCTGGTCCGCCTGGGGGCGGCCCTGAAGATGCTCCGGGAGGAGCGCGACTTGAAGCAGATCGAGGCGGCGAGTCGTGCCGACATGACAGAGGGGCAGATAAGCAACATTGAGCGAGGTAAGAACAACCCGGGCTGGCTGGTGGTGATGCGGCTGCTCAAAGGCTTGGACGCGACCCTCCACGACCTGCTTGCTGCTTACGAGCAGGCCGGCGATCACGGGAACGAATAGATGAGGGCTCGCCCGTCCCCTACCGTTCCAGTGCAAGGTCGATGACCTGCCGATCCGGCCAGCCGAGGGCATGGCTCGCCACGATGAGGGTGTTCGTCAACGCGATCAATGCCAGGCCGTAAGGGCCGTCTGCATCGCCCATCAGCTCAACATGTCCAACGGTCAGGTGTGGCGGAACACCGGACACAACTCGCGAGACAGCGGTGACCGTGGCGTGGGTCGTAAAGCTGTGGTCGGTGAACATCAGGAGATAGAGCAGCGCGAACGGCACCCGCTCAATTGGTTCCTCGATCGGCATCCAGTGCTCATCGGCTTTCGCAGCAGCTGCCAGCACATTCGGTCTCCGCGGGATCGAAGCATCGGCTTCCAGCCGCGCGAACCTCGCTTCGGTTTCCTCGTCTAGGAGGCGCTCCAGAAGTGCCGCTCCGCGCCGCTTTCCGTAGATCGACTGACCCGCGATTTGATCAGTGAGCTGGTTCTGCGCCCGGCTCCGCCGCTGAAACTCGTCCTTGACGACGCTTTGGAGACGCTTAGACCTCTCGGCTTGATCGTCAACCCCTGCGAGCCAAGCGAACGTGATGGCGTACTCGCACAGCGAGCGGGCCAGCACCTCCGCGCGAATACGCCCGCGCGGCGGGGGCGCCGCTATGACGCCTTCCGCAAGGTCGGTCACGATCGCGACGAATGCCGGACCAGCGACCGCCCAATCGTCAAATGCGCCGCTGGATTCGACTTCGCGGGGGAGATTCCGGTGCGCGACGTGAAGCAAGCCCTCAGCGCGCCTAACCGATGCAAGCCGCTGCTCCGAGCCAACGGAGGCGGGACCGTTTCCACCTCGCACCCTGGCCGAGCGCAGTCGACCAGCAATGTCACCAATGAATCCCATGGCCGCCCCGACGAGGCTATCGGCAAGGCAAGGCGACAGCGCGGCGCCTGCCGATACGGTTCCGCCCCAGTGGCGACGAGGAAGCCAACACGAGTGGATAAGCCGTGGGGGCACGAGCTCTGGTGGGCTGAGACCGACCACTACGCCGGGAAGATTCTCGTCGTCAACGCCGGCCAAGCGCTCTCCCTCCAATACCACCGCGAGAAGGACGAGACCTCCTACCTGCTCTCGGGCAAGCTGCGGCTAACCCAGGGACCGGACGCCGAGACGCTCAGCGAGGAGGAGATCGAGCCGGGGCAGGCATGGCGAAATGAGCCAGGCACTGTGCATTCGATCGAGGCTCTCGAGGACTCAGTAGTGCTGGAGGTCTCAACGCCTCACCTCGATGACGTCGTGCGGATGCACGATCGTTACGGGCGTGCCTGAAATTGACATTCGAGGAAATTCTCGGCGTCCTCCTCGGCTGGCTCGGGCTTGAGATCGAAGTTGGAACCCACGGCGCCAACGGGGCACAGCCGGTCGCGGCCGTGGACGTTCAGGAGGAACTTCACCGAGGCGACGAGCTTGGGAGCCGGTCTGCTTCTGCCAGCTCGGTCCTATTCGTCCTGCGCGACGGCGACGGGAGCAGGTCGGGAGCCTCCGACTTTACGAGCAGGCATACCAAGGCGGCGGCTGGTACAACGATGACGAAGAAGTCCTTGAAGTCCGCAGCGGCGTCATTCAGGTCTTGATTGCGCCGGTGCTAAAAGACGGCGATTGAGGCGCCAGTCGAAGGGAAAACTTAGGGAAAGACGACCCCTCAAAACAGCCCTTTTCTGACTTTTCCTGACCTGAGCTGACCTCGACACCAATCAGGCACGAAGCCGCGCAATCCGCGGCCTAATGCGGAATTGCGCTCTACAAAACGGAGGGGGTGGGATTCGAACCCACGAGCGCCTTGCGACGCCAACAGTTTTCGAGACTGCCCCGTTCAACCGCTCCGGCACCCCTCCGAGGCTTCGGCAAGCCGAATCCTAGCTAGGCCGAATCTGGAGGGAACGCCGGAGGGAACGAAACCCGGCCCGAAGTCCCGCCGACCAGGCGCCCTAGCGCAACTGGAAGGCGCCGGGGCTGAGGTACCGAGAACAAAGCGCGAAGCATGGTGAGATCGCCGTTCGGGTCGACTACCCGGTGATGGCGACCCACTGGGGCCCGCTCGTTTCCGCGCTCGAAAAGGGGCCGGTCGGCCCGGGTCCCCCCTTTGAGCGATTGGACGGCGAGGGTCAGCGGCCGGAGTCCTGGGACTCCCCGTCAGCCGACTGGCCGACCGGGCTGAAGCCACGGTCGAGTTGGACGTCGACCTGGCTGCCGTCGGCCTTGGTCACCTCGACCTGGTAGTAGCTCTCCTCGTCGCCGACCTCGGTTTCGGTGACAGTTCCGCCGCCGGTCGCCTCGAGCGCGGCGGCGCTCGCCTGATCAAGCGCATTGCCGGTGATTGGGCGGGAGCTATCTCCGCCGCCGGTTGCGCTTGCGACCCCGGCTCCCCCTGCGGCGAGAGCGAGCGCCGCCGCCCCGACGAGCAATACCTTGGTTCGCTTCTTCATTGGTCCTCCTTGTGTTGTCTACGAGGACCACTTGTACGGGCGGTCGATGAAACGACTGTGAAACGAACCTCTCCGGTATCAGGCCACGGGGATCTCGATCCAAATGTCGGCGCCGCCGTCGGGGTCGTTGGCGGTGCCGGCGAAGCCGCCGTGCGCGAGCGCGATCGTCTCGACTATCGCCAGGCCGAGTCCGACGCCGCCCTGGCCCCGGGCGGCGTCGGCACGGCTGAAGCGCTCGAACGCCCGGGGGGTGAACTCGGGCGGGAATCCGCCGCCCTGGTCGCCCACGTGCAACTTGATCCCGCCGGGATCCGCGGCCGCCCAAATCCGAACCTCGCCCTCACCGTGACGAAGGGCGTTGTCGACCATGCTCGTCAGCGCCTGCTCGAGGCGCAGCCGATCCCCTTCGATCACGAGTCCGGCGTCGCCGTCGACGACGAGGGGTCGACCGGACTCGGTCGCACGGGCCCGGAAGCGTTCGGCGATCGCCCTCAGCAGGTCGCTGACCGAGAGCCGCTCCAGCGTCAGCGCCAATCTGCCGTCCTCCGAGCGGGCGACGACCAGGAGGTCCTCCGCGAGCTGGACGAGGCGGTCGACCTCCTCCAGGCCGGAGGCGATCGCGGCTCTGAGCTCCTCCTCCGATTCCCCGTGCCTGAGCGCCAGCTCGAGCTCGGTCTTGTGCAGCGTCAACGGCGTGCGAAGCTCGTGGCTGGCGTCGTCGACGAAGCGGCGCTCGCGCTCCAGCGTGGCGTCGATCCTAGCCAGCATCTCGTTCAGCGTCAGGCCGAGCCTCCGTAGCTGGTCCTTGGCTGGCGGGACCGGGAGGCGCTCGTCCGGTTCGCTCGCCGAGATTGCCGCTGCGCGCCGTCGCATCTCCTCGACCGGCCGCAGCGCCGCCGCCGTCGCCAGATAGCCGGCGATCGCGGCCAGGAGCAGCACGGCCGGACCGCCTACCAGAAACAGCGCGGCGAGTCCGTCGAGCGCGTCATTGCGATCCCCGAGCGAGGAGCCGACCACCACGACCACCTTGCCGGCCGGAGTTTTGCTGGGAGCGGCGAGCAGTCGGGCGGCCGCGTCGATTCCCGGTAGACGAGCGCGTTCGAAGAAGGTCGGTGACGTGACCGCCTCCGCCAACTGGGATCGACTCAGCACCGGCCGGTCGCCCAGTTGCGGCGTCGAGTCGACGATCCTCCCTTGCGGCGTCAGCACCTGAGCAAAGCTCTCGCCCGGCTCGATCAGCGACATATTGTGCGATCCGCCGAGGGTCCTTTCCGACGTTTGGGATAGGGCTGAGACCTCGCCGGCGCGTGAGCGGAGCCCGTTGTTGATCGATTCGTCGAGCCGCGCTTCCAGGCGGTAGTAGAGGAAGAAGCCGACCGCGACCAGGACCAGTGCCATCGCCGCCGTGAAGGCCAGGGTCACGCGCAGGCGAATCGGCACTCGGCTCAACGCCCACCGTCCCGCCGCAGCCGGTACCCGACCCCACGCACCGTCTCGATCGACTCGACCCCGAAAGGGCGGTCGATCTTCTCGCGCAGGAACCGCACGTAGGAGTCGACGATGTTGGAGCGGTTCTCGTACTCATAGTCCCAAGCGTGCTCGATCAGCTGGAAGCGAGAGAGGACCTCGCCATGCCTTCGCATGAAGACCTCGAGCAGAGCGAACTCCTTTGCCGAGAGATTCACCTCGCTCTCTCCCCGCCATGCCTGCCGCGTCGCCGGATCGAGCAGCAGGTCGCCGACCCGTAGCTCGGTTGGGCGCTCCGGCGTGCCGCGGCGAACGACCGCGCGCAGCCGTGCCAGCAACTCCGCGTAGGAGAAGGGCTTGGTCAGGTAGTCGTCAGCGCCGCGATCGAGCCCCGCAACCCTGTCTTTGAGCGCGTCGCGCGCGGTCAGCATCAGGATCGAGGACCAGACCCCCGACTCCCTCAGCCGTCTGCAGACCTCGAGGCCGTCGATGCCGGGAAGCATCAGGTCGAGGACGATCGCGTCGTATTCGACGGCTTCGGCTTTCCACACGGCTTCCTCCCCGTCGCCGGCGACGTCGACGGCCATTCCCTCCCGCTGGAGCCCGCGCCGGATCAGGCCGGCCATCTTCGCTTCGTCCTCGACGATCAGCACTCGCATTCGGCGTCCTGAGCCAGGTTGTCGAGCAAAGATGAAAGCAGGATGAACTTTCGCGGCGCTTCATCGTCATTTCATCCAGTCAGGAAAAAGTCCAGGGTCCATGGCGGTCGCAAGACCAAGAATCGTCGTCGGGGCGGTGCTGGCGGCCGCAGCCGCCGCAGTGGGACTGCCGCTGGCGACTCAGAACAGCGGCGGCCCAAAGCAGGCCGCCGGGACCTTTGCGACGGTTGGGCGGGGCGTGGTCGACAAGACGGTTGGTGGCGTCGGACACGTGACGACCCTGACCGGGGCGGCGCTGCTCTCTGTTCCGTCGACCTTCTCGAGCAGCGCGGGCGCCGGAGGGACGGGAGTTGGGTCAAGTGCGAGCACCGGCACCTCGCCGGCGACCACAACGGGCACGAGCTCGACGGCCGCCGCCACGGCCGGCAGCACCCCCGCACCCGCTGACGCGGTCTTTCCGACCGTGACCGGCTACGTCTCGCGACTTTTCGTGCACCCGGGCGAGAAGGTCAGCGCGGGACAACCGGTCGCGAGTATCTCCGACGGCGGCGCGAGCGTGGGCGCCGTGCTGCAGGCTCGTAACGAACTCGCCACCGCCCGCCTCGAATTGGCCCAGAAAAGGACCCACGACATCCTTCTCGGGCCACCGCCGACGCCGGCCGAGCTGGCGGCCGGGCAGCAGGCGATCGTCACCGCGAAGACGACGCTGCGTGACCTGGCCGCCTCGCCGACGCCAGCCGAAGTCGCCGCGGCTCGCTCCGAACTCGCAAGGACGGTCGCCGAACTGCACAGCTCGCGGGCGAGCCCGGCTGCGATCAAGGCGGCGGAACTCGCCGTCACGACGGCGCAGCAGAACCTGCAGACGCTCACCGGGACGCCGGACCCGGCCGAGCTGGCGGCAGCGCAGCTCGAAGTCGCGAACGCGGTGCTTGGGCAGGCGAGCCTCTCGCCCGAACCGACCCCGGCCGAAAGCGCCGCGGCGCAGGCGGCGGTAACCGCGGCTCAACTGAAACTGAACCAGCTGATCAGCCCGCCTCCCGCCGTGGTCAGCGCCGCTCAAGGAGAGCTGGCGAAAGCCGAACTGGACCTGCAGGCGCTGTTGGCGACCCGCCACGGCACCGGGCTCTCGGCGCTGCGCGCCGCGGTGGTGGCGGCCAGATCCCGGCTGGCGCATCTGCGACCGACCGAAGCTGTGTTCGCCACCGCCCAGTCGGAAGTGCGAAGGGCCAGGGCCGATCTCGCGGTCCTGCGCCAGCGAGGAGCGCCGGCGAGCGCGATCGACCAGGCCCTCGCGGGGCTGAAGGTCGTGGTCAGCCGGCAGCGCCTCGGCCTGGCAAAGCAGCTGACCGGACAGCTGACCGTGCGGGCGAGAGCCTCCGGGACGGTGACGAGCATGCTGACGACGGCGGGCGCAGCTGCGGACCCGGCGACGCCGCTGATGCGCGTCCAGGACCTGGGGAACCTCGTCGTCGCGCTCGAACTCAGCGAGTTCGACGTCGCGCACGTGCGGGTCGGAGAGCTGACGCGAGTGAGTGTCGATGCCCTCGGAGGCCGCCAGGTGAAGGGCCGGGTGATCGACGTCTCACCTATCGGAACCGAAGTAGGAGGCGTCGTCAACTTTCCGATCACGATCGCTCTGAAGACGGCCGGCGGCGGCGTTCGGCCGGGCATGAGCGTGAGCGCCAGGATCGTGACTCGGATACGCCGCAACGTGATCCGCATCCCTTCCACCGCGGTCAGCGGCGGAGATCGGCCCACGGTGAAGGTGCGCCGGCCGTCCGGCACGCTGACCCGCCGTCCCGTCGAGCTCGGTCTGGAAGGCCCGAGCCTGGTCGAAGTGCGCTCTGGGTTGCAGGCCGGCGATCGGGTCCTGGTCCCCGCCGGTGGCGGGGAATAGACGGGGCGGCCGCCCGTCATGGTCGACCGGGTCATCGCGACGCAGGGCCTTCGCAAGCTCTTCGATTCTGGCTCCCTCAGTGTCGAGGCCCTGGCCGGTGTGGATCTCGTCGTCGAGCCGGGCGAGTTCCTTGCGATCATGGGCCCATCGGGATCGGGGAAGTCGACCCTGCTCTCGATCCTCGGCTGCCTCGAGCGGCCGACCGAGGGCAGCTATCGACTGGGCGGCGAAGAGGTCGCCGGCTTCGACGAGCGCAAGGCGGCGCGAGTGCGGCGCGAGCGGATCGGCTTCGTCTTCCAGGCCTTCAATCTGCTGCCGCGCTCGACCGCGTTACAGAACGTCGAGCTGCCGATGATCTACGGCGGTGTCGGTCGCCGGGAGCGCCGTGCACGGGCCGGCGAGGCGCTCGCAGCCGTTGGCCTGGACGATCGGGGCGGACACCTCCCGAGCGAGCTCTCCGGCGGACAGCAGCAGCGGGTCGCCGTGGCACGGGCGATAGTCACCCGGCCCGACGTGCTGCTCGCCGACGAGCCAACCGGCAACCTCGACTCCAAGAGCGAGGCCGAGGTGCTGGCCGTCCTCGAAGGGGTCCACGCGGAGGGGGCGACGATCGTGATGGTCACCCACGCCCGCGAGGTCGCCGGCCGGGGCACGCGGATTGTCCACATGCTCGACGGGGGAATCGCGCTCGACGAACAGATCGACCTACCGGCTGAGGCGCCGTCGGCACCATGAACATCTACGAGCACCTCCACCTCGCCCTGCAGGCATTGCGGGCGAACTGGCTGCGCAGCCTGCTGACGGCACTGGGCGTAATCATCGGCGTCGCCTCGCTCGTCGCCCTGACCGCGATCAGCGCCGGCGCCCGACGCAGCGTCGCCGCCGACCTTCAGCGCCTCGGCCCCAACATCATCCTGCTCGACGGCGAGTTCGTTCCGCTCCCCTCCGGCGAACAGAGCGCCACCGACCGGACCCTGACCCCGGGCGATCTGGCGGCGGTCGCCCAACTGCCTTCCGTGATCGCGGTCGCGCCTCGCCAGACGGTCGAGGGGATGACGATCTCCGCCGGCCGCACTCAGACCAGCCCCTTCGTGACCGGGCTCACCCCGCTCTACGAGCAGATCCACAACTACTCTGCGACGGAAGGGCGGCTTCTGACCGCCACCGACGACCGTTACGGCCGCGAGGTGATGGTGCTCGGCCCGCGGCCCGCGAGTGTTCTCTTCCCGGGCGGGAGCCCGGTCGGGCAGAGTGTCCGTGTGCTGAACCGCGAGTTCACCGTCGTCGGCGTCTACGCCAGCAAGGGCAGCCTCGGCGGCGAAAGCCTCGACAACAGCGTCTTCATCCCGATCACCGTCGCCAAGCGGGTGCTCTTCGGTGGCGAAAACGTCCACGGCGCCGACGTCCAGGTCGCGACCCAGGCCGAGGTGGAACCGACCATGGACGAAATCGACGAATTGATGTTCGAGCGCCACCGCATCGGCCCAGGCCACCCCGAAGACTTCTCGACCGAAGACCAGGCGACGATCATCAACGCGGCCGAAGCGGCGACCTCGACCTTCCAGACCCTGACCCTCGCCCTGGGCGCGATCGCGCTGCTCATCGGCGGGATTGGGATCATGAACATCATGCTCGTGTCGGTCACCGAGCGCACCCGTGAGATCGGCATCCGCAAGGCGCTCGGCGCCGAGCCGGGCCGGATCCAGGCGCAATTCCTGGCCGAGGCTCTGGCACTGTGCTCGGCCGGGGGCCTGATCGGGGTCGCGATCGGGGTAGAGGCGTCACGGATGATCAACCGCCTGGCCGGCTGGCAGACGTCCGTCGCTCCCGAGTCGCTGGCGGTCGCCTTCGCCGCCGCACTCGGCGTGGGCCTCTTCTTCGGCTACTACCCGGCTCGGCGCGCCGCCCACATGCCGCCCGCGGTAGCGATGCGCTACGACTGATTCAGCCCTTTGGGACGAATTGAATCGCTAGGCGAATCCAGTTTTCGAGACTGCCCCGTTCAACCACTCCGGCACCCCTCCGAGGCTCTGGTAAATCCTACGGAGTGGCGCGCCTTTTGGCGGCGAACAGGCCAGCGAGCACGGCGAAGAACCAGGCTCCCCCCACCAGCCAGCCGCCGAGGACATCGCTGGGGAAATGGCGATTGAGGACGAGGACAGCGCAGCCGACGGCGAGGGTGAAGGCCGTTCCGACAAGAGCTGTCAAGGGACGCCAGGAGCGGGGCACCACCAGGATGAAGGCAAGGGCGATCGAGAGGGCGGCGGTGGCGTGGCCACTTGGAAGCGAGGCCGAGCCGATCTGGCGATAGCCGAGGATTGACTCGTATCGCGGGTGAGCGAGAGCGGCCTTAAGGATCTGCGTTGTGAGGTTCGCTCCGGCGACCAGGATGAAGGCGGCGAGAGCATCGCGGCGCCGGCCAAGGTGCAACGCCAGTCCGCCGGCCACCGCAAGCAGGACGAGCAGAGACAGGAGGTCGGCGGAGTGCATAACCAGGGCGGCTACCCCCGCGGCCAAGGAGTCCCTCGGGGCGGAAAGCCTGCTCAGGGCTTCGGCGTCGAGGCGGCTGAGGGGGCCCACCTCGTAGGCCAGGCCCGTAAGCAGCATCAGGCCGGTCACACAGGCAAGGCAGGCCGCGATCGGCGGCTTGGCGCTCTCGTTCACGCCGGCACAGTAGCCGCCGACCAAGCCCATAAGACCACGGTGCCGAGCCACGTTGGGTGAGGGCAATGAGTATCCAGCCGATCTTCCTGTTTTCAGTCTCGCGTAGTGGATCAACCCTGGTCCAGCGGATCATCGGTGCGCACGAGGGCGTCGCCACCGCCTCGGAGCCGTGGCTGCTGCTGCCCCACGCCTACACGCTTCGCCGCCGGGGTGTCGACGCCGAGTACGTCCATCCGCTTCTGGTCACGGCAATTGAGGACTTCTGCGACGGACTTCCCGGGGGCAGGGACGACTATCTCGACGAGCTGCGCGGATTCGTCCTGCGCCTGTATGAGAAGTCTGCCGGCGATGGAGCCACCCACTTTCTCGACAAGACACCTCCGTACTGCCTCGTCGCCGAGGAGATCATGCGGCTCTTTCCCAAAGGCAAGTTTGTCTTCCTCTGGCGCAACCCGCTCAGCGTCGTCGCCTCGATGATCGGGACGTGGGGGCCCTGGTATCCGACCTTTATGAGCAATGATCTTTTCATCGGCATGCCCCGCTTGATCGCCACCTACGAGGCGAATCGGGATCGCGTCCATGCCGCTCGCTTCGAGGACCTATCAGGGGGAGATGAGGCTCGCTGGACAGAGCTGATGGACTACCTCGGCATCGAGTTCGCTGCCGACGCGCTCGCCGGCTTCGCGAAGATCGAGCTTGGCGGCCGCATGGGCGATCCGACCGGGCGCAAGCAGTACTCGGCCCTGAGCACCGAGCCTCAGCGGAAGTGGAAGGGCACACTTGCCAACCCGCTGCGCCGCGAGTGGTGTCGCCGCTACCTGCGCTTTCTCGGAGCCGAGCGGCTCGCCACGATGGGCTACGACCTCGACCAAATCGTCGGCGAGCTCGAATCACAGGCTCCGAGCCTCGACTCCTTCGGCCCCGACCTCTGGCGGGCCGCCAAGGACGTGGCGAAGGAGCCGATTCGCGTACGGACCCGCAGCCGCCGGCTCGGCACCCCCAGCGTCATCCGTCAGCTGCTCGAAGCCTGACCCCGCGCCGCGGGCGCAAGAGCCCTCCCACCGCCGCAAGAGTTTTCCCGCGGGCTGAATAAGCGTCCAAGTTCGGCGCCACTGCGCTTGCCTGAGGCGAGACAGCCGATGAGCCGCCCGATGAGCTCCGTTCGCGCACCGACAGCAGGGGTCTGCCTTGCGGTCGCAGCCGCCGTGCTGGCGAACACGGCGCTCTGCGCCGCGGCAAGCGCGGCCACGACGCCGCCGGCGAGCGCCGAACCCCACGCACCCGAGATCCACCGATCGGGTGGTCAAGCGAAATGCGCCAACTCCGGGCATCGCGCCCCGGCCCTCGCCAGACGAGCGGCGGGCAGGCGGCCTTGCCGGCGGAGGGGAGCCAAGGGCTCCGACGTGCCACCGCGGGCAAGCAAGCCGACATCCGAACCGCCGCCGGCCGCGGCGGCGGCCAATCAGGTTGCCGCGGGCAATCCCGATCCTGCACCAACCGCTCCGCTGCCGCCCGCCAACCCGGAACCTCCGAGCGCCCCCGGCGAAACGCCCTTCCGCTTCTTCTCGCCCTCGAGCTTTTGGAACACGCCCCTGGCCAGCGACGCCGCCCTCGATCCAGACTCAACCGCGATCACCGATGCCTTCGAGGCGACGATTGCGAGTGGATATCAGGCCGGGAACGGTCCCTGGATCAACACCACGGACTACAGCGTGCCGGTCTACACCGTGCCCCCGAACCAACCAACGATCCTGGTCGAGCTCTCCAGTTCCTTCTCCGCCCCGGCGCTGCAAGCGGCTTGGAGCGAGGTTCCGATGCCGAGCCAGGCCCGTCCCTCCAGCGGCACCGACAGCACCCTCGTGATCTGGCAGCCGAGCAGCGACCGCATCTGGGAATTCTGGCGGCTCGCGCAGGCGCCCGAAGGCTGGAAGGCAGCCTGGGGCGGTGCGATGGAAGGCGTCTCCTCTAACCAAGGCGTTTACGGGCCTGGGGCCTGGCCTGGGGCCAGAGCATGGTGGGGCTCCTCCGCCTCGTCGATGTCGATCGCGGGGGGCCTGATCACCCTTGAAGACCTGCGGCATGGACGGATCGACCACGCTCTGGCGCTGGCCATCCCTAACGTTCGAGCCGGCTTCTACGCCTCCCCGGCTCAGCGCGGCGACGGAACCTCCTCCGATCCGCTCTCGCTTCCCGAGGGGGCGCACCTGCGACTCGATCCGAGCCTCGACCTCGCCTCGCTGCACCTTCCCCAGATGACGCTGATGATCGCCGAAGCGGCGCAGCGCTACGGGATCTTCATCCGCGACCGAGCCAGGGTGACGCACTTCTTCGCCCAGGACCCCACGCCAACGGGAACTAATCCTTACGCCGGCGCAGGGGGCTACTTCGAAGGAAGGTCCCCGGCGCAACTGCTGGCGCAGTTTCCGTGGACCCACCTTCAACTGCTGAGGATGGACCTGCATCGCTGGGGCTGAACGGAGGGCCGCCCTCTCCCCTCCCCAGCCGCCGGCGGACCCACTCGATGACCTCCGCAGCCCGGCGCCGGTCGCGTTGGTTGAACCCTCCGCAGAGAAACAGCGCGGCCGCGTAGGCGACGGCGCCGGAGAACAAGCAGAGCGGCAGCGCGAGGGTCGACGGCAGGGCCGCCTCGACGGCGTGTGCGGCACCGAACCCAGCCGCGTAGGAAATCAGCAAGACAATGCGCTCGCGCAGGGGCCAGGTAGCGCGCAGGGGCCGGGTCAGATGGTGCCTCAAGGCAGCGCCGGATAGTCCGATGACGATCAGGAAACCGGCCAGAAGGGCAAGTGCCGGTCCGACCATGTTCATCTTCGGCGTCAGCAGCACGAGCAGGACGACGGTCACGGCGAGGCGAATCAGCGCGACGATGCTGGTCAGGCCCGGCCGGTTCACCGCCCAGAGCGCCTGGGTCTGGGTAACCGTGACCGAGGCAAGGGCGGGAAAGAGCGCGAGCAGAATCAGCGCCGGGGCTGCACGACTGAAGCCGGGGCCGAAGATGTCGAGGACCGAGTGGGCCGCGCCGCCGATCGCTGCCGCCAGCATCAGCATGCCGATCACTTCGTAGCGGATCGAGTCGATCATCGCCCGGTCGAAGCCATGCCCGTCCCCTTCGGTATGCCTGCCGACCAAGGTCGGATAGAGGACTTCGGTGATCCGCATGCTCGCCTGCTGCAAGCTTCTCGGAATGACCAGCGCCCGACTGTAGGCGCCGACCACGGCCATCGGCGCGACCATGCCGATCGCCCATATCCCGCCCTGCTGGCTGATCCCCTGCGCCATCTGGCCAGGAGCTGCCTTGAGGCCGAAGCGAAGCAGGTCGGGCAGAACGCCCAGGCCGAGGCGATATTCATCGCGGCTGAGCCGCGCCCGGATGAACGGCCGCACCGCTATCAGGCGGTGGATCAACGCCACCAGCGAGGCGCCGATTGTCGCGATCACAAGGCCCCAGACAGATCGCCAGGCAAGGCCGACGGAGGTTGCGATGACGATGAAGCTGATCGCTTCGTTCAGTCGCACCCAGAACAGCTGTCGTCCCGCGACGAAGGCGGAGAAGATCGAGTCGACGTTCCAGCCGGTGTTGGTGACCACTGTGTAGCCGGCGATCGAGACGAGGGCGGGAGCAAGCAGTTGGGGAGCGTCAAGCGGCCCCGGGAAGACGAATAGGCAGACCAACGCATCGAGAATCGCCACAGCCACGGTCAGCCCGACCGAGAAGGTAAAGACGGCCGCGAAGAGCTGCGTGACCCGCGGCTGCCGTGGCGCGAGGCCGGTGATCTCCTTGATCAGGGCCTGCTGCTCCTTGATCGTCGAAAGCACCCACATCGCCGCCACCGGCGCCCAGACCAGCGCGTACTGGCCGATCACATCGACGCCGTAGAGGCGGGCGGTGACGATCGTCGAGAGGAAGCCGATCCCGACCGTGAAGGAGAAGCTAAGGGCACCGAAGAGGAACCCGGCCCGGTAGCTGCCGCGCTTTGCCGAGGACGCGCGCTCTGGTTCCGCATTTGGAGATCCCGACCCTGCCATCGTTGCCTCCCAACGAGCCAACGGTGGCGGGTCCTTATGCAGCACCCGAAAAGATTGTGGCCGGAGCCACGCCGCGAGCCGTAAGTTCGGGGGAGATCAAGCCGTTGGGAGGGTCGATCGCCACAGACGGCGGCAATTTCCAGCCATGCGAACTTCAGACGGCATCGACTCACCCCCGGCACTCGACCGGCACTCGACGGTCGACGACCCGGGCCCGCTGGTCGACGGGATCTTCGAGCCGCCGGAAAGCTTCGTACTCAGCGCGATCGTCAACAACAAGCGGATCGTCGCCCTCTTCGCCGTGGTGTTGACGTTGGCTGGAGTCGGCTACGGTCTCCTGCGCCAGACGACCTATACGGCCTCGGCGACCCTTCAGGTGGGACAGGTGAACCCGAACTCGCCAGGGTTCCTCGGCTACGTCCAGTCCGCCAGTTCGCTGGCGACCGCCTTCAGCCGCTCGATCGCGGCGGCGCCGGTGCTGGCGACGGTCGAACGCAAACTTGCCCTGGGGCCGAGCGAAGCGACGCCGCGGCTCTCCGCCGAGCCGATCCCCTTGGCGCCGGCGTTCCGCGTGATCGCGACAGGGGCCTCGGATTCCAGCGCGATCCGGCTCGCGAACGCTGCCGCGGGCGCCATCATCGTCTACGAGAACCGCAGCAACAGCTCCAACCCACAGGCCAACTCGCTGCTCAGCGACTACCGGGCCGCGTCATTGGGGCTGAGGCGAACCGAAGCACAGCTCGCCGAACTTGGCTCGAGCCCGGACGCAGACACCCTCGCCAAGGCCGAAGCCGAAAAAGCCGCGGCCCAGGTGAAGCTGAGGGGAATCGACACCGCCTATATCGCCGCGGTCGCCAGCCAGGCGCCGCGCGAGGGGCTGGTCTCCCTGGTCGCCGGTGCGACGAGCGCCAGCAGCGACCGCAAGGCCAAGATCGAGCTGTATGGCTTCCTTGGACTGCTCGCGGGGCTCCTCGTCGGCTGCGCGGCGGCGGTCTTGCGCGAGCGACCGCTGTGACGGCGCTGCCGACCTTCTTCATCATCGGCGCGGCAAAGGCGGGCACCACGAGCCTGCACTACTACCTGGACCAGCACCCGCAGATCCAGATGTCGGCGACCAAGGAGCCGCACTTCTTCGCCGGGCCCGAGAACGGCATCCCCTACCCGCCGGAAAGGATCGGCAGCCTCGACGAGTACGAACAGCTCTTCGATCCGGCCTTTGGGGTGCGGGGCGAGGCGTCGCCGAGCTACACGAACGCTCCTCGCCGGCAGGGCGTTCCGGAGAGGATCGGGGAACTTGTCCCCGATGCCAGGTTCGTCTACCTGGTGCGCGACCCGATCGAGCGAACCGTCTCGCACTACCGCCACGCCGTTGCCTCCGGCAAGGAGCAGAGAGCTCTGCGGGAGGCGCTGAACGACATCGCCGACCCCCACTCCTACCTGGCCTGCCACAGCCTCTACGCCACGCAGCTCGAGCTCTACCTGCGCCGGTTTCCCGAAGACCGCGTGATGGTGGTCGACCAAGCGGAGCTGCTCTCCAACCGCGAGCAAACCCTGCGCGGCGTCTTCGCCTTCCTTGCCGTCGACGAAACCTTCACCTCGGAGCGGTTTGGCACCGAACTGTGGGCGACGAGCGTGCGGCGCGCATCGCCGCCCGGCCAGGCCACGTTCATCGCTCGCGCCGTCGCGCCGAGAACCCGGTGGATCCCGGCGCGGGTGAGGAGGCGGGCGAGACGTGCGTATGAACGAGCCTTCTGGCCGGCGCTCGACGCCGACCCGCTTGATGCCGATTCCCGCGGGCACCTGCGGGAGTTCTACAGCGCGGACGTCGAACGCCTGCGGGCGCTCACCGGCAAGCCTTTCCCAAGCTGGAGCGTCTGATGGCGACGCGGGTGATTTGGCATCCCCCTTTGTACGCCTGGGGACTGCTCGGGCTTGCAGCGCTGGCGCTGCTCTACAAGTACCAGCCGACCCGGCTCGAAGGCCGCTGGCTCGCGATCGCGCCACTACTGATCGTCGCCGCGGTGCTGGTGCTGCGCAGGCTGTGGGAGCAGCCGCCGGCGGTGACGCTTTGCGCGGCGATCGCGCTCACCGTCTTTTCCGGCGGCTGGTCGCAGATGGGCTTGGCGGGTCTGCCGCTGAACCGCCTGCTCGTCGCCGTCGTTCTCCTTCAGGTCCTCCTGCGCGCCCCAGGAATCGCTCAGATGCCGCGGATGCCGCTGCGCAATGTCCATCTGCTGATCGGCCTGACCTTGATCTATGCGCTTGCCTCGGCGGCGGCCTCGGGGACACTGACATCCAAGGACGGGTTCCTGCAGCTCTTCGACGTCTTCGGCGTCGTGCCGTTCCTGCTCTTCCTCGTGGCGCCGGCCGTCTTCTCCGGCCGCCGCGAACGCGACCTGCTGCTGGCCACGCTGGTCGGGCTCGGCGCCTACCTCGGACTGACCGCGATCTTCGAGTCGCTGGGACCGCAATCCTTTGTCTTCCCCAGCTACATCCGCCACTTCGAAGCCGAAACCCTCAGCGCGGTGAAGGCAAGTGGACCGTTCCAGAGCCCAACCGCGATGGGCTTCGCCTGTTTCGCCTGCGCCGTCGCGGCCCTGATCGCACTTGACCAATGGCGTCACCGCTGGGGGCGCTGCCTGGCGCTGTTGGTCGCCGCCGCCTGCGCCTTCGGCTGCTTCCTGACCCTGGAGCGCGGAGTCTGGATCGCGGCGATCGCCGCCACCGTCGTCACGGCGCTTGCCACCCAAACGGGGCGCCGCTTGCTCGCGCCTGGAATCGCTATCTCGGCCGTCGCGCTGATCGGAGTCTTTGCCCTCGTGCCCAGTCTCTCGCAGAGCGCTTCGGAGCGCGCGACCTACCAGCAGAGCCTCTGGGACCGACAGAATCAAACGGCCGCCGGCCTGCGCATGGTGCAGGCCAAGCCGCTCTTCGGCTTCGGCCTCGACAGCTACGAAGCCGAGAGCGTCGACTACTTCCGCCAGCCCGAGGACTACCCGATGACTGGCTATACGCACGGGATCACAATCGGGGTGCCCGACCCGATCCTGCCGATCCACAACACCTACCTCTCCTACGCGGTTGAGCTCGGCCTGGCCGGCGCCCTGCTGTGGCTCGCCTCGATTGCCTGGGCAATTGGCGGCGCGATCCTCGCTCGTGGGCCAGCGTCCCTGCGCCCGTGGAAGCTTGGCCTGCTCGCAATCGCCGTGTTCTTCCTCGTCGTCTGCGTGGTAGACCCGCACACGGCACCTTTCCCGATGGTGCTGATGCTCGCCTGGGCAGGGGTCGCCGCCGGGGCGAAACCCCTCCCCTCCGAGGCCTGGCCCTCCCATGTGCTGCCGTGGCACGGCAACGGCGCCTCGCTTCCGAGCTGACCAGATGGCACTCCCTACCTTCTTTGTCATCGGTGCGCCCAAGGCGGGCACGACGAGCCTGCACAACTACCTCGCCGCCCACCCGCAGATTCAGATGTCGGCCGTCAAGGAGCCGCGCTTCTTCGCCGGCCCCGAGAACGGCATCCCCTACCCGCCCGATCGCGTCGGCTCGCTCAACGCCTACGAAGCGCTTTTCGACCCGGCGACCGGGGTTCGGGGCGAGTCCTCGACCGACTACGCCACTCACCCGCGCCGCCAGGGCGTGCCGGAACGGATCAAGGAGCTGGTTCCCGAGGCGCGGTTCATCTACCTGGTCCGCGACCCCGTTGCCCGCACCGTCTCCCACTTCAAGATGAGGACCGCGCTACTGGGCGAGCGCAGGACGCTACGAGAGGCGCTTGGCGACCTCACCGACCTCTGCTCCCCCTACCTCTCGCCCAGCCTCTACGCCACGCAGCTCGAGCTCTACCAACGCGCCTTCCCGGCGGCGCGGATCCTCGTGATCGACCAAGCCGATCTAGAGGCGGAGCGCGGAGCGACGCTGAGCCGGGTCTTCGACTTCCTCTCGGTTGAGGAGACGGGGCCGCTCGATGGCTTCGCGGAGGAGCATCTGGGCAGCGGCGCCTGGCGTACCTACCCGAGCGGCTACGCCAGCTTCATCGCCCGCCACGTCGCCCCGCGCGTCCAGTGGATTCCAGGGGGACCGCGGCAATCGGCTCGGCGCTTGGTCGAGCGGGTGCTGTGGCGCCCACTCGACACCAGCCTCGATGACGACCTGCGTGAACAGCTAGAGGACCTTTATGCCCCCGAGGTCGCCCGCCTACGCACCCTCACCGGCATGGAGTTTCCGACATGGAGCGTTTAAGCCCGGCGGCGGAAGAGGCGTGAGCCGCGCTCTCGCCACGATCGGGGCCCTCCTAGCCACGTTGTGCGCAGGCTGGACCGCCTGCGGCTGCGGCAGCGACGCGGCGCTCGGCACCGCTGGCAGCGATCCCCCGATACGGCATTTGGCCAGCGTGACGCCCCTCCCCTTCTTCTCCCCGAACAGCTTCTGGAATGACCCTCCCGCGGGCAACGCCAGCCTCGATCCCAACTCCGCCAAGTTGATCGGGGCGTTTGGCGCCGAGGTCAGCCGTGAGCTCGAAGCCGGCAATGGGCCGTGGATCAACACGACCGACTACAGCGTCCCGGTTTACACGGTTCCCGAAGATCAGCCAGCCGTCCGCGTCCAGCTCGTCAACCAGTTCTCCGCTCCCGCGCTGCAGGCGGCATGGAGCAGGGTTCCGATGCCGTCCGGCGCCCGTCCTTCGGGGGGCAGCGATCGCACGCTGGTGATCTGGCAGCCGAGCACCGACCGCCTCTGGGAGTTCTGGAGGCTGACGCATGACGCGGCGGGCTGGAGCGCATCCTGGGGCGGCGCGATCCAAAACGTCTCTTCCAACTGGGGCGCCTACGGCCCGGCGGCGTGGTCCGGCGCGAAATCGACCTGGGGGGCCTCGGCCTCGTCGTTCTCGATCGCGGGCGGTCTGATCACGCTCAAGGACCTGCGGCGTGGCCAGATAGACCATGCCTTGGCCCTGGCGGTACCCAACACACGGGCCGGGGTCTACGCGTCCCCCGCCCGCCGCACCGACGGAACCTCGGCCAGCCCGACATCGCTGCCCGAGGGGGTGCACCTGCGACTCGATCCCAACCTGGATCTCGCCGCACTGCATTTGCCCCGGTTCACCTCGATGATCGCCGAAGCGGCGCAGCGCTACGGGGTCTTCGTCAGGGACAAGGCTAAGGTGGCGCATTTCTTCGCCCAGGATCCGCGCCCCACCGGCACCAACCCATATACCGGCGAGGCTGGTTACTTCGAAGGAGAGTCCCCCGCCGAGCTGCTGTCGTCGTTTCCATGGGACCGCCTTCAGGTGCTGTGGATGGATCTGCACAACTTCAGTCCCGACACGAACCCGAATCGATCCAAGTAGGAGACGAGCGGGTCCTTGGCGACAACGCGGACACACCACCCGGCGGTCGAGCAGCGGATCATTCTGCTCAGCGCCGCCATCGCCGACCACCGAAGGGAAACGGGCGAACGCGTCAAAGCCCAGATGACACAGGTGGACTGGTCGCTCTTGGCCGAATTGCTGCGCAGCCAGCGGCTGTTGCCGACGCTGGGACCGCGGGTCCTCGAACTCGCCGGGGAGTCCGCCCTCGAGGAGTTCGGAACCGCCGTCGCCAACGCGATCGAGGCGACGCGCCGGCAGGACGCGCTTCTGCAACTGATCTCGGCAAAGACGGCGGAGGCGCTCGCCGTCGCGGGCATCCGCTCGACTGCGTTGAAGGGGTCCTTTCTCGGCGAATCGCTCTACGGCGAAGCTGGCCGGCGCCTCTCGAGCGATATCGACCTGTTGGTAGTGCCAGAGCACCTGGACCGGGCGGTGGAGGTCATCCGCGGACTTGGATACGCGAGGCCAAACGACCACGTCGACGCCAACGGACTGCCGCTGCTGCACTTCGCCATGGTTCACGAACGTAACGAGCTGCCGCCTCTCGAGCTGCACTGGCGCGTCCACTGGTACGAGACGCGCTTCGCTCGCGAGCGCCTGCTGGCGCCGAGCGGTTCTGGGGCGAGTGGGTGGCGACCGGCGCCAGTTGACGAGCTGACCGCACTGCTGCTCTTCTACGCCCGCGACGGCTTCACCGGGCTGCGACAGGCAACGGACCTCGGTGCGTGGTGGGATGCCTTCGGTGCCGATTTGAGTCCCGGCGCGCTGGCCGAGACGATCCGCTCCTACCCTGACCTGGCGCCGGCGCTCAAGGCGGCGTTGGCGGTTGCCGAACGGACGGTCCGGTTCCCCGCCGAGCGGGTACTCGCGGGCGGGGCCGCGCCCGGTACGCGTGGCCGGATCGCCGTCCGCCTCGCCAATCCCCGTCCCTACGACAGCGAGGCTCAGCTCTTTGCCGAGATCGGCCTGATCGACGGCTTGCTAACCCCAAGGCGGGGCCTGCCGGCATTCCTCAGGCGGCAGGTCGCCCCCCCGGTGGAGGTGATCCGCGAACACGCCGAGAAGGCGCATCGGGGACGGGTGACCTCCACCGCCGGCTACAGCCTTCGGGTGCTCGGCCGCTACGCCCTGGCGATCGCCCGCCTGCTGGGGTTTCCCGGTCCGAGAAGACCAGAAGGGGACGCTCTTGCCACTTAGACCACCAGCCGAAACCAGGCGCGGGCCTGGTTTCGCGCGCCTGTTCAGTGCGGCGCTGCTCGGGTTCGAGGGCGCGCTGGCGCTTTCGACCGGCTACCTGCTCGCCCTGCTCGCCGCGGCGCGCGACTCGACCCGCAATCCAGTCGCAGCGACAGCCGTCGCCGGGGAGCCAATGCGGCTCGCCGTGCTCGTCCCGGCCCACGACGAGGAGGGCGGAATCGGGGCTACCCTGGAATCGCTGGCCGCCTGTGAGTATCCGCTCGACGCCCGGCGCATCGTCGTCATCGCCGACAACTGCAGCGACGGCACAGCGGCGCGTTCATCCCGGGCAGGCGCCCAGGTCTGGGAGCGCACGGACCCCTCGCGACGCGGCAAGGGGTTCGCCCTGATCTGGGCGCTGCAGCGCCTCTTCGAGGAGGAGGACAGCTTCGACGCGGTAGTCATGGTCGACGCCGACTGCGTCGCCTCCCCGAATATGTTGAGCGCGATCGACCGGCGCCTGCGCTCGGGGGCGAGCGCGGTGCAGGTGGACTACGTCGCCGGCAATCCGGAGGACTCGCACGTCTCAGCGCTGCGCTTCGGCGCCTTTGCCCTTGCCGACACGGTTCGCTTCCTCGGCAAGCAGCGCCTCGGTCTCTCGTGTGGGCTTGTCGGCACCGGGATGGGGTTCACCCGAGGGCTTTTGCAGAGAGCGCCCTGGACCGCGACTGGCCTGGTCGAGGACGGCGAATACCACCTGCGCCTCGTCCTCGCCGGCGAGCGGGCCGAGTTCATCCCCGAGGCCTCGGTCAGCCAGGCTGTGCCAACCTCGATGCGAGCCAGTTCCGAGCAGCAGGCGCGCTGGGAACGCGGGCGGCTGCAGCTGATCCGCCACTGGAGCCCCCGGCTGCTCGCCTCGGGTCTCGCCCGGCGCGACGTCGTGCGCGTGCACGCCGGCCTGGAGTGCCTGCTGCCGCCGCAATCGGTGATCGCGGCCGGCAACCTCGGATCGCTGCTCGCAGGTCGGTTCCTCGGCAGCCGCCGACTGCTCTCGCTGTCGGCACTCAGCATCGCCGGCCAAATCACCTTCGTGCTGGCGGGCCTGAGGCTGGTGCGGGCGCCCGCCCATGTCTACCGCGCGCTCCTACTGGCGCCAGCGTTGGTCGCCGCCAAGCTGGGGCTCTACGCGCGCTTCCTGCTCGGGCGTGGACCGAGCGGGTGGGTCAGGACCGAGCGCGAGGCGGCTCCGGGGGCAGGTCCGTGAAGATTGCCTACCTCTGCTCGGAGTACCCGGCGATCTCGCACACTTTCGTCCTGCGCGAGGTCGAGGCGCTGCGCCGCCTCGGTGCCGCGATCACGACCTTCTCGATCCGGCGCACCCACCCGGACCGACTGCTCTCCCGCGCCGACCACGATGCCGCCGAAAGCACCATCGCGATCCTGCCGCCCAGCTGGACACGGCTTCTGCGCGCCCACATCGGGCTGGCGCTGAGGGCGCCGGCCGCCTACCTCTCCAACCTCGCCCTGGCGCTGCGCCTGGCCCCACCGGGCCTGCGGGGACGGCTCTGGCAAGTCTTCTACTTCGCCGAGGCGACCATGCTCTGGAGCGAGTGCCGCAGGCGCGGCATCCGCCACATCCACGTCCACCTGGCCAACGCCGCCGCCGACCTGGCGCTGATCGCCACCCATATCGGCAACGCCGCCGAGCCCGAGCAGCCGTGGTCATGGAGCTTCACCATGCACGGGCCCACCGAGTTCGCCGACCTCGGCCACTATCGCCTCGCCGAGAAGCTGCGCGACGCCCGCTTCGTCGTCTGCATCAGCGACTTCGCCCGCAGCCAGTTGATGGCCCTGAGCGAGCCGGAGACCTGGGACCGGCTCGAGGTCGTCCATGTCGGCATCCCGGTCGACCAGTTCACCCGCTCGAGCGCGCCAGCCGCTGCCGAGCGCCACCCCACGATCCTCTACATCGGCCGCCTCGTCCCCGAGAAGGGACAGGCCGTGCTGTTGGAGGCGGCAGCGCTGCTTGCCCGCCGCGGCCATCCGGTCGAGGTCACCTTGGCCGGCGAGGGCGCGCTGCGGCCGGAGCTTGAACGACGCGCCGAGCGGCTCGGCATCGCCCCACTGGTCAGCTTCCTGGGCGCCGTCAGCCAGGACCGGCTGCGGGATCTCTACGAAACCGCCTCGATCTTCTGCCTGCCCAGCTTCGCCGAGGGCGTTCCCGTCGTCCTGATGGAGGCGATGGCGATGGGGCTGCCCGTGGTGAGCACCCGGATCGCCGGCATTCCCGAGCTGATCGAGAACGGCGTCGGCGGGCTCCTCGTCGCCCCCGGCCGGGCCGATGAGCTGGCCGACCGGCTCGAATCGCTGCTGACCGATCCCGCGCTCTGCCGCCAGTTGGGGACGCGGGGCAGGGAGACGGTCCTGCGCGAGTTCGACGCCGAGCGCTCAGCGGCCCAGCTCTATGAGCTGTTCTCCGAGCGGCTGCGGGGAGCGGCGCCGAGACGCTCGCCCGAGGTCGCGAAGGCCGGCGCCTGAGCGGGACTGGCGACGCTTCTGGCCGCGACCGCGAGGAGATCGTCGAAGCTCAGCTCGTCGGCATCGACCGATACCGCGAGGCCCCGCTCGTCGAGTTCCGCGGCGATCTGCGGCTGGTGGTCGTCGACGTGCTCGCCCAGCGAGAAGCGCCGCGGCACCAGCAGCGGGCACTTGCCGACCTCGAAGGCGGCGAGCGCGGTGCCGACGCCCGCGTGCGCCACGACGGCGTCCGCTTCGACCATCGCCTCGCTCAACTCGCGTTCGGGGATCGCTTCGTGGCCAGCGATGTCGAAACCGCTGACGTCGGTGTCACCGGTCTGCCAGAGCACCTCGGCCTCGGGCGGGAGGATCTCCAGCAGGCGCCGCACGAGTCGCGTGAACGGGTAGCCGCGGTAGGTGCCGAGGGTGACGAGGACCTTGGCGAGGGCGCCGCGGGGCGGCCGATCGGGCCCAGGGACAAACGAGTCGAAGACCGAGCCGCCGAAGCTCCACCCCTGGCGCCTCCAGCCCTGGTACTGGGAATAGCGATTGACTCCGGGGACCCTGCCGATCAGCCGTCCCGTCAGCGAGGGGGCGTCGATCCGCGCGGCGCTCTCTATGTAGTGACAGCGAATCCGGCGAGCGCGGGCGAGGCCGAAGAACGGCAGGGCCACCGCCGAGCCCGTGCTGACCAAGGTGTCGACCTCGCCACCGCGCAGGGCGCCGTGCGCCGGGGCGAAGTTGCGGGCGACGTTGAGCGGGTCGCGGCCGCCGACGAAGGGGACGAACTCGACCGTCTCGCCGGCAAGCAGCGAGCGGCTCTGCGGGGTGTCGAAGGTAACCCAGCGGAAGGGGCCATCGACGCCGGCAAGCCGCCGGTGAAGGTGG
This sequence comes from Solirubrobacterales bacterium, assembly GCA_033856275.1. Classification (GTDB taxonomy): domain Bacteria; phylum Actinomycetota; class Thermoleophilia; order Solirubrobacterales; family 70-9; genus VRUE01. Next base: position 63,879 of record JAWVFJ010000047.1, read on the forward strand.
TGCAACTCCTTCAGGTGCCCGCCGCTGGATGCGACCAGCAGGGTCGTCACGACTGCCAGTGCTCGGCGACCAGCTCCCGGGTGCCGCGGATGTTCGCCCTGCTCGAGGCGCCGAAGACGATCGACTGCACGTTCGGCTGGCCGCATACCCACTCGATCGCCTCCTCGGCGGGGATCGCTCCCGAGGCGAAGACGGACATCGCCACGGCGCGAAAGCGGCGCTCCCTCAATGCGGCCTCGTAGCGCTCGAGCCCACCGCACATGCGAAAGCCGATCTTGTTGATGTTGGAGCAGACGATCGGGTTCTCGATCCCCACCTCCTCGAGGACGTCGAGCAGGGCCGGGAGGTTCATCGTGATGAAGCCGGGCTCGGCGCCGTAGCGCTCCCGCACGTGCTCGGCGAAGACGCGAAACGCGTCCTTGAAGCCCAGCCCCAGCATCAGGTCAACGACGAGGTTCTGCAGGAAGATGACTGGCGTCCGCAGCCCCCGGAACATCTTCATCTCGGCGTCGACCAGCAGGGTTGCCATCCCCTCGATGTCCTTCGTCGCCAGCGAGCTGCCCCCCCGGATCGCCGCGTTCAGCAGACCCTCGTCGGGCAGGAACCGCTTCACCGCCCCCAGCATCCCGTCCTCGGTGACCGCGTTGGCGTACTTGTGGGCGTAGGGCATGCAGGGATAGAAGGCGAAGTCGCGGTAGCGCTCGGGCTGGGCGCGCATGTGGTCGCAGATCAGCGCGATGCGGTCGTGGGTCGTGCACATGAAGGTCTGCAAACCCTCGTCATAGGCGGCGTCGAGGACGTCGATCACGGCGTCGATCTCCTGGAAGCGCAGCGCCTGCGACCGCGCCTTCTCCTCGGACATGTGGTTGATGCCGAAGAACTGGTTGTCGCCGAAGAGCAGCCGGTCGAGCACCGGCGCCTCCCCTCGGTCCGCGATCCCCAGCGCCTCCGGTGCGGTGCTCATGCCGCCTTCCTCCAGCGCCGGCGCCGGCTCGGACGCGCCGCCGTCTGCGCGGCACCCCCATTGGCGACCGGCATCGAGAGCCCACGCTCGGCGTCGGCGACCATCATCGCGATCGAGCGATCGGTGACGGCGGCGCTGGCGAAGCCGTTGACGCCGTCCTCCCGCCCCGCCTCGACCTGGGCGACGAAGGATTCGATCTGGGCGCTGTACTCCTCGCCGCGCAGGTAGAACCAAACCGGGTCGGTCAGCTCGGTGGTGAAGCGGACGTTCCAGCCCGCGCGGTAGCCGGGGAGAATCGGCGCGGTGTCCCGCAGGTAGGCCTGGCATTCCTGGCGGTCGGCGTAGATTCGGCCGGCCGTGCCCCAGAGGGTGATCCGGGTGGTCATCTTCCGCTGCGACTCATCGGACCAGTTGACCGAGATCTGCCCGGTCTTTCCCCCGGGGAAGTAGAGGGTGCTGAATGCCCCGTCGTCGGTCTCCCGAGAAAACACCCGCGGCAGCGCGGTGCCGCCCACACCGAGCGGCTCGCCCAGGTACCAGTTGATCAGGTTGATCACGTGGGCGGCGTAGTCGTAGAGGCAACCGCCGCCCTCGTCGCGCTGGCTGCGCCAGGTCTTGCCCTTCGCCTTCAGCACCACCGGGCCATATGCCTCACCGAAGACGTGGGTCACCTCTCCGATCGCGCCGGCATCGAGCAGCGCCTTCACCTCGCCGAAGGCCGCGACGAAGCGGTTGTGGTAGCCGACCTGGGTGACCAGACCACGCTCGCGCGCGAGGTCGGCAAGCCGACCAGCGTCCGCCGGGTCCAGCGTCAGCGGCTTCTCGCAGAACACGTGCAGACCCCGCTCCAGGGCGGCCTGGACCATCTCCGCGTGGAACTTCGACGGAGTCGCGATCAGCACCGCGTCGAGGTCGGCGTCGGCCAGCATCGCCTCGTAGTCGCCGAAGGTCGCCAATCCGGTGTGCTTGCCGAGCATGCCGAGCACGTAGCTCGAGGAGTCGCAGACGGCGGCCAGCTCGACATCGGGATGGGCGTTGAGCAGGGCCTGGTGGGAGAGCCCCATCTTGCCGAGCCCCACCCCGCCGACCCGGATCACGCCGCCGCCCCCACGGCCAGACGCGGCGCCTCGCTCAATTCGCCGGCGAGGCGATCGGCGAGGCGGATGGCGAAGGCGATTAGCGTGAAGGTCGAGTTGGCCTGGCTCGAGGTTGGGAAGGCCGAGGAGCTGGCGACGAAGAGGTCGTCGAAGCCGTGGACGGCGAGGTCGCCGTCCACCACCCCGTCCCCGGCAAGGGCGGACATGCGCGTCGTGCCCGCCTGGTGATAGCCGCCGAAAAGTTGCTCGCGCACCGCCCCCTCGACATCGTCGTAGAGCATCTCGACCTCTCCCAGGCCCTGCTCGCGCAGCGAGCGGTCGAGCAGCCGATGAGCGCTTGCGACGCTGCTCACGTCCTCCTCGCTGAAATGCAGGTGAGTGCGGAGGCGGGGCATTCCCAGGGCGTCTCGCTCGCTGCTCGGCTCGACGTAGCTCCGCCAATGGGGAAGGTGCTCCCCGTGGTAGAGGAGCGGGTAGGCGTTGGCGGCGCTGGAGACGAAGAAGCCGGGCACCTTGCGGCCGCGCTTGAGGAAGCGGTGGTAGCCGAAGCCAGCGGCAAATGCCGTTGCCGGACCGATCTCCCGCGCCAGGTTGCGGAGATGAGCGCGGACGGAGGCGGGCCGGCTCGACTTCGTATGCGCCTGGCGGATTCCCTCGGCGACGAAGTGACGCCCCAGCGGAGAGATCAGCATCAGGTAGACGAAGGAGAGAACGCCGCTGCCGTGCGAGGCGTCGCCGATCTCCGGGTTGACCATCCAGATCGCCGCGTTGGGCAGGCCGAGATCCCATTGCGCCCGCGGGCTGAAGGTGAATCGGCGACGCACGTAGACGCCGTCGCGGTCGCGCTCGTGGCCGTAGATCGTCTGCTCGGGGGGGGTCGCGAACTTGACCCGGCCGACCCGCGCCTCGACGTGGGCCATATACCAGCGGCCGAGGTGCCCGGAGTGGTTGCCGATCCCGCCTGGATCGCGGCGGGTCGAAGCGAACAGCAGCCGGGTCGACCCCAGCCCGCCCGCGGCGAGCACGTACCGCGCCGCTTCGACCTCGACCCGCCGCCCTTCCCCCGACCTCGCTTCCAGATGGCTCACCTTCCTGATGCCCTCCGCGGAGACGCCGGGCTCCGGCACGATCTCCGTGCAGGTGAGCCCGGTCTCCAGACGCAACGACGGCGAGCGTTCGAGGGCACGCCGGTAAACGCGACCGAAGTTCGTCGGCAGCGACCAGCGCTCCAGGGCGCTGGCGCGCACCTCGCCGTCGCTGAAGCCGGGCACGATCGGCCTCCCCTCCAGCTCGGGCAGTCCGCCGGCATCGAAGACCGCATCGCCACACCGACACCACTCGCAGGCGCGCTGAAGGTAGGGGGACACCTCGTCGTGGCCGAGCGGCCAGCGGGCGTCGCCAACGATCGGACGAGCCTCGAAGTCGATCGGGTCGAATGGCACGCACCGCCCACCCCAGATGTTGGAGGCGCCACCCAGCTGACGGCGCGTCGCCAGCGAAAGCTCGACGTGGTGGGGATCCGGCCCGACCGCATCGCCGAGGCGCTGGGCATCTCGATCGAAGCGCGTCCCTCCGCTCTCGAGCAGCAGAACCCGATGACCCGCCCCGGCCAGCTCCAGCGCGATCACGATTCCGGCCGGGCCGGCGCCGACAATGGCGACATCGGCTTCTATCCGCTCAGCCACGAGCAGGTCCCGACGGCCCGATCCCGAACTTCGTCTCCGAAATGATGCTCGTCATCTCAACCTTGGTCGTTCTGGCCTGGCTCTTCGCGGTGGTCGTGGTCATTGCCGCCTGTCAGGCCGCGGCTCGTGCCGATGCCGGCGCCCGAGTCAGCGGGCGGGGCCGGGCAAGACATCTCAGAGCCCCCGCCGCCCCAAGACGTGCGGGACGGTGCGCAGCAGGATCTTGATGTCGCCCCAGAGCGACCAGTTCGCGACGTAGAGGTAGTCGATCGCGCCCATCTCCCGCAGGGGCACGCGCGCGGGGCCGAGAATTTGCCAGGGACCCGTGAGGCCGGGCATTAGCTCCAGCCGACGGCGATACCAGCCCTTGACGTTGCGGTCCTCGTCCACTACCAACGGCCGTGGTCCGACCAGGCTCATCTCCCCCCGGAGGATGTTGAAGAGTTGGGGAAGCTCGTCGAGGGCGGTCTTGCGGAGCACTCGCCCCACTCGTGTCACCCGCGGGTCGTCGGCGATCTTGAACAGGCCTTCCTGAGCCTCGTTGCGGTCGCGCAGGGAGTCCTTGAGGGCATCGGCGCCGGGCACCATGGTGCGGAACTTGAGCAGGCCGAAGTGCTTGCCGTGGCGGCCCACCCGGCGCTGCCTGAAGAAGACCGGGCCGTGGCTGTCGAGCTTGACCGCGATCGCCAGCGCGATCATCAGCGGTGCCACCGCAAGCAACCCAATCGAGGCACCGAGTAGGTCAAAGGCGCGCTTGACCGTCGTCGAGGAGCGGGTGAGCGCGAATCGCTTTACCCCCATCACGGTGACTCCGTGAAGGTCGTCGAACTCCACCGAAGAGCCCACCACCTCCAACAGGCGAGGCAACACGCTGACCTTCACACCCACCGCCTCGAGCGTGCAAATCAGATCCAGCATCTTGTCCGCTTCCATGCTGTCGGGCGTGACGATCGCCCTCTGTACGTCAAGCGATTGAGCCAAGTCGCGAATCTCGGAAAGGCGGGGCGCCGAGTAGGCGTCGGTGGACCAGGTCACCACGTCGGCGGGATCGATGTGAACGACCAGGTCGGCCTTGATCCCGTGGTGGCTCGCGAGCTTGGACTCGATCGTCTTCGCCGCACCCCGATCGCCGATCAGCAGACAGCGCTCGGCGGGTGCGCTGCGCAGAGCGATCGCGCGGGCGCTGGTGCGGGCAACGATCAGGAAGATGATCAGCATCCCCCAGAGCAACAACGCCTCCGCCCGGTCGAGCGTGCCACCGGTGACGATGAATCCTCCCGCCAGCCAAGCGCACAGCGCTCCGAGCGTCGCGACGTGGAAGAGCCTCGGCGCCTCATCGAGCGTCGTCTTGTGCAAGACCGCCTCGTCTCGGTCATAGAGCCCGAGCACCTTGGCGCCGAGAAACATCCCGAGCAGACCCCATACCCCCACCCAGGTGAGGCGCGGCGAGCGCGAGAAGAGCTGCGACAGGACCAGGACCGCGACCACGAACGCCGCCATGTCCGCAAGGAGGAGCGAACGCCGAAAGAGCTGATCGCGTCGCAGATTGACTCGCGTTCCCTGGCCTTCCTGGATGGAGGAGGGCGGCGTGCCCAGTCCCGTCTCGCGGCGATCGGCTTCGGGCCGGAGCCCGAGGTCGGGAAGGCTCGGGGCGAGCGCCGTCGGCCCGGACGGCGTGACCACCGGGGTGTCGGCCTCGCTGCTCACACTGCGGCTCGCCGTCTCAATGCGATCACTACAGGCGCCTCATTCGCCCTGGGCCATTGCCACGTAGCCGTTTGGGATCGCCTCGAGCGGCTCGCCCCCGAGCGCGAGGATCCCCATCCCCAAGCCGCGCTCTGAGTCCATGATCAACTCAGCCGCTTCGGTTCGTGAACGCACTCCGAGTTTGCCGAAGGCGGAGGAAAGGTGGCTCTTGACGGTGCTTTCGGCGACGAACAGTTGCTCGGCGATCTGACTGTTCATATAGCCCATGACGACCAATCCGAGAATCTGCTTCTCACGTGGTGTGAGTGAGGCCGGTTCCACCTGCTGGGAGTGCTGTTGAGGTACACACACCTGCCCCGCTCCTACCGCCCGCAGGGAGGGGCCAAGTGCCGCGGTAAGCTCATCCTCCAGGACCACTCCGCGGGCGCCGCTCGACAGCGCCACCCGCAGGTCCCCAGGGCGCATCTCGGAGCACACCAGAATCACTGGCACCCCCGCCATCGAACGCCGCAGCGAGACGAAATCGCCGGCCATGGCCCGGGGAAGGTCCTCCCCCACCCAGAACACGATCAGCGACGGCATCGTGGTGCCCTGCGGCAACTCGTCTACCGCGTCGAACGGCGTGGCCTCGAATCCCTCCAGCGTCAGGTCGAGCCCCGCGAGCGAGCCCCCCGCCCCAACCAGGGCGACGATCGGCAGGCGATCCATTGACCCATCCGGCTTTGCCCGCAGTGCTCTCGACACAGCCGCCTAACGCTCGATTCCACCTCAGACTTACGGGGTGAAGTCGAACTTTTTGCTCAACTGGCGCAAGCAGGCGGTGGACGCTCGAGGTGCACGTGAAAAGCGTACGTAAGCGCGCGCACTATAACGAGCGCGAGGACTCGCATAAGCGCACAAAAACGACCGGCGGCCACTGGCCTGCCGATCGTCTTAGTGTTGCTCTAGTTGGTGCTCAGGGGTTGGACGTGCAGCCGGCAGCCGGATTGCTCGGGCCGACGGTGTATCCCCCAACTGTTCCGGGATAACCGGAGTCACCACCGCTGCCGCCAAGACAGGCCGCGGTCAACTTCTGCAGATCGCCGTAGTCGACGATCCGAGGGGCCTCATAGGCTCCAAGGCTCTCTCTGTTGTTCATTGTGGCCGCTCCTTATCTCTCTTACGACTAACCCCTGCCCGCCTTCAGAAAAGTCGGCACAGTTTGAGTTAGCAGTTACTGTCGACCGAGCCTAGAGGAAGCCTCGCTCTGGTCAAGTGGGGAAAAAGTTGTAGATGCCGTGGAAAGCGTCTTCGGGAAGCTGAGCGGAGACTCCAGCGAGCGCAGCCACAACTCCGCGGTGAGCAGCCTCCAAACCTGCCACATCCAGCGGAACGGACTGGGACCGCGAAGGGCGTCGGAATCGAAGAGGGCGCGGCGCATCGCGACCGGATCGATATATGCCCCAAGCTCGAGGTCGGGGGACGTGAGGATCTCCCGTACGGCCGCTCCGTCGGCGCCGCTGAGGCAATCGGCGATCAGGGTCTCGAAACGCGCCTTCCCCGGTCGCAGCCGCACGGGATCCGGCAGCAACCCGGCCATGCTCGCTCGCAGCACGGGGCGACTGAAGCGTCGATCGAGCGTCGATCGCGGCGGCTGGCGCAGCGCCAGCCGAACCAGATCGAGATCCAGGATGGGATGCCGAGCCCGCAGGCCAGCGAGCACCGCCCGCCGCCGCTGGTGCTCGAAGACTCCAGCCCCCTCTATTCCCCGCGTGACTCCATAGGCGGCGTGGGCCCACCAGCGAGGACCATCGAGGCGCTTCCAGGCGAAGGGGTCATCAGAGGCGACCAGGTCCTCGGCGGTGCGCTTGCTCAGCCATGCCGGCGCGGTTCGGGCCACCGCCGCCTTCCGCCGCCGGTCGTGCAGTCCGTACGGAACGGCACCCGCCAACGCCTCCGCAACGAAGACCTTGGCGACCTCGCGGCGCGGCACGTGCGGCCCGCCCCCCGGCCGCTCGAGCGCCAGTCGCAGCGCTTCGAACGGATGGCCGGCACGCAAGCGATCCGCGAGCAGGTAGGTGCGCGGCCCGAATAGCTCATCGCCTCCATCGCCGTCGAGCATCGTGCCGACTCCCTCGGCGGCCGCTCTCCGCATCAGGGCAAGCGTCCAGAAATCGCCCCAGCCGAGCAACGGCATCTGCCACGCCTCCAGATGCTCCAGGGCACTCGCCAAGAGCCCCCCCGGTCGCACCTCGGCAGCGATCCCGGGTAGGCCCAGCGCCTGGCCGAGCTCAGCGATCAACTCGGACTCATCGGCGTCGGAATGATCGGGAAAGGTGGCCGAGCAGGCGTAGACCTCGCCACTTCCCTCCTGCGCGCAAATGGCGGCTACCGCGGAGGAGTCCAGCCCGCCGCTCATCAGCACGCCGGTGGCGCCGTCGGCGGCGATTCGGCGGCGGACCGAATGTTCGAGGCCCGCCCGCACCTCCCCGGCAAGCTGGTTCGGGGATAGGTCGAGGGGTTGCTCGAAGCGGGGCGCCCAGTAGACCTCCTCGCTAACTCCCCGCGGGCCGAGGCGCAGCATCCCACCCGGCCGCAGACGGCGAATCCCGGCCCAGAGCGTCCCCATGCCGGGACGGCTGCTGGTCGCAATCCAGTGCGCCACGCTGGCCCGGTCGGGCTCCGGCTGGCGCCGCAGCGACGCGATCAGGTGGCGCGTCTCGCTGGCGAACCGAATGCCTCCGTCGCTCTGATGGAGATAGAACGGCTGCACGCCGAGTTGGTCGCGAGCGAGTAGGCCTTCGCCGCGCTCCACGTCCCAGAGCAGCAGCACAAAGTCCCCGCGCAGGCGCTCGGGCAGCGCCCGCCCCCAGCGACGGTAGCCGGCCGTCAGCAGATCCTCGTCGCTGGCAACGCCGGCGATTGCCAGATCGGCCCGCAGCTCGTCAGCGTTGTCCAGGACTCCGTCGAGCAGGCAGATCGGGGCCGTCGGCGGAAGTGGCGGCCCGCTGTAGGCGACACGCAGAGGTCCGCTTTCCAACGTCCGCGCGTCGTGGGGCGCCAGAGCGCTTGCCAGCCGCGACGCGTCGACGCGACCGCTCGGATCGAAAGCGCCGACCAGCCAGCGGTTCATCTCGGCGCGCCGATCCGTGCCTCTACCGCGTCGCCGAGCTCTGCTACGCCCACAGCCGGGCCACAGGCGATGCGCTCGACTCGGCAAGCGGCGATGAAGGCGCAGGCATCGAGCAGTCGTTCGAGCCGCCGCGGCCCGGTGAGCACGAGATTGAAGGTGGAAGAGAGCAGTGCCTGAGCATCGGCAGCGGCTTCGAAGCGGGGGCGGGCGGGGCCGTCCGGACGGCGGTCGAGGAAGAACAGCGTCCGCAGCGGCGTCGGCGAAGCGGACGCCGCCACGCGCGCAACCTGCTCTCTGGAGTCGACCGCGAGGACCTGCGGCCCCCCCGAGCTCTCGACCGTGCTCAGGCGCTCAGCCTCGGCACGATCGATCCCGGCGACGGGCGCCCCCGGGTGCCCGACGAGCTCACCGTCCAGCCGCTCGAGGGCAAGCACATCGTCGGCGAGGAAATCGGCTCCTCGGCGGCAGAGCTCGAGCGCCAGCGAGGTCTTTCCCGAGCCCGAGTGGCCGCTGAGCGCGACCGCCCCCCGCGCGGTTGCCACGGCGCTCGCGTGCAGGACCTCGAGGCCCTGGAGAACGGCAGCGAAGGGCAGGACCTGGGCGATCAGCAGTCGCTGCCACGCGTCTTCCCCGCCTCGACCGACCGCGCCGCGCAGGATCTCCCCGTCGCCCGAGAGAACGCTGACCCCGTACTCGGGCCCGCCGATGCGAAAGCCCACCTCGGCGTCGGCCTCGATCTGGAAGTTCACGGCCCCATCGGGCTGGCGCTGATCGGAGATCAGCTCTGCCGTGGCCGGCCAGCAAACTGCCTTGGGCGTCTCCAGCAACGAGAGCTCCAGGCCGCGCCCAGTCGGCGCCGCCGTCGCCCCGTCGAGGAACGACAACGGCCGGCCGGACCGCACGTCGAGCCCGAAAACGGTCGGCACGGCCCGCCTACAGCTCGACCAGTCGGCCGAACGAGGCGCTCGCCGGCACGAGCACGGGCACGCCATCGTGCTCCACCCAGGCATGCGCGAGGAAGTCCGGGTCGGTGCGGGCCGCGATCACGAGCCGGGCGGAGATGCCGCGCCGCGTCAGCAACTGCAGCAGCACCAGCGAGCGACGCAGGCAACGTGTGTCGCCCGGCAGCAGTGCGAGAGTGCGTGAGACGGCACGCCCGAGTCGAAGTGCCTCCTCCAGTGCCGGAGCGCTTGGCGCAGACACTTGCGCCAAGCGCAGCCGCTCGACCACGGCCGTGATCGGCGCGCGATGCAACTCGCGTTGGGCGCGCAGGTAGGCGATGACGATCTCAGTGGCGAGCCGCGCCCGCCCGGCCGGGCTCAACCGCCGCACGGCGGGTGGAAGAACGGTCGGCGCCGCCGGCTCAGCCGGAGGCATCGTCCTCATCGACCTCGATCAGATCTCGCTCGAGCAGCGAGCTGCAGAGTTTGCACATGTCCCGCTCGGTCGTCGCCTGGGGCTGCTCGTACTCACCGGCGGCAACCGTTGCGGCGTCGAGCACCGAGTCGGCCCGCTCGAGCGTTTCGAGCATGCGCCCGGCGGTCGGATTGAGACCGTGGTACTTCCCCGTCTGCAGGTTGAGCACGACCGTCTCCGAGGGGAAGGTGCGGTAGACGACGTGCTGGGGCACCTTGATCTTGGCCTTCAACAGGCTTGTCTGGCTTGGGGTTGCGCTTGAGCTCATGGGAGTCTTTCTGGACGCTTTCTCAGTACTCGATGATCGTTCCCCGCCGCTGGCCGATGCGGATGGCGTGATGGAGGGCAAACAGGGATGCGGGCATGAGCACGACGGCGAATCCGACCAGCTTCGCGATCGCCGTCGCGGTCGAGGTCTGCAGCGGGCTGTCGACGAGCAGGTGGCGGAGCAATTCCGTCGCCGGCGTGAATGGCTGCAGGTGAGACGCGGTCTGCGCCCATTCCGGCAGCAGCGAAATCGGGAAGTACAAGCCGCCAACGATCGAGATCAGCGCGATCACCCAACTCGTCCCCACGCTGCCCTGCTTGGTGGCGATGGTAAGGGCCGCGAACAGCAGTCCGAACGGCAGGAACGAGAGCAGCGCCAGCGCCAGCGCCGGGACGCTGAGGGGCACCGTCGACCAGTGCAGCTGCAGGCCGAACACGGCGCAGCCGATACCGAGCGTAAGCGCGGCCAACATGAACGCGTACAGCAGCGGGAAGATGGTCATCGCGACCACGCCGCGGATCGCGCCGAAAGGCGAGAGCAGCAACCGTTCGAATGTGCCCGCTATCAGCTCCTGCCTGACCATTTCGGAAATCGAGAAGCACGAGTAGAGGACGCTGACCAGGGCGATGCCGACGACGACGAAGCCGAAGTAGCTGGCCGGCGAGGGAAAGCCACTGACGTGCACGAGGCGCGACACGTAATAGAACAGCGTTAGGCTGAAGACCGAGGTCAGCACCTGGCTGACGAGGCGGGTTCGGTAGGAGAGATAGACGTGCAGGTCACGCCGCATCACGGCACCGAAGGCAAGGCCGGCATGTCTCAGGGCCATCACTCTTGAACTAGCCTTCCGCCGGCGAGGATCCAGCGGGCGTCGAAGTGGCGCTCGAGGGGTTCGCCGCTGGGCGAGCACCAGAGCAACGTCCCGTTGCGCTCCATTAGCTCGGCGATCGCCCGCTCGAGGATCTCGGCTCCCTCTGCGTCGAGGCTGGTGAGTGGCTCGTCGAGCAGCACTATCTCCGGCCTGGCCAGGAACGTCATCGCGATCCGCAGCCGCTGACGCTGGCCCATCGATATCCGGTCCACCCGCCGGTCGGCGAGCTCCCCCAGGTCGAATGCATCGATGGTCTCCTCGACCCTGGCGCGAACCAGGGCCGCCTCGAGCATCGCGATCCGAGCCCAGAAGCGAAGTTGGCGGCGCACTGTCAGGCGCGCGTAGAGGCCGCGATCGCCAGCGGGCAGAAACGACAGCAGGCGGTGGTAGCGGGCGCGATTCTCCGCCGCGGTGAACCCCCAAACCTGAGCTCGCCCGCGATCTGGGTCGATCAGTCCCGCGGCTATCCGCAGCAGCGTGGTCTTGCCCGCGCCGTTGCGCCCACCCAGCCAGGTGCTCGTCCCCAGGTCCAGGGTCAGGTCCACCCCTTCGAGCACAGGTGCTTGACTCTTGTGCCAGCGCTTGTGCACTCCCCTGAGTGTCAGCGGCATCCCTTGGTCAGCCGGCATCGCGGGGGACAGCGGCCGATCCAATGGCGGCAGCGCCAGGCGCTCGCTCGCCGGAGCGGGTTCCTGAAGCGAGTGCGGCGTCATCCGGCACCCGCTACGAGAGAAGAGCTCAGGCTCAAGACACATTCGAGGGCGTCCGCAAGAGCGGCCGGCCGATCAGCGGGGCCTCCGGTGAGCTGAATCAGAGGCACCGATTCGACCAAGTCGGAGTAGAGAGCGAAGCGGCGTGCGTCACGCCCCTCGTCGTCGGGCAAGCCGAGCATGTAGGGAGCGAGGTCGAGTGGCGTACCCGGCAGCGGCTTGGCATCGAGAGAGAGCCCGGGACCGCGTTCGAGGATGGCCACGGCCGCCAGTTCCCGGCCCCCGTTGGAGGCTCCGTGAACGGCGAGCCAGGACTCCCCCGCGAGGCTTGCAAGCGTCTCGCCAAGATCGCCCGAATCGCCGGCGCCTGCCGAGACGTTCATGTGGGGCGTCGCAGCCTGCGCTTCGACCGCGCGGCTCCCCCGGGAGAGAATCAAGACGTCGTCGGCGAACAGCGGCCGGCCCTTCCGCATCAACTCCCTGGCAAGGGTGGACTTTCCCGTTCCACTGGGAGCGGCGACCGCGAGGACTCCGCGCTCGGTCTCCACCGCACATGCGTGCAGTGCCTCGTTGCCATGGGCGATACTGACATTGGGAAGAATGCGATTCAGCAGCACTCGCCGCCAGTCGAGGTTGGTGGCGTCTCGAGGAGCGCAGCCAAGCCGGTCGCCCACGGGATTCAAGCGAAAGCAGGCTCGATCGCCGTAGGCAAAACGCAGGTCGCCGTCGACGCCCCGCTCGATCGTCAGCATCTGACCGTCACCCAACTGTCCTCGCCATGGCGAAGGGCCCACCGGGCCGCTCCAAGCGGCCTCCAGTTCATCGGGCGCCTCGAGCGCGAGGTCAAGCGAGGGAGGGCCCTCGAGCCGTGCCGGCGCCATGCCCGGGAGCGCGAACGGGGAGCGCAGCGAAAGCCCATAGGCGACGTGCCCCGCGCTCATCGTCCATCTCTAGCGCGGACGGCCACGATGCACAGTGACCGGGTGCCCGCGTCGCTTCGCACAACGGACATAGGTGTGTCCCCCTGAGAGATGCTCGCCCAGGACCGTGGTCAAGCGGACCTTGACGGTGAATGGCCCCGTCTGCAGCCCGCCGAGATTGAGTATTGCGATAAAGGACTTGCCGTTCCGTCGTAGCTTCGCGCGCCGGTGGATCTTGCCGCTGCTGAGCGCGACGACGATCTTCTTCAGAGGATCGTTCCGCGGTACCCGAATGCGAATCCGCAGCTTCGAACCGCTGATACAGGCCCGATTGGATGGGAGAACCACGTAGCGACCGAACTGCCCGGGTGAGACCGCCGGGAGCGAAGCGACCAGGGCCGAGTTCACACACCCGAAAGTGGCCCCCGCCGAGGTGCCGTCTGGCGCAACCGTCGGCTGGGATCCGCTTCCCGGTTCGCTAAAGCAGGCTCGCAGGAAGCGCTCGCCATCGCCAGTGCGCATCACCCGCCAAGCAGTGGGGCCGGGCGTCGGGTTGGCGATGCATTCACTCGTCGCAAAGAACCATTGGTGCAATCCCCAGTAGGACCCGTCTGGCCGGCGACGCATTTCGGTCCACATCCGCTCGCCGACGGGGTGCGTGCATTGGGTGAATTTCGTTGGCGCAACGACAATGCCGACGAGAGCCTCTCCTTCAGCCTGAATCGCGACTTTCCCTCCGTTGAAGGACCAAACTCCTTCTATCGGCGCATCGGCGTGCGCCGAGGCAGCTCCGACCAAGAGCACCGTGGCGATCGATGCGGCTATCCATAGCTTGGCGCGGTTGAGGGGCATCGCCGCGGTAAACGCGACGTAGACGAGGTTTCTTACGCCGCCTTCCGCAAGACCCGAACGCGGTATTCCTCGATAGTCACGAAACGGACTGGAGCAGGTTTCTCGTCCTTTTTTCGTCCTAAAACTACGGTCGTTGGATACTTAGAAAGTCCCTGGACACAGGCGACAATATTAAAGCTCAGTGAAAATTTTTCGATTGACAAGTCCTCATATTTGCGTTGTTGTAACAGCCGCACGGTCCAGGTTTTGCTCTTGGGAAAGGCATTCTCGGTCCGATGGAATCGACGGGGGAACTACGAATGCATGGGATGCGTGAGTCGATAGGCGGTCTATCCGAACCTGGCTCAACCGGAGCCGGCCTGATGGCGCCAGAAGGCAACAACGACAGCCAGGCTGTCAAAACGGCGATTGCCCGCGCACAAGCGGGGAATTCACAGGCCTTGAACTTTCTCTATCTCCGCTACGCAGACGAGATCTTGCGCTTCGTAAAGAGCTTGGTTCGGGACCATCACGAAGCTGAGGACATCACCCAGAATGTCTTCATAAAGCTGATGGCGGTGATCGGAAAGTACGAGCCGCGGGAAGTGCCGTTTTCCGCCTGGATTCGGAAGGTCGCACGCAATGTGGCCATGGATCATCTCCGTGCTCGGCGGATGACGCTGATGGAGGACATTCGGGTTGCGGAAGACGATCGCAGGCAGGTCAGCCGCGAGCGGAACCGCGATCTCTGCGAGGCCCTGGACCGACTCACCGAGGAGCAGCGGGAAGTCCTCGTCCTCAGGCACATAATCGGGCTTTCGCCGCCCGAGATCGCCAAGTTGCTCGGGAAGAAAGAAAACGCGATTCATGGGCTTCACCATCGAGGTCGGCTAAGCCTCCAGTCGGCCCTCATCGAGCTTGGCGCGGCGCCCGTGGTAGCACGCTCCTGAGCGCCTAGAGCTCCTGTTTTTCCAGGTCTTCGAGAATCTTCTCCGTGAGGCGACCGCTGTCTCGATCCGCCAGGTAGTAGAGGGCACCATGCCGCAGAAGCCGATCGGTGGTGACCCTCTGCCGGTCAGCCTCCAGAGAAAATTCCTCCCAGGCCAACCCATCGATATCGAGTTCTATCGTCGATGTCGCTTCCGCTGCCTCTCCCTCCTCGTCGAGGCCGGAACACGGCCAACCAGGACGCCCAGAGTCGCGCTCAGCGAGGTAGTAGCGAATTGCCCGAATCAGCAAGACTCCCTTGGTCGTCCGCCCCGCGGTCGAGGCGTCCTCGAGCAACTCAAGCGTCAAATCATCCATCGCAACCGCAACAGTGCGCTCCACTGGCGGCTCGTGCTATTTCGGTTTGCGCGCCGACAATTTCCTGACGAATCTATCGAGATACGGATTCCGGCGTAGACCTCGGTCGACTAATCACGTAGAGCAAATTAGGGGCTGATTTAGGGGACGGGTGGGCTCTGGCGCATGGGCGGTGGCCTGCCGAGGCTCAAGAAGCCGAGCGCGGGCGCCGATGGATTCGGCATGCAAGGCAGTGCGCAAACCCGCCTGGGGCAGTTTTTCGATCGACATCCATTGCTGCTGCGTTCGCTGGCGATCGCTGCCCTGCTCTGGGGAGTCGGATATCTGACCTGGCGTATCGGCTGGAGCGGCGAAGGGGCCAGTCCGGTTGCCTTTGGGATGCTGCTAGTTACTGAGATTTACGGGATCTGGGCGCTGGGGACACTGGCCTGGTTCTCCTGGTCGCGGCCGCCCGCGGTGCGGCCCGCGGTGACGCTGGGGCGCTCGGCCGATGTCTACGTCTGCACCTACGACGAGCCGAGTGAGGTGGTGGCGGCGACGCTGGCCGGTTGTCGCGCGCTCACCTATCCGCACACCACTTACCTGCTCGACGATGGGCGGCGACCGGGAATGGAGGAGCTGGCGAAGGTGGCCGGCGCGCGCTACCTGACCCGCCCCGACAACTCGCACGCCAAGGCGGGCAACATCAATGCGGCGCTCCCACGCACCGAGGGCGAGTTGGTGTTGATGCTCGACGCCGACCACGTGCCAATGCCGGACGCCCTCGACGCGATGGTCGGTTACTTCGACGACGAGCGCATGGCTCTCGTCCAAAGCCCGCATGACTTCTTCAACCACGACTCGGTGCAGCACTATGTCGTCGGCCGCCACGAGCAATCGCTCTTCTACCGCGTTGTCTGCCCCGGCAAGGACCGCCACGGCGCTGCCTACTGGTGCGGTTCGGCAGCGTTGATCCGGCGCCAGGCCCTGCTCGACATCGGCGGCGTCGCCACCGAGACAATCGCCGAGGACTTCCACACGACGATCCGCATGCAACGCCACGGCTGGAAGAGCCGCTACCACGACGAGGTGCTGGTGCAGGGCCTGGCGCCGCACGATCTCGACGGCTATCTGCTGCAGCGCGACCGCTGGGCCCGCGGCAACCTCGCCGTCTTCACCTTGCCCGAGTCCCCCCTGCGAGCCAAAGAGCTGCAGCCCCTGCAGCGCCTCTCCTACTTCGCAAGTCTCTTCGCCTACCTGGCACCGCCAATGCGGCTGCTGCTGATGCTGACGCTGGGGCTGGTGCTGTGGACCGGGGAGCTGCCGATGAAGATCAGCGTGCCGGCGCTGGCCATCCTCTGGCTGCCCTACGTGACGCTCAACCTCGGTGCCGGCGCCGCTCTCGCCCGCGGCTACATGAAGATCGGCGAGACCGCCCACTACGAGCTGCTGACGATGGAGATCTACACACGGGCGCTGCGCTGCATCGTCTGGCCCAGCCACACTGCCTTCAAGGTGACCCCGAAGCAGGGCGACGGCGGTGGCGGCATCGAGTCGGTCGGCAAGCTGCACCTGGTGCTGGCCTGCGCTGTCCTCGTCGGCGTCGGGACCGTGCTGCGCCTGCTTGACCTAGCTGGCGTGGGGCCGCTACATGACCTGCCGGGCGTGGCGGCCGTCGTCGTACCGCTGCTCGGCCTGATTGAGCTGCGCCGCCTCTTCCGCACCCTCTTCGCGGTCGGTCGTCGCCAGCAGCGGCGCCTCGTCTACCGCTTCGAGGGCGACGCGGCCGCCGAGTGCTACTCCGAGGACGGCCACGTCACCGGGCGGCTGATCGACGCCAGCGCCGCGGGGGTCGGCCTCGTCCTCGACGCCCCACTCGAAGTCGGAGCCAAGCCGGCGATCCTGCTCGAGCTTCACGACGCCGCCGGTGAATCACACGAGGTGGCGGCGCAGGTCGAGGTGCGCTCCTGCCGTGAGGCGGACGGGCGTCATCTGGTCGGCGCGACGATCACCGAAATCGATTCCGCCTCCCGCATGCACCTGATGGAGTGGTGCTACGTCGTCTGCAGCCACCAGCGCTTGCGCGGCCACCGCCCGGCGACGCCGATCCCCGAGGCAGAGGCGATCGTGCTGCCGCTGCCGGTTCCGCAAGCGGTGCCGCAAACCGCTGTCGCCTAGAACGGCTCGTGGGTGCAACGCGTTATGGCTCTATATGGGCCAAAAAACGTTGCATCTGAAAGCGGAGAGGGTGGGATTCGAACCCACGAGGCGGGTTAACCCCGCCCACGCGATTTCCAGTCGCGCTCCTTAAGCCACTCGGACACCTCTCCGGGTCCCCCAAAGGGTATTGCTCAGCGCCGCGCCGCGAAGAACTCGCTCAACAGCGCGGCACACTCTGCTGCGCGGACTCCAGCGGTCACCTCGGGACGGTGGTTGAAGGCAGGCTCGCATAGGACATCGAGGACGCTGCCGGCGGCGCCGGCCTTCGAATCCGGAGTGCCGAAGACGACGGCGGGAATGCGGGCGAGGACGATCGCGCCGGCGCACATCGCGCAGGGCTCGAGCGTTACGTAGAGGGTCGTGCCGGGAAGGCGCCAGCCGCCGAGCGCCTCGGCAGCCGCGCGGATGGCGAGGATCTCGGCGTGGGCGGTTGGATCGGCGCGCAACTCGCGCTCGTTGCCGGCCGCCGCGAGCACTTCGCCGTCGCGGGCGATCACGGCGCCGATCGGCACGTCGCCGTTGTGCTCCGCTTCGCGAGCCCGTTCGATCGCGAGCGCCATCATCCGCTCAGCGAGTCCCTCTTTGGCGCCGGCCGACATACATACGGGAGTATGTGGCACTACAACTTCGCCAGCGGGCACGTGTTAGGGGGAAGCTCGCTCGAATGCAGGGATTCGCGAGTCCAGACGCAAGATGAATCGACGCCTTCCGACCGCCGCCGCGACCCTGTTCGCGGCGCTAGCGCTGGTCCCCGCTGCCGGCCGCGCCGCCGTTGCCGTTTCAGCGGCACACGGCTTCGCCCCAGACCAACTGATCGTCAAGCTCGTCGGGGCCGATCGAGCCCGGACGGTCGCGCTTCCGCCGCAGGCGGCCGTTCGTGAGGCAGTCGCGGCGCTGCGGGAAGACCCCGCGGTCGAGTACGCGACTCCCAACTACATCGCCACCGCATCGGCGACGCCGGAGGAATCGACCAGCCCGGTCCCCAACGACCCCGGTCCGATCGGCGGGCCGCCGGGGCCGCCCGGTGGCTGGGTCACCAAGCAGTGGAACTTCCTGCCCTGGGAGGGCGCTGCGACACCGCTTGTGCCGGTATCTCCAGGCGGGATCGACGCCGTCGGCGCCTGGGAGCACCTCGAAGCCGCCGGCCATCCCGGCGCCGAAGGGGTGACCGTCGCGGTGCTCGACACCGGCATCGCCTACCGCGCCCAGGGCAAGCGCTTCCGCCGCAGCCCCGACTTCACCGCTGGCCAGTTCGTCAAGGGCCATGACTTCGTCGACGAGGACCGCCTGCCGCTGGACGAAAATGGCCATGGCACCCACGTCGCCGGCACGATCGCCGAGAAGACGAACAACGGCATCGGGCTCACGGGCCTTGCCTTCCGGGCGAAGCTGATGCCGGTGCGGGTTCTCGATGCCCACGGCCGCGGTCGCGCCGACCAGATCGCCAAGGGCATCCGCTTCGCCATAGCCAACGGT
Source organism: Solirubrobacterales bacterium (assembly GCA_033856275.1). GTDB lineage: Bacteria > Actinomycetota > Thermoleophilia > Solirubrobacterales > 70-9 > VRUE01. The sequence continues at coordinate 82,440 of JAWVFJ010000047.1, forward strand.
GCCGACGTGATCAACATGAGCTTCAACTTCGGCTGCGCTCGCGACGTGCCCGGGGTCGACGAAGCGCTGCGACTGGCATACCACCGGGGCGTCATCGCGGTCGCCTCGGTCGGCAACCTCGGCTCGGAGGGATGCGTCGCCCCGCCCGCGACCAGCCCGCACACGATCGGCGTCGGCGGCAGCACCGAGGGCGGCTGCCTGGGCGGCTACTCGCTGGCTGGCCGCGACGTCGACCTGATCGCCCCCGGCGGCGGGCCGCCCGTGCTGGGCTGCCCCTCGATCTCGGCGAGATCGATCTTCCAAGTGACTCTCAAAGCCGGCAGCACCCGCCGCTTCGCCGAGCCCGGCAACTACATCGGCACCTCGATGTCGGCTGCCCATGTCTCCGGGGTCGCGGCGATGGTGCTCGCCAGCGACACGGTCGAGCGCAAGCGGAAACCGGGTCGCGTGGCCGCGGTCACCCAGCGCCTGCGCCGGACCGCCCGCGACATCGGCCAACCCGAGACCCGCCAGGGCGCCGGTCTGATCGACGCCGGGCTTGCTACAGAACCCGCGAGCTGACGGCAGCTGGTCAAGCAGATCAAGGACGCAGGGAGCGTGGCGTGCTCTGCACGCAAGCGACCGAGGACGCCGAGATGCACCGGCCAGATGCCGTCAGGTAGTTCTAACGATGATCACGCTGCAAGGAGCGTGATGGGAGACGTTGTTGGGAACGCTGCCCAATAGGAAACGGCGCGCCCCGGTCATGCCCTTGTTGCCGACCACGATCAGGTCGGCTTTGGTTTCTTCGGCGACGTTGAGGATCGCCTCGGCGGGATCGGCCTCGACGGGGTGCGTCTGCACCTCAATCCCCTCCTTGCGCGCCGCCGCCGCCGCAGCGTCGAGTACGAGGTTGACGTCCTCGCGGGGGCCGATCTCGTACTGGACGTCGGCCGGCGCATCGAGCGCCTCGCCCTCGACCCGGCGTTTAGAGACGGGCTCGTAGGCACTGACGATGCTGAGCTCGGCGTTGGCGAGTTTGGCGAGGTCGACGGCCTGGCGGACCGCCTCGGCCGCCGTATCCGACCCGTCGGTCCCAACAACGATGCGAGTGAACACGCCGCCTCCTCTGCTCTCGGTCGCCGAACGCGGCCGATACTAACGGGACTCGTGGGCGCGAACGGGCAGGCCGCGGAAGCCGTCGCCGAGAATTTCGGTGGGCGTCGTGGCGAGGCGGATGATCGCGATCGCCATCGAGGCGAGCAGGCAGGCGATCAGCACCGCCATCCCGGCTTTCCAAATGGTTGGCATAGGCTGATCTCATCATGGAGAAGGTCGCCAACGGGGTCTGGCTGCTGCGGGGGGACGCTCGCAAGTCGATGAACATCTATTTCCTTAAGGACGGGGATGGCGTCGTGCAGTTCGACGCCGGAACCAAGGCGATGGTGAAGAAGGCGCGCGCCGCGGCCGAGCAGCTCGGCGGGCTGAAGCGGATCGTGCTCGGGCATGCCCACGCCGACCACCGCGGCACGGCGCCTTCGCTGGATGCTCCTGTCTACTGCCATCCCGACGAGGTCGTCGAAGCCGAAAGCGACGCCGCGCAGTGGCCCTACCTCGACATCTCACAGCTGCCCGTACCGGCGCGCTGGATCTACCCGGTGCTCCTGCGTCGCTGGAACGACGGCGGGGTGAAGATCGACGGGACCGTCTCCGAGGGAGACGAGGTCGCGGGCTTTCGCGTGATCCATTTTCCCGGGCACGCCCCCGGCTTGATCGGCCTCTGGCGCGAGAGCGACCGGCTGGCGATCATCAGCGACGTCATCTACCTGGTCGACTCAACCCGGCTCGGGCAGCCCCTCCCCGCGGGAGAGGCGAGCGTTCCCCATCCGGCCTGGGGCTGGGACCACGCCAAGGCGAAGGAGTCGGTGCGCAAGCTGGCCGCGCTGGAACCGACTGTCGTCTGCGCGGGGCACGACGAGCCGCTTCGCGGCGAGAATCTGCGCCCGACCCTGGAACGGGCGGCGGAAAAGTATTGAGCCGAGGCGGCGTCGGCGGCCCCCGCTGCCATAGTTTCCGCCCCTGATGATCGGGACCTATGCCTCGGCGGCGCTGATCTGCGCTGCCTCGCTACTAGTGGGACGGGCGATCCTCGGCCTTACCGGCGCCGGCGATTCGCGCGGATGGCTTGCGCCTGCAGTCGGCTTCGGGGCGGTGCTGACGGCAACCGGTTTCCTCGCCCGGGCGCCGGGACACGCGACCAGCGCCACGCTCGGCCTGATCGTCCTCGCCCTCGCCGCGGCGGCGCTGCTCTGGCGAGCGCCTCGCCGCGGTACCGACGCCTCGTGGCTGCGCGAGGGGTTGCCGGTCGCCGTGCTCGTTGCCCTTGCCTTCTCGATCCCATTTGCGGTCAGCGGCCGCTGGGGGATCATCGGCGTCGGCTTCAACAACGACCTCGGCCTCCACCTCGCCTGGGCCGAGTGGCTGCGCAGCGGTCTCGGACCGGCGCCCGAAGCCGGCTATCCGCTCGGCCCGCACGCGCTGGCGGCGGCGGTCGCGGCGGTTCCCGGAATCGGGCTCGGCCAAGCCTTCCTCGGCGAGATCTTCGCGATTGGCATCCTCACCGCGCTGACGGCACTGACGGCGCTCGAGGACCTTGGACGGGCTCGCCAGGTGCTTGCCGCGGCGCTTGTCGCCATCCCCTATCTCGGCGCTTCCTACTTCGCCCAAGGCGCCTTCAAGGAGACGGGCGAGGCGCTCTTCGTCCTCGCCTTCGCCGTCTTCCTCCACGACCTCGACCGGCGATGGCGAGCCGCCGAAAGCAACGGGGGACCGAAAACGGGCCCACCAGGGGTCGGTTCAGCGGTCCTGGGGCTGACCCTGGTCGCCGGCATCTTCTTCTCTTACAGCTTTGCGGGGCTCGCCTGGCCGGTCCTAATCTTCGCCGTCTGGGCGCTCACCGTGCCGCAGCTGCGTGGTGCGCTCGCACCGCGATCATGGCTGGGGACCCTGCGCCAGCCGGCGGTGCTGCTGACCGTCGGCGTGCTGGGCGCCCTCGCGGTGCTGACGGTCGTCGGCCCCTTTGCCTTCATCCACGGCTTCAACCGGGTCGCCGGCACAAATACCTATGGACCGGTCTCGCCGATCGAGGCACTTGGCGTCTGGCCGGCCTCCAACTACCGCCTCAATGCCGCGGGCGGCGCCGAGCTGACCGGCTTGGCAACCACGATCGCGGCGATCGCCGTCTTGCTGGGGGGCGTTTGGTGGCTGCGCCGCCGCGACTACGCGGTCCCGGTGGCGCTCGCCGCCTGCGCCGTCCTCTACATCGCCTCACTCGCCGGCAGTGGCGAGTACTCGCAGGCCAAGGCGCTGATGATCGCCGCCCCGCTGGCGATGCTGATCGCGATCCGCCCTCTCCTCTTCGAGTCCACCCTCCGCCGAGTTCGCGTTTTGTCTCGCATAGCGGAACAAAACGCGAAGTCAGCCGGGGGAGTGGTGCGAGCCGGGTGGATCGTGCTCGCCGTGGCGTTCATGGCGGGCGCCCTGTACTCCAGCTGGCTGGCGCTGCGCGACGCGCCGGTTGGCCCCCCGGGCCACGGATCGGAGCTGCGGGCCTTCATGCCGATCCTGCACGGCGAACCTGTCCTCTACGCCGGCCAGGACCGTTACGCCGCCTACGAGTTGATGGGAGCGGACACGCACGTGCCGCTGGTCGAGTTCCCCGATGCCGACGTCTCCGCCAGCCCGGAAAAGCCCTTCGACACCGGCGATGCCTACAGCCCGATCGACTTCGACTCCTTCTCGCACGGCACCCTCGACCGCTTCCCCTACGTGATCACCGGCCACGCCGCCTGGAACAGCGAAGCGCCCTCCGGCTTCAAGCGGGTCGCCGCCACCCCGTCCTACATCCTCTGGAAACGGACCGGCACCCCGCCCCAGGACCGCCACGTGCTGCTCGAGGGAACCGAACCGGCGGCACACGCCGACTGCGCTTCGCCGGAGATCCGCATCCTCACCTCCAACCCCGGTCGCGCGTCGCTGTTCCCCGCTGCCGCGATCGGCGGCAAAGCTCGCTGGAGCCCGAACGCAGGCCTGGAGGCCGGCGAGAGCGCCAGCCAACGGCTGCGCCTGTCGAGCGGGCGCTGGCGGCTCTCGATCCAGTACTTCTCCCCCTTCGACCTAACCCTCACGGCTCCCGGATTCCACCAGGCACTGCCGGCCGCGCTCGACGGCCAGCGGCCCAATACGATCAGCCTCGCCAACGATGGCCAGTTCTGGCCCGCCGGAGAGATCCGCGGCGGGGGCAAGCCAATCCGCTTCACGGTCACCGCAGACGACCCGAACACCCTTCAGCGCCTTACCGGCTACGCGGGCAAAGCCACGCTTGGCGAGCTGGTTGCCGTACCGGCCAAGCCACATCGCATCGTGCCATTCAGCCAAGCGTGCGGCGCCTGGATCGACTGGTATGAGAGTGACGAAGTCCCCTAAGGCTGCCTGATCAAGCAGATCAAGGACGCAGGGAGCGTGGCGTGCTCTGCACGCGAGCGAGCGAGGACGCCGATATGCGCCGGTCAGGCGGCCTTAGAGGCCCGGCGCTCTGGGGAAACGCGCACTACGTCCCAGACGAGGCCGACCTTCTCGAGTGAGTCGATGACGACCGCTGAGAGGTCGAACTGCCAGCGGCCGAGGCCGTGGGTGGCGGAGGTGGGGAAGGCATGGTGGTTGTTGTGCCAGGCCTCGCCGAAGGTCGGGATCGCGATCAGTGCCAGGTTGCGCGACTCATCGGTCGTCTCGAAGTCGCGGTTGCCGAAGACGTGGCAGAGCGAGTTGATGCTGTAGGTGAAGTGGTGCAGGACGAAGACGCGGACCAAGCCGCCCCAGAGCAGGCCGGTCACCGCCGCGAAGAGGGTGCCGCCGATGATCCAGCCGAGCGCGAAGGGCAGGAAGAGGCCGCCGATGGCCCAGGTAAGGAAGGTCCGGTCGACCCAGTTGATCACCGGGTCTTTGATCAGGTCCGGCGCGAAGCGCTCCTTGTTGCCGCGCTGGGTGTGGATGAAGAGCCAACCCATGTGGGCGTGGAAGAGGCCGCGCATCGCGCCCGCCCAGCCATGGCCGTGATCGACGTGAGGGCTGTGCGGATCTCCTTCTTCGTCGGAGAAGGCGTGGTGCTTGCGGTGGTCGGCAACCCAGGAAATCACCGGGCCCTCGATCGCCGCCGAGCCGAGAATCGCGAGCAGACCGTGCAGCCAGCGCTTTGCCTTGAAGCTGCGATGGGTGAGGTGGCGGTGGAACCCGACCGTGATCCCAAGGCCCGTCAGCAGGTACATGCCGAGAAAGAGGAGGACGTCGCTCCAGTGCAGGGCCTCGCCCCAGACCTGCCAGCCCGCGAACCCGATCGCAACGAAGGGGACCAGGGTGACCAGGCCGGTGATGATGCGGTCGCGCGTCTCGTTGGCGACCGGCTGGATATCTGAGGGAAGAACGCCGCTGCTTTCCATTCGGAATGGCGATCATACGGTCTCAAGTCGAGGGAAAGGTAAAGTCGCGCGCTTCGGACCCCAACCTCCAGCAGAAAGGTGCCGCCGTTGGCATTCTCCAGCACTGCCCCACTGCGCCGCGAGATCGAGGAGCGCATCCCCAACCGACCCTTCACGGTCGAGTTCTGGGACGGCACGCGCCTTGCCCCAACCGACGGCACTGGACCTACCTTCTACGTACGCTCGCCGCGTGCCGCCGCCCACGCACTGCGTGCTCCCGGCCAACTCGGGCTCGGCCGCGCCTACGTCAGCGGCGACATCGAGGTCGACGACATCGACGCGGTGATCGAGCTACTCGACAGCTGGCAGCCACCGTCACTCGACGGCGGCGACAAGGCGCGGCTGCTGGTCGGCGCGATGCGCGCCGCCGGTCTGAGCCGCCCGCCCCGCCGTCCCACCGCCGAGCTGCGACCGAGCGGCGCCCGCCACAGCAAGGAGCGCGACGCCGAGGCTGTCCGCCACCACTACGACGTCTCCAACGAGTTCTTCTCGCTCTTCCTCGACGAGTCGACGACCTACAGCTGCGCGGTCTTCTCGCGCGGCGCGGAGACGCTCGAGGAGGCGCAGGAAGAGAAGCTCGAGATGGTCGCCCGCAAGCTGGCGCTGAAAGAGGGTGAGCGCGTGCTCGACGTCGGCTGCGGCTGGGGCAGCTTCCCGCTCTGGGCCGCAACGCGCCATGGGGCCAGCGTCCTCGGCATCACCCTGTCTCCCCCGCAGGCCGAGCGGGCCCGCGAACGAGCCGAGGCCGCCGGCGTCTCCGACCGGGTCGAGATTCGCGTGATGGACTACCGCGATCTGGTCGGCGAGCGCTTCGACGCGATCGCCAGCATCGGCATGGTCGAGCACGTTGGGGAGTCGCAGATCGACGTCTACGCCCGCACCCTGGCCGGCCTGCTCGAGCCGGGCGGGCGACTGCTCAACCACGGCATCGCCCGGCTTCGTCACAGCGATCCCGACGCCGGGCCGTTCTCCGAGCGCTACGTCTTCCCCGACGCCGAACCCCTGCACCTCTCGCGGGTGCTGCTGGCGCTGGAGCGTGCCGGCTTCGTCACCCGCCACGTCGAGGAGTTCGGCGACGACTACGCCGAGACGCTGCGCCACTGGGCACGCCGCCTCGACGAAAACCTCGACGACGCGGTGCGGCTTGCCGGACCCGAACGCCTCCGCGTCTGGCGCCTCTATCTGCGCATGGCGCGGCGGGGCTTCGAGAGCGGCTTCCTCTCGATCTACCAAGCCCGCTGCAGCCTGCCTTAACCGCAGCTACCCCCGAGGGAGCCATAAACGAGCTAGTTTCTCGGGGGTCGTGTCGCGATCTTGGGTTGACGTCGTAGCCGAACCGGTGCGCCTGCAGATCCTCCGTTCTCTCTGCGAGGTACCCGAAGCGACTGCCTCTGAGCTGGCCGAGCGCAGCCCGGCCAGCTACCAGACCCTACGCCGCCACCTCCAGGCGCTCGAGACGTCCGGGGTGATCCGCACCCGTCCTGGGGTCAGCGACGGAGAGACCTGCGGACGCCCGGCGGCCAGGTTCAGCCTGACTCCCGGAGTTCGGGAGAGCGTGCGTTCGGCGTTCGGCCGCGACTGAGCCAGCGCGGCATCCACCAGCAACGGTCGCCGAGCCAGAGCATCAGGGCGGGGACGACGACGAGCCGGACGATGAAGGCGTCGATGAAGACGGCAATCGTCTGGGCGATGCCGAAGTTTCGAATCGTGGCGAACTCCGATATCGAGAAGGCGAGGAAGACCGTGATCATGATGATCGCCGCTCCGGTGACGACATGGGCAGTGCGATCGAGGCCGCCGGCAACCGCGGCGCTGGTCGAGCCGGTGCGCACGTATTCCTCCCGGATCCGCGCGAAGATGAACACCTCGTAGTCGATCGCGAGGGCGAAGATCACGATGATGATCTCGGGGATCATCGTTGCGTCCACGTATCCGGGTCCGCCGAGCAGGGAGTTGTTGAAGAGCAGAGACAGCACCCCGAAGGTGGCGCTGACCATGATCAGGTTGATCACCACGGTGAGCAGCGGAACCACCAACGATCGCAGCAGCGGAATCAGGATGATCAGGCTGATCAGCGAAAGGGCGAGGCGCACCAACGGCGCCTGCCCGCGGAACTCGTCGTTGATCACCGTCGTGGCGGGCCCGATGCCACCGACCATCGCTTCGGTCCCCGTCTTACGCGACAGCTCGTCCGCTTCGGCTTCCAGCCTCTTGACCAACGCGCGGGCCCGATCGCTGGTCGGGTCATCACGCGGGATGACGAGCAGGCGGGCATCGGTGCCACCGCGATCGATGTTGATGAGCGCGCCGATCTGCTGGCGCCGCTGTAGAGAGCTTCCGTCCAAAGCGGCGAGGACGAAATAACCGGAGCGGAAGAGGCCGGGTGAACGGCGCAGCTGTGCGCCAGCGCCAGCACCGCGTTGGCTACTCAAGCCTCGATCGATGCGATGCAGCGCAAGCGGCAGCGCTTCCGATTTGGCGGCGCCTTCCCGTAGGCCGCTGGCCAGCCGTCCGCTTCCGCCGGCGAGCAGGCCGAGTCCGCTGGTGAGGTGTTCGGCCCCATCGCTCAGTCGCCGCAGCGCCGGCGAGAGTTGCTGGCCGCCGCGGGCGAGCGCGGCGATCCCTTCCGAGACCTGCTCGCCTCCCGCCGCAAGCCGCTGCAGTCCGCGATCGAGGCTTTTCGATCCCCGGGCCAGCTTCTCGATGCCTTCGCTTGCCCGCCGGCCTTTCCGATCCAACCCTTCGGCCAAGTACAGGCCCACTCCGAACTGCCCTTCCGCGCGTTCCACGCCAACCTTCACGCCCTGACCGATCGGTTCCCCCGTTGCGGGATCGGTGCCGGTGAGGCGCCGGCTCGCGTCTTCGACCGCGGCGAGCGCGACGGCGTATTCGGAGTCGCCGCGCCCCGTCGTCATCCGCTGCAACGCCTGGCGGGCGGCGGCAAGCTGTTCTTCGGTCGCCTGCAGGGGGGCATTTGCTTCGGCGAGGCGTTCGTTGCCCGAGGCCATCGCATTCCTGAACAGCCGTGCGCTGCCTTGGATTTCCGCAGTCTTCCCCTGCGCTGCGGCGAGACTATGGGCGAGTTTGCTGGCGCCTTCGCTGGCCTTGTCCGCGTTGTCAGCCACCGCGCCGCTGCCTTCGCCGGCGCGATCGAGGCCTTGAGAGAGGTTGTCCGAACCGGCGCTTGTCCGCTGCAAGCCGCTGGCCAGGCCACCGGCGCCGGCACCGGCGGCGTCGACCCCGGAGGCAACCGCTTCCGAGCCTCGGGCGGCGCTATGCAACCCGGCGCTGCCGCGGGCGGCGCCGCGACCGAGCCGCACGATGCCCGATTTGAGCCGGTCCAACCCACGTTCCTGGCGCACTAGTTCCCCCCCCAAACCTTTCAGCTGCCTGGTCCCCCGCTCGATCGAGACGAGCCCGGCCGTACTGGCCACTCCGGGATCGGCTTCGACGTGCCGCTGCAAGGCGGCGAGGGCACGCAGGCGCGGTGGCGAGGTGACCGGGCGGCCACGACCGTTGACGACGATTTCCATCGGCGCCACCCAGCCGGGCCCGAGCGCGCGTTCCACGTCTTCAGTCTGGCGACGACCTGGGTCTTCAGGCGGCAGCAAGCCGGCGGTGGCAACGCCCGAGTCGAGGTTGAATGCAAAGCCCGAAAGGAGCAGCAGGACGAATACGAAGACGAGGGCAATCCCCGGCTGCCTCCTGAGACGGCGACTCCAGCCCAGCGCGGCGCCGCTCGAGGGGCGTCGTTTCGGCAGCGACCAGCGATCCAGGTGTCGGCCGAAGAGCGTCAGCAGGGCGGGCACGATGCAGAAGGCGGAAAACATGCTGAGCGCCGTCGCGAGTGCAACGCCGATCGCCACGGATCGGACGAGCACGCCCGGCAGCAGGACCGGGAGGATCAGCATCGCCAGCAGCAACGCGCCTCCGGCCGGCAGGATCGAGCGCGAGGTCGCGCCGATGGTTGTCTGGATCGCCGCGGGGAGATCGCTGTGCTCTCGCTCTTCGCGGAATCGCGAGACGACAAGGAGCGAGTAGTCGACTCCGAGCGCGAGACCCATCATCGCGCTGACGACCAGCACGAAGAGATCCAGCTCGACGAAGCCGGAGATGAGGACGAGGAGCCCACGCGTGACGACAACGACCATTCCGCCGGCCAGCAATGGCGTGATCGCGGCCAGCACCGAGCGAAAGACGAAGAGCAACACGAAGAGCAGCACGGGTATGGCGACCAGCTCACCGGTCGAGCTAGCGCTGCTGCTCGAGTTGCGGATTGAGTCGATGATCACCGGCAGGCCGGCGAGGCTGGCGTGGACGGGCCCGTTCAGCGCCGCGTCGATCTGGCGCTGCACGGGGGGCAGCAGGCCGGAAACCTCGTCGCCTTCGCCGCTCGCCGTGCGCAGCAGCAGCGCGGCGACGCCTGGCCGGGGGTTGAGACCGTCGATGGTGCCTTCACTCGTCCAGGGTGAGATCACCAAGACCCGCGGCACTGCGCTGAGTCGCCGAGCGAGTCTGCGCCCCTGGCGTTCAACCGCCGCTTGGGGCCCGCGCAGCAGGACGATGATCGGGTATTCGTTGCCGAACTCGCGCAGGGAGATCTCGTGCGCGCGCTCGGCGGCGGTGCCGGCGACCAGCAATGGATGGATGGCGAGCTGGTTTTCGGCGTCGCGGCCCTGCATGGCCAGCACGGCAACCAACGCGGTCCAGACCACAATTACGAGGCGCGATCGCCTAGTGACCAGGTTGGCGATGCGGGCGGTGATCGCCGGCCCAAGCGAGCGGTTGCGGCGGGCACTCATTCGGATCCGGACCCGCAACGAGCCTTCGTCCCGATCTGAACTTGGATTGCGCGTCGCTTGCCGTTCTGGGCCTCGAGCGCCAACGGCGCGGAAAAGCGCCGGGGCTCTTTTCCTTGACAAGGTCGTGCGTTGAGGGAGATGACGCCCCGCGCGCCCGAGCGGAGCCGCATCGCAAACGACGAGAGCGGCAAATCGGGGAGGCCCGTCAGTTCAATCACCGACGCCCCCTTGTGGCTGGAGGACCTACCCCTCAGGCTGATGTCGACTCCGCTGCCGCCGAGCCGGGCCCAAATGTCGGGCGAACCACTTCCCCGTGGCTGCGCCACGAAGAGGGCGCCACTGAGTGGCTGGTCCAGCAACGAGGTCCGTGCCTGGACGCTGCCGATGCGGGAGCCCGCTGGGCAGTCTCCCGAGATGGCGTCCCGGCGGGAACAGATCTCCTCGATCCCGCTGAGCGCGAATCCAAGGGCCGGGGGCAGCGACATCCGCATCGCCCCCAGGTTCGCGTCGCCGTTCCGCAGCCGGAACTTCGCCAGCAGGCCGGGATTGCCGTGCCAGTGCAGCTGCTTGCGACCGAGAAGGGCCATCTGGATCGCGGGCCGAAAGCCGAGCGCCTGACAACCGAGCGCTTGGAAGGGACTGCTCAAACTCACTACCGCGCCGCCTTGAGCTTCGAGGAGGGCGCTGGTGCCGCTGGACGAACAGTTGGTCGGATTGCGAACGAGCCCCGTCCTGTCCATGCTCAGCTCGATTGACTGGAAACGGACCGGCACGCCTTCGATCGAAGCCGGGAGGCGGTCCATCGAGACGGTAAGCCGACCGCTGCGCGAATCGAGTTCGGCGGCGCCACGCAGGGAGATCGAGCCGAGGTCAAAGGGGCCGATCGCGGCGGGAAGCTCGATCAGGACCCCGAATGGCGCCCGCCGGTAGGGATCGGTGAGGTACAGGCCGCCGCGGAGCGCCACGGTGCTGGCGCCGGACCCGATCTCGGCAAGGACGCTGCCCATCTTGCTTTCCGCCGGACAAGCGGGATCGGAAGCGGCGCCCGGCGAGCATTTTTGGAGGGCCCCCAAGCGCGCGCTCAGCCCGGCGGGAAGGGTCACCGAAAGACGGCTGGGCAACTGTTCCCCCTGGCGACGCCGCACGATCGAGGTGAAGGAGGTTGGCCGCCCGGCCTTGCGCGTAGACGCGGAGGTCGTCAACCGCGGCGCGAACGGGGGGGGCGTGCAGCGTGTCTGAGGTGGGACGGGGACGATCGTCGCCCCGGCCGACGCCTCTACCGGAGTACCGCCTCCGTAGGGAACGAACCTGGCGAGGCTGGTGACCGCTCCACAGGCCAGCGGCGAGACGAGCAGGGCATTTGGGCCTCCGTCGAAGGTCATCGCGATGCGATCGACCGATAGCTGCGGCAGGCCCTGCAGTTGCGCCGACAACCGCCCGCTCGCCGAGGGGGGACCACCAAGCACGCCGACGAACTTGAGCGTGGTACCGAAGGTGGGCACGACGACGAAGACGCGAAACCGCTGCCCCGGCTTTTCCCGCCCCAGGTAGATCGTCCCGCTCAGGGCCCCTTCGATCGCGGCGGAGAGCAGTTCGACCGATCCGATCCTCGATGACGGCGGGCAGCGTGCTTCGGCGCCACTGCCAAGGCCGAGCTGAGCGTCGCCGCAAGCGGTGAGGCTCGCGGCTCCGCCGGCAGAGAAGCCGACGCCGGCGGGCATTTCGACGGTGACGTCCTTGACTTGGGCCTCTGCGCGCTCGCTCGGACTCGCTTCTTCTGGCATGCTCAGCTCGATCCGCAGGCCGGTTGGCGAATCGGCCACCGGATCGCTGAGCTGCAGGCCGAGACCCGGGTTGAAGCCGAGGCTCTCGCATTCGACCAGGGGCCCGGCTTCCGCCACGGCGCTAAGCCAGGGGGCCCCTTCTTCCGTCGACCTCGTTTCGAAGCCGAACGAGAAGGGCCCACAGGTCGATGGAGCGCTGAGCAAGGCCCGGCGCGGGATCGACGTCCCTTCCTGGCGATCGGCCGGCACTCCCCAGAGCTCCAGGTGACCTTCGGCGATCTGTTCCGAAGGCAGGTCGCTGACCCTGACCGTGACGCCGAAGTCATTGGGACGCAGTTCGGTCGTCACAGGAAGGTTGAAGGACGTCTTGGTTCCGATCGCCACCGGCTGTCCCGGCGCGGGTTCCAGCTCGAACAGCGGCACTTCGGTCGAGGCGCCGCCAGAGAGCACCACTTCGAGGCTCCCCACCCTGCTGTCCGGCGGGCATTCTTCGCCGGCTTCGATCGTCTCTCGCGGGCATTGCGGCACCGCCGCCGCGTTGATGCCGAGGCCGGAGGGGAATGCGAAGACCAGGTCCCGGGCGCTGCTGCCGTCGAGGTTCAGGGCAAAGTCGATCTGAAGGCGATCGGGGTGGGCGCCGGCGCGGTCCTCCGGATGGCCTTCGGCGTCGAGCATCCTGACCGCAAAACCTTCCGGCGCGATTTCAAATTCGGCGTCGGCATCGGCAACCGGGCCGATGAGCAGCAAGCCCAAGACGGCCAGCGATAGTCCCGATGCTCTGCGTACGTGAAGAGCCACACTTTCCCCTGCGCCACCTTTTTGGAGGGCGCCCTACGTCAGTGCTTGATTCGGGACCGGTCGATCAGCCTACGCAGGCGTGACCCCGACAACCAGGGTTTTTGCCAAATATGTGAATAAGTCGGGCTAGAGCGGAAAGCCGCTCTGCACCGTTGCCAGCGCATAGTCGGCGCCGGCCTCGCGCAGCTGCTCGACGCTGTAGCTGCCGGTGGCGACGCCGACCACGGCGACGCCGGCGCCGTGGCCTGCCACGACGTCGCGGGGCGTGTCGCCGACGGCGATGCAGGCTCCGTCGGCAAGCGTGCCACCGGAGACGAGGGCGCCACGGCCGAGGGCGGCCTTGGTCACCTCGGTGCGGTCGGCCGAGTCCGAGCCATAGCCACCGAAGCTGAAGAAGCGGTTGAGGTGCGCGCGGGACAGCTTGATGTGGGCGGCGGCCTCGATGTTGCCGGTTACCAGGCCGAGCAGCGCGCCAGTGTCGATGAGGCGGTCGAGGAGTTCCTCGATACCCGGCATGACCCGGTAGCCCGCCGATTCGGCGACGCTCTCCGGCAGGTGCTTGAGGTAGCGGCCGATCGCCCTGGCGCGCTCTTCAGCACTGCCCTCGCGGCCGACGACCTCGCGGAAAACGATCGCCGCGATCTCGGGGTCGGTCATGCCCGCGTCGGTGTGCTCGGCGACGTTTGCTTCGACTCCGTGCAGCTCCGCGAAGGCGCGCTGCCAGGCAACGCCACCGGCGCCGCCGGTGATGAGAAGCGTGCCATCGATATCGAAGAGGACCGCGCGAGCCGCGCTCGGCTTACTCACTCAGCAGCTCCTTCTGGGAGAGCCAATAGAGCAGGGCGAGCGCCGGCAGGACGAGGATCGCCGCGGCGATGAAGACGACGATCACGGTGGTGAGGGTGTCGGGTGGCGCCGCCGATTGGGAGATTTTCAACGAGGTCGGCAGGAGATAGGGAAACTGGGCGACGCCCCAGCCCCAGACGACGGCGATCACCGCCCCGGCGGCCAAGGGACGCAGTGCCCATGACGGTGCGTTGGGACGGCGAGCGGTCGCCAGCAGGACGGCAAGCACGCCGAGGCCGCAGAGCGCGGAAAGGATCACCAGCGGCAGTCCCTCGTGGGTGAGCCGGTCGAAGACGTAGCGGGCTTCGGCGTGCAGCTCGATCAGGCCGATGGCGGCGGCGACACCGGCGGCGGACGCGGCGGCGAGGGCACGGCGGGCGAAGTAGCGCGGCATCTCGCCGTCTCCCTTGCGGCTGGCGTCGCCGATCAGGAAGACGGCCGCCAGATAGGCGCCGCTGGCGACGAACATCACCCCGGTCAACAGGGGCAGCGGCTGCAACCAGCTCGAGAAGGCGTCTCCATTGCCGTCGGCCGGAACGTTGCCGGCGGCGATTGCCCCAACCACCGTGCCCATGAAGAAAGGGGTCAGCAATGAGGAGATCGCGAAGATGGCCCCGGCGGCGCGGCGTCCTGAGAGGCCCTCGATCGACTTGCGGAAGGCGAAGCCGGCCCCGCGCAGGACGATGCCGAGCGCGGCCAGCGCGATCGGCGCGTAGAGCGTCGTCATCACGGCACTGAAGGCGGGTGGGAAGGCGGTCCAAAGGACGACCAAGATGAAGATCAGCCAGACGTGGTTGGCCTCCCAAACTGGAGTGAGCGAGTGCTGGATCAATGCCCGAGGCCGCTCGCCGCGCTCGGCCCCACCGGCGAGGAGGTCCCAGAAACCGCCGCCGAAGTCGGCGCCGCCGAACAGGGCGTAAAACGTGGCCCCAAGCCAGAGGATTGCCGCGCAAACGTCGGCTCTGGTCATGTGCGGGCCTCTGCTGGCGGGGCATAGGGGACGTCACCCTCCACCTCCGTGCCGCCCTCGCGCCAGCGGCGCGACATCGCCCGCAAGATCAGGATCGCGGTCGTCCCGATCGCCGCATAGAGCAGGAGTACGAGGGCGAAGCTGAACCAGATCCCGTCGGCGTTGGTCACCGCTTCGGAGGTGCGCATGTAGCCCTGCACGATCCAGGGCTGGCGGCCGACCTCGGTGACGATCCAGCCGCTCCAGAGGGCGAGGATCGCCCCCGCCCCGGAGACCGCCACCGCGCGCAGGAACCAGGGGGTGCGCGGGATGTCGCGGCGGCGCCACCAAACAAAGGCAAGCCAGGCGCCGAGCGCGAGCAAGGCGGTGCCGATACCCACCATTGCGTCGAAGGCGAGGTGCAGCAGGGTATTTGCGGGTGGACGCCGATCGGCGGGTATGTCAGCGAGGCCCGTCACCTTGGTGTCGGCGCTGAAGCCGACCAAGAGCGAGTCGAGATCGGGAATGCCGATCGCTCCCTTGACACCGTCGCTGGTGCAGACACCGCCGACGTACTCGGTCTGATGGGTGCCGGTCTCCTGGATGCACTCCATGCCGGCGAACTTGGCGGGCTGATGGTCGGCCACTCCGCGCGCCGCCGTGTCGCCGACGAAGAGCTGGATCGGCGTCACGACGCAGGCGATCGTCAGCGGGATCAAGAGGCCCAGTCGGTGCATGCGATCACGCCGTCCCTTCAGCATCCCGACGGCGTAGATCGAGGCGACGAGGAAGCCGACCACCATGTAGGCGGCGAGGATCATGTGCGGAACCTCGTAACCGATGGCCGGGTTGAAGAGGACCTTGACCGGGTCGGTCTCGACGACCCTGCCCGCCGCATCGAGGGTGAAGCCCTGCGGCTGGTTCATCCACGAGTTGGCGGCTACCACGGCAAAGGCGCCGCCGAGGCCGGCAATCACCATCGGTATGCCGGACCAGAAGTGCGCCCAGCCCGAGAGCCGCTTCCAGCCGTAGATGTAGATCGCCAGGAAGATCGCCTCAACGAAGAAGAAGATTCCCTCGATCGCGAAAGCGATGCCGAAGGTGGCACCGAAGCGGTCCATGAGGCCCGGCCAGAGCAGGCCGAACTCGAAGCTGAGCACGGTGCCGGTGACGGCGCCGACGGCGAAGGTCACCGCCATCGCCTTCGACCAGCGCCGAGCCAACTCGATCGCATCCTCGTCGCCACGCTTGAGGCCGATGTAGTTGGCGACGAGGATCGTCGCCGGCAGGGCGACGCCCAGAGAGGCCAGGACGATGTGGAAGCCGAGCGTGAACGCCATCTGCTCACGTGCCGCGAGCAGATTCGACGCCGACGCCGCTAGAGGGAGCGGGTCGAGCCAGGACACGTGGGCGAGCTTACTCTCCGCGGCGGGCGCCGCGGTAGCGGCGGATCAGGGCATTTGTCGAGCTGTCGTGGGCAAGCTTCGGCTCCTTGTCGGCCTGCAGCTCGGGGATGATCGCCACGGCGAGGGCCTTGCCAAGCTCGACCCCCCACTGGTCGAAGGAGTCGATTTCCCAAATCGCTCCTTGGGTGAAGACGCTGTGCTCATAGAGTGCGACCAGGGTGCCCAGCGTGTGCGGGTCGAGCCGCTCGGCGAGGATCGTGTTCGAAGGACGGTTGCCCTCCATCACCCGGTGCGGGACGACCTCCTCCGGCGTGCCCTCGGCGCGCACCTCGTCGGGTGTCTTGCCGAATGCCAGCGCCTCGCTCTGGGCGAAGACGTTCGACATCAGCAGGTCGTGATGGTCGCCGAGCGGATTGTTGGAGTGGAAGAAGCCGATGAAGTCGCAGGGAACAAGGCGCGTACCCTGATGAATCAGCTGGTAGAAGGAGTGCTGGCCGTTGGTGCCCGGCTCGCCCCAGAAGATCGCGCCGGTGTCGTAGTCGACCCGGGCGCCATCCAAGGTGACGTGCTTGCCATTTGACTCCATCGTCAGTTGTTGTAGGTAGGCGGGAAAGCGGTGCAGGTACTGGTCGTAGGGAAAGACGCCGCAGGTTTCGGCGCCGAAGAAATCGCCGTACCAGACGCAGAGCAAACCCATCAGCACCGGCAGGTTCTCGGCCAGCGGCGCCTCGCGGAAGTGCTCGTCCATCGCGTGGAAGCCGGCCAGCATCTCCTCGAAGCGGGCCGGTCCGATCGCCAGCATGGTCGAGAGGCCGATCGCCGAATCCATCGAGTAGCGGCCCCCCACCCACTCCCAGAAGCCGAACATGTTCTCGGTGTCGATGCCGAACTTCGCGACCTCCTCGGCATTGGTCGAGACCGCGGCGAAGTGCTTGGCAACGGCGCTCTCATCGCCATCGAGGCCGGCGAGCAACCACTCGCGTGCAGTACGGGCGTTGGTCATCGTCTCCAGCGTGGTGAAGGTCTTGGAGGAGACCACGAAGAGCGTCTCCTCGGGGTCGAGGTCACGGGTCGACTCGGCGAAGTCGGTGGCGTCGACGTTGGAGACGAAGCGGAAGGTCATCTCGCGGCGGCTGAAGTGGCGCAGTGCCTCGTAGGCCATCACCGGGCCAAGGTCGGAGCCGCCGATGCCGACGTTGACCACGTTGCGGATCGGCTTGCCGGTGTGTCCCCGCCACTCGCCCGTGTGAACGCGCTCGACGAACGACGCCATCCGGTCGAGCGTCTCGTGCACCTCCTTGACCACGTCGACGCCGTCGACGATCAGCGAGCGCCCCCGCGGCATGCGCAGCGCCACGTGCAGGACAGCGCGGTCCTCGGAGACGTTGATGTGCTCGCCGGCGAACATCGCTTCGCGCCGCTCCTCGACGCCGCACTCCTTGGCCAGCGCGCCGAGCAGCATCACCGTCTCGTCGGTGATCCGGTTCTTGGAGAAGTCGAGGTGGAGTCCGGCGCCGTCGGCGACGAGGCGCTCGCCGCGCGCGGGATCGGCCGCGAAGAGATCGCGCAGGTGCCCGTCCTCCACCTCAGCGAAATGCTGCTCCAGCGCTTGCCAGGCGGGACGCCGGCGCAGCGCGGGTGCTTCCGTCACGCGTGCGCCCCGACCTGCGACTCGATCGTCTTCAGCATCTCGTCCCATGACTTGGCGAAGCTTTCCTTGCCCTCGTCTTGCAACCGCTCGGCAAGCGCGTCAACGTCGATTCCGGCGCTCGCGAACTGCGCCAGCACCTGCTCGCTGTCGCCGCCGTCCGCCGGCACCAACTCGCCGACCTCACCGTGGTCGGCAAAGGCGTGCAGGGTCGGCTCCGGCATCGTGTTGATCGTGAACGGCGAGGCGAAGCCCTCGACATAGAGAACGTCGGACGCTTCCGGATCCTTGGTTCCGGTGCTGGCCCAAAGCAGGCGCTGCGGCCGCGCCCCCTCGTTCATCAGCCGCTGCATGCGCGGCGAGTCGAGCAGCTCCCGATAAGCGCGGTAGGCGCGGAAGCCGATTGCCAGACCGAGGCGATTGTGCAGCTCGCCGGGCACCTCGCCGGAGACGGCGACATCCCAGCGGCTCATGAAGATCGAAGCCACCGAGGCGACGTTGGCGTTGAGACCGGCGTCAATCCGACGCTCTATACCCCGCATGTAGGCGTCGGCCGCGGCTAGGTACTGCTTATGGTCGAACAGCAGGGTGACGTTGATCGGCACTCCGGCGAAGATCGACTCCTCGATCGCCTTGCGTCCAGCCTCAGTGCCTGGAATCTTGATGAAGAGGTTGTCGCGCTCGGCTTTGGCGTGGAGCGCGGCCGCCTCCTCGATCGTCGCCTCGGCGTCGTCGGCGATCAGAGGCGAGACCTCGAGCGAGGCGAAGCCGTCGACGCCGTCGGTGCGCTCGTGGACCGCGGCGAAGAGGTCGGTGGCGTCGCGCAGATCGGCGAGCGCCAGCTCGAAGAAGATCCTCTCGGTCGGAGTGGCGCCGATTCCCTCCTCGGGAACGGCCGTGGTGCTGAGCTGGGCGATCTGCTCGTCATAGGCCTCGCCGCCGGAGATCGCCTTGTCGAAGATCGTCGGGTTGGAGGTCAGGCCAGTGACCGACAGCTCGTCGATGTATCCGCCCAAGGTGCCGTCGGCCAGCATCTTGCGAGTGATGTTGTCGAGCCAGAGGCTCTGGCCCAGCTCGTGCAATTCGGCGGTCGGCTTCATGGCTCTCCCTTCGTAGGTCCTTCTATATTGCGATCAGCTCAGCTTGGCACGATCGAGTGCTGAACGGGCGGTCTCGGCGACCTTGTCCGGGGTGAAGCCGAACTTGGTCTGCACCTCCTTGAGCGGAGCCGAGCTGCCGAAGGTGTGCATGCCGATTGCGGTGCCAGCGCTGCCGACGTAGCGGTCCCAGCCGAGCGTCGACGCCTCCTCGACCGAGACCCGAGCGCCGATGCCCGGGGGCAGCACTTCGTCGCGGTAAGCCTGGTCCTGGCGATCGAAGAGCTCCCAGCAGGGCAGGCTGACCACGCGGGAGCGAATGCCTTCGCCGCTCAGCTCCTCGTGCGCGGCGAGCGCCAGCGCGACGTCGCTGCCGGTGGCGATCAGGATCAGCTCCGGATTGCCGCCCTCGGCGTCGGCCAGCACATACCCACCACGCCGCAGACCCTCGGCCGAGGCGTAGCGGCTGCGATCGAAGACCGGCACGGCCTGCCGGGTGAGGACCAGGGCAACCGGTTGGTGGGTGCGGTCGAGGGCCACCCGCCAGGCCTCGGCGACCTCGTTGGCGTCGGCGGGCCGGATCACATCGAGGGCGGGGATCGCCCGCAGCGAGGCGAGCTGCTCGACCGGTTGGTGGGTCGGGCCGTCCTCGCCGAGGCCGATCGAGTCGTGGGTGAAGAGGTGGATCACCGGCAGCTCCATCAGCGCCGAGAGGCGGATCGCCGGCCGGGCGTAGTCAGAGAAGGTCAGGTAGGTCGACCAGAGCGGGCGCAGCTTGCAGAGCGAGAGGCCGTTGGAGATCGCCGCCGACTCGTGCTCGCGGATCCCGTAGTGGAGCTGGCGTCCGTCGTAGGCGTCCGGCTCGAAGTCGCCGGCGCCGTCGAAGGTGAGGCGGACCGAGGTCGAGTCGGTGAGGTCGGCGGAGCCGGCGAGCAGCCAGGGCAAGCGCTCGGCAATCGCGTTCTCGATCCTCTGCGAGGCCTTGCGCGTGGCGATCCCCTTCTCGTCGGGGGCGAAGCTGGGGATCTCGGCGTCCCACCCGTCGGGCAACTCGCGCTTCTGCTGTGCCTCGATCTCGGCGGCAAGAGCGGCGTTGTCCTTTGCGTAGTCGGCGAGCTTGCTCCGCCAGGCTGCCGAGAGCTCGACGCCGCGCTTGCCGATCCCTTCGGCGAAGCGCTCGCGCACGCCATCGGGGACGAGGAACTGGGCGTCCTCTGGCCAGCCGTAGGCGCGCTTGGTCTCGCGCACCTCCTCCTCGCCGAGCGGCTCGCCATGAGCGGCCGGGGTATCGACCTTGTGCGGTGAGCCCCAGCCGATGTGGCTGTCGACGACGATCAGGGTCGGCCGGCCTTCCTCGCCCTTGAACTCCTCGAAGGCGGTGGCGATCAGGTCGGTGTCATTGGCGTCGCCGACCCTGGTGACGTTCCAGCCGTAGCCCATGAAGCGAGCGGCGGCGTCGTCGCCGTAGGCAAGGTCGGTTTTGCCGTCGATCGTGATGTGGTTGTTGTCGTAGACCCAGCAGAGGTTGTCGAGCTTGAGATGGCCGGCGAGCGAGGCGGCTTCGCTGGAGACGCCCTCCATCAGGCAACCGTCGCCGGCGATCGCGTAGACGTCGAAGTCGAAGAGCTCGGCGCCGTACCTCGCCCCCTGCCACTTGGAGGCGATGGCCATGCCGACCGAGGTGGCGACTCCCTGACCGAGCGGCCCGGTGGTCGTCTCCACCCCCGAAGTCCAGCGATACTCGGGGTGGCCCGGGGCGCGTGAGTCGAGCTGGCGAAAGCGTTTGATGTCGTCGAGCGAAACAGCCGGATCGCCGACCACCTCGTAGTCGGGTTCGACGGCCTTTACCCCGGCCAGGTAGAGCAGCGAGTAGAGCAGCATCGAAGCGTGGCCGGCCGAGAGGACAAAGCGGTCGCGCCCCGGCCAGATCGGGTCGGCGGGATCGAAGCGCAGGAAACGCTGCCAGAGCGTGTAGGCAAGCGGGGCCAGCGCCATCGGCGTGCCCGGGTGACCCGAATTGGCCTTCTGGATCGCGTCGATCGAAAGTGTGCGAATCGTGTTGATGCAGAGCTGGTCGATGTCGCGGCTCACTGACTCGATCCTAGTGTGGGCCGATCCCGGTAGAGGTTCCACTTAACTTTTTCGGTGGAGAGTGGCCTGCTGACGCCGCAGGGCTGCGCCGAAAAAGTACAAGACGTTCCACCCCTACCGGGATCGGCCTAAGGTTCTATGCGGGTCAGCGTGCCGTCGCCGTTGTTGGCTACCCATACGGCGTCGGCGCCTACGGCGACGGCGCCAGGGTGGGAGCCGACGGCGATCGGGTTGCCGGTTGGTTCGGCAGTTGCGATGTCGATGCGGGTGACGGTGTCGTCGGCCGAGTTGGCTACCCAGACGGTTTCGGGACCGGCGTCGATGCCCCCCGGGATGCCGCCGACCGGGATCGGGTCGCCGAGGATCGTGCGCAGGGACGGATCGACGCGCGTGACCGTGCCGGCGCGGCTGTTGGCGACCCAGACGAAGCCGCCCGCCACGGTCACGCCGGCCGGGCCGCGGCCGGCGAGGATCGGCTCGCCGGCATCAGCGCTGCCGAGGTCGATGCGACGCACCGCGCTGGTCGAGGCACTGCTCACCCAGAGACCGCCGGCGCCAACGGCGAGCCGCAAAGGTGCCGCGTGGGGCACGATGCCACGCTTGTCGACCTTGCCGTTGAGCGCGTTGATGGCGGTGACGCCGGCCCCGGCCTCATCCGCCACCCAGACCCGGCCGTCGCCGACCGCGATCGCGCCGGGGTTGCCGCCGACGTCGATCCTCGCCAGCACCCGGCGGCTGCCAGGGTCGACGCGCAGCACCCGGCCGTCGCGCGGACTCGAGACCCAGACCGCGCCCGCGCCCACGGCCACACCGGACACGCCGGCGCCGACGCGGAGCCGTGTGCCGGCGACTTCCAGGGTCTTGGGATCGATCTTCGAGAGCGTGCCGTCCGAGGCGCTGGTCGCCCAGACTTCTCCGTCCCCCGCAGCGACCCGCAAGGGGCCCTTGCCGATCGGGACCGGATCGGAAACCGAGACATCGTCGCCGCCGAGCAGCGCCAGCGCCAGGATGAGTACACCGGCGGCAACGGCGACCGTCGCTCCCAACCACTGCACCCGCCGCGAGCCGAATCGCCAGCGCGAACTGTCTGCGCGATCGATCGGGACCGTCGGCTGGCCGCCAGCCTCGGAGAGCACCGCAGTCGCGGCAAGGCTCGCGTCCTCCCGCTCTTCGGCCGCGTCGATCAGCTCGCCGGCGCTGCGGTAGCGATCGGCGGGGTCCTTCGAGACCGCGCGCTCGATCACCGCGTCGATCCCCTTCGGTACCTCAGGCTCCGCGTCGGCCTCCTTGCGCGCGTAGGGGACGATCCCGGTCAGCGCCTCGTAGAGGACGCAGCCGAGCGCGTAGACGTCGGCCTCTGGCCCGACCCGCTCGCCGCGCCACTGCTCCGGCGCCATGTACTCGACCGTGCCGACGATCGAGGCGCCGGCGCCGGAGCCCGTCTCCGCGTAGGCCTTGGCGAGGCCGAAGTCGGAGAGATAGGCGCGCTCGCCTTCGACCAGGACGTTGTGTGGCTTGACGTCGCGGTGGACGATGCCGGCGGCGTGGGCGGCATCGAGGGCTTCGGCGACCTGACCGAGCAGGTGGATCGTCCGCCCGGGCTCGAGCGGCCCATCGCGGTCGATCAGCTTGCGCAGGTCGCCCCCCTCGACCAGTCGCATCGCAACGATCAGCTCACCGTCGTCCTCGCGAGCGTCGTAGACCGGCACGACGCTCGGGTGGTCGAGGCTGGCCGCCAGGCGCGACTCGCTGAGGAAGCGCTCTCGAAAACCCTCATTGTCGGCTAGCTCGCGGGCAATCACCTTGAGCGCTACCGGCCGGTCCAGCGCCAGCTGGGTGGCCCGGTAGACGACGCCCATGCCGCCGCGGGCGATCAGCGACTCGATCCGGTAGCCGGCGAGCGTCGATCCGATTGCTGGGTCTCCCACGCGGCGGTTATATCGCCACGTGGGAGACGGAAGCGGCGCTAGCGCCCCGAGTTCACCGGCTGCCAGGCGATTACGGGGCCGATCGTCGTCCCGGATTCTTTGTCGGAGAAATCGAAGCCTTCGGCAAGATCGGCGCGACGACCGCTGCCGACATCGATCGCCGAGAGCGACTCCGCTTCTTCTGAGGCGACGAAGGCGGCGACGCTGCCACCGTCAGAGGAGAAGACCGCATTGGTCTTCGCTCCGTCGGGCAGTTCGCTCAGCTTGTGGGCGCGGCCGGGGCCAAGCGGCTTCACCCAGAGTCCCTGGTCGCGCCGGAAGAGCAGTGTGTGCCCGACAGGGGCGACGTCTTCGACGAAGGCGGAACCGGCGCCGTGAACCAGCGGGCTCACGTGGGTGCCGTTCTCACGCATCGTGTAGATGTCGGCGTAGGCGTCCGGCCCTTCGCCGCTTTGGCCACGACTGAAGACGATGTTCTCGTCGCCGAAGTAGTGCGGCGCAAACTCGTCGAGCCCGGGTGTATGGGTGAGGCGGCGCAGGCGGATCCCGGCCGGCCGGATCGAGTAGACGTCGTCGGCCGTGCCGCCGCCGGCCAGGGCGACGCTGCGGACGAAGGCGATCATGCAGCCGTCGTCGGAGATCGAGGCTTCGTGCTCGTCGGCGGGCGTGGTCGTCAGCGCGTGAGGGCTGCCCCCGTTTGCCCCGACCGTGTAGAGGTCGCGTGGCGCCCCTTCCGCCGTGCGCCGCTCGAAGACGACGATCCTGCCGTTGGGCGAGAAGATCGGTCGCCCGTCGACCGCCGGACCGCTGGTTAGGACACGCTCGCCGGAGCCGTCGGCGCGCACCGAGTAGACGTCGCCGCCACGGGCGAAGACGATCGTCCTGCCGTCGGGAGAGAAGGCGGGTTCGCTGTCGGCGGGGTTTTCGGTCAGCTGATTGAGGTGGCCTTCCTTGGCGGCGACGAGACCGCCTTTGGCGATGCCGCCGCCTTCGCTTTTCACCTGGGAGAAGATCACTGCGCCGGTTCGCGAGGACGCGGCGGAGGCCGTCGCCGGGATGGCGAGAGCGAGGAGGACGAGGAGCGCTGTATAGATCGAACGGTTGAGCATTTGATTCCCCTTTCGGGTCGGTTGCATTTGCACAACCGATGCTCCGCTCGCAACCCGTGCACGCCAACGCCGCCGACGTCCCCCACCGGGCCTGCTTTGGCCCGGTCCGGGCCAGGGCCCGAGACGGCCGAACGGCTAGCGATCGAGGCCGAGCTCGATCACGCGGGCGGCGATCAGGCGTGGCCGCTCGCGGCCTGACTCGCCAGCGACCTCGAGCTTGGCGGCGAGCGCGTCGAGGCGACGCTGGGCGGTGCGCTCGCTGACGTGCAGGACTTCGGCGATCTCGGCACGCGTCGCCGGCCGTCCGGCGAAGGCGCCCTCGCTGCGGTAGGGGGCGACGAGCGCGGCGGCGGTAGCGCGCTCCTCTTCGTTGAGCGCGACGCCGGGGCCGCTGGACGCCACGGTGCCCCCGGCCCGGCCGGGAACCGGGTCGGAGACTTCGAGCCGGTGGCCGCCGACGATCAGCGTGTCGCCATCGCGCAGGCGGCGCGGCCGCTCGAGCGGCTCGCCGTTGAGCGCCGTGCCGTTGCGGCTGTCGAGGTCGGTCGCAATCAGCACGCCGCTACGGTTCTCGATCTCGAGGTGGTTCCAGGAAACCGCCTCATCGTCGATGTGGATCTCGGCCTCGGGACCGCGCCCGACCACGGTGCGCTCAGCGGAGAGCGCCACCGACCTCGGCTCGCCGCCCTCGCCCGTCAACCAGATGCGCGCGTCCATCTCGCCGCGAGCATAGAGTCCCGCCCGGTGACCGACGCCGACGCCGAGAAGCGGATCGCCGCCGAAGCGGCGGCGGAGCTGGTCGAGGACGGGATGACTGTGGGTCTCGGCACGGGTTCGACCGTCGCTTACCTGCTGCCGGCGATCGCCGCCCTGGGCCTGAACGGCATCCGCTGCGTCGCCACCTCGGTCGCCACAGAAGAGCAGGCGCGTGAACTGGGCATCCCGGTCGAGGAGTTCAGCAAGCTGGAGAAGCTCGATATCGCGATCGACGGCGCCGACCAGGTAACTCCAGACGGCTGGCTGGTCAAGGGCGGTGGCGGCGCCCACCTGCGCGAGAAGATCGTCGCGGCGGCGGCTGAGCGTTTCATCGTCATCGCCGACTCCAGCAAGCCGGTCGACTCACTCAGCGGATCGGTTCCGCTTGAGCTCTTCGCTTTCGGGATCGCCTCGACGCTGAAGCGGCTCGGCTCGGCGGTTGAACTGCGCGACGTACCGCGCAGTCCTGACGGCGGTGTGATCGCCGATTACAAAGGTGAGATTGACAAGCCGGCGGCCCTCGCTATCAGCCTCGAGACTGACCCAGGCGTCGCTGCTCACGGCCTTTTCCCGCCAGATATGGTGAGCGCGGTGCTGGTGGGGGCCGGAGGCACCGTCGAACGCTTGACGCTGAGCTGACTTTCGAGGAGACCTAGATGAGTGACTTCACCGGGCCGGCGATCGCCGGCCGCATCGCTACCCCAAGCGACCCCGACTGGGACGAGGCGCGCGCCGCCTGGAACCTGGCCGCCGATCAGCGCCCGGAGGCCGTGGCCTTCGCCGAGAGCGCCGACGACGTCGCCAAGACGATCCGATTTGCCGCCGACAACGAACTCAGGGTCGCCGGACAGGGGACCGGCCACGGTGCCGTCGCCCTCGGTTCGCTGGAGGGGACGATCCTGCTCAAGACCGAGCGTATGCGCGGTATCGAGATCGACTCGGATGCGCAAACTGCACGGGTCGAGGCCGGTGTCCTGGTCCTTGAGCTGAGCGAAGCTGCCCAGACTCACGGAATGAGCTCGATGCCGGGCTCCTCTCCGGACGTCGGCGTCACCGGCTACACGCTCGGCGGCGGCCTAAGCTGGCTCGGCCGGCGCTACGGCTTCGCCTGCAACCGCGTACGCGCGATCGAGCTGGTCACCGCGGATGGGAACCCCCGCACGGTCGATGCCGAGAACGAGCCAGACCTCTTTTGGGCACTGCGTGGGGGTGGCGGCGGCTACGCGATCGTCACCGCGCTGCAGCTGGATCTGGTCCCGATCTCCGAGATCTATGCCGGGGCCCTCGTCTTCCCCGCTGAGATTGGCGCCGATGCAGTCCGTGCCTACCGTGAATGGGCCGCCGGTGTCTCCGACGACGTCACCTCGGTGGTCCGTTTCATCACCCCTCCGCCGATTCCCGACGTCCCCGAGCCGATCCGCGGCCGCCCGCTGCTGACGATCGATGGTGCCTGCATCGGCAGCCAGGCAGAGGGAGAGGCGACGGTCGCTCCGCTGCGCGAGCTCGGCGAGACGATCATGGACACCTGGGCTCAGATTCCGAGCGAGGGGCTATGCCGAATCCACATGGATCCGGAGGACCCAGTTCCCGGCTTGGGTCATCATGCCCTGCTCCGCGAGCTGCCCGACGAGGCAATCGAGGCCTTCGCCGACGTGGCCGGTCCCGAGTCGAGTACGCCGTTGCTGCTCACCGAGCTTCGCCAGCTCGGCGGCGCGTTGGGCCGCCCCGACGAGAACGGAGGCGCCCTCTCCCATCTCGAGGCTGACTTCGCCCTCTTCGGTGTCGGCTTGCTGATGACACCGGAGGCGGGCGACGCGATCGATTCCCACCTAGATCGCGTCACCGAGGCGATGAGCCCCTGGGCGGTCGAGGGTGGCTACTTCAATTTCGCCGAGCGCCCCTGTGACGCCGACGCGATCCTTCCTCCCGAGGTCTGCGCCCGCCTCGCCGACGTCAAGCGCCGCTACGACCCCGACAACCGGATTGTCGCCAACCACGCCGTCGCGATCGCCCCGGCTTAGAGGGTTCCCTAGCGGGACGAACCGATATCGAGAGGAATCAGGCTCTCAAGCCGCTTGACAGCCGGATCGTCCTCACCGATGAGCTCGGAAATCGTCGCGGCGGCGGCATCGATGTCCTCGGGTGTTGCCTGGGCTATCGCCTCGAGATCGGCCCAATCCTTGGTGCGGTCGAAAAAGGCCTTGAAGATCGCTAGCGATGCGCAGTCGAGCACCGGAACGTCACGGCCCTGCAGTTGCACCCACACAACAGATGCCGCGACCGCGTCATGCAGGGGCACGTTGTTCAGAAAGACGTCGATCGGCGTTCCGTCCCAGTCAAGCCGAGCTTGGCCATCTCTTTCGACCTTGGCGATGTCTTTCTTTCTGACCCTGACCCCTTTGGGCAGGGAAGCCAGGATCGACTCCGCCTCCGACGCCTGAACAAAGATGTTGACATCGAGGTCTCGGGTGCCCCGAGGCTCCTCGACGCAGTAGGCGAGTGCAATGGCGCCGCCAAACGCGTGAGCTGCCCCCGCTTCCGTTAGCGAGTCATGGATGGCGAAGAGCTTGTCGACAAGCTCGCTCACGATGCCGGCTTTCCCGTGGCGATCCGGCCTGCCAGGTTCGGATAGTCGAGCTCCGGACGCGGTCGAAACGGCAACGCCTCGGCCAACTCCAGGACCTGAACGAGGATCTTGCTCGCTCGGTCAACGTCAACCGGCGGCTTGCGCTCAGCCAGCCCGAGCTCAAACCCGCCCGCAGCAGCCAAACGCGCCAGAGTGTCGGCTCCGGGCTCCCGATTCCCCCGCAGATATGTGTTGACAACGGAGCGAGGCAACCCTGCCCTGCGGGCAAGCTCAGCCTGGCTCAAGCCGCTGCGGTCCCTTATTCGTCTGACCAGGGTCGCGGCCGGATTTGATGTGGCTAGACCACTCATCCGAAGAATGTTAGCGAATTCGCTAACAACTATGATAATTGACCGAGCTTTGGCGCAGCGGCCTGATCGGCGACCACGGTCATGTTTGGGTTCTCCACCCGGCCGGCGGGGATCGAGGTGTCGGTGGCGAGGAGCTTGGCAAGGGCGTCGACCTTGTCGGGTCCGGTGACGAGCCAGATGATCTCGCGGGCTGTGTTGAGGGCTGGGTAGGTGAGGGTCATGCGGCGATAGCCCTGGTAGGCGGTCTCGGTGAGGGCGACACGGCGATCGCGAACCTCGAGCACGGGGTCGCCCGGCACCAACGAGGCAGTGTGGCCATCGGGGCCGAGGCCGAGGTGGACGCAGTCGAGCGGGTCCGGCAGCGTGCGTTCGTACTCGCGCGCCGCGGCATCGAGATCGCGCTGGGTGACCGGCATCGGGCGCAGTGCCGACTGGTGGTCCATCGAGAGGCCGAGGACCATGTGGGTCAGGTTGCGGTCCTCACTGCCGGGTGAGGCGATCCGCTCGTCGACCTGGAAGAGTTCGGTCTTGTCCCAGGGCATCGACTCTTCTTCGCCGAGCATCGCCAGCATCGCCCAGGGGGTGCGGCCGCCACTCATCGCCAGCGAGAAGATGTTGCGCTCCTCCACCACCGAGGCCCCCACTGCTGCGATTAACTCGGCGCCACGACGCGCCGCCGCCTTCTCGTCGGCGCAGACCTCGAGCTCGATCGCCATCTGCCTCGCCTATGACGGCTTCTCGTCGTGGCCGCCGAATTGCTTGCGCATCGCCGAGAGCACCTTGTCGGCATAGTCGTCGAGACCGCGCGAGGCGAAGCGCTCGTACAGCGCCGTGGTGAGAACCGGCGCCGGCACCCCCTCGTCGATCGCCGCGATCGAGGTCCAGCGACCCTCGCCGGAGTCCGAGACCCGCCCAGTGAAGTCGTCGAGGTCGGGTGATTCCTGCATCGCCGCCGCGGTCAGGTCGAGCAGCCAGGAGCCGACCACGCTGCCGCGGCGCCAGACCTCCGCCACCTCGGGCAGGTCGAGGTCGTACTGGTAGTACTCGGGCTGCTCCAGCGGCGCGGTCTCGGCATCGGCCTCGCGCTGGACCTTGCCGGCGTTGGCGTTCTTGAGGATGTTGAGACCCTCCGCGTAGGCCGCCATCATGCCGTACTCGATCCCGTTGTGGACCATCTTGACGAAGTGGCCGGCGCCGTTTGGGCCGCAGTGCAGGTAGCCGTTCTCGGCGGGGCCCGGATCGCCGGAGCGCCCGGGCGTGCGCTCGGCCGACTCGACTCCGGGCGCGAGCGAGGCGAAGACCGGGTCGAGCCGCTGCACGGCGCCGTCCGGCCCTCCGATCATCAGGCAGTAGCCCCGCTGGAGGCCGAAGACGCCGCCGCTGGTGCCGCAGTCGATGAAGTCGATCCCCTGCTCGCGCAAGATCCCCGCGCGGCGGATGTCATCGCGGTAGTAAGAGTTGCCGCCGTCGATGATCGCGTCGCCGGAATCGAGCGCCGTGGCGACGTCCTCGATCGTCTTCTCGGTGATCTCGCCCGCCGGCACCATCACCCAAACCGAACGTGGCGCGCTCAGCTTCGAGGCCAGCTCCTGCAGCGACGAGGCGCCCTGGGCGCCCTCCCCGGCCAACTCGGAGACCGCATCGGGATTGACGTCGTAGACGACCAGTCGGTGGCCGTCGCGCATCAGCCTGCGGGCCATGTTGGCCCCCATGCGGCCGAGCCCCACCATTCCCAGCTCCATGGCCTAACCCTACGCGAGCCGGGCGACGCTTGGCCAGAGCACCAACGGGTAGCCTGGCGGGCGATGGCCAAGGCCGACGCCGACCGCACCGCCGACGTCCTGACGATCTTCGGGATCAGCGGCGACCTGGCGAAGAAGATGACCTTCCGGGCGCTCTACCGGCTCGAGGCGCGGGGCAAGCTCAACTGCCCGATCGTCGGCGTCGCGATCGACGACTGGGACTCCGAGCAGCTGCGCAAGCACGCCCACGACTCGATCGTGGCGACCGTCAGCGACCCGGACGAAAAGGTCCTCAACTGCCTCACGGCGCGGCTCACCTACGTCCAGGGCGACTACGCCGACGCCTCCACGTTCAAGCGGGTGGCGGAGGCGATCGGCGATGCGAAGCGACCGGTCTTCTACCTGGAGATCCCGCCGGCGCTGTTCGCCACCGTGGTCCACGGGCTCGCCGACGCCGAGCTGACCGAGAATGCCCACGTGGTGATCGAGAAGCCCTTCGGGCGCGACCTAGCGTCGGCGCGGAAACTGAACGCCGAACTCTGCGAAGTGCTCGACGAGGGGCAGATCCTGCGCATCGACCATTACCTCGGCAAGGAGCCGGTGATGGACATCACCTACCTGCGCTTCGCCAACTCGGTGCTGGAGCCGGTCTGGAACCGCCAGCACGTCTCCCACGTGCAGCTGACGATCGCCGAGGACTTCGGCGTCGACGACCGCGGCCGTTTCTACGACGCCGTCGGGGCGATGCGCGACGTGATCCAGAACCACGCCCTGCAGGTCCTGGCCCTGGTCGGGATGGGCCCGCCGACCGGCAACCACCACGATTCGATCCGCGACAAGAAGCTCGAATTCTTCAAGGCGACGCGCACGGCGGACCCGAAACGCTACGTGCGCGGCCAGTACAAAGGCTTCTGCGAGGTCAAGGACGTCGCAGAAGACTCGACCACCGAGACCTTCGCCGCACTCGAGCTGGAGGTCGACAACTGGCGCTGGCACGGAGTGCCCTTCTTCATCCGCGCCGGCAAGTGCATGCCGGCGAAGTCGAGCGAGGTGAGCGTCGTCTTCAAGCGGCCGCCGCCGATGGGGGTCGGCCCCGGCAAGCGGCCGGACCCGAACCGGATGACGGTGCGGATCGAGCCCGAGCCGGGGGCGCTCATGCGGCTCTTCGCCAAGCAGGCGGGAGAAGAGGCGTTCGAGCCGGCCGACCTCGAGGTCCTCTTCGAAAAAGTGCCCGGCGAGGAGCCCGAGCCCTACGAGCGGCTGCTCGGCGACGCGATCGGCGGCCGCTACCAGCTCTTCACCCGCCAGGACACGGTCGAAGAGACGTGGCGGATCGTGCAGCCGCTGCTCGACGAACCGGGGCCGGTGCATCCGTATCAGCCCGGCACCTGGGGGCCGAAGGAGGCGGAGAAGCTGACCCGCGGCATCACCCACTGGCACGAACCGTGGCTGCCGGGCTAACCGCCTAGGCCAGGCGGGTGGCGTGCACCCGCCGGAGAAGCGCATAGCCTGGACGACCATGGCCCTCCAGACGCAAGATCGCGCCGATGCCCTGCTCGGGGAGCTCGGCTTCACGAGCTGGCGGCCCGGGCAGCGCGAGGCGGTCGAAGCCGGGCTGGAAGGGCGTGACTCGCTGATCGTGATGCCGACCGGCGGCGGCAAGAGCCTCTGCTACCAGCTGCCGGGCCTGGCGACGGAAGACCTGACGATCGTGGTCAGTCCGCTTATCGCGCTGATGAACGACCAGTGGAAGCGATTGACCGCGGCCGGGCACCCGGTGACGATGATCTCCTCGGGAATGAGCGCCGAAGGCGCCCGCGAAGCCCTCGACCAAGTCCGCGATGGCAGCGCCCGGATCGTCTACTGCGCACCGGAGCGATTCGCCTCCCCCGTTTTCCTCGACGCGCTGGCGCAGCGACGGATCGACCTGCTTGCCGTCGACGAGGCCCACTGCGTCTCGGAGTGGGGTCACGACTTCCGACCCGATTACTTGCGCCTGCCCGAGATCGCCGAGCGACTCGGCCGCCCCCCGGTGATGGCCTGCACGGCGACTGCAACCAAGGCCGTGGCGGCGGAGATCGTCTCCCGCTTCGGGTTGAAGAGCCCCTTGCAGGTCCGCTCCGGCTTCGACCGGCCCAATCTCTCCTTTGACGTGGTGCGGCTGGAAGGCAAGGGCTCAAAGGCAAGGCGGCTGGCGCTGCTGGAAGGCGGCCTCGTCGACCCAGAGAACCGCCCGGCGATCGTCTACTGCGGCACGCGGCGCGACACGGATGAGATTGCCCAAGCCCTGCGGGAATCGGGGTTGCGAGCGCTGGCCTACCACGCCGGCATGGAGTCCGAGGACCGCACCAGCACACAGCGCCGCTTCATGGAGGGCGACGCCGAAGTCATCGTCGCCACCAACGCCTTCGGCATGGGCGTCGATAAGGCCGACGTGCGCTCGGTCTGGCACATGGCGATCCCGACCAGCCTCGAGGCCTACTACCAGGAGGCAGGGCGCGCCGGCCGCGACGGACGGCCGGCGAAGGCCGTGCTGCTGGCGATGAAGGCGGACCTCGGCCGCCTCGTGCGCTTCAACGAACAGCGCGGCGGGGACCCTGAACTGGCGATCGCTCGCGAGCGCGGCTGGCGCGATTACCACACGATCAAGGCCTTTATCTACGACGAGCGCTGCCGCCGCCGCAGCGTCCTCGACCACTTCGGCGACCGTGAGGCAGGTCAACCGCTGGGACGCTGCTGCGACGTCTGCGACTCGCTGCGCTGGCTGCCCGACCCGGAGACGATCGTCGTACGGAGGGCTCCCCGTCCCAAGGCATCTGCGCCACCAGCCGCCGAGCTGACCGAGGCAGACGCACCACTGTTCGAGGAGCTCAAGGCCTGGCGCCTCAAGGCTGCCGCCGGCAAGCCCGCCTACACCGTTGCCCACAACTCCACCCTGACCGCGATCGCAGCCAACCGCCCTCGCGATGAGGCAAGCCTGGGCGAGATCCGCGGCGTCGGGCCGAGCTTCGTCGCCAAGTACGCGGACGAAGTGCTGCAACTCGTCGCCCAGTAGCCAGGGCAACCATCGGCCCAAGCGGGTGTTGGCGGAAGGTGGTCGGCCAGCATGGATCGAATCTGCCTCGGATGACTCGCCGGACTTGGAGATGTCTCGTCGCAGCGGCCCTTGCCGCTGCGCTCTGCCTGGCGACCGCCTCCAGTGGACAGGCCGGCGAGCTGATGCCGAAGGGCAAGAAGATCTTCTTCGGCGTCAGCGACACCGGCGACTCGGCCGACTTCGGACACTTCAGCTCAGCCCTGAACAAGCACCCGGCGCTGATCGAGAGCTTCCGTTCCTGGGCGTCGGACTTTCCCGAGTCGATCGAACGCTGGCAGGCGGCTCGGGCGCGACCAATGCTGCACATCACCACCGCCGACGCGGGTGATGGCCACGAGTTGATCAGTCCGCGGGCGATCGCGCAAGGCTACGGCGACGACTACCTGATCCGGCTCAACCGGCTGTTCTGGGAGAAGGGGATGGCCGCCTACATCCGGCCGCTGGGGGAGCCGAACCGCTGCCTCAACGTCTACTCCTCCTACGACTGCGGTGGCACCCTGCGCGACTCCGCCCACAAGCCGCGCTGGTATCGCCAGGCGATGCGGCGCATCTACGTGCTGCTGCACGGCGGTGGCAGCCGCGCCAAGATCGATGCCCGACTCGGGGAAGCCGGGCTGCCGCCGATGCAGGGCGAAGCCAAAGGACTGCCGCGCGCCCCGATCGCGGTGCTCTGGAGCACGCTACCCGCCGGTTCGCCCACGATGCCGCAGAACCGGCCGAAACACTTCTACCCCGGAGACGCCTACGTCGACTGGGTCGGCACCGACTTCTACTCCGACAACCAGGATTGGAAAGCGCTGACAGGCCTCTACCGCCGCTACGCCAAAAAGCCCTTCGCGATTCCCGAGTTCGGCATCTCCACCGCCGCCGACGATCCGGCCTATATGGGTCGCCTGATGGGCTGGGTGCGGGGGCACAAGCGCTGCAAGATGCTCGTCTACTACCAGGACTTCGGTTCCACCAGCTCATATCGGATCCAGAACTATCCCGCCAGCCTGGCGGCCCTCAGTGACGCCCTCCACCACCCTGTCTTCCCCGCTTTTGCCCCGAACCCGCCGGTGGCACCGCCCCCACCTCCGGGCGGCGTCGCCCCTTAACGCCGCGCTGGCGATCCCCGCTCGCTCAACCCGCCGCGACTGCGCGCCGTTCCGACTCCTTGGCAACGCCGTCGATCAGCCCCTTGATCGCCTGCTTGATCGCGGCCACCACAGCAAACCCGACAACCGGCAGAGTCGGCTGTGTCCGCACCGCGTAGACCATCCTGGTCCCGCCGTCCTCAGCCGTCAGCTCGACAGTCCCAACGTGGTCTCGCACCGGCAACCCGGACAACACCGTGTAAGAGAACCGACTCGGCACCTCGAATGCAATCACTTCCTCCCGCATCGGCGGTCCCGCCACGGTCAGCTTCCGAATCGCACCGACTCCGTTGACATCGGCCTCGCCCTCCCGCTCAAGCTCGGACTTCCGCAGAGGCGTCAGCTCCGAATACCGCCGATGATCCGTAAGCACCGCGAACACGGTCTCCGGCGGCGCCGCTATCTCGCGTGTCAGCGTGAAGCTGGCCATGCGGCGAAGGCTATAGGGAGGGCAGGGGTAACTGGCACTCACCCCAGCTTCCATCTCTGCGGGTCAGTCTCATCGACCTTCGTGACCTCGCCCAAGATCACCAAATGATCGAGGCAGGAAAGCACTATCTGCAAGACCCAGGCGCTCACCGGCGTATTGACGTTCTCGGCGCCGACGATCTCGGCAACGATCTCAAAGCCGGTTCTCTCCCCCTCGCCAAGCGCATCCCGCGTCTTCTCCAGCAGCTCGCCGACCTGCCTGCGAGCCTCATCGATCTTGGCTTGGGGATCGCGAAAAGGGCGCCCATGGCCGGGCAGGCAGAGGTCAACTGACAGTGGCTCAACCCGATCGAGACTGCCTAGGAATTCACCTACCGGATCGGGGCTGTGGCCGTGATCGAAGAAGAGGACGGTGCGACCGAGCAGGTGGTCGCCAGAGATCATCAGTTTGCGGGCGGGCTGGTGGAGGACGACGTGGGAGGGCGCGTGGCCGGGCGTCTCATACACCTGCCAGGTGCCGAGGTCGGTCTCCACCTCGACTCCCGGCAGCAGGTCGCGGTCCGGCTCGATGATCGCGTCGATGCCATTGTCATCGGGGTCTTTGCGGGCCTCGCGGTAGCGTTCGAGCCCGGCGAGGGGCACCCCACTCTGCCGGGCCACCTCGAGCCGCTGCTCGAGCGCTGCCGCCGGATCGTCGGCGAGCAAGCGCACGTGTTGCCAAGCCGGGTGCATCCAGAGCTCGCAGCCGGCGCCCTCGACGATCGGCGCCGCCAGCCCGTAGTGGTCTGTGTGGGAGTGGGTGCAGACGAGCAGCCGCACGTCCTCGAGGCCGAAGCCCGCCTGGGCGAGGGCGAGGTCGAACTGGCGCATCCGACCCTTGCCCCCGATGCCGGTGTCGAAGAGGACGATCCCGCCGTCGGCGGCGACGGCCCAGACGTTTCCGTGCGGCACGCCCGGCCAGGGCAGCGCCAGCCGCAGCCGCCAGATGCCCGGCAGGATTTTCTCGCTGCGCGGCGCCTCGGACCGTTTGCGCTCCTCCGCCATCGAGCCCATCCTCTCAGGCGCGGCGGGAGCCTCACGTGACCGCCGTCATGCTCGGATAGGTTGCCCGCAGATGGATTCGAGCAGCCCCAAGCGCGCCGGACTCGTCCTCACCGCGCTGATCCTGGTCGCGGCGGTTGCCAACCTCAACCTCGCCGTCGCCAACGTCGCTTTGCCCGACATCGGCAAGGCCTTCAACGCCGGCCAGACGACGCTCAACCTGGTCGCGGTCGGCTACTCGCTGGGGTTGGCGACCTCGGTGCTCTACCTCGGCGCACTCGGGGACCGCTACGGGCGCAAGATGATGCTGCTGCTCGGCATGGGACTGACGATCCCCGCCTCGCTGCTGGCAGGCTTCGCCCCCTCGATCGGCGTGCTCTTCGTCGCCCGCTTGCTAGGCGGCGTCGCCGCGGGCATGGCCTTCCCGACCACCCTGGCGCTGATCACGGCCCTGTGGTCGGGCAAAGAGCGCACCCACTCGATCGCGCTTTGGTCAGCGATCGGCGGCGCGATCGCCTCGCTCGGCCCGTTGCTCTCCGGCGCCCTGCTCGAACAGTTCGACTGGGGCTCGGTCTTCCTCATCACCCTCCCCCTCGCCACGCTGGCCCTCTACCTCGCCTGGCGTTACGTCCCGGCCCACGTAAACGAGACCAACGAGCCCGTCGACAATCTCGGCGGCATCCTCTCGGTCCTGCTGGTCGCGGCGCTGGTGCTGGGAATCAACCTGGCGCCAGTGCCGGGCAAGGGCGCGCTGGCGATCGGCCTCGGAATCGTCGCCCTGGGGGCGACCGGCGCCTTCGTCCTGCGCCAACGCCGCGCGCCTTCGCCGTTGTACGACCTCGAGGTGGCGAAGCGGCGGGTCTTCTGGGTCGCGGCCTGCGCCGGGATCATCGTCTTCGGCTCGCTGATGGGAGCGATGTTCATCGGTCAGCAGTTCCTCCAGAACGTGCTCAACTACTCGACCCTCGATTCGGGCTTGGCGATCCTGCCGGCGGCGGTGCTGATGGTCATCGTCGCCCCCCGCTCGGCGAAACTGGTCGAGGCCCGCGGCGCCCGCTTCACCCTGCTGGTCGGCTACGCCTTCTGCGTGCTCGGCTTCCTCACCATGCTGCTGCTCTGGAAAGACAACATCGACTACTGGAAGGTCGGCCTCGGCTACGCCTTCATCGGCATCGGCGTCGGCTTCGCCGGCACCCCCGCCTCGCACTCGCTGACCAGCTCTGTGCCGGTCAAGCGCGCCGGGATGGCCTCGGGGACGGCCGATCTGCAGCGCGACCTCGGCGGCGCGATCATGCAGTCGATCTTCGGTGCCCTGCTCACCGCCGGCTACGCCGCCGCGGCGGCGACCGCGATCGCCTCATCTCCGGAATCGAGCAAGGTCACCGAAAACGTCGAAGGCGAGCTGACCAAGTCCTTCTCCAGCGCCGCCGACCTCGCCTCCCAGTATCCGCGCCACAGCGAGCAGATCATCGCCGCCGCCAAGACCTCCTTCCTGCAGGGCGACGCCTGGGCCTATGCGGCCGGGATCGTCGCGATCGTGCTCGGCGGCGTCCTCGTCTTCTTCGCCTTCCCGAGGAAGGACGAAGAGGAAGCCCTGCTCGCCCAGTACGACGCCGAAGACACACGCTAGCCGCCCCCGGACGGGGCGGAGGAGGCGGCGCCCGACTCATTGAGAAGATGGCGGCGATGGCCGCCCGCGAGGAAATAGGAGGGTCCCGGCTCGGCGCGACCCTGCGCTACGGGGAGCGAGTGACGCCCCTCGAGCTCTTCTTCGACCTCGTCTTCGTATTGGCGATCACTCAATGCACAGCGCTGATGTCGCACCACCCCACCTGGTCGGGACTAGCACAGGGCCTGCTGGTACTGGGGATGCTGTGGTGGGCCTGGACTGGCTACTCCTGGCTGACCAGCGTGATCGACCCCGAGGAGGGCGCGGTGCGGCTGGTCATGTTCGGGGCGATAGCGGCGCTGCTGCTCGTTTCGCTCTGCGTGCCCGAGGCCTTCGGCAGCCTGGCCCTCGCCTTCGCGCTGATCTACGGGGTGGTTCGTTACGCACAGATCGCCCTGTTCATGCTCGCCAGTCCCGAGGACGACGCGTTGCGCCACTCGGTGCTCGGCCTTGGCGCAAGCACGGCCGTAGCCGTGGTGCTCCTTGCCACAGCCTCTCTCTTCGACGGCCTCGCGCAGGGCGCGCTCTGGGCACTCGCCCTCTTTCTCGACATGGCCGGGCCCTACTTCTTCGGATCCGAGGGCTGGAAATTGGTCCCCGGGCATTTCGCCGAGCGCCACGGGCTGATCGTGATCATCGCCCTCGGCGAGTCGATCGTCGCGATCGGTGTCGGCGCCTCCCACACGCTGACGCTCGGTATCGGTACGGCGGCCGTCCTTGGCGTCGCGCTCACCGCGGCGATGTGGTGGGTCTACTTCGACATCGTCGCGATCGTCGCTGGGAAACGCCTGGCAGAGGCTGAGATCGGTAAGGCGCAGAACGAGATGGCGCGCGACTCCTACTCGTACCTCCACCTGGTGATGGTGGCGGGAATCGTGCTCGTCGCCCTTGGCCTGAAGAAGACAATCGGCCACTTCGACGGCCATCTGGACGCCGTGCCTGCCTTCGCGCTGCTCGGTGGTCTCGCCGTCTATCTGCTGGGCCACGTCGCCTTCCGCTACCGCCACATCCATACGATCAACCGCCAGCGCCTCGGTCTCGCAATCGCCTTGCTGATCCTCGTCCCCGTGGCGACAGCAGTGCCGGCCCTGCTCGCGCTCGCCGTCGTCAACGTCCTGCTCTGGACGATGGTCGCCTACGAGACCCGCCTCTACGGCGAGGGGCGCCAGCAAGTGCGAAGGCCGCAAGCCGCCTGAGACTGAGAACCGCTAGCTGGTCGCGAGGCCGATGGCCAGCAGCGGAAGGGCCAACATGACGCCGAGGTAGGCGCCAACGGCCGCGCCGGCGAGGACGCTGGTCGTGCGCGAGCGCAGGCCGGAAATGACTCCGGTCAGAAAGATTGCGCCAGCGAAGACAAGGCCGATCCAGAAGACGTCGGGCATGGGCGCGGGCGAGATTATCGAACAAGGAGGATTAGCGACGGGGCATCGCGAGGGTCTTTGCCGTCGCGATGACCTTCATCGACATGACGACGCCGCGTGACGCCAGCTAAATTTCGGCGCGTGAAGCTGCTTGCCTTCAGCGATCTCCACCGCGACCTCGGCCAAGCGGCGGAACTGGTCGCGATGTCAGCCGAGGCCGACGTGGTGATCGGCGCCGGCGACTTCGCCTCGGTGCACGAGGGGCTGGGCGAGACGATCGATGCACTTGCAGCGATCGAGACGCCGACCGTGCTGGTGCCCGGCAACAACGAGACCGAGGAGGCCCTGCGTGAGGCGGCGAGCGGATGGAGCATTGCCACGGTCCTGCACGGTGCCGGAACGACGATCGACGGCCTTGATTTCTACGGCCTCGGGGCCGGCGTCCCTGTGACCCCCTGGGACTGGAGCTTCGACCTCGACGACGAGACCGCGGCATCGATGCTCGAGCCCTGCCCCGACGGAGCCGTTCTCGTCCTCCACTCGCCGCCACAGGGACACTGCGACGCCAACGGCTCCGGCGACCACTTCGGCAGCCCCGCCCTGCTGTGGACGATCGAGCAAAAGGCGCCACGTCTGGCGGTCTGCGGCCACATCCACGAGTCCTGGGGCTGCGAGAGCCGGATCGGCAGCACCCCAATCCGCAACCTCGGCCCGAGGGGGACCTGGATCGAGGTCTAGACGGCGCGGTATTTGAGGTGCGCGACGTCGGGCGCCTCGATCATCTGCACCTGCTCCAGCCTGACCTCGGCCCCGCCGAGGTTCTCGAACAGGCGCGTGCCGTCGCCGAGCAGGACCGGCACGACGTTGAGCAGCATCTCGTCGATCAGGCCCGCCGCCAGGTACTGCTGGGCGATTTCAGCGCCACCGGCGAGGGAGATGTCCCTGTCGCCGGCGGCTGCCTTGGCCTGCTCGAGCGCCGACTCGATCCCCTCGGTGACGAAGGTGAAGCTGTTGCCGCCTTTCTTGGTCAGCGGCTCCCGCTCGTGGTGGGTGAGCACGAAGACCTGGTGGTGAAAGGGAGGGTCATCGCCCCACCAGCCATCCCACGGCTCCTCTCCCCAGGGGCCTGGGCCGCCGCCGAACATGTTGCGGCCCATGATCGTCGCGCCGACGTCGGCGAGCGCTTCTTCCATCACTGGCGTGCTGGCGTTGACTTCGCCGCCCTCCTGGCCGTGCGGCTTGCGCCAGGCGGCCAGCTTGAGCGCCCACTGGTGAAGCTGCGTTCCGCCTTCCCCCAGCGGATCCTCCTCGCTCGGGTTCGGCCCGGCGACGAAGCCATCGAGTGAGACCGAGATCTGGAACCTGAGCTTGCTCACGCGACCAAGTCTGCCGCATGAGCCTCATGCGTGTGGAGCAGATGCGAGCGGGTAGAGGAAGACCTTCGGCACCAAGCTATGCGGCGATTAGGGGGGGTCGACGAGGACGCCGCGCCGATCATCTGGCGGAGAGCGTTGGTGCGGTGGAGATCCAGCTAAGCCCCGGGGACATGGCCAAAATCGAGGAGATCATGGGCGACGCCGTCGAGGTGGCGGGTCCCTCGCCGGAGACGGTCTAAGCGTCGAAGAGTTTGCCAGCGCGGACCCGCGCCGCCATGTCCTTCGATTCCTCGCGATAGACACGACCGTCCTCGAGCTCGATCGCCGGATACTTGCGCTGTCCCGAAAGCTGCTCCAGTTCGTCGCGCTTGCCCGGGCGCAGCGGGCCCCTTACGACCTCGTACTCGATTCCCTGCTCGTCCAGGGCCTTCTGCACCCGCCAACAGGGATGAGCGTCGATCTTGACCCACATGGTCGAGCAGCGATGGAGCTTGACAGCCATGGCGGCAGCCTAACCGCACTGGCATGAAAGCGCCAGGAGAGCCAGTCGTTAATCCGAAGCGAGCCGCTCGGCGACGGCGTCGGCACGAAAGTCGAAGATCCGCCTCAGATCCCGCCGCACGAAGAACCGATCGGCGATCGCGCCGATCGGTCCGAAGGGAATTCGGTAGCGCACCCGGTCGTGGATCACGGTCGCGCCCTCGCCGATCGGCTCGAAGAGGTGCGTGTGCTCCCAGAGTGAGTAGGGACCCTTTACCTGGATGTCGACGAAGCGCAGCGGCGGTTCCCAGATCTCGATCCTGGTGCGCCAGCGGATCGGGACGTGGTGCAATTTGAGCCTGTAGTCGAGCAGCGTGCCCGCCTGAAACGCACCAAGTTCCGGCGTCGTAACTTCGAAGTGGAGCCAGGGCGGCGTCAGCGGCTCGAGGTTGAGGGCGTCTCCATAGAAGTCGAACGCCCGCCCGATCGGGACCT
This sequence comes from Solirubrobacterales bacterium, assembly GCA_033856275.1. Lineage (GTDB taxonomy): Bacteria > Actinomycetota > Thermoleophilia > Solirubrobacterales > 70-9 > VRUE01. Next base: position 122,930 of record JAWVFJ010000047.1, read on the forward strand.
CGACTCGCTGACTCCGTTCGAGGATCCGGACGGACACAACTTCAGTCTTGCAGTCCAATCGGGTAGGGCTAACTTGTGGAGATCGGGCCCCGCACACTCATCGCCGGCGCCACGGGATTCATCGGCGGTCGCCTGGCCAGATCGCTGGCAGAGCAAAACGCGACAGTGCGATGCCTAGTCCGCGACCGCTCGAAAGCCGATGCCCTGGAGGCGGCCGGCCTGGACCTCCACGTCGGGGACATCACCGACAGTGAGTCGCTCGTGGGCGCGGCACAAGATGTGGAGGTTGCCTACTTTCTCGTCCACGCCATGGCGGGAGGCGCGGGATATGCCGAGCGCGAGCAGACTGGCGCCCTCAACTTCGCCCGCCTGGCCAAGCGTGAAGGGGTAAAGCGCGTCATCTACCTGGGCGGCCTGGGCGACGAGAGTAAGTCGTCTCACCTGAACAGCCGCCATGAGACTGCTCGCGCCCTCGCCGCAAAGGGGCCCCCGCTGACCTACTTCCGAGCAGCGATGGTCGTCGGCGCGGGCAGCGAGTCCTATCGGACCCTGCGCTACCTGGTCGGACGCCTGCCGGTGATGATCGCGCCCTCCTGGCTACGCACGCCAACCCAGCCGATCGGCATCGATGCCGTCGTCGAGTACCTGCGCCGCGCCCCCGAGATCGCCGAGTCGGCGGGACGTGAGGTCCAGATCGGCGGCCCCGACACCCTCTCCTACTCGGAGATGATGGACCGCATGGCGATCGCGCTGGGAAAGCAGCCGCGTCCCAAGATGCCCTTTCCCTTCATCACCCCGTGGCTCTCGGCTCTCTGGCTCGGCCTGATCACGCCGGTCGACGTCAAGGTTGCCCGCCCGCTGGTCGAGGGCTTGACCACACCGACGGTCGTCACGGAGCCGGCGGGCGCCAAGCCCTTTGGCATCTCTCCAGAGACCTTCGACGAGGCACTTCGCCGTGCTCTGGCGGAAGAAGTCGAACAAGCGTGACTGGCCACTCCTCGGCGCTAAAAAATCCTTCGATCATTTATCAGAATCTTTACTATTCATGACAGCAATATAGCTATCATGACAACAATGAACAGGGCCCAGATGACGGTTCCCAGCCTCCGCCTCGACGACGGCATCGCGATACCGCAACTCGGCTTGGGCGTCTTCCAAGTGCCGCGGGAGCAGACCCAGAGCACCGTCGAGCTGGCGCTCGCTGCCGGCTACCGGCACATCGACACCGCCGCTGCCTACGGCAACGAGAAGGAGGTCGGTGCGGCGCTCGTCGCGTCGGGACTGTGCCGCGAGGACTACTTCGTCACTACCAAGCTCTGGAACTCGCAGCAGGGCCACGACTCGGCGTTGGCGGCTTTCGAGACGAGCCTCGACCGACTCGGGCTCGACCACGTCGACCTCTACCTGATCCACTGGCCGGTCCCGAGCGAGGGCCAGTTCATCGACACCTGGCGTGCCTTTGAACGAATCCACGGAGAGGAGGCAGCCCGCACGATCGGCGTCTCCAACTTCCGCATCGAGGACCTCGAGTTGCTGGCGCGAGAGACGGTAACCCGGCCGACGATCAACCAAGTCGAGCTACATCCGGACTTTCAGCAGGCCGAGCTGCGCGCCTGGCACGCCAGGCACGGCATAGCCACCGAGGCCTGGAGCCCGCTTGCCCAGGGCGAGATGCTCGCTGACGGCACGATTACTCGGCTGGCAGAGAACAATGGCAAGACGCCTGCCCAGGTGATCCTGCGCTGGCACCTGCAGCTCGGCAACGTCGTCATCCCAAAGTCGGTGACGCCGGAGCGGATTCGCGAGAACATCGACCTCTTCGACTTCGAACTCTCCCACCGGGAGATGGCGGCGATTGGAGACCTCGACCGCAGCAACCGGATCGGCCCGCGCCCGGCCACCTTCGCCGCTTCTTAGCTCACCGCGCTCTAACGCCCAGCATTCTTGGGCGGTTTTATGTTGCTCAGGTAATCTCTTTGCATAGTTCTCAAAGAGGTCGTGTCAGCTCGGAAAATCCGAGGTCTCTTCGCCAAGCAGCGTCTCACCCTGGTCGCATTCGCGCTGGCCGTTCTGGCCGGCTGCGGCGGCAGTGGCGGCTCAGACGATCCGCCCGCCAACGGCCTGCCGAAGGAAATAGTGATTGGCGCCGCAATTGCCAAGACCGGCTATCTGGCGCCTTATGACGGTAACGTCGCCGCGATCGAACAACTGCTTCGTGAAACGAACGCAAGCGGCGGCATCTACGGCCACAAGCTGAAGATCGTCAAGGTCGATAACCGGTCCGATCCTCAACTGGCCGCGGTTGCCGCGCAGCAGGCGGTCGAGAAGGGGGCGGACGTTCTCCTGCTCAGCTGCGAGGCGCTGACGGCCGCCGCGGCGGCACCGGTCGCAGAAGAAAACAACGAGCTCAACTTCACCATGTGTGCCAGCGAACCCGGTTTCGGTCCACCGACCACCGGCCGGCTCTCCTTCAGCGGCAACCCGAGCTTCCTCAGCGAGGTCAGCGCAGGAGCGTCCTTCTTGCATGACAGGGGGATCAAGCACCCGTTCCTGATGTGCGATACGTCGATCGTGATGGGCAAGGCCCAGTGCTCCGCCTTCGAGCAGACATGGGAGAAGCTCGGCGGGTCGATCGCGGGATCCGTCGACTTCGAGAACGGCGACGAGTCGATCGCGAGCCAGGTCAGCGAGCTGAAGAACGCCAGTGCCGACGCCGTGGTCATGGCCTCCTATCCGCCGGGAGGGGCTTCCGCGATCAAGCAGATCCGCGCTGCCGGCATCGATGTCCCGATTCTCGGGGGAAGCTCCTTCGACGGGACCTTCTGGTTGAAGGGCATCCCGAATACGGGGAAGATTTACGTCACCTCCAACGGCTCAGCCTACGATCCGCCGGACCGTGCCGCCGCGAATCTGTTCAAGACCCTCCAGAGGGCCGGCGTCAACACCGATGTGTCCGGGACTCTGCTGGCGTCCTATGCCGCCGGACAGCTGATCATCGACGCGATAAAAGAAGCGCACAGCGTCGACGGAAATAAGCTCGCGGATGCGCTCGAAGCAAAACCCCATAAGACGATCGTTGGCATCGTCGAGTACAGCAGGAATGACCACCTTGCTACCCGAACCTGGCCGGTCTACGTGTACTCCAACGGCAAGCCGAAGCTGGTGGCTAAGGTCAAGCCGCGGTTCATCCCCCAATACGGCGGATAGGCGGGCGGCATCGGCTCAGCCGGTGATCGAGCCGGCCTCCACCGAACGCTGTGTGAGCGCACGATCCACGAACTCGCCGAAGGCCAACCGGTAGGCGAGCGTGAACCGATCGGCGAGGGTATTCAGGTTGGCGTTGAGGTCCAACGGCAGATCACGCGGCTCGATCGCCGAGATAATCTGCAGGTCCTCACAGTAGATGCGCCACTCGTAGTCGATCGCTTCCTCGAGGCTGGCATCGTCAAAGCCCTCGGCTAGCCCTCCCTCGATCCAGTAGTGCGCGGACTCAGTGGCACTGATGGCGCGGGCCGCGTGGAGCAGGCAGCGTTCGCCCGCGTCGGTGAACATCTGGAACGAGATGAAGTTGGGGGCGATCGCGTGGTAGCGAGCTTCGCCCAGCGAGCTCCAGAACTTGGCGGCGTCTGGACCGAACCGCATCTCTCGCCGCAGCGTCACCTCCAAGCCGTCTCGCTCGGGATGGAGTGGCTCGATCACCTCCGGGAGCGGACCGAGGGTCTCCTCGTGGACGAAGGCGAAATGGGCGACATCACGGAAATTCTCGATCATCACCCCCAGCCCGACCGGCAGCTCATACGGCCTGCCGTGACCCCAGGTCCAGGTGTCGGCGTCAAACCAAGGCAGGTTGGGCAGCTCGCCGAGCGGCTCCTCCAGGACCGTCCAGACCATGCCCCAGTGCACGCGCGCGGGAAAGGCCGGGACACGGGCTCGGGGGATCTGGTCCTGATCGGGAAGTGAAGGGATTCGGGTGCAGGCACCATCCTCGCCCGCCCACTCCCAGCCGTGGTAGGGGCACTGGATCGACTCGCCCTCCACCTTGCCCATCGAAAGCGACGCCCCGCGATGGGCGCAGCGGTCGGCCACCACGGCCGGATCCCCGCCCTCGGTGAGGAAGACGGCGAGCGCTTCTCCGAGGAGCACGGCTCGCATGGGGCCACGCTCCAGATCCTCGACCCTCGCGACCGGTTGCCAACAGTGACGCAGCGCGAGGGAGACGTCCTCGCTGGTCGGTACTCGGGATCGGTGGTCATCGGGCATTCGTTCCTCTCCACTATTCCAAACATCCCATTTCGTTCAGGGTTGCCTGCCCAGATAGGCACGCAGGACATCGGGATTGCGCTGCAACTCGCCGCGCGATCCCTGGGCTCTCACCTTCCCAGTGCTGAGCACGACACAGCGATCGGAGAAGTCGATCGTCCGGGCCGCGTTCTGCTCGACCAGCAGCATCGTCACCCCTTCGTCGCGCAAGTTCTGGAGCAGTTCGTAGATGACGGCGATCATCTTCGGCGCGAGCCCAAGCGAAGGCTCATCGAGAATCAGCAGCTTGGGCCTGCCGACCAAGGCGCGGGCGATGGCCAGTTGCTGTTGCTCTCCCCCTGAGAGGCAATCGGCACGCCGGTCGGCGCGCTCGCGAAGAATCGGGAAGCGGTCGAGCGTCCGCTCTATCCAGGCGGCGCCGTCATCTTCGCTCGGCGCTCCAAGCCGCAAGTTCTCCGCGACCGTGAGGGTCTTGAAGATGTGCCGACCCTCGGGCACCAGGGACAGGCCCAGCCGCGCAATCAGCTCCGGGGCCATCCCGGTCAGGACACGGCCCTCGAAGACGGCCTCACCCGCGGTCGGACGCACCAGGCCGCAGATCGATCGCAGGATCGAGCTCTTGCCGGCGCCATTCGGGCCGATCATCCCGACCACCTCTCCAGGGCCGATACTCAGATCGATCCCATGCACCACCTCGATGCGCCCGTAGCCGACGTGGACGCCGCGGAGCTCAAGCATCGACGGCCGCCAGGAAGGAGCTCCCGAGGTAGGCCTCGACCACGGCGGGGTCGGCCTGGACCTCCTGCGGGGTGCCGATCCGCAGGGTCATGCCATCGTCGAGCACCTGGATCCGCGGGCAGAGCTCCATGACGATGCTCATGTCGTGCTCGATGAGCAGGATCCCGCAGCCGAAATCCCTCAGCACGTTGCGGAGAATCACGATCAACTCCTCGCTTTCTGCCTCGTTCAGCCCCGCCGCTGGCTCGTCGAGGAGCAGGTAGCGGGGTCGGATGGCAAGCGCGCGAGCGATACCCAAGAGACGTTGGCTGCCCGGCGGCAGTGAGCCGGCCGGCAGAGCAGCCTGCTCGAGGAGGTTCAGACGGTCGAGCACAGCGGCTGCGACCGGCACGGCGCGCCGCCTGCCGACTCCCATACCCATCGCGCCAACGGCGACGCTCTCGAGGCAAGTTAGTTGGGGGAAGGGAAGGGCGGCTTGAAACGTGCGACCGAGGCCCCGGTGGGCGAGACGCGCCGGCGAGCGCCCGATGACATCGACCCCATCCAGTGCGACGGTGCCCGAGTCGGGCTTCTGGAAGCCGCTGAGTACGTTGAGGAGGGTCGTCTTACCGGCCCCGTTCGGTCCGATCAGGCCGAGTGCCTCGCCGGGCGCGAGCGTGAGGCTGATCCCCCGAAGCACCTGTAGGCCGGAGAAAGCGAGCGATATCTCCTCGGCGCTCAGAACGCCTTTCACAACGCGGTCGGTCGGCGGCGACTTGGTGACGGCGGTGTGAGGCTTGGGCGGGGGTGGAGAGCCAAGCGAGCCTAGCCGCCAGAGCCAGGACAGTTCGCCTGCCTCTTTGCCGCCGCTCAACCCGTTCGGCATCGCGATCATCGTCGCCAGCAGGATCAGGCCGAGACCGATCGCCGCGAGCCCGGGAGCTTCTCCTATAGAAATCGCATTGAACAGTTCAGCGCCGTTCTCGACGCCCCGGAGCACCTCGTTCACCATCGCGATCGCGAGTGTTCCGAGCACCGCCCCGTAGACGCTGCGGGCGCCACCGACGACCAGCATCGTCATCGTTGTCACGGTCGCACCGAAGTAGAAGGTGGCGGGATTGAGAACGCCCGACTGGTGCACGGCCAACGCGCCGCCAGCGCCGCACAGCACCCCGCTGAGGCCGAATGCGATCAATCGCTCCTTCATCAAGTCGATTCCAATCGAGCGAGCGGCAACCTCGTCCTCCCGCGTCGCCTGCAAGCGATAGCCGCTCGCGGACCACTTGAACGCCAGCGCGAGGACAACGGCCGCCCCGGCCCAGAGCCCAGCCGATTCGACTGTGGTCGTGGTTGGAATGCTGACCAGTCCGCTGCTGCCGCCGGTGACACGGTCCCAGTTGGCCACGACGTTGTAGACGACAACCAGGAAGGCAAAGGTGGAGATCGGGATCGCAAGGGTGGAGGTCCGCATCAAGGGAAGGCCGACCACCATTGCGAGAAAGCCGGAAAATGCCGCGGCGATCAGCGTCGAGGGGAGTGCGCCAAGGTGGCCATCGGCGATGAAATGCGGCAGGCCGGGCGTTTGCAGCAGAACGAAGGCCGCCGGAAGGGTGAGGAGTGCCGCGACGTAGGCCCCGGCCGTCGCGAATCCGAGCTGCCCGAATGAGTAGACGCCGCTATTGCCGGTGAAGACCTGCAGGCCGAGGACGACGATCAAGTTGCAGAGAATCAGGGTGACGGTGCCCTGGAAGGAAGGCGTGCCGCTTGCGCCGACCAGTGTGGCGATCGCAATCAAGGTCAACGGCACCAACAGTGAAACGGCGACTGCCGGACGAGAGCGCAGGCGCGGAGCGCTCATACACGCGCCTTCCCGACCGCTCCTCCAAGCAGGCCGTGCGGCCTGAAGATCAGGATCAGCACCGGAAAGGTGAACACGATCGCGTCGCGGAAGGGCACCAGGCCTTCCGGCAGGTATGCACCCAGCAGCGAGGAGAGCGCGCCGAGCAGCAGGCCGCCGATGGCGGCGCCGAAGATCCTGCCGAAGCCGCCGATCACAACCGCGACGAAGCCGACCAGGACCGGGGTGAGGCCCATTGTGGGCGACACCTGACCGGTCTGCATCACGATCAGCACGCCAACCGCGGCGGCGAGCGCGCCACTGATCGCGAAGGCGATCGCGATCACCCGGTCGGCGCGGACGCCGAGCAGCCGAGCCATGTCGAAGTTCTCCGCAGCCGCTCGCATCGCGAGCCCGGTACGGGTTCGGTAGAGCAGCCAGCCAAGACTGGCCAGGACGATCCCCGTGAGCCCGAGAGTGACGAACTCCAAGTTCGGCACTGAGATGCTGCCGATGCTGGTCGATTCGCTAATGGCGGCGGGCGTCTCGACCGATTGGGCGCGTGCATCGACCGCCACCATTACGACGTTCTGGAGAATCGCCGCAACCGCCAGCGAGGTTACGAGCTGGGCTGAGAGGTCGGTGTTACGTACCGGCCGAAAGGCAACTCGCTCGGCGAGGAGTGCGATCGCAATCCCAGTCAGCAGGGCGCTCGTGACCGCTGCGGCGAAGGGCAGCCCGGCAAAGGCATACAGGGCATAGGCAGCGAGCATGATGAACTCGCCATGAGCGAAGTTCATCATTCCCATCACTGTGTAGACAAGCGTGATGCCGAGGGCGATCAGCGCGTAGAGGCTCCCAAGCGCCAGGGCATCGATCAGATTCTGTCCCAGCTCCGTCATTGGGAGCAATTGATCTTTCCATAGCGCTCAAGAAACTCAGCTGAGCTCGAAGGCGAGCTGAGCGCCATCGGCGCGGTAAATGAGGCGGGCGAACTCGAGCGGGCGCTCCTGCTTCGATCCCTTCGCCCGGCCAAACTGGACGAAGCGTCCCATCAGGGCCGGGTCGCCGGCCGAAGCGCCAACCTGCGAGGACCCCCACTCGCCGAAAAAGGTGTGCTCGACCGCGACAGTGGCGCGAGTGAGATCGAGGCCGCTGGGCTTGGGCGGTTTCGTACCTTCCTGGAGCGCCTGCGCGGTGGGAAGCAGCCAAGGCACGTGGGTGACCGTGAAGAAGGAGTCGACGAGAAAGACCGATGGGTGGCCGACGTCGACGACGGCAGTTACGTGTGCGATTGGCTTGCGTCGGTCATCGATCTCGAGAAAATGCGACACGGTGTGATCGGGTCGGCGCTTTCGTGCGCTGAGCACAGTGATCGCCAGGTCATCTTGGCGCTCAATTGACAGTCTGACCAGTCCAGCGACCTGGACCTCGCGCCGCTCCGGGGCGACGAAGGCGCCCGACCCCTTGACCCGAACGATTGCGCCGTCGCCGACGAGGAGGTCGAGCGCCGGCCTGATCACCGCCCGCGAGACCTTGAACTCTTCTTCGAGCTCGCGCTCGGAGGCAAAACGGGCGCCCGCCTCCCAGGTCCCCACCTCCAACATCACCTTGAGAGCCGCGGCAAGCTGGAAATAGAGCGGTACGTCGCTGTTGCGGTCAAGCTCACTGCTGCGGGCCAGGGGGACAGTGGAAGACTGCTTAGGCCGGCCCCGAACCGGTTGCGTGGGCTTGGCCATTTGAATACCGAGGATACCTTTCACATCTAGGTGGGTGCCATACCTTGCTCGAAAAGCCGACTCTCGAGCCACATCGGCGAGATGGAATCGCTGGCGTGGGAGCTGGGCGATATCGCTTCCACGACGGCGGGACTCACGAGGTTACGGCCGGCGACAATCACCGGTGCACGTCTGGGCACGTGCCGTACAGCCACCGCAAATCTCTGTTTGCTGCGGAGAGTCCGAAATTCGTCCCAATTTAATTAAGGTAATTTGACTTTTAGGTAAAGAGTCCTTTGCTAATCAAACTAAGATCGCCGGTCTTATGCCGAGCGCATTGGCAGCCGCCGAGCTTGATGTAATTGCCTCAGAGTGGGAGGACGGGTTGGACGACTACCTCCGTGCCCTCGACGGACGGATACAGGATCTTGATGAATGGATTCAGCGCGCGTCCGAATCATTGCTGACTTTCGCGATTCCGTCGGGCTTTCGTCGCAACACCATGCCGGCCGGCGAAGGCCAGGGAACAACCTCAACCGCCCGTAGCCTGTTTGCGCTGCACGAGTACCGTCGCTTCCTTCTCGAAGAGGGTCAGGAAGTACCAGCGCGGGTCGACAGGGAGCTTCGCAATGGAATCCGGCAATGGATATTCCGGATTGCAAACGAGGGCGTAGAGAAAATATGTGGCGAGAGCGAGAATGGCCCGAACCGGTTCACCTTCAGCCACATGCTGATCGCCCTCAAGTTCTCCGAGGATCTGGCAAATGAACTCGACCTAGGCCAAGACTTCTCCGACGTGCACGCTGAGCTGGATCGCGCCGCCGCCGATATGGCACAGCAGCTACGAGAGGAAGCGACAGGGCGGGGCATCGTGGGGCTCAAGCCGAATGATGATGCTGCTCATCATTTCGTGACCCTGCATGGAGTACGCGCTCTCGACATGTCGGATACTGACGTCAAGGATGCAACCAAGCTTTGCGCGAACGTTTCCGCAACCGTGCTGGAGCAGCTCGGGTACCACTCGGCAAAGGTCATGGCTCGGTTCGATCCCGGTGCCTTGGTGTTTGCAACCGCTCTCCTTGGCCGCTTTAAGGCGGCAGACCGAGAGCAACTCACTGAGCACGCGGTGAGCGTCGCGCGTAGCGTCCAGACGGATGACGGAGCTTGGCTCAGCGAACAGGTGGTTGCCTCCGACGGAACGAGTCGCATTTATGTCTCCAGTTACGAGGTCGGGCTAGGCCTCGCCTATCTCGCGCTTCGCGAGCTGGCTTACGGCAATGTGGGACTAGTCCGTCACATTCTGCCGTGCCTCGAAAAGGTCATGGAGCTGATTCGGGCCTCCTACATATCGGGTGAGGCGCAGAACGATCGATTCAAAGGCTGGGCAAATGATCGGTCTCGATGGCCAAAACTAATCGAGAGTTGGGCTACCGCCAGCGTCCTTAGCTTCATGCTGCGTTACCGCATGGTCATGCAAGGGCTTCGTCAACAGCTTGTATTGGCCCGGTATGGCGTAACAACTAAAAAAACCAAAGACGAGATCGGCTGGCCAGACCTAGAGCTTGCTTTTCCCGCTTTTTACGATGCAGCCACAAGAGAGGCGGGATACCAGCGGATCGATACACATTTGGATAAATACACCGACCCAAGCGAAGATCGCCAACTCACGTCCGCACTGCGAGGGGAGGTCCTGATCCCCGTTCTCAAAGAACCAGGGAACCGGCCCGAGAAGGCAAGCTTCATTCTCTATGGACCCCCTGGGTCGCGCAAGACGTCACTGGCCAAGAAAATGGCGCAGGCGCTCGGCTGGCCGATCTTGGTCCTCTCGCCCCCCGACTTCCTTGGCGAACATGGCCTCGATGGATTCGAGGGTGCAGCAGCGCGAATCTTCAACGACCTCATGCGACTGCGAAGGGTCATAGTCCTATTCGATGAGTGTGAGGACTTCTTCAAGCCACGCCGACGGCCGAAGCTCGGTAAAAGAAAGATCAAGCTGCAGGCACGCGGCGGTCGGAGAAACTTGGAAGAGCGTCCAGAGGCACGTACCATCGGTGCCTTCTTGACCGCGGGCATGCTGCCGCGACTGCAACGGCTGCGAGACAACCGCTGGGTAATTTTTATCCTGGCGACGAATATCGAAGACCTCAATGAGCTCGACGAGGCAGTACGCCGGCCAGGACGATTCGACTTCGCCGATGAGCTGCGACACCCGAAACTAGAGGCGCAGCGACGCTACATTGAAGAACACAAGCGTGCCGACGATCTAAAAGAGAACGTGTCGCTTTTTCAAGAGGCACTCGAGGACTATGCCGACGGCAAGGATCCCGAGGTGCCATACGCCGTCATCGATTACGTCATCGCAGGTGTCTTGGACGATGGTTGGCCATGCACGCCCGCTGATATAGCCGCACGGCTGACACACCGGATGAACGAAGTCGACCGACCCCCTTCGCTTACAACGCCAGCACCAAACACGCCACGAGCAACGTGAGCGTAGCGAAGCATGCCTAAGGTGCATAAGCCGGGGCCGGTCGGCCCGCCGCGCTTGGAGCTCTTGGATCGACCCCTCAACAACTCCCAGTGATGCACTACTCACCGAGCTTGCCAAGTCCTCATGCTCGACGCAATTCAAGCCACGGAGCCAAACTAGGGGCAGGTCTCGAACCACTCTCGAACTTTTGGCTCTAAAGAGCGGATAAAACGCGCCTGACAGGATTCGAACCTGTGACCTTCGGTTTCGTAGACCGACGCTCTATCCAACTGAGCTACAGGCGCGGGATTGGGCCGGTGGCCCGGAGGGCGATTCTAGGGACTTGGGGGCGGTGTTAGGCGGCTTCTGGCTCGCTGGGCTGGTTTAGCCGCACGTGCCATTGGACGGTAGCGGTTGCGACGCGCTGGCCGGTGGAGTCGGTCAGCTCGATCTTGCATGGGAAGACGACCTTGCTCTCGGCGTCGAGGGTGGCGAGGGCCGCGTCGCTGTCGACCCCTAGTGTCGCCTTGGCCTCAATCGGGCCCTTGGCGATCTTTTCGTAGGAGATCTCGGCGTTGCGGGCGAGCGGCGTGACGTCGGCCATGCGCTCGGCGAAAGCGCCGACGAAGGCGGCTCCAGAGGCCGTCTCGGCGACGGTGAAGAGCGCGCCGGCGTGTTGGGAACCGACGTGGTTGGTCAGCTCGGCACGCTCGGGCAGCACGACGATGGCCTCTCCCGCCGTGACCTTGGTGATCTCGAGGCCGAGGTACCCGGCAAAGGGCACGGCCTGGGTCATGCCCTGGGCGATCGCGTCGAAGTCGGTCATCGAGCGAAGACCCTACCGGCGGAGCCTCAGCGACCCTCGAAGGTGGCGTGACCAGGCCCGCCGTGCTCGAGGAAGGTCTTGACCGCCCTCTGCAGGTCCTCGGTGGCGAAGAGATCGCCCGCCTCGGTGCGGATCGCCTCGTCGGCCGCGGGGATGCCCCCTTCGCGAAAACGGCGCAGGACCAGCTTCGTCATCGCGTGCGCCTTGGTCGGTCCGGCGGCAAGCTCGGCGACGAAGGCACGTGCCCGCTCGTCGAAGTCCTCGTCCTCGAAGACACGATTGACGACGCCCCAGCCGGCAAGCTCCTCGGCACTAAAAAGCTCGCCGGTCATCACCAACTCCCGGGCGCGGCCACTGCCGGCACGCTCGGCGAGCCGCTGGGTCCCGCCCATTGACGGTGTCAAGCCGACTACTTTCTCGACCAGGCCGAACTTCGCCGAGCGGGCGGCGAGGATCAGGTCGCAACCGAGCGCCAGCTCGAAGGCGGCGGTGAGAGTCAGCGCGTGGGCAGCGAAGACGACCGGCAGTGGCAGGGCTTCCACCCGCTCGACCGCGCCGATCAGCTCGTCCCAAAGACTGCTTGCCCGCTCCGGCGTGAGACCCTCGAACTCGGCGACGTTGACGCCGCCGGAGACCGCCCGGCCTTCGGCACGGATCAGCAACGCTCGTGGCAAATCCGCCTCGACCGTGGCGATCCCGGCCTGCAGGCCTTCGAACATGTTGCGGTCGAAGAGGTTCAGCGGCGGGCTGTCGAGCGTCATCACCGCCAAGCCGGTGTCGTCGCGCCCCACTCGAATTGGCCCCCGCTCCTGGCTCATCGGGCCGGGATCATGGTACGCGGTGAACCTCGAAGAGGTTCGTTCCCAGTTCCTGCTCCGGCAGGCCGGCGGTGATCGCGATCAGGTCACCGGAAGAGGCGATGCCGTGCTTGGCGGCCAGCGCCGCACAGTCGTGGAGCAGGCTGCGCACATCGGTTTCGTGTTCGTTGAGGACGGCGGTAACGCCGAAGAGCAACCTGAGACGCCGCACAGTCTCGATCCGCGGAGAGACCGCCAGCACCGGCACGTTGGGACGGTGGGCCGAGACCAGCCGTGCCGTACGGCCGCTGCTGGTCGGCACGACGAGCGCGGCGAGGCCAAGCCGGTAGACCGCGCCGACCGCTCCCTGCGCGACGGAGTCAGCGACATCCTGCGTCGCCTGGTCTGTGCGGCCAAAGAGCCAGTCCCCGTATGGCAGGTCCGGCTCGGTCGCGCGGGCGATCTGATCCATCACCCGCACCGCCTCGATTGGGTGTTGTCCCACCGCGGTCTCCTCGGAGAGCATCACGGCATCGGTGCCGTCATAGATCGCGTTGGCGACGTCGGTCACCTCCGCCCGGGTCGGCCGCCGGGCGATCACCATCGAGGCCAGCATCTGGGTCGCCGTAATCGCCGGCTTCGAACGTCGCCCGGCGCCGCGGATCAGTCGCTTCTGCACGACCGGCACGCGCGCAAGCGGCAGCTCGATACCAAGGTCGCCTCGAGCGACCATGATCCCGCCGGTGGCCGCGGCGACGATCTCTTCAGCGTTCTCCGCCGCCTGCTGCTTCTCGATCTTGGCGATCAGCGGAATATCCGAGTCGAGCGCGCGCAGCCGCTCATTGACAGGCTCGAGGTCGGCCGCCGTTGAGACGAACGAGACCGCGAGCAGATCGATGCCTTGCTCGACCGCGAACTCGACCCAGCCGAGGTCGACTGAGGTCGCGGCGGGGGTGCTGATGCCCGGCACGTTCAGCCCCTTGTGCGAGGAGAGCGTGCCGCCGACCTCGACCTCGCAATCGACACCGCCGTCTTGGGGCCCGCGCACGCGCAGGCGAATCGAGCCGTCCGCGAGGTAGACCGGTTCGTCCTCGCGCAGCGAGGTCACGCCGGGCCAAGTGACTGGAATCGTCTCCTTGTCCCCCTCGATCTCCTGCGGGGTCAATTTCACGTGCATGCCCGTCTCCAGCTCGGCGACGTCGCCGCGCAGCTCACCGATTCGCAACTTCGGCCCAGGCAGGTCGCCGAGCACAGCCACCTCCTGGCCGGCGCGCTCAGCAGCGCCGCGGATTGCCTCGACGGTACGGGCGTGGCGGTCGCGATCGGCGTGGGAGAAGTTGAGGCGGAAGACGTCGGCGCCGGCCTCGATCAGACGGGTCAGGGTCTCGGGCTCCCAGCTGGCGGGCCCCACCGTCGCGATGATCTTCGTGCGCCTTCCGTGCTGCATTCGTATGACTGTAGAGCGTGACGCATCGCACCCCGCCGACCGGCGACGCTGACACCGTTCTCTGTGACAATGATCGGGTGAGCAGCATCGCCGAGCGTCCCGCCAGCGCCGAGGAGCCAGCCTTCCCGGACCTCGTCGGTGCGGCGACTCCGTCCCCGGCCGGACCGATCGAGCCAGCCGAACTTGCCGAGCTCGGCAAGCCCCCGGTCGTACCGCTGCCCCGTATCGCCCAGATGCTGCGCTTCAGCCAGCGCCAGATCGAGTACGTCTTCGGCGCCCGGCGCCGGATCGGCGAGACCTTCCGCATGCGGACGGCGATGCCTGGTGGCCCCGTGGTGACCGCTCACCCCGATCACGTTCGCTCCCTCTTCACCGCCAGGCCCGAGCTGGCGCCCTCGCTGACCGGCGAGTCGCCGCTGCGACCGATCCTCGGAACGGGCTCGGTACTCACCTCGGTCGGTGAGCGGCACATGCGCCAGCGCAAGCTGCTCCTACCGCCCTTTCACGGCGAGGCGATCGAGCGCTACACGGAGATGATCACCGCGGCGACCGAACGCGGGCTCGACCGCTGGCCGCTGAACCGGCCCTTCGCGCTGGCGCCGCGCATGCAGGCGATCACGCTCGACGTGATCATGGCTGGGATCTTTGGCATCGAAGGGCAGCCCGAGCGCGGCACCCCCGAGGACCGGATGCGCTCAACGGTCAAGCGCCTGGTCAACGCCTCGACTTCGCGGCTCGGCCAGGCGGGGGAACTGCTCAGCATCGGCCGCGAAGAGGCAAGCGGCGTGATCAAGCTCGGAGTCACCCTGCTTGACCGCCCAACCTATGCGGTGATCCGCGCCCGCCGTGCCGACGAGCACCTCGCCGAGCGCCGCGACATCCTCTCCCTCCTCCTGCAGGCGCGCACCGAGGAGGGTGAGGCGATGGACGACAAAGAAGTCCGCGACGAGCTCCTCACCCTGGTCCTCGCCGGCCACGAGACGACGGCGAACTCGCTCGCTTGGGCCTGGGAGCGTCTGGTGCGCAATCCGGACGCTCACGAGGCTCTGCGCGAGGCAACTCGCAACGGCGGCAACTCCGCCGAGCAGGTCGAGGCGACGATCGTGGAGAGCATGCGCTCGCGCCCGGTCGTCCCGTTCATCGGCCGCCGGGTGACTGTTCCTTGGCGCCTCGGCCCCTACGGCGTATCCGCCGACACCCCGATCGGCATGAGCATCCTCCTCGTCCACCATCGCGAGGACCTCTATCCCGAACCGTTCGCCTTCCGCCCGGAGCGCTGGCTCGGCCGCAAACCCGGCACCTACGAGTGGATTCCCTTCGGTGGCGGAATCCGCCGCTGCCTCGGCGCCGCCCTGGCGATGGCCGAGATGAGCGTCGTCTTGGAGGCGACGGCCCGTCGCCTGGATCTGGAAGCCGCCGAGCCCAAGCCCGAGCGCGCCCTGCACCGCAACGTGACCATGATCCCCGCCCGTGGCGGCCGAGTCGTCCTACGCTCGCGCCGGGCATAGAGCTCTTACAATCGAGCCATTGCCCGGAGAGGTGGCCGAGTGGCTGAAGGCACTCGCCTGCTAAGCGAGTAGGGGGCGCAAGCTCTCTCGAGGGTTCGAATCCCTCCCTCTCCGTTGCCGCGTCCCCGATGGTTAGTCTCGTGGTCGTGTCCGGCCGCTCGCACGCGGAATTCGAGGCGATCTTCGCGGAGGTCGAGGCGCCGTTTGCCTTTGTCGACCTCGACGCGATGTGGTCCAACTCGGAGGCGATGCTGGAGCGGGCCGGCACGAAGCCGATCCGGGTGGCGAGCAAGTCGTTGCGCTGTCGGACCCTGCTCAAACGGATCCTTGACCGCGACGAGCGCTTTGCCGGGCTGATGACCTTCACCCTGCCGGAGACGCTCTGGCTGGCCAAGGAGGGCTTCGAGAACCTGTTGCTCGCCTACCCGACCGCGGACACGGGCGCGCTCGAGGAGCTCGCGCTGCGCTCGGTCGCCAACCCCGGCGGGGCGCCGATAGTGATGGTCGACTGCGTTGAGCACCTCGATGCGATCGAGTCGGTTCTGGGCGCGGGGGCGTCACCGGTGCGGGTCTGTATCGAGCTCGACGCGGGCTGGTGGGCGCTGGGTGGCCGGATCAAGGTCGGTCCGAAGCGCTCGCCCGTGCACACGGTCGAGCAGGCAGTTGAGCTGGCGCGGGAGATCGAGCGCCGCGGCCAGGTCGAACTGGTGGCCCTGATGGCCTACGAGGGTCAAATCGCCGGCGTCGGTGACCGACCGCCAGGACGACGGCTGCGCGGTGCCGCGATCCGGGCGATGCAGCGCCGCTCGGCCGCTGAGCTCGCTGAGCGCCGCGCCGCTGTCGTCGCCGCGATCCGCGAGTTCGCCGAGCTGCCGATCGTCAATGGCGGCGGCACCGGCAGCCTCGAGCTGACTGGCGCCGAGGACGCGGTAACCGAGATCGCCGCCGGCTCGGGCTTCTACGCCCCCACCCTCTTCGACACCTACAGCCGCTTCAGCCTCACCCCCGCAGCCGGCTTCGCGCTGCCGATTGTGCGCAAGCCAAGCGCGGTAATCGCGACAGCCCTGGGTGGTGGCTACCTCGCTTCCGGCAGTGGCGACCCGTCGCGCGTTCCCTCCCCGTGGCTGCCGCCTGGCCTCTCACTTGACCCCGAGGAGGGTGCCGGCGAGGTGCAGACCCCACTGAGCGGCACGCCCGCCCGCGACCTTCGGGTCGGCGACCGCGTCTACATGCGCCATGCCAAGGCTGGCGAGCTCTGCGAGCGCTTCGACGTTCTCCACTTGATCGAGGGTGGGGAGATCGTCGACGTGGTCCCCACCTATCGCGGTGAGGGCCAGACTTTCCTCTAGGGGCCGAGCACCCGCTCCGCGTATTCGTTGGTGAAAGCGTGGCCGGGATCGAGCTCGTCCCTCGCCGCCTGAAAGTCAGCCCAGCGCGGGTAGCGCTCAACCAGGGTGGCGGCGGTCTGGAAGTGGCGCTTGCCCCAGTGCGGACGGCCGCCGTACTCGTCCATGATCGCCTCGACCGCTTCGAAGTAAGGGCGCCACTCCATCCCCCGGTACTGGTGCACGGCGATGTAGGCGGTGTCGCGCTCGTGCGAAGGACTGAGCAGCGCGTCGTCACCAGCGGTGACGCGCATCTCGATCGGGAAGAAGACCGGGTAGCGATTAGAGCGAACCCAATCGATCACCCGGCGCGCGGCCTCCGGACCATGCTCGCGCGGCACGCCGTACTCCATCTCGGTGAAGCGGACACGGCGCTCGTTGGCGAAGATTCGATCGCTGCGGTCAACTGACGTGCTGCCAGAGGCGAGCCAGGCAGCGAGACGTGAGAGCGAGGGAATCGCGCGAGGGACGGCCTTGCCGGCGGCCGAAATCGCCTCCAGTGCCCAGTTCTCGAGAACGATGTCGTTGAGAAAGGCCGCGGTCCGCCCGCGCGGGCGTGGCGGCCCCTCGGTGCGGTTGCGTTCGAGGACCAAGGCCGAGTCGGCATAGGGGAAAGTGAAAAGCTCGAAGTGCTCATGGGCGTCGGCGCGGTCCTGAAAGGAATCGAGCACCTCCTCACGCGGATGGGGACTGTCGATCCGATGCAGAGTGAAGGCCGGAGTGCAGCGCAGAGTGACCGAGTAGATCGCTCCGAGGGCACCGATACTGACCCGCGCGGCGCGCAGCAGCTCGGGATCGCCCTCCGCCGTCAGTTCGCGCAGCGAGCCGTCGGCGAGGACCAGCTCCATCGCCACGACCTGCGAGGAGATGTTGCGCAGCTTCGCCCCGGTGCCGTGGGTCCCGGTCGAGATCGCGCCGGCGATCGTCTGGCGGTCGATGTCGCCGAGGTTCTCCATCGCCAGGCCCAAGCCGTGCAGTTGCTCGTTGAGGTCGGCGAGCACCGTTCCAGCTCCCACCTTGACCAAACCCGAGGAGCCGTCGATGTCGATCACGCCGCTGAGCTGGCCGGCGTCGATCATCGTGCCCTCAGTCATCGCCGTCTCGGTAAAGGAGTGTCCGCTCGCCGCGACGCTGATCTTGCGCCCCGCCGCGGCCGCGGCGACGATGCCGTCGGCGAGCTCCTCTCGACTTGCGGGCCGCAGCCGCTCGAAGGGCGTGCAGACCTGGTCCCCGGCCCAGTTGCGCCAGGCGGCAGTCGCTCGCGCCTCCTCACCACTCGCTGAAGCCATGCTCCGGGAGCCTAGTCCGGTCGGCCCTATGCCGCGCGAATGGCCGGCGGCGCCAGCGCGTGAAACGCATAGAGGACCGTGCCAAGCAGCAGCACGATGATCGCCAGGCTTGGCGCCGCATTGCCCGCGACGCTGGCGGCACCACCGCCGGCAAGTCCTCCCACGACCTGTCCGGCAGCCCAGGCCATGTTGGAAAGCCCGGCGGCGAAGCCCTGGTGCAGGCGGCTGGCCTCGGCCATCTCGGAAAGCATGGTCAGTGCCGGCGTAAAGCAGATACCTCCGCCGAGCGAGGTCAGGATCAAGCCGGCCATCACCACGCTCATCGCTTGCCCGATCGCCACTGCCGCCATCGCAACCGCGCAAATGCTGAGCCCGACCATGAACGGTATGCGCCGTCCCACCCGGTCGGAGTAGCGGCCGGCGATCGGCGCCAGGACCGCCTCCAAGGCGGCCCCGGCGATGAAGCCGCCGGCGATCAGCGCGTGACCACCGCCCAGATCGGCGATCTGCAGCGGCACCAGTACCTCTACCGCGCCGAACATCACCGAGGGGATGGCGACGAAGGTCGTCGCCATCACTATCGGCCGACTGAACATCGTCTCGATGACCTCGTGCAGGTTCTGGCTTTCCGGCGCCTCGGCCTCGGGCAGGCGAGCGGCGAAGAAGGCAAGCGCGATAGCCACTCCCAACACCGCGCTAAAGACAGGTTCGGTGCCGATCGCGGCGGCAAGCGCGCCCAGCGCCGGCCCGAGCAGGGCACCGGCGACAGCGGTGCCGAGCGCAGTGCCGATGACCGAGCCGCGGCGCTCCGGCGGCGAGACGCTGATCAGCCAGGTCAGCGCACCGGACCAGATCAGCGCGCCCGCACCGCCTTGGATGAAACGTGCTGCGTCGAGCAGCAGGAACCCTTTGGCGAAGCCGAAGGCGACGCTGGAAACGCCGAGCAAAAGCAGTCCCACGATCACCGTGCGACGAGGCCCGAAACTCGCGGCAAGCAAGCCTGCTGGCAAGGAGAAGGCCAGTGTCCCGGCTGCGTAAGAAGCGGAAAGGACCCCAGCCTGAGCCTTGCTCAACCCAAGTTCGGCGACGTAGTCGGGAAGCAGCGGCGCGATAGCCGAAAAGAAGACGACGTCGAAGAAGACCATCGCCGAGGCAAGTATGAGCAATCGACGCATTGCAGACAATACAATCATCTTGAGCGTTCACAGTCGTGGGCCGTCGCGTCTAGCATCGACGGATCGTGTACTCCCCGGAGGGGTGGCAGAGCGGTTGAATGCACCGGTCTTGAAAACCGGCAGACATCGAAAGGTGTCTCGAGGGTTCGAATCCCTCCCCCTCCGCTTATAGCCTCAGTTTCGGCTTGCTAGAGGGGTTTGCGGAGGGCCGGCGAGACCGTTTCCGAGTCCGGCTGTCTCCGGCTGAATCCGGTTGTTCTGTGGCATGACTGTGGCACGGAAGTATTCCGAGGTCCGCTCGGCGAACTACGTTTCGCTTATGCCCCTTTGGTCTGTGGAGTTCGTAATTGAGGACCATGAGCGCGTCCCGCTGGACTATGCCGGCGTCCGAGTGGTCGGTCCCCACAACTACCACGTCGTCCAGCCCTGGGAAGAAGGCAGCGGCCCAAGCTCGTTCCATCTCAATGTAAAAGCCGATTCAACAGAGCAAGCAAGAGAACAAGCGATTCCCCTCTACGCCCAGATCCGAGGGGAAGCTGGACTCCTGCCGGTCCCCCTCGCATAGCGACGATTGCCCATGTAGTTGGCGTGCCCTTTCCGGCGGATCGCTTGGTATTCGAGGCGTCAGACATGTACGAGCAGAGGCGATTTGGTCTAGCAGTCGTCGCGGCCCAGGTGCATTGCGAGATGTGGATTAGAGCCCGGGTTGAGGAGATCGCAAACGCCAGTGGACACGCCCTCGTACAACTAGCCCCCCAGATGCCTCGCTCCTGGTCGCTAATGGACTCCTTCGGACCTCGGATTTTTGAGGCGCTAACTGGGACGAATCCCACATCAGCACCTTGCTGGCATTCCTATAGGTCCCATGTGGTCCGTCGAAATGCCTTTGTACATCGAGGAATCGAGATCACCAAAGAGGAGGCGCGAGAGTCCATCGACGCCGTTGTCGCGATGGTCAAGTTTGTATCGAGCATCGGGAGTTCTTAGACATCCTCCGCCACCTCAGCTCCGACCTACCCGCCAAACCAGCGCCGGGTGAGCGGCGGTCAAGGTCGCGAAGCGACCGACCCCCGAAGGGGGTTGACGGGCGCGAGTCCGGTGCTTCAATCGCGCGGGTCGGGGCGCTAGAGCCCCATCCCTCCGATATCCAGCTCGATCCTTGGCTCTCGAATCTCCAGCCGATGCTCAAGCTCAAGCCTGCGCTGATGATCGGCAAGGCTTCGCCGCGCCTCCTTGTGCGCCAATCGCTCCCCTGGGTCAGGTGGCTTGGGGCCGAAGACCCTCGTCCTGTCCGTCACCCCGTGTTCGAGCCGGTAGCCCTCGATCTCACGGACGCCTTAATCCCAGACACGCGCCTTCGCCGGTTCGGCGGGCCTCTCCCCCAGCTCCTTGACGATGTATGCCGGCGGCTCGATCCGGGCGGCTGCGAGCGCTTGGGCGGCCCGCTGGGCAAGTAGCTGCTCGGCAAGCTCGCGCTCGCGGCGGGCCTCTATGCCCGGTGGTGGCTCCATCCGCTCTAGCACCGCGGTTCTCTTGTTTAGAGCCTCTCTCCACGTCTCCTCGCTGTCAAGCGCGAGCGGAAGCTGCTCGCGGCGCTCGCGCCTGCCGAGCGCTTCCACGGCTTCGCATTTGGTCACGGCCCGCTCAAGCTGCTCACGCGCTTCGGCCACCCTGCGGGTCGTCTACCGGCGCTCCGGCGCGCGGCCGGTCGAGTACGCAATCCTGCTCCAGGTCCGAGGCGCAAAGGGCTGGGAAACCCGCGTCGTGGCGGACAATTCTCACGCGGATCGACACATTGACGAGCATCATTGCCACCGCTACCTTGCAAGCGAGAAGCAGCCTGCCGAGCCGCTTCCCTTCAAAGTTTCCAACACCAACGATGCGATGGCGAAGGTCATCGACTGGTTCGCCAAGAACTGGACAGAGCTAATCTCGTGACAACCATGCGCACGCCCGCTGAGAACGCCGCCCTGTCGGCATTCATCGACGCCGCGACTAGCGACGCCGATCCCGGCTACCCGCACGGCGCCGCCTTCATCCGTGGCAAGAGACCCCGCAAACCGACCGCGTCCTGTGGCGCTACCTGCACGAAGGTCGGCCGGCAGTCATCGTCGGAACGGAGGACTTCGACATGCTTATCGAGCCGATCCAGACAGGCCGGTTCGCTCGACTGCGTAACGAGCTTCTTCAGCGGATCACGGTCGAGGTCTCCTATCGCCACAAGGACGCCCCGCCCGCTGCCGATATTCCTCCGGTTCGTGCAGATATCGGTCGGCATGCCCTTGAGCGCCTAGCACCGCTGCCGCCTGAGGCTGCGTCGGGTCAACTGGAGATCGAATGGAAGCGGTGCGCATCATCTACCACCACGAAGCCGACGGCTGGTGGGCCGAATCGCCCGATGTAGAGTGCTGGTCCACTGCTGGCGACTCCTACGCCGAGGTGATCAAGCTTGCGAAAGAGGGCATCCCGTTTGCCCTTGAGCACCCAGCTGAGCTGGAGCACTATGTTCCTGCTGGCGAGCGCGTCCCTGCTTAACTCCGCCTGAGCGCTCCTTATTTTGACCAGTCTTCGACCTGGCTCCGCGAGTCAGGCGTTTTCTCGACCGCCACAGGCCTAAGACTGAAGTCCGTGTCGGCCGAGTACCGAAACAACCATTACGTTCCGCAGTGGTACCAGCGGCGCTTCATTCCCCCCGAAGCCAAGGATCGAGAGCTATTCCTTCTCGACCTCAAGCCCGAAAAGTTCAAGACCCCCAGCGGCAAGAAGCTGACACGAAAGACGCTTCGCCGAACAGGAGCCCGCCGCTGTTTCGCAATCGATGACCTCTACACAACGCGGATTGGCGGCGTCGAATCGCGCCAGCTCGAGAAGACGTTTTTTGGAGATGTCGATCGGCGCGGACAGCGCGCGGTCGAATGGTTTGCCAGAGACGGATGGGATGACCTCTATGAAGACGTACTCCCAGACCTACTGTTGTTTATGAGCACCCAGAAGCTTCGAACCCCCAAGGGACTCGATTGGCTACTAACACAGGCAGGTGGGCGCCACCGCGAGGATGTGCTCGACCCGCTCCCCGAGCTGCGCAATCTCTACGGAGCGGTGTGGGCTGAGTGTGTATGGCAGATCGTTGATTCGTCACATTCACCGACGAAGTTCGTCATTTCCGATCATCCGGTCACAGTCTTTAATCGCTCGTGTGCACCCGGTAACCCGCTCTACTGTCGCGGTGCCAATGATCCAGACATCCGACTCCATGGCACGCACACGATTTTTCCCCTTTCGCCCGACCGGCTTCTCATCCTTACCAACCGCTCGTGGGCCTGTAATCCATATCGGGTAGCAACTGAGGTTCGGGCGAATCCAGATCTATTTCGGGACGCAATGTTCAACTTTCTCGACATTCATCAAGGCCGGACACTGAGTGAGGCAGAGGTTCTCCTGATCAACCGCATCATCAAGCTGAGGGCATATCGGTTTCTCGCTGCCGGCAAGGAGGAATGGCTCTACCCCGAGCGTCGGACCAATATGGCGTGGCGAGACATTGGCGACAGTTCCCTGCTGATGCCCGACCCACGACCACTGACGCCTAACGCCAAAATCATCGTCGGTTACTCAAGCGGCACGACTTCCGCCATGGACGCCTACGGACGCCGACCAGGGCAACCAGGCTACGCAGAGGAGATGACCAGCGAAGATGAGTGGGGTCCGCTTCGTCGATGGCAGAAAGAATTCACGGATCAATTTGGCTCTGACCTACGAGGCAAACCCTGGGGTCGGACCTTCAGCGGCACGTCATCCTGAGCCGCTAGGCTAATCGTATGTCCGATAAAGAACGACACGATGGAAACGCACCTCGCGAGCATGAGGGCAAGGCAGTCGAGGGCTCCCTTCAAGAGAGCTATGACCGTGGCCTACATATGGCGCCCTATCAGGCCCCTCAGAATTCGGCGTTGCCTCAGATCGATACCGGCCCTTCGGAATCGAGTCCAACTAGTTCGGGGGACGGCTCTGATTCCGGCTCGGGCTCTGGCTCTGGCGAGGATTGATTCCTAGCTCGATCCTTGGGGTGGCGCTGGTTGCTGCCGCCCTCGGTCCCGGCTACGTCTATGTCCGCGTTTCACGCGCGCGCAAACCGCGAGGATCTCGCAGTCAGGTAGCAGAGCTTGTCGAGATGCTTGTCATCGGCGCGCTTGCGTCAGTCATATCCGCTGGTGTTGTTCTCAGTCTCGCCAAACTCACCACATTTCTCGACACCGAGGCACTCGCAAAGGACTTCAACGGCTATCTGCTGACTGAGCCTGCTCGCGCATTCACAGCCCTGGTTGCCTTCTACGCTCTTTCGTACTTCCTAGCCTGGACCGTGGCGACCATTAGGCATTCCTCCGGCCAGGGTTACCTTCCCGATGCATCTGCTTGGTATCAGGCATTCGCCAAGGGTATCCCGACGAAATCAATCGCATTCCTCACGGTTGAGCTTAAGGACGGACGCTGGGTGGCAGGTACTTACACGGACTCGACCGTAGAGCGTGACGACAACCGTGAGCTGAGACTCGGACAGCCTCTTGGAATAGCTGAGCGAGCAGGCGCGGAGATGCGGCCCCAAATTGACGAATTCATCCTCCTGCGTGAGGAAGAGATCCGAGTGATCAAGTTGCGCTACCTATCCGAGCTGCCGACACGCGGCGGAGGCGTAGAGCCCGTCGAGCGCCGTAGCACC
Organism: Solirubrobacterales bacterium; assembly: GCA_033856275.1. Classification (GTDB taxonomy): domain Bacteria; phylum Actinomycetota; class Thermoleophilia; order Solirubrobacterales; family 70-9; genus VRUE01. The sequence goes on from JAWVFJ010000047.1 coordinate 147,076, forward strand.
TAGTCCCGGCCTGGACGAGGAGATGGCACTCCAAGAGCCCCGGCCAGACCGAGCCCGAACTCGGCCGCAGCATTTGGCTCTCCGTCGCTGTCGATTTGGCCAGGAATCTCAAACTCCAATGGACCGCCTGGATCATTGACCGTAAAAGCCCAAGTCGCACGGACACCGAAGCCGAAAACATGACTGCCGCTAAAACGGGCCTCAATGCGAATCGAGCAATTCTGCGCAGTAAACCTGAGAGCACGACATCTAACCGTGGGTGCAGCATGCTCTGACAGACTCTCAATCCTGATCGCATAAAGACGCTCCTCGGCCAGCGCCAAGATCAAGGGCAATCATCGCCTGAATCAACGACCCCGTAGTCAGCTCCCGATGGGACTTCATGGAGAACATAGGCGCGAATCGCATCCGTCGTTTCTTCCACCTGTGTTTCTAGGTAGTCGGCGTGATTCTCGTAGAACCGCGCGGCGACCCGCACTGCGTCATTGGCCTTCATCCTCTCCATTCCTTTCCTGGTGTTTATGGAGGCGCTGGCACAAAACCATCGCCTTAGACAGCTTTAATCCGTGATCGGATGATTCGCGCTCGAAGCAACAAAGGCCGCCTTATTGCGGGTTCATATCGGAAAGCCGACAACGCTCCTTATAGTGAGCCATGCTGCGCAAGCGCGGTGGCACGGCCGGTGGCACAAAACCGGTAAACCGCTTGAGCAAGCCGAATCCAGCGCTCCCGCCCCCGCCTTGACGCGACGCCGCACGTGGTGGTTTGATCACCGCAAGGCCCTACGATCCCAGGGTGCCACGATCAGCTCGATGTGGTTCCAGAGGTCAGCGGCACAGAAGCGCGGTACCGGCGCGAGTTCCTGGGCACAGCGGGCGGGCGCTCCCTCGTGCGCAAGCGGCGGGCGACCTGCCTTATCTGGAGGCGTCGACGAGGAGCAGGGGCCTTCGACGCCAGCGAAAACGCTTCCTCGAGGGTGCCAAGCGGATTCTTGCGCCCCATTGTGGCTTTGTGCCCCCACGGTGACCCTCGGCCGCCGGCCGCCGATTCAGCGGCTACAGGAGATCCGGGGTAACAACGTGGCCAGCGTCTCCATCTACTAGGGCGCTCACCAGTCTCGGTTCGCTACGAGCCGTCTACAGTCGAGGCAGGGATCAAGCTCCCGTCGCGAAGCGCGGCGGCTTCGCCGAATACATCGCGCAGGGTGGCCGAAAGCTCCTTGTCCAGACCGCCCGGGACCACAGCGACATCTGCATTTGCCGCCAGGTAGAGGTTCTCCCCGTAACTGGTCAGCGAGAAGCTGACCGCGGTTCCGATCGACGGAGCCACCATGAACATCATCTCGAGCGGCACACCGCAGAGCTCCCCTTGGATCGGCACCGGGACGTTGGTGGCGACCACGTCGCGGGTGGCAAATTCTCGGTATTGGACTCCGCCCCGGAGACGACCTGGGAGCTGTTGGACGACTTCGTCGAACAGAGTCGGCTCCATAGTCCGCGCATTCGCCTTTGCCTCGCCCGTGCGTTGTCGCACCGTGTGGAGATCGCGTAGGTGACGCGGGTCGCCGTCGAGCTCAACAACGCTGACCCCGGTCACGTTTCCACCGTCTTGCGTCGCGCTCTCCTCGCGGAGGTCCACGGGCATGACCATCTGCAGTGGGAAGATGTCGAGAGACCACTGCGGAAAACGCCGTCGCATCGCGTTCGCGACGATCGCAAGGTAGAGATCGTTGGCGCTGCCGTTACGGGCCGCCGCCTCGTCGTTCCAGTCGCTCGCGGCGATCCTGAACCCGGAAAGCCGCCGCCGGGTCCCGAACTCGGAGGGGTGCTGCCGGTACCGTGGGCGAGCCAGTTGCCGGACGGATTCCCACTCGCGTCGTCGAGTGGGCCTGTGCAGCAATCCCGGTAGGCGCCGCCGGGTACGACGAGCGAAGTCGACGGTCGCGGAGCCACGGTCGCGAAGGGCCCAACGTAGTGCAGTCTGCGAAGTCGGGGCTTCGGAGACTGCTTCGACCTCCAGGCCTGACTGTTCTAGGAAGGCTTTTCCGAACGCTTTTGCGAACAGCAGCGAGAGAGCCGTACCGTCCGAAAGCGCATGGTGAACCTTCATGACGAAGAGTGCCCTTCCGGCCGGGCAGCCGTTGATCAGAAGGATCTCCCACGGGGGACGGTGCCCTGGAAAATCCGTTTCCTGCAGCTTGTCCACGACAGAGAGGGCGTCCTCCCAGTTCGATCCAGGCGCCAAGCGGACCTCTCGGACCTGCTCGCGCGCTTCGAACTGGTCGGCCGGAGTCCAGCTCGGTGCGGCGATACCGAAGGGCGCAGGCTGCAGTCTGTCCAAGAAACGCGGAACGTACTCCGCAGCACTCCACAACTCGGTCAGCATCTCCTCGAAGGGAATTTCCTCGGCCAGCACGGCGAGCATCACCATCGCGACGTTGCAGTGCGGTTGCTCGCCGAGGAAGTAGAAGCCCGCGTCAGCGTCGTTCAGCTTTCGCGGAAAGGTGAGGGTCTGCTTCGTGCTCATCTGGGATCGGGCAGCTCGTCTCGCGGCCGACTCGACACCGCCCACTCCGCCATGAGCTCGTCCAAGAAGGCAACCATAAAGTCATGGCGCTCCGCTGCGAGCCTGCGTCCGGCGGCCGTGATCATGTCGTCTTTCAGCTTCAGCAGCTTCTCGTGAAAGTGATGGACGATTGAGGTGGTTGGCCCTGCCTCGTACACCTCCTTTGCATCGCCCTCGGCCCAGATCGGCTCACCTAGTGCTCCGCCGAAGATGAAGGCGCGGGCCACACCGATCGCGCCGAGCGCGTCCAGGTTGTCGGCGTCCCGCACGATCGCCGCCTCGACGCTCGGCGCATCGAGCGCATGTCCCGAAAATGAGTACCTGTCGGTGAAGGCGACGCAGTCGCAGATGGTCGCCACGAGGCTCGTCGGGAATCCTGCGCGATCCAACGCCGCGACGACGTGCTCGTCCACGACCGCGCGATCGACCGCCGCTCGAGACGATCCTCGCCGTCTCTCGATGACCCGGTGATAGTCGTGGACGTAGCAAGTCCCGGCGATCACCAGCGGATCCCCGCCTTCTTCCTCGCGCAGCTTCAGTGCGAGGCGGCAGACACGGTCGAGGTGGGAGAGGTCATGACCGGGGTCGTCCCCGTCGAAGTCACCACTGACCTCCCCTCGCAGGGCCGCGATCAGGTCGTCCATGTCAGCACCAGTGGATCCTGTGCCAGGTCTCGGCGATCTCACGCTGGCGTGCGATGTCGAGGCTGGCGAGTTCGTTTTTAGCCTGTTCGAGCGCGATCTCCCTCATACACATGAACAGCTCTGTGTACACAAGATCCAGTACGCGGCCGAGGATGCTCTGCTCGAGAAAGTTGATCGGTAATCCGTCATTGAGCAGAGACACACGCTTGCCGCCCTCCAGCTCGTACTGCTTCACCCACTCCGACTCCGTACTCAAGCGACCCAGCGACTGAAGTGACAATAGGTCAATCTCGACCTGCTTGGAACTGCCGCTCGCGACTATCCCCCCGGAACACATGCGGAGCAGGTCGGCCTCTGTGATCGACTTGTGGCCGGAGACTCCCAGCAAGACGTCGCTCTCCGATATGAGTCGCTCACGATCGGTGTCGCCAAAGCCGTCGAGGGCCGCCTTCGCCATGCGGATCCCGCACACGTCAAACGCCGCCACTCGCGCCCCATGGGAAGAGATCGCCCTTGCCGTCGCTTCTCCGATTCCGCCGTAGCCGAGCACGCCCACCCTGGTCTCGGGCAATAGGCGGTGGAATCGCCGGCGGAGGACGGTCTCGAGGGCGTGTGAGATCGACCTGCCCACCTGCTGATTCTCGAGCGCCTTCAACGGGCTCTCGGCGATCGAGAGCACGGGGCACGGTAGGTCGGACCGCTCGGCGTAGACCCAGTGGCCCTGCTTCGTGTCCTCGACGACCCCCGCCAAGCGTCCTTCTGCGGTCAGGCCATCGATCAGAGGAGCGCAATACCCCCCGATCTCCTGCACGATCACCGGCCCGCCGCGCCTATCGGACGCCCGCCTGATCTCGCGCTCCGCCACTTCCGGCAAGCTCGCAAGGTCCGTCGGGATAACGACGCGATGCCCCTGTTCTTCAAGCCGTCGTTGCGCCGCGGGTTTCGTCGAGTAAGGAATGCCGATTACCGCATCAATCTCGAGCGCCCGTGACACCTCTTCGATGTAGGGAACGGCGGTATCGAGGATATGCGTGATGCTGACCAGCGAGGCCAGCGGGCACGAAAACATCTTGACGTGAGCGGCGAGCGTCGGAAGCCCCGGAGCGTGATGCCGGTTCGCGTGAGTTTGACTTGTCAGATGAGTTGAACTTGCCACGACGCCTCCCGACCCCGCCGAAACTTATTGACTTCACTGACACTGCGCAGGACGGAAGCGGTTGCTGGACTGGGCTACTCGCAAGTTTGAACTAACTGATGTTGATAATACAGAAATTCTTGATTGAACTAGAAGGTTAGTTATCTTCGAACCGAAGGTGCCGTAGTTCAAGCTCGTCCCGAGACCGGTGGCCCCACCAGATCCTTGACGCTCGTGTCGGCGTAGCCGCGTCCAAGAAGATGCTCATAGTCGTCGCCTCGCCCTGAGCAAGCGCCGGGCCGGTCGATAGCACGCCGACTCCCGGTCGGCGTGCCCCTGCCGGAGACCACCTGGGTGCTGCCGATCGCCGGGGAAGTCGTTCTTTAGCAATCGCCTCCTTGGCGAGGCCCGCGGACACGGGAAGGAGGGAGCCCAGAAAATCAGTAATACTTGGATGAGGCAAATAGTACATAGTAATTGAGTACTCTCAAGCAACACCAGGCGGGGACGTATGACGACGATGCAGCGCGCGCAGAAGGAAAAGAGGACCGATTGTTCGCTTCCCTCGCCGGCCTAGCCGACCATCGGCCCCGATCGATCTGCCTGCTCGCACTGGTTTTTTTCGCGATCGCCACCACCCTCGGCGGCTCGGTGGCCGACCACCTCGACCCCTACGGCGCCGAAAATCAGGGCACCGAGAGCATCCGCGCCAGACACGCGCTCGAAAACGCCGGCCTGCGGGCCCCGGCCGTGGTGATGGTGCTCCGCGGCGCCCCGACGCCCTCGCACGCAACCGAACGGCGGGTCTTCTCGCTGATGCGCCGGGTGGAACGGATGCCCCACGTCGCCTACATCACCGACTACTACACCACCGGCAACAAGGCCTTCGTCTCCCACGACGGCAAGTCCACCTACATGGTGATCTCCTTTGACCGGCTGGACGATAAGCGGTGGCAGGAAACGGGGGAAGCGATCGCGGACCACTTCGGTGATCGCCCCGGCCTGCTCGTCGGCGGTCCGGCGGTGGCGACCGTCCAGGTCAACAAGCAGGTCGAAGAAGACCTGCGGACCGCCGAGCTGCTCGCCTTCCCTCTCCTCTTCCTGCTCTCGCTGCTCTTCTTCCGTAGCCTCGTCGCCGCGATCCTGCCTCTGCTGATCGGGGGGCTGGCGATCGTCGGCACCTTCCTCATCCTCCGCGTCGCCAGCGAATTCGCTTCGATCTCGATCTTCGCCCTCAACCTGACCACGGCGCTCGGGCTCGGCCTGGCGATCGACTACAGCCTCTTCGTCGTCTCTCGCTACCGCGAGGAGATCGAGAAGACTGGACCCGGCCTGCCGGCGATGCGGCGCGTGCTGGCGACCTCGGGGCGCACCGTCTTTTTCTCCTCGCTGACGGTGGCGGTGGCGCTCGCCTCGCTGCTGGTCTTCCCCCAGCCCTTCCTCTATTCGATGGGCATCGGCGGCGCGCTGGTGACGCTGTTCGCGGCGCTGATCTCGCTGACGGTCCTACCCGCGGTGTTGACGCTGCTGGGAACGCGGGTCAACGCAGGAGCGCCGCGGTTCCTGCAGCGCCGGGCGGCGGCCGATGCGCGGCCGGCGCAAGCGGGCTTCTGGTACCGACTCTCGCGCTTCGTGATGCGGCGGCCTGTCCCGGTCGCCACCGCCTCGGCGCTGCTGCTGATCCTGCTCGGCCTCCCCTTCCTGGGCATCCGGTTCTACCCGATCGACGCGAAGGCGCTGCCGAAGTCGGCGAGCGCCCGCCAGGCCTACGAAACGCTCAACACGGCCTTCCCGCCCTACCGCGAAAACCCGATCTGGGCCGCCGTCCAGAGCCCTGACCGCAAAGCGCTGCCGCGGTTCGCCCGCGAGGTCCGCAAGGTCACAGGCATCGCCGAAACCGTGCCGGTGCGGTTCAAGCCCAGGATCGCGGCGCTCCTGGCCATCTCCTCCAGCCCGCTCGGGGCCGCCGCCAGCCAGGAGACATTGCGGGACATCCGCGACCTCCCGCCGCCACCCCACACCACCGTGCTGGTCGGCGGCGGCACCGCCGACTTCGTCGACTTCCGGAGCAGCCTCACCCACCACCTCCCCTACGCGCTGGCGATCGTCATCCTGGCCACCTTGGTCATCCTCTTCCTGATGACGGGATCAGTGGTGCTTCCGGTCAAGTCGCTGGTGATGAACCTGCTCAACCTCAGCGCGGTGTTCGGCCTGCTGGTGCTGATCTTCCAGGACGGCCGGCTCGAAGAACTCCTCTCCTACACCAGCCCCGGCGGGATCGATCAAACGATGCCGATCCTGATCGGGGCTGTCGCCTTCGGCCTCTCGACCGACTACGCGGTCTTCCTCCTCTCGCGGATCCAGGAGGCGCGCGACGACGGCGCCTCCGACGCGGAGTCGGTGGCGATGGGACTGGAGCGGACCGGGCGTATCGTAACCGCGGCGGCGCTCCTTTTCGCCGTCGCGATGCTCGCCTTCGCCACCTCGAAGATCGTCTTCATCAAGGAGAACGGCGTCGGCATCGCCGTCGCGGTGCTGATCGACGCCAGCATCATCCGCTCCCTGCTGGTCCCCTCGCTGATGGAGCTGCTCGGCCGCTGGAACTGGTGGGCGCCGCGCCCACTGCGCCGCTTGCACGAACGCTGGGGAGTCCGCGAGGGGGCCGCCGCAGAGACCGCCTCGTAGCGCGATCGCTCCCGCCAGCGCCCCCGCAACCTGCGACGGAGACCGCCACGGTCCGCGTCAGCCGGGCCCCGTTCTGCGCCTCGGCACGGAAGCCGACGTTCGGTCGCGGTCCTGAGCAGAGCCGCCCGGTGGCGCCGAGGACACTGTTTTTGCTGCGGGGAAGAGTGATCCGTAGCGTCTGCAAAGGGATGTCGGGGAGGTCCGGGAAAACCAGCGTCGCGACGCCGTCGCCGGTCAGCCGGACGTGCCCTTCCATCGTCAGGGTCGCATCGCCGACCTTGAACGACGTGGCGACCACCGGCAGAGCCTTGCCGCCGCGGGCGACCAGGTAGCCGGTGCCGGTCAGGCCCGACCCGAACAGCGGACTGGAGATCACCATCCGGCTGAGCGCCGACGCGGCCGGACAACGGTCCGGCGCTGCGTCGTAGACCTTGGCCGGGCAGGCCTGGCGGATCGCGTCGAGCCGCGGGTGCAGCTGGCGCGGCAGCCGCACCGCCAGCGAACTGAGGTTCGCCTGCGAGCCGGAGCCGACCCGCAGGACCAGCGAGAGCCCGGCGCCGGAGCGGGAGGCGCCCGGTCCAACAGCGGCGCTCAGCCGCGGGGTGAAGTGGAGCCCGGCGCAGCCGGAGACGGTGAAGAGCGCCGAGGAGGAAGAAGCCGCGCCTTCGACCGAGTCGATCGTCGCGTCGATGCTGCCCGGCGCGCAGTTGGTCGGGTTGAAGGTGAAGCCGGGCCGGTCCAGGTTTAGGTGCACGGCGCGGACGCGAACGGGGACGCCGCCGAACACCCGCGGCAGCGGGTCGGTAGCGATCGAGACGCGCAGGGTGCGGGGGTCGACAGTGACGCTGCCGCGAGTGACGATCATGCCGAGGTTGAACGGCCCGGCCACCGCAGGGACCACGATCGACAGACCGTACGGCGCGCCACCGTAGGGACCGGTCAGGTACACGGTGCCGGGCAGCGTCAGCGGCTGGTTGCCAGCGCCCGCCACGACCTGTGTCGCGCCGATCTTCGCAGCGGCCGGGCAGTCGCCCCGCGAGGCGGCGGGTTCCTGACACGGGGTAACCCCGGAGAAATCGCCGAGCAGCCCCGGGGGCAACTTCGCCCCCACCGTCGAGAGGTCGCCTTCGCCGTCTTCCCTGCTCACATTTATCACGAAGGCGCTGGCCGCGCCCGCGTGCCGGGTGGTCATCCCGGCACTGAACCGGGGCGCGAAGGAGCGCGGCACCGAGCAGGCCCCGGTGGCGCCAGCGACGAGGAATGAGGATCCGGGCGTTGCAACCTGACCCGACGCAGCGATCAGCCGCGAGGTCGTGGTCGCGGTCCCGCAGGCGGCGGGGTTGTCGAGGGAGGCGGTCTGGCCTCCAGGGAAGCTGACCTTGATCTCGCTGAGCGGCAGCTGGGGCAGCGAGCGGAAGGCGATCGTCACCTGCCCAGTCGCCGGGTTGAGTTCGAGCCGGCCGGCGAGGCGTACGGCGATCGCTTCGTTGCCGGCGATCAGGAAGATGCCCCAAGGCACGTCGGGCTGCGGGGTCGCCAAGTAGACCTTGCCCGGCAGTGGCGCGGCGAGCGCCGGCGAGCTCACCGAGACCGACCCGACCGACGCGCCAGCGGGACAGCTGCCGGTGTCGAACTGGCTGCGATTGCAGACGCCCAAACCGGCGGCGCCCGCGGGCGAGAGCGAGACGCCGGGGGGCAGCGTCACCGCCAGCGAGGTGAGCGGCGGGGTTTCCGGTGCCAGCGGGTCGGCATTGCGCGGCAGCTTGAGGTCGACTTCGTATCCGGTCGGCGAGTCCGGCTTCGTCGTGTCGGGGGTGACGCTCAGTGTCGGAGCGAACTGCAACTGGTCGCAGCCGGTCGGCGCTGGTTGCGCCGTACTCGCCGTCACGGAGCGTTCCGGTTCCTGCCAGGAATCGACGTGGACCATGGTGGTCAGAGGTTCGCCGCACTGGCCCGGCGCCGAGATGAACGCGCGCGCTTCGGCGGTCGACGCCTGGCATTCGTGACCCAGCAGCGTGCAGCGCTGCGAGTCGTGGCTCGTGGCGGCGGGCACTCCCCAGAGCGCGATCTTGGCCCCGTTCATGCCGAGGAGGGTCGACATGTTGGAGATCGTCGCATCGATCCCGCTGTCGTCTTCGCGGGCGTCGAGCTGCATGATGATCGAGCCGATCAGGATCGAGGCGCCCAAGGTCGCCAGATGCCCACGGCTCGGTTCGACGTTGTAGATCGGGAACGGCGCGGTCCGTTCTTCGGCCATGTGCGTAACCGGCTCGCCGAGCGCGTGCGGGTTCTGCAGCGGCGCTTCCAGCGCCAGCCGATTACCCGAGAGGACGAAGGCGATCTTCCCGACCTCTTCGTCGGCGCCGCTACCGATCGTGATTTCGTTCTCTTCGCCCGCGCAGAAGTGGGCGGTGTCGGCGACGTGGATCACGTCGTCGCCGACTGGCGTGCCGGCGGGCAGCGCCGTCCCGATTGCGTACGGGAGCTGCAGGTGGGTGGCGTCGATAACCGAGGAGACGGTGACGTGGACGGTTTCGCCGGGTTGGCCGACGGTGAGGAGGTCCCCACCGACGATGCCCGCTGTCGAGGCGACGACGAGCATCGACGAAGCGTCGCTCGCCGCTTCACTGAGGACGGTCGGCGGCGCGGTAGTGATCCCTTCATTGCCCAGGGTCGTAGCGACTCCGGGACAGACGATGACGAAGAATGGTTCGATCACCCCGACCTGCGAGTCGAGCGGGCATTTCGCCGCCCGCAGCTGGCTCGGGGTGCACTGCGGCGTCGCCTGCGGGTTCCCGACGAAGCCGGTGGGAAGTTCGACCTCGAGGTCCTTCATCTGCTGAACCGAGTTGCCGAGCGCATCTTTGTTCAGTGCGATCGACGTGGTCACGTCGGGATGCCCGCCAGCCTGGCTTTCGCTGAAGCTCGCGGAGAGAGCGTCGATGCCAAACGCGCTGGCTTCGGCACGCGCGCCCGGCGCCGCGATCACGGCGAGCGCCACGACGAAGGAGACCGTGAGCAGCGGGGCCAAAACGTGGCGCGGGCGGCGGCGGGCGAGGCTCATCGTCTCCCTCCCCGGGCTCGGCGGTCGGCCTGCCGTCGCAGGTAAATCCGTTCGAGCGCCACCTCGTCGGTCTTTAGGTCACGCACTTCGATCGTCAGCGGGAGCGGCCCGGCGTGGAGGCGTTCGCGGGCAGCCGCGCTGAGCGCCAGCGTCACCATCCTGGCGAGGTGCCCGTGGGTGAAGGCGACGCGGGAGGACCCGACCAGCATCGACGCCGGGCCGAGTGGCGCGAAGGCCTGCAGCACGGCGCGGCCGGGCGCGGCCGCGGTGACCCGGAACTCCAGCCGCCCGGTCCGCGCGAAGCGGGTCAGTTGCGCGCGGTTCGGCGCCTTCAGGCGGAAGCTGGGGGGCGCGTTGTGACGCCGCAGCTTTTCCGATTCGACCGGTCCGGCAGTCTGCGGTGCAGGGATCGGTGCGGACGTCGCTTGGGCACCCAAGCAGCCTGCCCCGCTGCACGATTCGCCACCCGGGTGCGACGGGAAGCCACCGGCGACCCGGACATCGTAGGTGTGCAGGCTGCCGGGTTCGGCTTCGGGGACGAGTTGGGAGCCGGTGGTGATGAAGACATCATCGCCGCTCGGCGTCGACGCGAAAGCGAAGGCGCTTTCGGTAGCGTGCGGTTCGGAGAGCAGGTAAAGGCGGCCGGCCTCCCACTCGTACACGTGCATCGCCGCCGCGCCGCTCGCCGCGGGGAGGAGGACTTCCGGCGACATGAAGAAGACCTGCGTCCCGGCCGCGTTCATCGTCGCATCCAGGTTGGCGGGCGCGTAGCTCCCGCCCATACCGGTCAGCGCCGACGCTTCGATCGGCCGCACGCCCACCCCGAGACACGAAAGGCAGGTGAGTCCTCCACCGGCCTCGACGTAACGATAGATCTCGGCGACGTCCAACTGGACCACCGGCTCGCTCGCCAACTGGGAGAAGCGGATCGGCGTTTCCAGTTCGAGTTTGGTCGAGTTTCGGACCGCCTTAACCTTGTACTTTTCTTCGAGGAGCGGGTTGCCGATCCGGACTTGGCGGCCGACCATCACCCCGGTTGTGTCGGTGACTTCGACCACGGTAGCCCCTTCGGGCGCTTCGGCGGCGAGTTCCATCGCCGGCCCTGCTGGGTTTTCACCTGTCAGGTCGGATTTACTTTCGAACACCATTACGCTGCCGTCCGGCGTCGGCACCGCGGGGCGCCCGAGGTCCGGCTGACTGACCAGCTGACCGCGGGCTGAGCCGAATTCGTTGATCACGTCTTCCGTCCCCAGGGTGGCGATGAAGGTAGTGGTGCCGGTCGAGGTGTTGAAGGAATAGAAGTTCGACTGGTTCGCTTGAGCAGTCTGGCCGAGCCCGTTCGGTTCGGCAGTCAGCACACCTTCGGCGACGAAGTAGACGTGCGAGCCATTGTTGGAGATCGCGCTGATGCCGAGCAGGTGACCGTCGAGCATCCCGGCGTCGCCGTCGGAAACCGGGCTCGCCGACATCGCCGGGACGACGCCGATCTGGTGGGCGGTGGTGTTGAAGACGTAGAGCTCAAGGTCGGCGGCGCTGCCGCCGAGGCCCTCGTCGCTGCGGAAGAAGACTAGAGAGCCGTCCTTGGAGGCGCCCTCGTAGCGGGCGAACCCGCTTGAGGAAGGGTCATCGAGCGGCGTCGTCGTCCCCGCCGCGAGGTCACGCATGTAGAGGTGGGGCTGTGGGACCGGGCTGGGATAGGTGACCCCCGGCGGTGGGCTCTCGAAGAAGACCTTCTGGCCGTCCGCGGAGACGGCGTTGGTGGTGCTCCCGAACTGATTGGGGGAGACGGCACCGTGGCCAATGTAGGTGCCGTCGCCGAGGATGGCGCCATCGGGACTGACGACTGTGCCATCGTTTTGGACATTGACGAGGGTCGTCGTCCCGGTCGCCAGGTCGCGCAGGTAGAGGTAATACGGCGCCGGGCCGGCTTCTTCGTCCAAGCCGGTCGCGTCCGCGGTCAACGCCGCGCGGGTGCTGAAGACGATGCTCCGGGCCTGCGGGTCGGCTCCGTCGAAGGTGGATTCGTAGCGCGTGGCGGCGGGGGCGCTCAGAGGACCTTGCGACACCCAGTGCGGCACCCCGTCTTCGCCCTGCACGTAGAGGTCGCGCGTGCCGGGCGTGTCGCCGGGATCGTAGCTTTCGGGCGTGCTGTAGATCGTCGTGCCGAGGTCTTCGGACCAGAAGACCGGCGCCTGCGGTTCGGTGAATCCTTCCAGCGACCCCCGCGGCGCCGGCGTGAGCCCCTTCGTCGTCCAGCCTGCCGGGCCGCGGCGGGACTGGTATAGCTGTTCGCCTCCAGTGGTTGCGCCGCAGCAGCCTCCGAGCCCCGACCAGTCGAGCGCGTCGCCGTCCGGCGCGGGGTAGGCGATCCAGCCCACCACCCCGTTCATCGACGACGGAGTGACCAGCTCATAGACGCGTTCGTCCGGAAGTTCCGCGGCACCGGCCCACGGTGCGAACGCGCCGAGGGCGGCGGCGATCGTGGCGAGCAGGACCCCGAGCCAAGACCCGTTCACCTTGGGTCGGAGCACCCCCCTCGCCCCGATCCGCTTGTTCCCCCTCAGATTAAAATTTGAATTCATTCAACGAAATACTAAGCAATCAGCTAGCCTAAGTACAATAAGGATTCTCCGATTAAGTGGAATCGGGAGCAAACTGTGTCTTTGACTGGAACGAGGACGGGATGAGAGCAAGAAACTGGCAGGTCAGGTTCGGGCTACGCGGTGTGGCGACTCGCGGAGCCCTCGCCGGTATCGCCTGTCTCGTACTCGCAGCCGTCGTCGCCTACCCGGTCGCACACGCTAAGCGCCAGACGGTGGAAAACGAAGCGCACTTTCACCGGGTCGGTCCGGGCGGTAAGGAAATCCAGGAGAAGGGGACGGCGACCGGGACCTTCCCTGGCCCAGCGACCACCCGCGTGGTGTTCAACGGGAACAAGATGACGGGGACCTTCTCGCTGCACACCACCGGCGGGACGGTGGTGGGCAAGACCGACGCGAACATCGTCGGTAGCTCGGCGCGACCGGTGGTCCGGTTCGTCGGCACGGCGACAATCACCGGTGGGACCGGCCGCTTCCGAACCGCAAGCGGGACGCTGAAGCTGAACGGGACGATGCGCCGCATCAACAACGCGATCTATGAGAAAACCACAGGCCGGATCCATTTCTGAGTCGCGCCATGACCTCGTCCTGAGGGGGGCGGGGCTCGTCGGTCTGGTGCTCTGCTGCTGGGCCTTCCTCTTCGCCCCGGCCGCGCGGGCTGCCGACCTGCACGTCAGGTTCGTGCCCGAACCGTCGGGGCCGGGGATCATCTTCGACTTCGGCTTCACCATCGCCGGGAAATCGCCCTCGCCGCTGACCAGCGTCGCCCTCCGCTTCCCCCCCGGCCTCTCCTACGCGACCTCGGCACTCGGGATGGCTGAATGTAACTCGAAGAGGCTGACCGCCATGGGCCTCGCGGGCTGCCCGGTGAACTCACGAATTGGCCGCGGCACCGCGACGGTACGGGTGCCCTTCGGCAATGGCAGCCTGAAGGAGACCGTGGACCTGACCCTGCTCGTCGGCCACACCCACGGCGAAGCACAGGAAGTCCTCTACTACGCAGTCGGCACCGTGCCGGTGATCTCGGAGCTGGTCTTCCGTGCCGAAATCGGCACTGCCGCGGCCGGCAACGCCATGGTCACCAGGATCCCGGCGATCACCACCCTCCCCGGCTCGCCGAACGCCTCCGTCGTCAGCCTCGACTCGCGAATCGACCCGCCGGGGCTCACCTACACCAGATTCTCTAACCACAGAGAAGTCCACTATCACCCTCGCGGGATGATCCTTCCCAGCGCCTGCCCACCCCGAGGGTACGGATTCAGCGCGACCTTCCGGTTCGAAAACAACACCGCCTCGAACGCGAGCAGCACCGTCAGGTGCCAGAGAGCGGGGTGATGGAGTCAATAGCCCAGCGTCAGAGTTGTGTGGGTGCGCAACCGATCGAGGGAGTGCTTGTTGGCGTGCGCGACAGCTCGGCTGTCCTTATCAGCAAAAAGGACTTCGCCATGCTGATCGAGCCGGTCCGGACACGCCGATTCGCTCAACTGCGCAACCAGTTTCTTCGGGGATCACGGTCGAGGTCTCCTGTCGTCGCAAAGACGCGCGGCGGCCGCCGTATTCCCCCGGTCGAGCCGATATCAGCAGACACGTCCTGCATCTCCGAACACCCTTAGCGGCCTAGGTTCGCGTCTCGATCCGCGATAGCCGACGGGGCTGTGGCACGGGTTGCGGCACGAAACTGACAAACCGCTTGAACAAGCCAATTCTTTCGCCCTCGCGCTGGCCTTGAAAACCGGCAGACATCGAAAGGTGTCTCGAGGGTTCGAATCCCTCCCCCTCCGCTGTTCTCGAGACGCCTGGGCGCGGGGCTATTCGATCACGCGCGCGATGTTGAAGCCGTCGTAGCCCTTGTTGCCGACTGTTTGGATGGTCGTTGCCTCGACTCGTGGCTCGGCGGCGAGCAGTTCATGGAAGCGTCGCTGCGCCACGATCGCCGGATCGTCGTCATTGGGATCAACAAGCCGGCCGTCGCGAACGACGTTGTCGGAGATGATCAGGGCGCCGGGACGCGAGCGCTCCAGCGCCCAGGCGAAGTAGTCGGGCGTATGGACCTTGTCGGCGTCGATGAAGGTGAGGTCGAAGGGACCGGCTCGCTTGGCCTCGAGTTGTGGCAGCTGATCCAGAGCGGGCCCAACCCTAATCTCGACGACTCCGCCGAGACCGGCGGCGGCGATGCTTGCCGTCGCCACTTCGGCATAGCGCTGATCGGCCTCCAGGGTGATCAGGCGACCGTCCGTAGGCAGAGCCCAGGCCAGCCAAATCGTGCTGTAGCCGCCCAGGGTGCCGAACTCGAGGATCGAGCGTGCCCCGATCGTCTTCGCCAGCAGGTGGAGGAGCTTGCCCTGCGGCGGCGAGACCTGGATCTGGGGAAGTCCCGCCTTCTCGCCGGCCCGCAGCGCTTTCTCCAGCGCCTCGTCGGGAGGCGCCAGCAGGCCGGTCACGTACTCGTCAACCGCGGTCCAGGTCTCCTGCGCCACGGAGGGGAGGTCTATCAGGATGCTCTTCTTGGCAGGAAACCTCGCGCAGCGACCGAACGTGCGGGGATGGAGACGGCATCGCGCCGGGCGCGCAGGCGTGAGCGGTGGCTGCAGCGGGCGGAGCGCGTCAGCGACGCCTTCGGGCTGGTCTTCTTGCTGGTGCTGGTCACCTATGTGTTGGCCTCGCTGCTGGAGAACCGAGGCTGGACCTCCGTCGTTCTCACCGTGGCGACAAGCGCGACCTCGGTGGTCGCGCTGATTAGCTCGCACGCCCATGCACGGCTCGCGCGGGTCGCCCTAGCGCTCTCGGTGCTGACTGTGCTTCTCGCCGCGATCGGGGCCGCTTCGGACAATCACGACTGGCTCAACTTGGCGACGCTGATCCAGGTCTCGCTGTTGACCATCGCGATGGCCGCAGTCCTGCACCGCGTCGTCATGGCCCCCGAGGTGGGCTCGCGCACAATCCTCGGCGCGCTCAGCGTCTACGCGGTGCTGGGCATTCTCTTCACCTTCATCTATGGCGTGATCGATCGAGTTCAGGGAGGTCCGTTCTTCGAAGGCCACCCGAACCCCGCCGGATCCGACTTCCTCTTCTTCAGCTACACGACCCTGACCACGACCGGCTACGGAAACCTCGTCCCCGGCGGACAGCCGGGGCGGCTGATCGCCGGCCTGGAGATGATGGCCGGCCAGATCTTCCTCGTCACCCTCGTCGCCGGCTTGGTCAGCCTCTGGCGCCCGGGAGAGGCGATCCGCCGTCGCCGTGAAAGGCGCGACGGAGAAGAGCCGGCGGCAGGACTACCGCCCGCGACCTAGCTAGTCAGACAGCTCGACGCGCTCAATCGTCTGCGCTTCGAGCGGGCGATCTGAGGCGTCCGCTTCAGCCGACTCGATCGCATCGACGACATCCATGCCGTCGACGACACGGCCGAAGACGGTGTGCTTGCCGTCAAGCCAGGGCGCCGCGGCGGTCGTGACGATGAAGAACTGCGAGCCGTTGGTATTGGGGCCGGCGTTTGCCATAGCCAGCGCGCCCCGCTCCACCTTGTGGTCGTTGAACTCGTCCTCGAACGTATAGCCCGGACCACCGCGACCCGTCCCCTCCGGACAGCCTCCCTGAATCATGAAATCCGGGATCACCCGATGGAAGACCAGTTCGTCGTAGAAGCGATCGGCCGAGAGTTTGCGGAAGTTCTCAACCGTCTTCGGCGCCTCGTCGTCGTGCAGCTCGAGCACGATCACGCCAGCACTCGTGTGAAGGGTCGCCTTCGACATCGCGCTCACCCTACCCGGTTACGCGAACGACAATCGGCGCCGAAGCGCCCGGCGCGTAGGGCCAGCGCTCCTCGGGCAGAACCGCCGCCCGAAGCCTGATGCTGGCCGAGCCGCTTATATATCGAAATCGGTAGGCGGCGTGAAAGCGACCGGCGTGATCGCTGCGCGTTACAAGCACCGGGCGCCAATGCTTTGCGGCGGACTCGTAGTATTGGATCGCAACGAGCTTGCCCCGGCGTGGAAGTGGCGCTCCGAGACTGCGTACGCGGCCGCTGAAGTCCACGCTCGCGCCAGTGGGCAACTCGCGCGGTGCGACATGGAATTCGACACCACTGCGAACCCGCAGTGTCAGCGGGCTCCGCTCGGCGGCCTCGAGCCGTGTGTCGCCAGGAAAGGCCACCGCGATCCGGCGTGAAGGGCCAGCCGGTAGGCGCAGCTGGAAGCCACCGTGCGGGCCCGTCTGCACGGTGTCCACCCTCGCCCGTCCAAGCGCACCTCGGGAAGGCCGAGAGACAATTCGCAGCGTGCGACCGGATAGCCCAGCGCCATCGGCATCGAGCAATTGGCCGGTGAGAGCGGCAGCGACGCGGAATGGCACCGTCAGCTCAGTTCCACTACGACCGCGCCAACGCAGCCGGGCGAATACGCGCGCCTTGGCTCGTACCGGCTCGGCTCGTTTGACGCCGGAGACAGGGCTGCCCGGCAGCTTGCGCACGGTCATCTCGGTGCCATCCGCGCGACGCGTGCTGTTTGCGGCGTTTCCTGCCGCATCGACCGCGTCAGCGCGAAACACATAAGTCCCGGGACCCAAGTCAGTGGGCAGACGGGCAAGGAGCGTGGCGCTGTCAGCGGACTCCCCACGCTGGAACTTCGCCGGCAACTCGGTCCACTGCTCACTGCCGAGACGGCGATAGTGGATTTCTCCGCCGGACGGACCGGAATGAACGTCGCTGATCTGCACAACGATCTGGGCCGGAGGCGCGTCCCCGGCGGGAGCTGGCTCGAAGGCGACGCCTGGGGGCACGTCGTCGAAGCGCAGCGGCAGCGAAGCCGCCGAGGACGCGGTCTCGTTACCCGCCTCATCCCGGAGCCAGACACCGAGCGAGTAGACGCCGGCGCGCGGAACGAAGAGGTTCTGCAGTCCACGGAGATCGTGTCCGGCGAGGAACTTTGCGCCACTGTCATAGCCCGCCGGGCCGGTGATGCGCCAGGAAGCGCCGCCTATCGGACTCGCTGGACCCTGGTCCGGATTGATCCAAGTTGGGTCAAAGTCGTTCGTACGCCGCCATCCGTCCCCGCCGGCGAGGGTGAGTTCGCGCGGATGAGCCGGTGGGTTGTTGTCGATCAGAATCGTTCTTCCCGGCACGCAGTTCACATTTCCAGCAAAGTCGGTGGCGCAGTGACCGATGTTGTGCGGGCCGTCGCTGAACCCCGTGGTCGAGATCGGGTAGTAGCCGACGCGGGTAGTGGGACAGGGTCGCATCGCCGTTGCTCGCCACTCGCCGCCGATGGAGACGACGTTGCAGGGATGATCGTGGGCGACGACGGGATGACCGTCGATCAGCGCTTCGGTTCTCTTCAACCCCGCTCCCCCGTCCAGGGCGCTGTATTCGAGCTTGCGCTCCCCGCGCAGCCAACCGCCGGCAAGGATGTCGCCACCCAGCGAGAAGACCGGGAGGAAGTCGTCCTCGATCGTGATCGTCAGGGCACGGATCGCCGACCAGGAGCCGGGGTCGAGGTTGCACCACTTGCTTTCGGCCTTGGCGCAGAGCAACCGGTCCTCGAGCGCCGGCATCGGGGTGGAAAAGCCGACGACGAACTCGCGAGGGGTCACGTCGGTGCCGGCTGCGGCGGCGAAAACATCGAAGCCGCCGCTCCAGTTGGCGACGCCGATGCGCTGTTCGATTCCGTCGTGCAGCGCGTGCCACCAGGTGCCGCTGACGCGCGTGATGCCCGTTCCTTCGGGGGCCTCCCAGCGCCAGCGGGCGTAGCGGGTTCCTGAGACCGTCCCCTGGCCGTCGCGCGTAAGGCTCTTCAGGTGAGCCCCATCGAATGAGTCGGCGCCGGGCGGCGTCGCACAATAGGCGTCCGGCCGGAACTTCGCGCCGCCCGTGCTGTCGGCCCAGCCAGCGTCGGCGCCAATGTGCCAGCCGCACTGCGCAACCGAGTACTTGCCCGCGGTTGCCTCCTTTGCCGCCAGTAGAAGCAGCGCCAGCGCCAGCGCAACCCCCATCGCAACGATGCGGCCGAAGCCACCCCGTGTTCCCGACATAGCCCCTCCTTCGCTCGACCGCATCTGCGGCGGCTAAGGACACGCCAACTCGATCTCTCCCCCCAGCACGCACACGCACCCCGAAAGCTGCTGTCCAAGCGCCTTTGCGAGAATGATCCAATGCCACTTCCAACGCAGGATCAGATAACCGAGAAGCTGCGAGCCGTGATCGACCCCGAGCTGCGCCGCTCGATCGTCGAGCTGGGGATGGTTCGCTCTATAGACGTTCGCGAGCGGGGCCGTGTCGAGGTGGTCGTCTCCCTCACTACCGCGGGCTGCCCGATCCGCGCGCACTTCGAACAGGCCGTCGCCAAGCAGGTCTCCGAGCTCGACGGAGTGACCGAGGTGGCGGTCGGCTTCGACGTTCTCTCCGACGAAGAGAAATCCACCCTGCAAAAGACGCTCGGCCGGGGCAAGCTGCCGGCGGGCGCTCTCGCACAGGTGAAAAACGTGATCTGCGTTGCCTCTGGCAAGGGCGGCGTCGGCAAGTCAACGATGACCGCCAACCTGGCGGCGGCGCTCACCGCTGAAGGTCATTCAGCGGGCGCCCTCGACTGCGACGTCTACGGCTACTCGATCCCGCGCATGCTCGGCGTCAACAGCAAGCCCGAGGTCAATGCCGAGCGCAAAATCCTGCCCCTGGACGCTCCTAGCGGAGTCAAAGTCATGTCGATCGGCTTCTTCGTCGAGGACAACTCCGCCGTCGTCTGGCGCGGGCCGATGCTGCACAAGGCGATCCAGCAATTCCTCGAGGACGTCGCATGGGGTGAGCTCGAGTACCTGCTGCTCGACCTGCCCCCGGGAACCGGCGACGTTTCGATGACGCTGGCCCAATTGCTGCCCCAGGCCAAGTTCGTCATGGTCACAACCCCGCAGCCCGCGGCTCAATCGGTTGCCAAGCGGGGCGCCGAGATGGCCGCAAAGTTCGATCTCGAGCTGCTCGGAGCGATCGAGAACATGTCGGGATTCACCACCCCCGATGGCGAGCGCTTCACGATCTTCGGCGAGGGCGGCGGGCAGCTCCTCGCCGACGAACTCGATATCCCCCTGCTCGGCAAGGTGCCGCTCTCGGAGGCGTTGCGCGAGCACGCCGACGTTGGCGTCCCCCTAGTCACCTCCGAACCGGATTCCCCAGCTGCACAGGCGATTCGCCAGGCTGCTCGCGGCATCGTTGCCGCTACACCGCAGGAGCTGCCGGTTCTGCAGGCAACCCCAGCGACGGCCGAAGCGCCGCCGGTCAGTGGCACGGCGCTCCCCGTCATCCAGTAGCGCGAGCGGGCCGGCCCCCGTTTCCGCGGTCGGCCGACCCGGCCCGGCACTCACTAGTTGTGCTTGAACACTTGCACGCTTGGCATGACAGCGGTCACTTTGCTGATCGTCATCCCAGCCACCTCCCTTCCCTTCGGCTGCCCGTCTGATCGGGATCGGGAGGGAATACTAAAAAAAAGTTAAGTATTAAGGTCTAGCTGAGTGCAGTCGTCACCAATCAGGGAAACTTGCTTATCCTCCGGCGCGCTTTAGCAATCGGATAGCTCTTAACTGGAGGGATCAGCCTTGGCGACGACCGCAAAAGGGCAAAGGAGAAGCATCGATGAGGCGGTGGCCTACGCCATCGGCCATCGGATTAGGATCGACGCCCTTTCGATCCTCAACGAAGGTACGGCCAGCCCCAACGAAATCGCCAAGATAATCGGCGAGGGGGTCAGCAAGGTCGGCCACCACGTCAAGGAACTGTTCGACTCCGGCTGCATCGAATTCGTCGGTACCGAGCAAAGGCGGGGTGCGACCGAGCACTTTTACCGGGCGATCGCAAGGCCGTTCATCAGTGACGAGGAAGCACGCCAACTGCCGCCCGAGACAAAACGTGAGTTCGCTGCCCTCATCCTGCAGGCGATCATGGCTGAGGGCCTGGCCTCCCTGCGTGCCGGAAAGATGGATGTTGACGAGGACATCTGGATGAGCTGGCGCTCGGTCAGCCTCGACGAGAAGGGACGGCGCGAAGTCGCCGATGAGCAAGCCGCCTCCTACGCACGTATCGAGGCGATCGAGGCCAAGAGCACTGCCCGGCTGCTCGAGTCAGAAGAGGTCGGGACCTCTACGGTGATCGCCGCGATGGGGTTCGAACGCAGCCGCTCGGGTCGTCCTCCCGGGGAGCGCCTTGCAACCAATGAGACCTAGCGACAGTGTCACCGCTCGTCTGATTGATAGCTGGGAGGGCGGCCAAGACAGCGCCGCCCTCCCAGTCCATCGAGCAAGCATCGGGGCCAGTGCCAGGAAGTCTCATGCTGACGACCTAGCGGGCGACCCGACGCATTAGCGATGTTAAAGGTAAAAAATGGTGCACTGCGCCGAGAATGGACATGGGTGACAACGCTCATCGCGGTCTTGCTGCAAAGTGCGGAAAGGCGGGCTTCTATGCCACATCGTGAGATTTTGTGTCGTTAATTCGGTACGTCGCGAGTACCTAATGGGCTTAAGCGTTGGCCGTGCTCTTTATCAATTGTTCGGGCCGATCCCTGTGGGCGTCAGCGCGCCTCGCGCCACATAGTCGAGCAGGTCAGCCGTCCGTCAGGCCGCTGGAACTCGCCAACTCGCACGAAGCCGAGGCGTTCGTAACGGGGATCGTTCTGCGGATTGCTCGACTCCAGGTAGGCTGGCATCTCCTCAGAGTCGATCTTGGCGAGATTGTCGGCAAGCAAGGCCATTCCCAATCCTCTGCCGCGATGGTCCGGATGCGTGCCGAGCAGGCTCAAGTAGTAATGAGGCGGCTGATCTGGATGGGTGGCGTCCAGACGCGCGAACAGCGACTCGACCGCAGCTGCGCGCGAGCCGATCAGCTCGTTGAGTAGCGGCCCGAGCGCCGCCTCCTCGTCATCGGTCACCTCAACCCCCCCGGGCGGAATCCAAACGGATGCAGCCGCGCAATCGTCGGCCACCCAAACCCACGGATAGCGCATTGCGCTTGAGATCAGCATGCGCCAGAGATCGGCGAGACCTTCACGCGGAAAGGCCCAGCTCCACAGCGGATCGGCTTCAAATGCGGCGGTGAGCGTCGCGGTTATCCCGTCGACATCATGCTCGGTTGCGACACGAGCCTCCATCGCAACCGAGAGCCTACTTCAGGCGCTCGCCTTTGCGTGGGGGCGGCTGCCGATGACCCCGACATCCTTCTCTCCCGATGGCGCAACCCTTGCCGTCACTACCCCGGGGCAAACGGGAGGCCGGATGCGCTGGAGGTGCGCCTCGACGGAAGCGGCGCCACCTTGCTCGTACACGACGCGCTGGACCCGGCGCCGGGTGTCGATCTCGAACGCCGGGTTGCGCCTATCCGGTAATAGCCGGCCGTCGCAATCCAGCCTCAGGCGTTGGCCTTGCTCTTGTAGTACTCGGCGTTGATCTCGGCGTACTTCGCCCACTCGGCCGGGAGCTGATCCTCGGCAAAGCAAGCATCTACAGGGCAGGCCTCGACGCAGGCATCGCAGTCAATGCACTCGTCCGGATCGATGTAGAGCATCTCAACCGAGTCGTAGTCGGGCTCGTCCGGCGTCGGGTGGATGCAGTCGACGGGACAGACCTCGACACATGAATTGTCCTTCTGGCCGATACATGGCTCGGCGATGACGTAGGTCATTCGAGGTTTATCTCCTGAGTCGTCGTTTCGGTGCCGCCGGAGGCTCATTGCCCCCGCCAAAGCGCGGACGCACATTTTACGGATTGGGCGGCGGATGACGCTCCCCCACTAGCATCGGCGTTGATGCTGCTGCTGACAGGGGCGACTGGAAGCGTTGGATCACGGCTGCTGCCGCTGCTGCTCGAGCGCGGCGAAGACGTGCGCTGCCTGGTGCGCGAGCCACGGCGACTGGGCGCCCGGCGGGTCGACGTTCAGATCGCGCTCGGTGACCTGGGTGAGATGTCGGATCCATATCTAGTGCGACAGGCGCTGCGCGGGGTCGACACCGTGGTCCACCTGGCGGCGACTATCCGCGACCAACCTCCCCGGCGAATCGAGGAGCTGAATGGGCTGGCGACGGTGCGGTTGCTGCGCGCCGCCGAGCGCAGCGGCGTCAGCCGCTTCGTCTTCTTCAGCGCCCTCAACGCCTCAGCCACCCAGCGAACCCGTTTCTTTCGCGCTAAGTGGCTAGCTGAGCAGGCCGTTGCTTCCTCTGCGTTGCAGACGACGATCTTTGTGCCCTCGATCGTCTATGACCGCTCGGACCCGTGGATAACTCTGCTGCGCCGCTTCTCCTTCCTGCCGGTGCTGCCCGTCTCCGGCACCGGTCGCGCTCGCTTCGAGCCGATCTGGGCTAGCGATGCCGCGCGTTGCGTCGTCGCCGCCCTGGAACGGAGCCAGCGCCCCCGCTACGAACTGGCCGGGCCCGAGGCTCTCAGCTACAACGAGATGTCAGATCTGGTCAGCCGGATCGCTGGGCGTCCGCGGCCACTCGTCCACCTACCCCTGCCCCTCGTCCGCTCCAGCCTGATCGCGGCCCGCTCCCTTTTCGGCGAGGCCGTGTTTGCAACCTGGGAGGAGGCGGAGCTGATGGAGGTTCCGATGGTCAGCGAGCGCGGCACCGCCGACGCGGAGGAGCTTGGAGTCGAGCCAAGAAGGATGGACGATGTACTGGAGGGCGATTAGACAGGCGGCGGTGCTGGCGGTCGTGCTGGCCGCGACCTTCGGCAGCCAAGCTCGCGCGCTCACACTCGTCCCGCCAAAGCCCGGTGTCCTCTTCGGCGCCAGCGACCAGGGGACGACACAGCAGTTCAACGAATTCACCGAACTGCTCACCAAGCACCCGGCGCTGCTCGAGACCTTCCATCCCTGGGGAAACAGCCTCAACCAAGCCTACGAACGCTGGCGCGAAACCGCAACGCGGCCAGTCCTAGCCATCTCCACCATCGACGACCAGACGCTGAATGAGCTGATCACGCCGGAGCAGATTGCCCTCGGCGCCGGTGACGATTACCTGCTGCAGCTCAACGATTTCTTTGCCAAACACGGGCTGCCCGCCTACATCAGGCCGCTGGGCGAGCCCAATCGCTGCCTCAACGCCTGGTCGGCCGTCAACTGCGATGGCACGCAAAGGGGCGGCGAACACACCACCGGCTGGTACAGGCAGGCATTCCGGCGCATCGTCGCGATCGTGCGTGGCGGCCAGACGCTGGAAGGGATCAACGCGACCCTTGCCGAAATTGGCCTGCCGCCGCTCAACCGGGCCAAAGGCCCGAATCCGACCAGTCTGCCCGCTGCGCCGGTGAGCATCGTCTGGAGCCCGCTGCCGGGCGGCTCGCCCCGGGTGAAAGGCAATTTTCCCGGCAACTACTGGCCGGGTGCCCGCTGGGTCGACTGGGCCGGCACCGACTTCTACTCCGAATATCCGGTCTGGAAAGACCTCAACCGCTTCTACTCCGGGAAGCAGTGGAAGGGAAAGCCACTCGCGATCACCGAGTGGGCCGTCTCGGGCAAAGACGAACCTCGCTTCGTCAAACAACTGGTCGCCTGGACCGCCAAGCACCCACGTATCCGCATGTTCGTCTACTACAACGGCTTCGGCCCCGGCGCAAACACCTACGACTTGCGCTTGTACCCGCGCACGACCAACACCCTGCGCCTCAAGCTCCGCCGTCCCAGCTTCCTCCAGTACGCCGAATACAACGCCGGCACCCTGCCGCCCCTACCCCCGCCTCCGCCAAAAACCTCGACAACCAAATAAACGCCGACGCGCGGGCCTGTCTCGGAAGATCCGGGGTGTGCGGCTGGCAAGCCGCCGGCTCAATCAGGGCAAGAACGCAAGGAGCCCGGATAGCAGCGCTATCCGGGCTCCTGAGGACGCCGCCCTGAGCCCGATTCGCCGCCCGCCAGGCGTGCGGACCGGGCTTTCGAGCCAGGTCTGCGCGTCGTTACATCATCCCGCCCATGTCTGGCATGCCGCCGGGCATTCCGCCGCCAGCGGCGCCTTCCTTTTCGGGCGGCTCGGCGATGATCGCCTCGGTGACGAGGATGTTCTTGGCGATCGAGGCAGCATTCTGCAGCGCCGAGCGGGTGACCATGGTTGGGTCAATGACCCCGGCCCCGATCAGATCGCCGTAGGTTCCATCGGCCGCATTGAGGCCTTCGCCCGGTTTCAGGTCACGGACCTTGTTGACGACGACCGAGCCCTCCAGGCCGGAGTTCTCGGCGATCTGGCGAACCGGCTCCTCCAGCGCTCGGTGGACGATCCGAGCGCCGGTGGCCTCATCCGGATCCTCGTATTTGTCGACGTCGAGGTTGGATTGGGCGTTGAGCAGTGCTACCCCACCGCCCGGCACGACGCCCTCCTCGAGCGCGGCGCGAGTTGCCTGCAGCGCGTCCTCGACGCGGTGCTTCTTCTCCTTCATCTCGGTCTCGGTGGCGGCGCCGACCTTGACCACGGCGACACCGCCGGCCAGCTTGGCGAGGCGCTCCTGGAGCTTCTCGCGATCGAAGTCGGAATCGGTGTTCTCGACTTCGTTTTTGATCTGGTTGATCCGGCCCTTGATGGCCTCCGAATCGCCGGCGCCGTCGATGATCGTCGTCGTGTCCTTGGATACGACGACACGGCGAGCTTTACCGAGTTGACTGAGCTGGGTGTTCTCGAGTTTGAGACCCATCTCCTCGGTGATCACCTCACCGCCGGTGAGGATCGCGATGTCCTCGAGCATCCGCTTGCGACGGTCGCCGAAGCCAGGCGCCTTGACGGCAACGCCGGTGAAGGTGCCGCGCAGCTTGTTGACGACGAGGGTCGCAAGGCACTCGCCCTCGACGTCCTCGGCGACGATCAGCAGCGGCTTGCCACCCTGCATCACCTGCTCGAGCACCGGCAGGATGTCCCGCACGGAGCCGATTTTCTGGTTGGCGATGAGGATGTAGGGTTCCTCCAGCACCGCCTCCATGCGGTCCTGGTCGGTGACCATGTAAGGCGAGATGTAGCCCTTGTCGAACTGCATCCCCTCGGTGAACTCCAGCTCCATACCGAAGGTCTGGCCCTCCTCGACGTTGACCACGCCGTCCTTGCCGACCTTCTCGATCGCGTCGGCGATCACGTTGCCGATCTCGTCATCGGCGGCGGAGATGGCGGCGACGCGGGCGATCTGCTCCTTGCCGGCGACCTCCTTTGACTGCTTCTCGCGCAGGTCCTCGACGACGTCGTCGACAGCCTTCTCGATGCCGCGGCGCAGGGCCAGCGGGTTGGCGCCGGCGGCGACGTTCTTGAGGCCCTGGCGGACGATGATCTGGGCCAGCAGCGTCGCTGTCGTGGTGCCGTCACCGGCGACGTCGTTGGTCGCCGTGGCGACCTCGCGGACGAGCTGGGCACCCTGGTTCTCGAAGACATCCTCGACTTCGACCTCACGGGCGATGGTGACGCCGTCGTTGGTGATCGTCGGCGCGCCGAACTTCTTGTCGAGCACGACGTAGCGACCCTTCGGCCCAAGGGTGACCTTGACCGCGTCGGCAACAGCGTCGACGCCGTTCTGCAAGGCCCCCCGCGCATCCTCTCTGTACTTCAGCTCCTTGTGAGCCATCTCTTTTCAGTCCTCCTTGTTCTAAGTCTGTTGGCGACGGGCTAGCCGAGCTTGGCGAGGACGTCTGACTCGCGCAGCACGAGCAGTTCCTCGTCCTCGACGGTGACCTCGGTGCCGCCGTATTTGGAGTAGAGGACCTCATCGCCCTCACTCACGTCGAGCGGCCGGCGGCTGCCGTCCTCGTTGATGGCGCCATCGCCGACGGCGACGACCTTGCCCTTTTGGGGCTTCTCCTTCGCCGTATCGGGGAGGACGATGCCGCTCGCGGTCGTCTCCTCCTCTTCGATCGGCTTCACGATCAGCCGGTCCCCGAGGGGCTTCAGCTTCATCCGTATACCTCCATCGTTAGGTCAGGGGTGGTTCAGAAGTCAGAACTGGATTGGCACTCTGCAGGTGAGAGTGCCAAGGACCGAAAAGATAGCGAGTTGGGCAACCTTGCGGCTGACGGGCCATGTTCCCCCTTGTAGGCCCGTCCGCGACGCTGTCAACCGCTAGCGAGCAGGCGACAGCCCAACAACTGCGCTATTCCCTCGCCGCCGCGAGCCATCACCCAATCGTGGTTCCACTCGAAGATCGGTCGTGCGAGGGGCGCCAGCAGGTTCATCCAGGCCTTGCTGGTGGCCACGTTCCACTCGTAGAGGACGGCGGTGACACCGTCCTGCTCATAGAGCCGCCAGCGGCCCACGCCACTCAACTCGCCCACCGCATCGCCCTCGAGCAGGTGGTGACGCTCGATCCGCGTCGTCGTCACCTCGAACTCGACCCGATAGGGCAGCAGGCTCTTCCAGACCATGCGGGCAACGGTGCCGACGCCGCCATCGTTGCCGGGACGGATTTCCTCAGCCTCCTCGACGCCGCGCCACCATTGTGGCCAGCTCGCCTGATCGTAGATCGCCTCCCAGACCTGCTCGCGCGGAGCCTCCAGCAGCCAGGTGGTGAGGAACCTGTAATCGGCCATCAAAGAGGTCGGCCCGCGGCGGACGCGGAAGCAAGCGAGCAAGATCGCCGGTAAGGATCAGTGCGAGGGAGCGGAGAACAGAGCACGCGCGCGGCGGTTCTTAGTTGTGGTGCGGAGTCTCGCCATTGCCGAAGTGAGCGCCGGGGGGCTCGACTATCTGCGAGAAGCGGATCACGGTGACGGCTTCGTCAGGCGCGACCGGTCGCGCGTAGATCTGTTCGAGGAACTTGATCTCCTCCTCGATGCGGCGGAACTCCGGATTGTCGTGCTCGATGTCGCGCGGCGAGAGCTCGGAAACCCGCTTCACCTCAACGTCGTCGATCACGGCGGTGAAGATCTTCTCGCGCGGACTGTGGCGAAAGCCGACGGTGATCCAGACGACCTGGCCGCGCTCGTACTTGTTGCTCTTGTCACCAAGCCGGATCGTCGCGGTCTTACGACCGCGCTTGAGCTGGTCGACGAAAACCGGCGAGTAGAAGTTGAGTACGTAGATACCGCCCCGCATCGGGCAGCGAGCGTATCTGACCAGGGCCCGCGCGGGCCCGGCGGGCTTGGGTGGAAGGCGTGATCCCCAGGCGGTTCACGGGTTCGAAGCCGGTGAATTTCTTGCTGACCCAAGCTTGGACATTTGTCCACCCAGGGTTACAGGTGCGCGAGGAACGGGTCGATGGGAGGACGTGAGGCAATTCAGGTCCCACCGCCCCCGCACTCTCTCTGGCGCCGCCCTGGCCTGTGCTGCCCTCTGTCTGCTCGCGTTCGCGGCCAGCGCCAGCGCCGCAAAGTGCAACGGCAAGCACGCGACGATCGTCGGCACCGCCGGCAATGACGTGCTCGTCGGTAAAGGCGCCAGCGACGTGATCTACGGAGGGGGCGGCAACGACCGAATCAGCGGCGGGCCGAACGGCAACGACACGATTTGTGGCGGACCTGGCGACGACAAGATCTACGGCGGGCGCGGCTTCGACGCTCTCTACGGAGAAGGCGGCAACGACCACCTCGACGGAGGCACCGGCTCCGACCACGTTGACGGGGAAAGTGGCAACGATGACCTCACCGGGGATAAGGGCAAGGACAGCCTTCTGGGCGGCAGCGGCGACGACAAGTTGCTCGGCCAGAAAGGGCCCGACACCCTGATCGGCGGTGCCGGCGACGACTACGCCAACGGCGAAAAGGGCAGCGACAACGAGGACGGGGGCGGCGGCAACGACATGCTCTTCGGTGACAAGGGCAACGACGAAATCGAAGGCGGAGTCGGCAGCGATCACATCGAAGGCGGCCCGGGAGATGATCCCAAGCTCGAAGGCGGGGGAGACAGCGACTTCGTCTATGGGGGCGCCGGCAGCGATCACGCTGACGGGGGTAGCGGCGACGGCGACGTGGTTCGCGGCGACAGCGGCGAAGACACGCTCGACGGCGGCCCCGGCGCACGCGACATCGTCTCCTACGCCAGCGCCACCCGCGGTGCCGTAACGGTCGACCTCTCCTCCGGCCATTCGAAAGGCGACGGACACGACGCGCTGCAGGGCTTCGAGGACGTGGTTGGCTCGCCACAAGGCGACAACATCGTTGGCGACACTGAAGTAAACCGCCTCGACGGTGGGGTCGGCAACGACAACCTCGATGGCATGGGTGGTCCGGACGAAGCCTTCGGCGGCGCCGGCAGCGACGAATGCAACGGCTTCGCAGCCGAGTACTCCTGCGGCGCCGAAGAGACGCCGCCGGGGAACGGCACCTTCGTCACCCTCAACCAGGGACTAGACGGCAGCAGTCTGATCGTGCAGGGAGACGACAGCCCCAACGACATCGTCGTCTCTTTCAATGGCGGTTGGACGGTCTCTAACAACGGTCCGATCGTTGCCGGCGAAAGCTGCCAAATGGACAGTGGGGGTACGTCGGTCACGTGTCCGACAAGCACCGCGACCGGCCTCGTGGTGATTACCGGCGGCGGCGGCGATGACTCGGTCGACATCGGCCAGAGCGTCCCGGCCGGCGTCAAGGTTCGCGTCAACGGCAACGCCGGCTCAGACACGCTCAGCGGCGGCGTCGGCGACGACGTGCTGGAAGCGGGGGAGAACTACAACGGCCCCGACAACGGCAACGACACGCTGATCGGCAACGCCGGCAGCGACGTGCTCTACGCCGATCCAGGCGCCGACCAGCTCAATGGTGGTCCCGGCAACGACCTGCTCGTCTCTTCGGTCGAGGTCTGCCAGGGCCACACCTACAGTGGCGGCCCCGGCGAGGACACGGTCTCCTACGGTCGCTCCAACGCGAACATGCACGTGGAACTCGACGGCAGCGGCGCTCCCCCCGGTTGTGGCAACCCCGACCACGTCCTCGGCGACAACGAGGACCTCGAGGGCTCCGACGGCTCCGACGTCCTGATCGGCGACAACGGCGCCAACAGCCTCTTCGGGCACCTCGGCGCCGACACCTTCATCGGCAAGGGTGGCAACGACTCGATCGAAGCGATCGACGGCCAGCGCGACAAAGCCATCGATTGCGGTGGTGGCGATGACGACGCCGCCAAGGATGGATCCGATCCGCAGCCGAACAGCTGCTGAGGACCAGCCCCCGGTTTAAAAGATGTAGTTACTCAGCTTCTCGGGCGCGAGCACGGTAACTCGACCGCGACCGGGGCGGACGATTCCGGCCCGCTCGAGATCGGCAAGAAAGCGGCTGACGCTCTCGCGCGAAGTGCCCGCCAGCTGAGCCAGGTCGGCCTGGTTCATGCGAATCGTCAGCTCGCCCCCCTCGTTCTCTCGCGGCGACTCCTCAGCGACCAACTGAGAGAGCACGCCGGCGACCCGGCTGGGCACGGTCTGAAAAGACTGACGAGAGATCCGCTCGTTGGCGGTGCGCAGGCGCCGTACCAGGGCCGCGATCAGCTTCACCGTGATCTCGGGATGACGAGCAAGCAGCGCTCGCACCTCGCCCGCCGGCAGCGCGAGCAGCTCGCCGTCGGTGAGCGCCTCGACGCTCGCCGAGCGGACCTCGCCGTCGAGCATCGCCAGCTCGCCGAAGATGTCGCCGGTGCCGAGCGTCGCCAGCGTGATCGCCCGCCCGTCGGAGTGCTCGCGAGTGACTCGGAAGCTGCCGTCGCGAACGATGTAGCAGGCATCGGAACGATCGCCCTCGTGGAAGACACGGGTCCCCGTCGGGAAGGAGCGGGCGACCGCAACTCGCGAGAAGCGCTCCAGCTCCGCCGCCTCGAGGTCGGAGAACAGCGGCACGCTGCGTAGCAGCTCGACCGGCCCCGACCCCTCCTCACGATCTGCCATCCCGTCGATTATCGCGCTTGGCGACGCTCAGCGGGCAGCGAGGGTCAGCTTGCGGGGGCCGCGGCTGAAACCGGCACCGAGCAGGAGGTCCTCTTGGCCGGAGCCGATCACCGGGTCGCCGTCGAACCGCTCGATCGCCAGTTTGGGCAGGCGGCCGTCGCTGACCGCTCGCGCGAGGGCCTGCACGGCGCTTGCCAGCTCCTCCTCGCTCATCTCGGCTAGCCGGAGGATGCCGCGGCCGCCGCGCTCGACGTAGAGCACGGGGGCGCCATCGCGCATCAGCAGATAGGCACCGGGGGCGCGGGCCGGCCGGCGACGCTCGTTGGCCGCCGGTTTCGGCCACGGCAGCGAGGCCCCGTAGGGATTGGCCGGGTCCACGGCGGAGAGGAGCAGGAACGAGCCGTCCTCGAAGGGCAGAGAGCGCAGTCGCTCGACCGCGCCGGGCAGGGCGAACTGAGCGCCGCCGAGGCCCTCGACGAAGTAGCCGCGGCGAGCGGTGCCGAGCAACTCGAGGTTTCCGAGCTCGGCGTAGAGAGTGGAGAAGCCGCCGGGAATGCCCTCGGCCAGGACCGTCTCGCGGGTGACGATGCCGTAGCGCTCCAGCATCAGCTCGGCCTGGGCGCGCAGGCGCGGGCCGGCGGCGGGAGCGTTCTCGAAGAGCGGCGCGGTCAGCGACCAGCGGCCCTGCACCGCGGCGCCGGCAGCCCTGCGGCGAGCAAAGCGACGGCCGCGCTGCTCGGGCGGGAGCGCCGCTCGCAAGCGCGGCGTACGCAGTGGCGAGAAGGCGTCGTTGCTCACCTCGCCGGACCAGGCGAGATCCCAGAGGGCGCCGTGCAGCGCCTCCGCCGGATGGTCGAGATCGGTCACCAGGTCGAGCCAGAAGGCGGGGCCGGCGGCCAGGCGCTCGCGGATCGCCTCGTGGACCTCTCCCTCCGGCTTCTCCAACTTCACGTTGGTCGGCGGTGGGCCCGCGAGACGGACGTCGTCGCGGAAGTAGAGGGCGACGCGACCGTCACTGCGGCCACGGGCACCGGCGCCGATCCAAACGACTTCGCCGCTGGTGCAGAGTTCGTCGAGCCAGGTGGGCGAGTAGGCGCCGAGGCGGCGCGGCAACACATCGGCCTCCCAGACTTTCGGCGTGAGGACGATGCCCTGCAGCGGCACCAGCGCCTCGCGCAGGCGATCGATGCCGGCGCCGGCGGGACGGTGGACGTCGACGTTCTGCCAGGACGGCAGGAAGCGCGCGAGCTCGGCCGGGTCGACCGCCTCGACCTCGTGGCGAAGCGCGGCGACGCTGGCGCGCCGGACCCGGCGCAGCACGTCGGAGTCGCACCACTCGCGCTCTGAGCCGCCGGGCAGCAGCTCGCCACGGACGAGCTCGCCCGCGCGCTCGAGCTGCTTCAGCGCCGGGGTGACATCGACGCCGAGACGATTGGCGAGCTGCTCGGTTGGAAACGGCCCGTGGCTACGGGCGTAGCGGCGGACCAGGTTGAGCATCGCGTCC